>SIBR01000008.1 GCA_009695065.1 Opitutus sp. | reverse complement strand
CTCACCGCCCACGTCGTGCAAAAAATCCACCCCCATCGCTTTGTGGTGTTGCCCAAGCGCTGGATCGTCGAACGCACCTTCGCTTGGCTCGGCAACTTCCGACGTCTCTCCAAGGACTCTGAAGTTAAGCCCACTCATTCCGAGGCCATGATCTATCTCGCTGCTTCCGCCCTCATGCTTCGCCGACTCACCAAATCTTGAGCATGAGGGTTTTTTCACAGCTTCTCAGGCGTTATTCCGTCTGGGAAGTTTTTTGGCAATCTCTTATGGGGGGTGCCCGTCTCACTCGGACCGTCCTCGCATGCATCCAATTTCGTCACTCTCACCGCTAGAACCCGTTGAACCGATTCGGGTGAGTGTGATCGTGCCGGTGTTGAACGAGGCAGCGAATCTGCGCGCGTGTCTGGACTCCGCGTTTGCGGCCGGCGGCGAGGTTGACGTCACCGTGGTCGACGGCGGGAGTGCGGACGAGTCGCTCGACATCGCCCGGGCCACAGCAGCGACGGTGTTGTCGTCGTCCGTGGCAGGGCGAGCCCATCAACTCAACTTGGGTGCCAGCCGATCGCACGGTAACGTGTTGCTGTTCCTTCATGCCGACACCGTGCTTCCGCCGGGTTGGCTGGCGGCACTGAAAGGAGCGCTAAGCCACGACGCGCGCGTTGTGGGTGGCGGATTCCGTCGGCGCTTCGCGCATCCTTCGGCTTTTTTGCGTTTCACGTGTTGGCTGGCCGGCTGGCGGGTGCGTTGGTGGGGGTGCCTGCTGGGCGATCAGGCCATGTTTGCGCGCAGAACGGCCTTCGCTGCGGTGGGCGGTTTCCCGGCGATTAAGATATTCGAGGATATGGAATTTTCGCTGCGCGTGCGGAAATTGGGTCGGATCGTCCTGCTTCCTCCTTGCGTGCTCAGTTCGGGGCGACGGTTCGGCCGGCGCGGGGCGTTGCGGCAAACGCTGAGCGATTTTGACCTGACGATGCGGTATCTTCGCTCACGGCCGAAGGGTCGGTAGAGTTCGCGAGCCATCAAGCCAAGGACGGCAAGGGCCGTTTTGGGGTTAAGTGCTCAAACGACCACTATGCCGATTTCCTTTCGATTCTAGGCGTTTTAGCGGGCTGGGAGGGTCAGGACACCTCTCTCCGCAACGCTTCGCCGCGGGAAAATCCTCATCAATTCCAGGCTCCGGGCCGGACCGCCAAGCCGGTCCGTCCCTCCGCCTAGAATTGCAAACCACCACCGAAATCATCACATCAACCCAAGCCAAAGACTAACACTCCACCTGGCCCAGTTTTCGGGACCCGCTCACTCCGATGGACAAACCCACCGCGGCCCTTCACAACGCAACGCAGCACCTACTTCTCTCGATTCATCGCCCCAATCGTTGCCATGATAACTGCTCCCCGACTATCCTCGTTTATTCTCGCCGGTGTAATCGCCGCCGCCACTTGCAGCTTCGTCCCGCAGCTCACGCGCGCAGCCACGCCGGCGACGCCGGCGCTCACTGCCACCCCCGTGCGCACGTGGGAATTCAGCGAGGACGGAGTCACATTTGACACCCAATTCGCCGCCGCACGCATCAACGCCTGCACGCGTACCGCCCGCGATCACTTCGCCGTCGTCACCGCGCCGGAAAATCGCCCGATCAACGCGAGCCCGTGGTTCGCGTTCCGCGTCGCTGCCAAAACAGCGAAAACCATCAAAATTCACGTCAACTGCGAAGGTGCCGCGCTGCGCTACATTCCCAAAATCAGCGTCGATGGCACGAGCTGGATCACATTACCGGCAGAAGCTTTTAAGCGCGGCTCCGCCGCCGATGAAGGCACGATCACGCTAAAAGTCGGCCCAGAACCACTTTGGGTTTCAGCACAGGAAATCATTTCCACCGAGCGCCTCGAAGCTTGGAGCCGTACGCTAGAGCGACTGCCGTTTGTCACGCGCAACGAGATTGGCCGTTCCGTGCTCGGCCAACCTCTCCACAAACTCGAGATCAACGCCGTACCGGTCGGCACGAAGCCCAACTTCATCACCGTAGTCAGCCGTCAACATCCCCCCGAGACGACCGGCTCGCAGGCGTTGCTCCGCTTCATTGAAACCCTCGTCGCCGAGACGCCGCTCGCGCACCGTTTTCGAGAAAAATTCGCCGTGATGCTTGTACCCCTCGTCAACCCCGATGGCGTCAACGGCGGCCACTGGCGCCACAACGCTCGCGGCGTCGACCTCAACCGCGATTGGGGCCTATGGGAAAACCCCGAGACCCGCGCTGTGCGCGATCAAATCCAAGCCCTGCGTGCGCGCGGTCCGCACTATTTCCACATCGATTTTCACTCGAGTTTCGTGGACGGCCTCTACACGCAACCAGACGATTGGCTCTCGCAATTACCCGGTTTCACCGCCGCCTGGATCTCCGGCATCACCTCCCGCCTGCCCCACAACACCCCGAAGCGCTCTACGCAGCGCAAGCCGACGATCACGACCTCGCACAACTGGGTGTATCGCGAATTCGGCATTCCCACCTGCACGTACGAAGTCGGCGACAATACGGATCGGATCATGCTTCAAGCCATTGCCAAGGCCGCCGCCGAATCCCTGATGGAGCAACTACTCGCCGCTGAGGCGACCAAGCCTACTTTTACCGCACCCGTTAAACCGTGAACAAATTCTGGATCTTCATCGGCACTACGATTGGCGGCTACATCGGCTGGTGGTTGGGCGAGGCGCTGGGGTAGGATTTTTTCGCCAACTTCATGCTCAGCGGCGTCGGCAGCCTAGTGGGAGTTTACGTGAGCTGGAAACTCGCGCGGAAGTTTTTCGATTAAACGCGCCGTACCTGCATGACGCACGGCGGACCGCCGCGCTTATTTCAGCGGCTCGATGTGGACCGAAACATCGCTGACGGCGTGACGAGTTGAAGCCAGCAACGCAGCCAACGTCGCGCCGGAGGGCGAACGCCCATGACACTTGAGTTGCGCACACGAGCCGTATTGAATGCACCGTGCCCCGCTTCGCTCCTCTGGCCCTGTTTGCTCTGTCGCTGTTCGGCTCCGTTCACGCCGCTGAATCAGCCCCACGCGTTTTGAAAGACGTCACCTTTCTCGCCCCCGGCCGCGCCGAAAAACTCGATGTCTACCTGCCCGCCACGCTTCCCGCCGGCACGCTCGCTCCAGCCGTCGTTTGGATTCATGGCGGCGGCTGGACCGGCGGCACGAAAAACGAAACCCGCGCCGCCGAAATCTGCGGCACTTTGGCAGCCGCCGGCTACGTCGCGGTCAGCATCGACTATCGGCTCAGGGACGGCGCATGGCCAATCAACCTGCATGATTGCAAAAACGCCGTCCGCTTTCTGCGCGCCCATGCGGCCGAGTATCAAATCGATCCCGAGCGCATCGCCGTCGCCGGTGGCTCGGCGGGTGGCCACCTCGCTTTGATGGTCGGGCTCACAGCGGATCAGCCGGAGTTTGAACCCACGGCCAACGCCACGCCCTACCCAGGAATTTCGAGCCAAGTGCGCTGCATCATCGATCTCTACGGTCCGGCCAGCCTGCTCACGCGCTTGGAAACCGACGCCAAGGGCGTGCCCAATGGCAAACGCAAGCCAGGCGGCGACCTGAAAGTCTTCGGCGCCGCGAGCATCGACGACCCCGTCTTCACCCTCGCCTCGCCGGTGTCTCACGTTACGAAAAATTCTCCGCCTGTGCTCATCATCCATGGCCTCATTGATGGCACGGTCGATATCGGCCAATCGTGGACCTTGGCCGGAGCTCTCGTCCGTAAGGGAGTAGAACACGAGTTCATCTTGGTCGAAGGCGCCGGCCACACGTTTGATTTTGAGTTTTGGAACAAGAAAGCCCTCTCGCGCGACCTCCGACCCGTAGCCCTCGCTTTCCTCGCGAAACACCTCGCTGCGCGTTAACCACCCGCGAGATTTCAGCGCACCTCGCGCAAAACCAGACGCGGCGACCCAACCGTTTGCTGGGCATCAAACTCCCTCAGACTCACACCCACCGCATCCTCGAGCCACACCGCCGGACGCGCCTCAGACGCCGCGTCGCTCACTTTCATCCGCTCAACGGTGAGCCCGCCACGTGCCGCACAAAAGAACCATAAACCGGCCACGTCCCAAACATGCTCGGTGCCGGATAACCGCGCTCGTTTTCCGCCGGCTCTAGCTTCGCCTCATCGGCGGTACCACCGCCGCGATACTCAATAGTGAGATCACTCGAGCGCACATCTTGAATTGGATGCCCGACGAGCCCGACGATCTGCGAGGCAAACCTCGCCTCCGGATCACGCACCTGCACGTTGCTGATACTAATCCGACGCACCGCGCCAACCGGCGGATTATCCGGCCCGCGCACGCGATTGCCCAAACGAATGAACAAGGGCGCGGTCGTCACTTCTTTCATCGTCAAATTTTTCACGACCACATCCTCGATCACGCCGCCATCGACAGTCTCCGACGCCAGCCCGCGGCAGCGTTCAAAGGTGCAATCGCGGATCGTGATGTTTTTTGAAACCACCATTCGAATCCGTCCCGATTTTAATACGGCCCGTCACACCGTCACGATCAGGCGCGACCTGCTGGGTACGCTGGCGGGTGCCATCGAGCATCGTCTCGAGGTCAAAACCACTCACGGCGCAGCCGAGATAGTCACACGCTCCGTCGCGCGCGCATAGCCCAACTCGAAAGAGCTTTTCAGGACAATTGCGTCGTCACTGGGAGAATTCACCCGGCATCGGGTGATTTTTACATCGCGACACGCGTCGATGTCAAAACCGTCGCGATTCGTGTCGATATCGAATTTGTCGATGTTCAAAAAAATTTACGCCCGGCGCGAGCAGCGCGAAATGTCCGCCCGCCAAAACGGAGAATTCACGCAGCTCCACGCGCCGACAATTTTTTAGCGCAATCGCCTTGTTGCCCTGACTGTCCATGAAACTCGTATCCGTACCGGGTTCACCATCGGCCTTGAGTTACTGCCGGTCGCGGATGTTGCGCATCGAAGCCGGCCAATGCTGATGAACAGAAGTTGATTTCGGTTCAGCATTAGCCGGCTGCGTGATTGAAGGGACCGCCACACCGGAGAGGCGGTCCAGATTCTAATAGGTCTTAGAATTTTTTGGCAACTTGCGCCGACCAAGTGAGACCGCGCGCCATGGTGTTATAAACGGCCGGATCGTAGCCGCGCGAGTCGCTCGAGAGCGGGGGCTTGGCGTTGAAGAGGTTGTTCACACCGAGGCGGATGTCGGTTTTGTTGAGGTAGGTGTTACGCGAAACGATACGGTAGGAGGTGTAAATGTTGTAAGATTTCGTGTCGTGGACCGTGTAGCGGTAGGAAACCGCGCCGTTGTTCACGATGGGCGTGATGTAACTCGGGGAACCGAGCGACTGGTACGTGGCCTGCGTGGTGGTGGCGCCGGTGTCCGTGTAGCTGCCGATGTAGTAGAAGCCAAAGCCCGCACCCCATTGCTGGCGGCGCCAGGTGAGGGTGGTGGCACCGCGCCAGTTGGGTGAGGCACCGCCCGCGGCGTTGGTGTTACGCAGTTCCGTGCGGGAGGCGCCGGGGACGCTGTAGTTGTGGAAATCGTTCAGCTTGGTCCAGGTGGTGTTAAACACGAAGTTGCCGAGAACGAGTTTCGGGAAGCTGTAGTTCACGTCGAAGTCGAAACCGTTCACGAACTGGGAGGCTTTGTTGAAGTAGGTCGTGCGGAGGATATCGATCGAGCCGACGGCGGCACGCTGATTACCGGGGACTTGCCTGGCGTTGTAAGCGGCGAAGAAATCGCGATCGGCCTGAGTGGCAGCGAGGCGGACAACGGAGCCGTCACCCTTGTAGTTACCGGTGCCGGAGCCGAGGTCGATGGAGTTGATGTTCTGGCCCGCGGCGAGGGCAGCCTGCGTGGCAGCTTGGAGGGCCGCGGTGTCATCGGCGATCGAACCGGAGGAAGAGATGATGCTCTTCTGTTCAATTTCCCAGTAATCGACGGAGAGGGAGAGGCCCTTCACGAAGGGCACATCGATGACAACGCCGCCGGATTTGCCGGTGGAAGTCTCGGGCTTGAGAGCGCGATTACCGGAGGCGACGCTGCGGCGATTCGAGGGGCCGTCGGTGGTCAAACCTGTGACCGCGCTGCGGTAAGAATCGGTGCTGCCGGTAACAGTGCGGATGAGCGTACCAGTGAAGAGTTGGGCAAGGTTAGGCGCGCGGAAACCCTCGTTATAGGAGGCACGAGCCATGATCCAAGAGTTGGGGCGCCAGTTGATGCCATACTTCGGTTTGGTGGTATCGCCGAAATCGGTGTAGCTCTCATAACGCGCCGAGGCGCTGAGCTCGAGCGAACGCACGAGCGGGAGCGTGAATTTGTTGCCGACGAGCGAAACCACCGTTTCGAGGTAGGCGGCGGCGACGTGGCGGTTACCGTGAGTGTCGGAATTGGGCGAGAAGCCGAGAAAGTCGTTGCTCACGGGATTGAGGCCGGAGCCGGCAGGATTCAGGCCGGCGTAGGGCGGACGATAATCATCGTAAGTCTCATAGCGGAACTCGCCGCCGATGGCGCCGCCGATGGCGTTGCCGCCCCAGAGAGGGAACACATCACCCGAGGCGCGAACATCGCCGCTACCGAGTTTCGCGATGCCGTTGCGGATGAATTCCGAGCGGAACGCCGAGGTGACGCTGTCGGGATTTTTATAGTTACCGGTGGCGACGAGCGTGCCGTTTTGCACGGCAAAGGTGCGGGTGAAAGGATTAAACGCTTTAGCCGGATCGGTCTGGTTGATGGCGGCGATTAAAGCGGATTTCCGGCTTGGGCCGGTTTCATTTTCGATGACGCGAGCCGCAGAATAAAGCAGCGCGGCTTCCCAAGACCAGGAGCCGCTGAGTTTGCCGCGGAGGCCCATGACGCCGCGATAAACGGAGGTGTCGACGTAATCGGTGCGCGTCGCGAGATCGGAGAGACGCTTGTTGGTGATCGAGACGGCGGAAGGCGTGCCGGTGAGGCGCGCGGTGCCATCTGTATTGGCGGCGCCGGTCGGGGACCAGAAGCGCGTGCCGAAGGGATTGTAAGGATTGCTCGCGGGAACGATGATGAAGCCGTCGGTGCTTTGCGTGATGCCGTCGGATTCACGGTAGGTGATGGACTGGGCCTGGTAGAGGCTGGCATCGACGAACGCGGTGATGCGATTCGTGAGGTCAAATTCGCCGCTAGCAAAAATATTGGTGCGATCGGACTTGGGCTGGATGACGCGCGCTGCGTTGTTGTTCCAGTAGTAATCGGCCGTCACGTCCGTGCGGCTCGGAGTGGCAGTGGCGAAGGCCGCGCCGCCCGTGCCATTGGGCACGAGGAAAAACGCGCCGGAAGTGGCGGCCAAGGTCGCGGGGACACCCGTGGGGCGCGCGCCGGTAAACGAGTTGACCGAGCCGAAAGCATCCGTGCCACCCACGGTGCCAAGGAGGTAATTACCGTATTGGGTGGTGGCGGAGCGCAGGTTGAAGGTGGTGTTGGTGGAAACATTCCACGGCGCGGGTGCGCGGTAGCTGTTGTCCGCTTCGGCGGAGAACGAGCGATCGCGGGCATACATCGCTTCACGGCTGTAAAAATCGGCGGTGATCATCGCGCGGCCACGGCCTTTGGCAAACTCCAGACCGTGGGTGAGGGTCGCGCGGGTTTCTTGGCCGTCGCCGTAGCGGGTCTGGCCGAAGCGCAGCGCGAGCTCGGTGCCGCGGAAATTTTTATTGGTGACATAATTCACGACGCCAGCGACGGCGTCGGTGCCGTAGATGGACGAGGCGCCGTCGCGCAGGATTTCAACGCGCTCGAGGCCGCGGTTCGGCAAGGTATTGACGTTAGTGGAGAGGGTCGGAGCGCCGGCTTCGGACTGGCTGATCGGGTGCGGCGTGAGACGGCGGCCATTGAGGAGGATGAGGGTATTGCTCGAGGGAATACCACGGAGCGAGACGCTGGCGTTGTCACCGCGAGCAGTGGCGCCGAGGGTCGCGGTTTCGTTACCGGGGAGGCCGGTGACCTGCGGCAGCGCGGTCAACAACTCGGAGGGCTGCGAGGCATCGCGCACTTCCAGTTCGCTGGCGGCCAACACGGTCACGGGCAGGACTTTTTCCTGAGCGAGGCGTTTCACGTTGGAACCGGTGACGGTAAAAGCCTCGAGCTTGACGGTCTGATCGACCGATTGGGCGGAGGCGGTGAGAGCCAACACGGCGCTCGCCAACAAGGCGACCCCGAGGTTTGGGCGTGGGGAGTTAGCAGGTTTTGTCATGGTAGTTTAGGAAATAGAAATGGGAGATTAATTGTAGGAAAAATTGGCGAACGGCAAACGGAGTCATACTTTTATGAGAGTGGGCGATTCCCGGCGATGTTTGGCGATCGTGGTGAGCGGGTCCCGAAAACTGGGTCAGGTGGAGTTGGGGTGCATTAGGACATTCCCGGCCAAAAGAAAAGCGTCCTAGGAACGCCATTCAGCTTCCCCAAGGCCCTAGCGCTTCCACACGCCGGGGGGAGGGGAATTTTACGGGGCTATCACGTGTCCACGCTAACACTATGTGGCCGAAAACTCCCTCACGCAGCGAAGCGTAGATTCAGACTACTTCACAACCCAGAAAAGATGCCCGCTCGGGCATTTGTGCTGCATCAGAAGCTTGCCGCTTTCGACCGTCGTCTTGCCGGTGAAGTAGCTTTGGCCGTTGTCGATAGGGCAAAGGACGACGCCATTCGCGGCCCAGAGTGCAGCGATGGTAAGGAGGAACCGCCCTAGTCGATCAAACAGCCCGTCCATTGGACAGCGAATCGGGCAAGATAAGATAATTTAAGGGAGGGGTTTGGCCGGGAGGGCAGGAGAGCGCCCTTTTGCGGATTTTTTTTGGGCTGGAGCGGACCAATCCTAATCTTCCCCCCTGGCGCCTGAATGCGCCCCCCGCCCCGGGGTAGCTGTGCCCGCTCGTTCGGGTCGAGTTCGATGATTCGGAGACGCAACCCCAAAGTCGGCGACGTTTTCTCCCGTTTCTTTCTTCAGGCTCCGCTTTTGGAACGGCATCGGGAGAAGCGGGCGATCCGCCTCAATGCCCTTGGAATTTGTCAATTACACGACAAGACACAAAAATATGTTTGAGGCAGTAATTTAAACATTAATTACCACCATATTGTTTAATAACGTGTTGAGAGTGGTGGCAAGACCCGGAATCGAACCGGGGACACAAGGATTTTCAGTCCTCTGCTCTACCAACTGAGCTATCTTGCCCAAAAAGGAAGGGCGAACAAAAGGCGGTGAATGGAGCGCGTCAAATGGAATTTCGGCCGAAGTGATAGACGTCTTCAACGGTGGCCGTGCAGCGCCACCCTCAACCCCGGAGACCCGTCCAAAGGAAGGATGGAAAGCGGATGAAAGTCCGGGACGCGGAACCTCCCATGTCGACGCCTGATTAGTCTTCGAAAGACAGCGATCAGTCGCGCCAATCCGGCTGGTGCAAATTTACCGTCATCGGAAATAAACCCAATCCGCAAGGGGCAGTACTTCGGGAGGGCCGTTTATTGTTCCGGGACGCACCAAGGCTGGATAATCGATGCACTCTCTCGCAATGAGACAGATCCGCTTGCCAAACGTATCGGCGATCCGTCAAAATCGTGAGCGTTTTTATCCTATGCATCCAACCCGTCATCCCCTCGTTGCTTTCCCGTGACCGCCCGACCGGCTTGACGGAGACATCAATTCCTCGCCTCAGCCCCATCTGCCACCCCTACCAGCCACCCCAAATCACCAGCCGAACTTTCCCCTGCCCCAGCGTCACTCAACATAATCGCCCATTCCCGGCCTATCAGAATCGACCAGCCCATAACTTCCCCCTCCAACGTGAGCGCCAATCCCAACATTTCTTCCTCTACGGTTTTCCGCTGCGAATACACTTCCGCCTTCCTGCTCCTGCGACTCTTTATCGGGCTGCGGACCCTGCTCGCTGGCGTCGAAAAATTCGAGGGCAAGGGCACCTACTCGTTCGCCAACTACTACGAAAACATGGGGCGGATGGCTCAGGGCATCACCGGCGCATCTTTCCTTCCGCTCTGGATGAGCCGCAACTTCGCCCACGGGCTGGGTTATGCGCTCGTGCTTCTGGGGGCCGCGATGCTCCTGGGAATTAAGACACGCGTGACTTTGACTCTCACCGGCCTGGTCTACGTCAGTCTTTCATTCGGTCTGATGGCCGTGCAGGAAAGCCAGGGCGTTGCCTGGCTCGCCACTCAGATCTGTCTGATCGTCGGTGCCCTGTTGCTCGTGCGGCACGATCGCTTTGCACTCCTGCGCGATAAACACGAATGACCCCGCCAGCCGTATCACCCGTTTGTGACGGCAGCAAAACTTCCTACGGTTAATCCGTGAGCGCCTCGAAAAAATTCCCCCCACGCACCCGGCCGCGGCGGAGTGAACCATCGACCCCAGCCCGACCCTGATCGTCCAGCTTCCCGCGTCCCATGTCTGAATTCCTTTCGTCCCCCTCCACCCCCGTCACCCGCCGCGAATTCCTCAGCACGGGAGCCCGGCTCGGCGCCGTCCTGGCCGCCGCCCCCTACATCGCCCGCGGGGCGGCGACGAAATCCGATCCGCTCAACGTGGCCCTGATCGGTTGCGGTGAACAGGGCAGCGTCCTCCTGAACGCCGCACTGAAGATCCCCGACATCCGCTTCAAGGCGGTCTGCGACATCTGGCCCTACCGCCGCACCTACGGCGAGCGCCTGCTAAAAAAATTCGGTCACGATCCGAAACCGTACGAAGACTACCGGGAGTTGCTCTCCAACCATCCGGAGCTCGACGCCGTCATCATTGCGACGCCCGACTTCAAGCACGCCGAACACACCGTCGCCGCGCTCAAGGCCGGCAAGCACGTCTACTGTGAAAAGTTGATGTCCAACACGGTCGAGGGCGCCCGCTCCATGGTCGTTGCCGCCCGCGAAGCGAAAAAACTCCTCCAACTCGGCCACCAGCGCCGCAGCAATCCCCGTTACCTGTACGCCCGCGACAAGGTCGTGCGCGAAAACCGCCTCCTCGGCCGCATCACCAATATCAGCGGCCAGTGGCATCGCGCCGTGACGGACGATTTCGGTTTCCCGGCCAGCCAGGCTTTGTCGGAAGCGAAGCTCCAGCAGTACGGTTTCGCCAACATGCACGAGTTTCGGAATTGGCGCTGGTTCAAGAAATACGCCGGCGGCCCGATGTCCGATCTCGGCGCGCACCAGATCGACGTCTACAATTGGATGCTCGGCGTCAATCCGCGCATGTGTCTCGCGAGCGGCGGCGTCGACTACTACAAGACCCACGAGTGGTATGACAATGCGATCGCGATCTTCGAGTATCCCACGAAGGAGGGCATCGTCCGTGCCACCTACGAAGTCCTCACGACCACCAGCGCAGGCGGTGGTTACCACGAGTATTTCATGGGCGACGAGGGCGCGCTGAAAATGTCGGAGAATCCGAAGTACACGAAGCTCTACCGCGAAGCCCGGGCGCCCGAATGGGATCAATGGGCCGCCAAAGGCATTGTCGCCAGCCCGCTCTCCGGCGAGGGAGCTCCTCCGTCCGTCAAGGCCTGGGAAAAACCCGGCGTCAAGAAGCTCGGCGGACCGTCCAAGGGCACCGTCGATGTACGCGAAACCGCCGCGCTCTCCGCGTGGGAAATGCCCGTCACGCTCGACAAGGCCATCCACCAGCCGCACCTCGAAAACTTCTTCGACGCGATCCGCCACGGCACGCCGCTCAACTGTCCGGGCGAGTCCGCGTTCGCCACCGCCGTCACCATCCTGAAGATCAACGAATCCATCGCCGCGCAAAAGATGCTGACCTTTACGCCGGCGGATTTCGTAGCTTGATTGGCCGAAGTTCGTTTCCACCCTTCCTGCTCATCATGAGACTCCGCCCCCTGCCCATGCGCCTCTGCCTCATCCCGCTCCCCTTGCTTGCCGCTGCCTTCGCGACCGTCGCGTTCGCCGCCGACGGCAAGGTCCCGCTCAAAATCGAGCTGCCGCGTCCACTGTTTGCCGGCACGCCCCGCCCGATCCAGCTGCCCAATCTGGAGCCGGCCACGGCGGGTAAACGACCGGATTTGATGGTGCCCGCCGGCACCGTCCTCCTTTCCAAGGGCAAGCCTGTCACGAGCAGCGACGCCCAGCCGGTCATCGGCGAACTCGCGTTCATCACCGATGGCGACAAGAGCGGCACCGACGGCGCTTACGTCGAGCTCGGGCCGGCGCTGCAGTGGGTGCAGATCGACCTCGGCGCGCCGGCCAAGCTGGCGGTGATCGCGGTCTGGCACTTTCACTCGCAGGCCCGCGTCTACCACGATTTCATCGTCCAAGTTTCCGATGATCCCGCCTTCAAGCAGGGAATCGTCACGCTCTACAACAACGACGACGACAATTCCGCGAAGCTCGGCAAGGGCACCGACAAGGCCTACATTGAGGGCTTTCAGGGCCGCGTCGTCGACGCCAAGGGTTCGACCGCGCGTTACGTCCGCCTCTACAGCAACGGCAACACCTCGGATGAATTGAACCACTATTGCGAGGTTGAGGTCTACGGTCAGGCAAAATAGCGCCGACCGCATGAGAGATGAGCTGCGGCCTCCAGCCGCAGCGCCCAAGTAAAGCACCGGCCCGGGCGGTGCCACTGAAGCCCGCCTTCGATCCCGTGCTTTCCCTCCTCCCTCGCTGGCTCCCGCTCGCCGTCATCACCCTCGTCGCATTCTGGCTGCGCACGCACCAGCTGGCGCGCCGGCCGATGCACGCCGACGAGGCAAACCAGGCCGTCAAGGCGGGCGAGTTGCTTGAAACCGGGCGCTACGTCTTCGATCCGCGCGATCACCACGGCCCCACGCTGTACTATGCCACGCTGCCCTTAGCGTGGCTCCGCGGCGAACACACGCTCGCCCAATTGAGCGAGGCCACGGTGCGCCTAGTGCCAGCATTTGCCGGCACCCTTGCCGTCGCGCTCCTCGCCGCGTTCGCCGCTCCGCTCGGGCGCTGGCCCGCACTGGGGGCGGCGGCCCTGCTGGCACTTGCCCCTCCCGCCGTCTATTACAGCCGCGATTTCATCCAGGAGACGCTGCTCCTCACTTTCACGCTGGGCGGTTGGGTGTGCGTCCAGCGCTGGTGGCGCGACGGCCGGCTCCGCTGGGCTCTGGCCGCGGGCATCTGCGGCGGCCTGATGCAAGCGACCAAGGCCAGTGCTCCGCTCTTCATCGTCGCGGCGCTCCTCGCCGTTTTTGCCGCCGGCGTGGGCCGCCCTTCTTCGATCAACTGGCAGCGCGATCTTGGGCTTGCCTTGGGTGCCGCCTTCGCCGTTGCGGCGTCGCTCTACGCATCATTCGGCACGCATATCGCCGGCCTCGGTGATGCCATCCTCGTCTACGCCCATACTTGGGGACGGGTCACCGGCCCCAACGGACATGAAAAGCCCTGGTGGTATTATCTCCAATTGTTTGGCTGGCAGCGTGCGGGCGGCCTCCTCTGGCATCAGCTGGCGTTTTCTGCCGCCGCCTTGGGCGGCATGAGCGCGGCTCTTCTCACCCGGCAAAAATTCCTGCGCGGGATCCTGCTCTACACCATCTTGATTTTCGGCGCGCTTTCGTTGGTGGCCTACAAGACGCCCTGGCACGCGATCCACATGGTGCCAGGCATGGCCCTGCTGGCGGCGGGTGGATTCGCCGCGCTCGCCCGCCTGCCCTTTGGCCGCGCACTCGCCGGGGCTTCACTGGCGCTGGTGTTCGCTTCGCTGGCGCAACAGACTTGGCTCGTCGCTTTCCTCCGGCCCGCCGACGCCCGCAATCCCTACGCTTATGTTCACAGTTCGCCGGACGTCCCGAAGTTCCGCGCCCTCGCCGAGGCGGCACTGGCACGGACACCCGGCCGGCCCGTGCGCGTTATCAGTGAGGAATATTGGCCGCTGCCCTGGTATCTTCGCGGCCTGCCGCGCGTCGGCTACTGGTCATCGCCTCCCGCCGAATGCGACGGCGCGCTGCTCATCGTTTCCGCCACGCAAGCGGACGTCGTTCGCACCCGGTTGCGCGACCGCTATCGGGAATCGTTTCTCGGGCTGCGGCCCGGGGTGCTTTGCGTGATCATGACTCCGGAGTGATGCCCCCGCGATTTTCAATCGTTATTCCCGTGTACAACGAGGCGGGAAACCTCGGACCGCTGCTAGCGAGCACCGTCACGGTGCTGCGCACCCTGCGCGGCGAATTTGAAATCATCGTCGTCAACGATGGCAGCACGGACCGCACCGCGGAGGAAATCGCCGCCGCTCGGGCGCGCTGGCCGGAATGCACCGAGTTGCGCCAACCCGGAAACACGGGCCAGGCCGATGCCCTCCTCGCGGGGCTGCGCGCCGCGCGGGGCGAACTCCTCATCACGATGGACGGTGACGGCCAGAACGACCCGGAAGATATCCCGCGACTGCTCGCCCCCGTTGAAGCGGGCACCCTCGATCTCGCCTGTGGCTGGCGCGTCGACCGCCACGATTCGCCACTCCGCCGGGTGATGTCGCGCATCGCGAACACGGTGCGCCGCATCGTGCTTGCGGATCGCGTCCATGATGCGGGTTGTCAGTTGCGCGTATTTCGCCGGGAAGTCCGGGACGCACTCCACCCGATGGAACTGTTGCAGAGTTTCGTGCCGGCGCTCGCGGTCGCCGCCGGTTTCCGCGTGGGGGAGCAACCCGTGCGCCACCACGCCCGCCGGCACGGCGACTCGAAATACACGCTCGGCCGCCTCTGGTGGCGGCCCGCCGCCGCGATGCTCGCCTTGCGCTGCCGGCTCTGGCGCCGCACCCCGCGATGAAACCTGCCGTCTTTCAGCACGAGGCGATGGCCACGTATTTCGAGGTCGTCATCGCCGGCCACGAACCGGCCTACGCGCGGCAGGCGGCCACCGCGGCTTTTCGGGAACTCGACCGGCTCGAAGGCGAACTCAGCCGCTACGTCGAATCCAGCGACATCGCGCGCGCCAACCGGCTCGCCCGCGGTGAAACCATCAATGTTGGCGAGGACAGCATCGAGTGCCTGTTGCTGGCCGCGGATGCGTCCCTTGCCACGGGTCGCGCGTTCGATCCCTCCTACGCCTCGGAGCGGGCCCGGGATTTTCCGCCAGACCTGCCACCATTTACCCTAGATCCCTCGGCGCACACCCTGACCTCCCATGCCGTCCGACTGCATCTCGACCTCGGGGCGATCGGCAAGGGTTATGCATTGGACCGGCTCGCCGCGATCCTCGGAGAATGGGCCATTACGACCGCCTGCCTCAACAGCGGAGGCAGCACGGCCCTTGCGCTCGGCCGGCCCGACGGAAAGCTCGGCTGGCCGATCGGCATCGGCGAGGACCCCTCCCATCGCATCATCCTGCTGGCCGACGCGTCGCTCAGCGGATCCGGTGTTGCGGTGAAAGGTGCCCATCTCGTCGACCCGCGTGCCGGTTCCCTGGCGGGACGCCGTACCCGCGTGTGGGCACTCGCCCCAGGCGCGGCCCAGTCCGACGCGCTGTCGACCGCTTTTTTTGTCATGGAAGAATCCGAAATCGCGGCATTTTGCACCGCGCACCCGCACATCGGTGCCGCGGTGACGAACCCCGGCGGGCGCCTCGTTGTATACGGGGCGCTGATATCGCACCTGCCAGAGCTGCGGTCCCGCTAATGTACGTCGCGGCGATGGCATCCTGCTCTTGCGACCAGGGAAACGCGCCGCAAGAAAAACAGCCGTTGGGTGCATGGCCGTGATTGCAATCCGGCCAGCCAGCCAGCAAATCTCGTTCGACTCTGGATTTTTCCCACCCCCAACCCTATGCCCCGCCCGGTCCCGCAATCGACGCGCAGCTTCGGCCAAGAAATGCCTCCGCTTCTGAATTGAGGAACCAACCGCGCTTTCCAAAACTACCCCGCGATTCCCAATGACGAGCCATCCCTACGCGTTCCTCGCTCTCTTTGCTGCGGTCGCGTTGGCATTTCCCATCATCCTCCTGATGGTCGCCCGGCTCTGGGTGCGATGTTTTCAACCCGCCAAGCCGAGCGCGGTGAAAAACGATGTTTACGAGTGCGGCGTGGCCCCGTCGGGCGACTCGTGGATTCAGTTCAAGGCGCACTACTATCTCTACGCGATCCTCTTCCTGATTTTCGATGTCGAGGTGCTGTTCCTGCTCCCCTTTGCGGTCACCTTTACCTCGCTGCCGGTCGGAGCCCTGGTGGCGATGCTCGTCTTCATCCTGCTGCTGGCCGAGGGCCTCGTCTGGGCCTGGCATCGCGGCCACTTGGAGTGGAAATAACATGAGCGACGCCGCGCCCATTCCGCCTCCCACGCCGCCGGCCGCGTCGCCCGGGGTCTTGACGCAGGCGGATCGCGACGAGCTCCGCCGCCACGGCATCCTACTCACGAGCCTCCAGGAGCTTTACACGTGGGGTAACAGCAACTCCGTCTGGCCGCTCAATTTCGGCCTCGCGTGCTGCGCGATCGAAATGATCGCGGCCTCGATGGCAAAATTCGACATCGCCCGCTTCGGCTCGGAAGTGTTCCGGCCGTCGCCGCGCCAGGCCGATCTGCTCATCGTGTCGGGCACCGTCACCAAAAAAATGGCCCCGCAGGTCGTCCGGCTCTGGAACCAGATGCCCGAGCCGAAATACTGCATCGCCATGGGCGCCTGCGCCATTTCCGGCGGTCCCTTCAAGCAGGGCTACAACGTCCTGAAGGGCATTGATCGCTTCATTCCCGTCGACATTTACATCCCCGGCTGCCCGCCGCGCCCCGAAGCCCTGCTGCACGGGCTCGTGCAGTTGCAAAAGAAAATCAAGGGCTTCCAGCTCACCGGCCCCGACGCCCCGCGCCATCTGCGCTCCGACCTGAGTTGCGAGAACCCCGTGCCGGAATTCGGCGAACACGACCTTGAACCGCCCGCCAATCCCGAAGTGTGGCAGGCCCCGACCATCGTCCGGTCCGAAAAGGGCTGACCCGCATGGAAACCGTTGAACAGATCCGCGATCGTCTGCTCGCCCGGTTTCCCGGGGCGGAGATTTCCGTCATCACGAATCCCGGCGTCGCGGCCCAACACTCGTTGCTGCTGGGGGCGACGCATGCGCGGGCGGTCGCCGAATTTCTCCGCGACGACACGATGCTGAAGCTCGATCAATGTTCCAATGTGACGGGGATCGACTGGCCGGAAAAGGAGATCGTTGAAACCACGAAAGTCACGGTCCCCGACCCCGCCGGCGGCCCGGCCAAGGTCGTGGAACAAAAGACCAAGCGCATCCAGCCGGGCTGCCTCGAGGTCGTTTATCATCTTTACTCGATCGCACTGCGGCACGGCCCCGTGATTCTCCGCCTGCGCACCGGCAATCGTACGGATCGGGTCACGGTGCCGTCGCTTACGCCGGTGTGGCGCGCGTGCGAGTTTCAGGAGCGCGAGGTGTTCGATCTTTTTGGGGTTATCTTCGAGGGCCATCCCGATCTTCGCCGCATCCTCATGTGGGACGGGTTCAAGGATCACCCGATGCGCCGGGATTACGTCGAGCCTGACGACTACGAGTGGGAACCGACGCCGCATGGCACAGTGTTGGAGAAGGCAAAGCATCACTATCCCGCCGCGACCGTGGCGAAAGAGGGAGCAAAGCCATGAGCGTCTCCGATCTCACGCCCCTCGCCGCGGCCGGCGGCTCCCACGTCCGTGCCGTGCATGATGAATTTCACGGTGACCTGCTCGAGGTCTCGATGGGGCCGCATCACCCGTCAACGCACGGCGTGTTCCGGATGATTGTCACCCTCGATGGTGAGACGATCGTGAAGCTCAAGCCGGTGTTCGGTTACCTGCACCGGAATCACGAAAAAATCGGCGAGAACACCAGCTACCTCGCGTCGATGCCCTACACCGACCGGCTCGACTACCTGTGTTCGATGACGAACAACTGGGCCTACGCAATCGCGGTCGAAAAACTTGCCGGCCAGCCCGTGCCGGAACGCGCCGAGTACGTGCGGGTCATCCTCGGGGAGCTGACCCGCCTGCTCAATCACACCTGTCTCGCGGGCTTTTTGATGCAGGACTGCGGCTGCAGCGGCACGCCGCTCATGTATGCGTTTCGCGAACGCGAAAAGATCCTCGATCTCTTCGAAGCGCTCAGCGGCTCACGCATGATGTGCAACTACCAGCGGTTCGGCGGCTGCCGCGTCGATCCGTCCGCGGACTGGCTCGAAGGTGCGCGCAAACTCACCGCTGGCTATGGCCCGTTTCTCGACGAGTTCGAGGCCCTGCTCACCGGTAACGAGATCATCATGGCCCGAACGCAGGGGGTGGGCCGGCTCTCGCCCGAACTCGCCATCAACGCCGGCGTCACCGGCCCGATGCTGCGGGCGACGGGCGTCAACTACGACCTGCGCAAGGTCGACGGCTACGGCGTCTACCCGCGGTTCGATTTCCGCGTGCCGCTCGGCGACCACGGCGATGTTTACGACCGCTACATGATCCGCGTCCTCGAGATGCGCGAGTCGATCAAGATTCTCCAACAGGCGCTCGCCGGTCTGCCCGCGGGTCCGATCATGGACCCGAAGGCCAAGTTGCGCGGCTTCCGCCCGAAGGCGGGCGAAGCCTACGGCCGCATTGAGGGGCCGAAGGGGGAAATCGGCTTTCACCTGATCAGCGACGGCAGTCCGAATCCCTACCGGTACCGCGTGCGCCCGCCGTCGTTCGTCAATCTCACGGTGCTCGAGGACATGTGCCTCGGGCACACCGTCGCCGACGCCGTGATCATCCTCGGCTCGGTCGACATCGTCCTGGGGGAAGTAGACCGATGAAAAAGCCGACTATGCAATCAATGTCGAACTCAGGAAATCAGGAACGAAAGCAATCGGATAACGGATCGATTTCCTGACTCCCTGAGTTCCACATAAAATAATTTCTCACCCATGCTCGGCTCCGGATTAATTCAAGGTCTCGCGGTCACAGCGAAGAACTTCGTGGGCAGTTTCCACGATCCGGCGCGCTATACGACCGTCGAGTATCCGGAGGTGAAGCCGAAGCTCCCGGAGAACTACCGCAATTTCCCCTTCCTCGTCACCGAAAACGCCGAGGATCCCATGGGCACGCTGCGCTGTGTCGCCTGCCGGATCTGCGAGAAGGAGTGCCCGCCGCAGTGCATCTACATCGAGAAGAGCAAGGACAAGAAACCCGACGCCACGGGTAAACAGCAGCTTTATCCGGCCATCTTCGCCATCGACACCTCCGTCTGCATGAGCTGCCAGATCTGCGTCGAAGTCTGTCCGTTCGACGCGATCAAGATGGACCAGGTTTTCGAGATCGCCACGACCGAACGCTTTTCCGCGCTCCTGCTCGACCGGGAGCAACTGGCGAAACCCAACAGCTACTACCACTCGATCCACCCGACGGAGGCCGCCGAAGTCGACGGCCGTCTCGCCGCCGAGCGCAAGGCCACCGAGGAAAAGGCGAAAGCCGCTGCGGCGGCCAAAGCCGCGGCCGCCGCAGCTCCGAAACCCACCGCCGCCGCGTCGCCAGCCGCGGCCGCACCCGCCACCACCCCAGCACCCGCTTCGCCCGTGGCGAAGCCACAGGATGAACCGCGCCGTAGCCCACCGGGCGAAGGCGGACCGACCACATGAGTGCCGCCGCGCTTATCGACCCCTTCCTCGAGCGCGCACCGCTGCTCCTGCGCGACGCGGTCACCGGGTTCCTGCCCGAACCGTGGCGCTGGCTCGTGAACAGCCTCATCGCCATCGCGGTGATCTTGGGTGTCTTTGGCCTACTCTTCGCTTTCCTCACGCTCGCGGAACGAAAAATCCTCGGCCGCATTCAAAACCGGCCGGGTCCGAATCGCGCGCCCCTGCCCTTCCTCGGCCTCCGCACCTACGGACTGGCCCAGCCGTTTGCCGATGGCGTGAAGTCGCTGACCAAGGAAGACATCGTCCCGCGTGAGGCCGACCACGTGCTCCATTTTCTCGCCCCGGTCGCGCTCCTCGCCTTTTCCATCCTCACGTTCGCGGTGATTCCCTATGGCAGGCACCTCGTGCCGCTCGAGCTCGACGCCGCGGTCCTTTATTTCTTCGCGGCCGGTGCCGCGACCGAGCTCGCCGTCTTCATGGCCGGTTGGGCGAGTCACAATAAATACGCCCTGCTCGCCGCGATGCGGGCCCTCGCGCAGCTCATCAGCTACGAACTGCCGCTGCTCCTTTCCTGGGTGCCCGTCGTCATGATCGCGGGCACGCTTTCGACCACGGGGATCGTCGACGCGCAGGCCGGCTGGAAATTCGGCTTCATTCCCCACTGGCACGTGTTCACCCCGTGGGGTTTCTGCGGCTTCGTCATCTTCATGGTCGCCGCATTGGCCGAGTCGAACCGCTCGCCCTTCGACCTGCCCGAGGCCGAAAGCGAACTCATCGCCGGGCATCTGACGGAATACAGCGGTTTCAAATACGCGCTGTTCTTCATGGCCGAGTATTTCGGCATGATCGCGCTGAGCGGGATGGCCATCACCCTCTTTCTCGGCGGCTGGCGCGCCCCGCTGCCGTTCCTCGATTTCATTCCCTCCTATCTCTGGTTCGCGGCGAAACTGCTGGCGCTGCTCCTCGGGTTCATCTGGTTGCGGGCCACGTTCCCGCGCGTGCGGATCGACCAGCTCATGCGCTTCGCCTGGAAATTCCTCGTGCCGCTCGCGCTGATCAATCTCGGCACCGCGGCCTTCTGGTCGCTGACCTCGGGCTGGAGCGGCCTGCTGCAGCTCATCCGCTGGGCTGTCTGCCTCGGACTCGTCGTTGGGCCGTTCGTCGTGATGGGCCGTCGCCTCAGCGTGGGCACCGGTCCCCGGACCTACCGTTACGCCCCGTCATGATCGCCGCCTTTCTCGTCATCGCCCTCGTGACCATCGTCACCGCCGCCGTGGCGATGGCCCTGCGCAATCTCATTCACAGCGCGTTGCTGCTGGTCGCGAGTTGGGCAGGAGTGGCGGCGTTTTACCTCTGGGCGGGCGCCGAGTTTGTCGCCTTTGCCCAGGTGCTGGTCTACGTCGGAGCCGTTTCGATGGTGGTGCTTTTTGCGGTATTACTCACCCGCCGGTCGCGGGCCGATCTGACCGTGACGCTGGACTCACTCGCCCGCACCGTCGCCGCGTTGCTGGCCGGGGGCGCCGTGCTCGGCGTGCTGTTTGGCGCGGTGCTCAGCACCCGGGTGATCGCCATCGCGTCACCGGCTCCCACGGTCACCGTCCGGGACGTGGGCACGCAACTCATGGGCCCGCACGCCGCGGCCGTGCTGGTGGTCGGGTTGATTCTCACGGTGGCCTTGCTCGGCGCCATCGTCCTGGCGGCCGTCGACCGTCCGGAGAAACGGGAGGATGCCGGATGAGCGTGAATCCGCTGCAATTGTGCCTCCTGTTTTCGAGCGCGCTCTTCTGCGTCGGCTTGGTGGCCGCGCTGTCGCGCAGCAATGCCATCCTCGTGCTGCTCGGCATCGAGCTGATGCTGAACGCGGCCAACATCAACTTCATCGCGTTCTGGCGTTTTGGCCCGGCGGGAGCGCCGGCCACCGGCGTGCTGTTCGTGCTTTTCTCGATTGCCGTCGCCGCCGCGGAAGCGGCCGTCGGTCTTGCGCTCGTGATCGCGATTTACCGCCATCAGAAAAACATCCGGCTGCAGGAGGCCACGCGACTCAAGGGATGAAAACCTCCGGCCAACGAGACTCCGCCTGCGAGCCCTGATACGATGAAGCTTTCTGTCCAGTTCCTCTGGCTTATCCCGGCCCTTCCGCTACTCGCCGCCGCCATCGGAGCGCTCACGCCGCGGAGCGGTCGCAAGCTGGCGGCCGGTGCGGCCATCGCCGCCATGGCCGCGGCCTTGCTCGTTTCCTGCGCCGCGATGTCCAGTGCGCTCGCAAACCCGGCGCTCCATGCCGCGCACAACTTCGCCTGGTTTGACCTCGGCGCTGCGCCGCTCCGGCTCGGCTGGCTGCTCGACCCGCTCACCGCCTTCATGTGCGTGATGGTTACGTTCGTCGGCCTGCTGATCTTTATTTTCAGCACCGGTTATCTCCACGCCGACGAAAACTTCGCGCGCTTCTTCTGTTTTCTCAGCCTGTTTGCCGCCGCGATGCTCGGTCTGCTGGTGGCCAACAGCCTGTTGCTCCTCTTCGTTTGCTGGGAACTTGTCGGCCTCGCCTCGTATTTGCTTATCGGTTTTTGGTTTCACAAACCCGCGGCGGCCGCGGCCGCCAAAAAGGCCTTTATCACCACGCGCATCGGCGACCTCGGCCTGCTCCTCGGCCTGCTGTGGTTGTACGACTCCACCGGCTCCCTGCTTTTCTACGACGGCGGCGCCGGTGTGCTCGAACCCAATGCCCTCGGCGCCCTCGCGGCGCAAGTAACCGTCGGCGGTCTGGCCGTCTCCACGGCGATCGGCCTGCTCGTCTTCTGCGGCGCAATTGGAAAATCCGGCCAGTTCCCGCTGCACGTCTGGCTGCCGGACGCAATGGAAGGTCCGACGCCGGTCTCTGCCCTCATTCACGCGGCCACCATGGTGGCCGCCGGCGTATTCCTCATCGCCCGCGTCTACCCCTTGATGGCCGCCGACCAGCTGCTCGCGCAGGCGCCCGTACACGCCCTCACCGTCGTCGCGGCCATCGGCGCGATCACCGCCTTGCTCGGCGCCGTCCTCGCCGTGGCCCAAAATGACATCAAGCGCATTCTCGCCTTTTCCACGGTCTCCCAACTCGGCTACATGATGCTGGCGCTGGGCGTCGGTTCATGGGTCGCCGCCATCTTCCATTTGCTGACGCACGCTTTTTTCAAGGCACTGCTCTTTCTCGGCGCCGGCGCGGTGATTCATGCGGCGCACCATGAGCAGGACATCCGCCAGCTTGGCGGACTCCGCGGGCCTCTGCGCATCACCTTCGCCACCTTCGCCATCGGCACGATGGCGCTGGCCGGCGTACCGTTTCTCTTCTCCGGATTCTGGAGCAAGGAGGCAATTTTGCACGCGGCCCACAACTGGGACGTATCGCACCTGCCGCTTTACGCCGGCCTCGCCGCCGTGGTGCTCACCGCCTTTTACATGACGCGACTCGTGGCCGAGGTTTTCTTCGGTCCGGCTCGTAGCGAGTCCGCCAGCCACGCCCACGAAAGTCCCGGTGTGATGACCGTGCCGCTTATCCTGCTCGCGATTTGCGCAGTCGCACTGGGCTTCGTGGGCACGCCCGCGTGGCCGTGGTTGCAGGCCCGGCTGCTGGGCCAAACGGAAATTCACGGTCACTCCCTCCTTGAAGGCGGCAGCTTGCTCATGCTTTCCATCGTCCTCGTGGCCTTTGGTCTCGGCGCCGGTTGGGCCGTCTACGGCCGCCGACCACGGGCGCGGGCGAGCGCCACCGATCCGCTCGCCGCCACCACGCCGCGCCTGTTTGCCGCCCTCGGAGCTTGCCTCGGCTTCGATGAACTCTACGCCGCCACAGTGGGACGCTTGAGCGAGGCCACGGCAACGTTCGCCGACGCACTCGATCGTTATGTGCTCGACGGCGCGATCCGCTTTTTCAGCCGGCTGGGCGAATTCGCCGGCCTCGTGAACCGGGAGACAGACGAAGACCTGCTCAACGGCGGATTCGACGCCGGCAGCGATTCGCTGCGCAAGGCCGGCAAGAGCTACTCGCGGGCTCAGACCGGCGAAGCCCATGGCTACCTGCGGGTCGCCGCCATCGGATTCGTCCTCCTCGTGCTGATTGTGATGCTGGGAGGTCTGCGATGACGCGCCACCGCGCATGAACTCGATCCCCCTCCTTTCCCTGCTCGTGTTTACTCCGCTCGCCGGGGCGGCGCTGCTGGGGTTTCTGCGCGGGGCGACGCCGGCGGTGAGTCGCGCTCTTACCCTGCTCTTCAGTCTGTCGACCCTCGTGCTTGGCTTGGTCGCGCTGAGTGGGTTCGACCCCACGCGGACCACGCCCCAGTTGGTCGAGCGGCACGACTGGATCACCGCCTTTAACGTTCACTACCATCTCGGTCTCGACGGGATGAGCCTTGTTTTGGTCCTGCTCACCGGCCTTGTCACGCCGGCCGCGCTGCTCGCGTCCTGGAATCTCAACCGCAATCCGCGGCTTTTCGGCGCGCTGTTTCTCGCGCTGCAGGGCGCCGCGCTGGGCGTGTTTCTCGCCCTCGATTTCTTTCATTGGTTCCTGTTCTGGGAACTGAGCCTCGTGCCCGCGTTTTTCCTCATCAAACTCTGGGGCGGAACCGGCGCGAGCCGCGCCGCCTATCAGTTCGTAGTCTACACAATCGGCGGCAGCGCGTTCATGCTGCTGAGTTTTGCGGCGCTCTTCGTGGCGACCGGTACGCTCGATTTTGTCCAGCTCGCCCAACTGGCCGCCGATGGCACGCTCGCCGAAAAGCTCGCCCACCTCGGCGTTTGGTGGCCGCGTGCGGTCTTTCTCGGCG
The DNA here is from genome assembly GCA_009695065.1 of Opitutus sp. The sequence continues at coordinate 74,491 of SIBR01000008.1, read as the reverse complement.
TGCTGCTGGGCCTCGCGGTCAAGGTTCCCCTTTGGCCGTTTCACACCTGGCTGCCGCCGGCCTACGCCGAGGCGCCCACCGGCGTCTCGATGTTCCTCACCGGCGTGATGTCGAAGATGGGGCTCTACGGTTTCCTGCGGATCCTCTGGCCCCTTTTCCCCGGTCCCCTGCATCAGGCCTCCCCCTGCCTCCTCTGGCTGGCGCTTGCCGGCGTTGTGCTCGGGGCCTTTGCGGCCATGCGCCAGACCGACCTGAAGCGGATGATCGCCTATTCCTCGATCAACCATCTGAGCTACTGCCTGCTCGCCCTCTTTGCGGTGTCCGCCGCAACCGGCCGGGCCGGCCTCACGAGCGACGCGGCGACGGCCGCGCTGAGCGGCGTCATCCTCCAGATGTTCAATCACGGTTTATCTGCCGCCGCGTTGTTTTTCTGCGTGGGCCTCCTTGAGTCCAGGGCGCGGACCAGCGCCGGCCTGGAGCCCGACTTGCGCGGCGAGAGTGCCCCGCCCGCCGGTTTGCACGATTTTGGCGGCGTGCGCACTTCGGCTCCGATTTTCGCCGGGCTCTGCGGCATTGCGTTGTTCTCGTCGCTCGGCCTGCCGGGGCTCAACGGCTTCGTCGGCGAATTCCTGATCTTTCGTGGCGTGTTCGGTCTTGCCCCCTGGGCCGCGGGCGTGGCCTGCCTCGGCCTGCTCGCCACCGCGCTCTTTCTGCTCACGTTCTGGCAGCGCGTTTTTCACGGTCCCCGTGCCGGCGTCACGCGCGAAGCATTCGCGGATCTCCACGGGATCGAATTCGCGCCTTTGATTCCGCTCGTCGCACTGATGTTTGCCCTCGGCATCGCGCCGCAATTGCTCGCCCATTTGATCAACCCGCTTGTTACGATGTGGGCCGGTCACCTCACGCTGCCATGAGAACGCACCGGGCAAACAACAACATGGGGATCCTTCGACTGGCCGACGGAAAAGCTTCGCATGGCGGCGAACGCCTGGAGCGCGTGATTCGTGTCCGGGCATTTTCTCCCCTGGCGTGGCCCTCCCTTCCGTCATGAACGCGCTGCCCTGGACCATCTATCTGTCGTTTGGCGGCGCGCTCCTCGCCTTGATCGCCGGCGCCCGCTCGGCCGCCGCCGCCCGGATCGTCGCATTGGTCAGCGCGATCGCCGCCTGGGGTGCCGCCCTCCTCGCCGCCCGCGACTTTGTCCCGAGCCGCGGTCTGCAAACGCTCGTTGACGTTCCGTGGATTGCGGAAATGGGCATTCGCTACCATCTCGCCGCCGACGGGATCAGCCTCACGCTGATTGTGCTCACCGGCCTCGCCGCCACCGCCGGCATACTTTTCTCCTGGAACATCGAGGAACGGGCCGGTGAATTCTTCGCGCTCTACCTGGCCCTGATCGGCGGGGTCTACGGGGTGTTTCTCAGCGCGGACGCCTTCCTGTTCTTCGTCTTCTACGACATCGCGATCGTCCCGAAATATTTCCTGGTCGCGAACTGGGGCTCCACCAATCGCGAGTATGGCGCGATGAAGCTCGTGCTTTATTCGTTCGCGGGCAGTGTCCTCGTGCTGGCCGGCCTGCTCTGGGCCTTCGCCACCGGTGGCGCCCATAGTTTCGCGCTGAGCGATCTCGCAAACGCCGCCCTCCAGTTTTCCCGCGGCGAACAACTCGGCATGTTCGCCCTCGTTTTCTTCGGATTCGCCGTCCTCGCCGGCCTGTTCCCTTTTCATACTTGGGCGCCAACCGGCCATGTCGCGGCACCGACCGCCGCCTCGATGCTGCTGGCCGGCATCGTCATGAAACTGGGCGCCTACGGTTGCCTCCGCGTGGCCATGCCGCTGTTCCCCGTCGGGCTCGCCTTCTGGCAGCCGGCGATCGCGTGGCTGGCGATCGCAGGAATCATCTACGCCGGACTGGTCGCGCTCGTGCAGGAGGATTTTAAATTTGTCATCGGCTATTCCAGCGTGAGTCACATGGGATTCGTGCTCCTTGGATTGGCCGCAGCCAATGCCCAGTCGGTGAGCGGGGCCGTGCTGCAAATGTTCTCCCACGGCGTGATTGCCGGACTTCTTTTCGCCGTCGTGGGCCGGATGGTCTACGAACGCACCCACACCCGCCGGCTCGCGGATCTCCGCAGTCTGCCGTTGCACCGGCTCATGCCGTTTGCCGCGCTGACGTTCGTGCTGGGCGGCCTTGCCTCGATGGGCATGCCGGGCTTCAGCGGATTTCCGGCGGAGCTCACCATTCTCATCGGCACGTGGCGGACCTCGCCATTATGGGCGACCTTCGCCGCCGCCGGCGTACTCGTTGCCGCCGCGTTCACCTTGCGCGCGATCCAAGTGTCGTTCTTTGGTACGACCGACCGCTCAACGATTCAGACGTCGGCCCCCCACGCGCCCTATGAGCCAATCACCTGGCCGGAACGAATCGGGGCAATCCTGCTCGTCGGCGCCACCGTTTATGTCGGCCTCAAGCCAGACGTGCTGCTCAACTGGATCGCTCCCGCGCTCGAATCGCCGCTCATGCAGGCGGCCCTGAAGGGAGGTGCGTCATGACGCCCAACTACGCCGAACTCTTCCAGGCGCTGCTGCCGGAGGCGGCGCTTGTCGTCGGCGTATTGCTCGTCCTAGGCTTCGACCTGATCGCCGGGGCCCGGCATTCGCTCGAGAGACGGGCGGCCGCGGCGGCCAGCCTCGGGATCCTCGCGGTGCTCGCGGCCGCCGGCCTCGCCCTGCGCACCGGAGTCGGTGAACCCGCGTTTGGCGGCGTGCTGGCCCGCGATTCCCTCACGCTCGCCACGCGCCTCGGCGTGCTGGTCCTGTCCGGCCTGACCCTGGGGATTTTCGGCGGGACTTCACGGCTGCGCAATCCCGCGGAATTCGTCGCGGTGCTGCTGCTCGCCACGACCGGATTCACCCTCATGGCAGCCGCGCAGCAACTCCTGCTCGCGTTCCTCGCCCTCGAACTCGCCAGCCTCTCCCTCTACGTGCTCGCCGGCTTCGACAAGACCCGCCCCGAGTCCGCCGAAGCCGCGCTCAAATATTTCCTGTTCGGCGGCCTTTCCGCGGCGTTTCTGCTCTTTGGATTCAGCCTGCTCTACGGACTGACCGGCTCGCTCGATTTCACCGAAATCGCCCGACAGCTCTCGTCGATCAGCCTGAGCCCGTTGCTGGTTGTCGCGCTCGTGATGATCCTCGTGGCCTTCGGTTTCAAAGCCGCCGCGGCGCCTTTCCACCTCTGGGCACCCGACGCCTATCAGGGCGCACCGGCGCCCAGCGCTGCGCTGATCGCCTCCGCTTCGAAGCTGGCAGGCTTCACCTTTTTTGTCCGTCTGCTTTGGCACAGCGCCGGTCCGATGGCGGGAAGCGTCGACACCATGGATACACGGCCAGGCTGGTTGCCGGTGCTGGCCGTGATTTCGCTGCTCTCGCTGCTGCTGGGAAACATTGGTGCGCTGGCCCAGACCAACGTCCGCCGGCTGCTGGCGTACTCGGCGATCGCCCACGCCGGCGCCCTCTTACTCGGGGTGATGGCTGCCGGCCGCGTCGGACCGGGGCCGCTTTTCTATTATGCCGCCACCTACGGAATCGCGACCGTCGGAGCGTTCGGCGTCATCGCCGTGGTCGAGCGGGCGGGAGTATGCCAGAACCTCGCCGATCTTGCCGGCCTGCGGCGCCGGTCGCCCGTCCTGGCCGGATGCTTGTTTATCTTTATCCTCTCGCTCGCGGGCATTCCGCCCCTGGCCGGATTTTTCGGAAAATTTGCGGTCTTCGCCGCGGCACTCCAACTCGGCGGATTGGCCGGGATCGCCGGCTGGCTGGTGGTAATCGCCATCCTGCTTAGCGCCGTCGCGCTCTACTATTATCTCCTCGTGCTGAAGCAGGCGTTTGTCGCCCGCCCGGCGGCCGGTGCATCCCGCATCCCCGTTCCCGCGGGGGCCGCCCTCGCGCTGGTGATCTGCGCGCTCCTGCTTGTCATTTTGGGTCTATTTCCTTCCGTTGTGCTGCAGCTATTTTAGGGCCCACCATCGGCGCGGGAACCCCGCGGCCCCCGCAATGCGGCCTTCGCCATCGTGCCTTTGAAACAAACCCCTTTCGTGCCAAAATCCTCAGGAGTTTCGCAAGCGTTTGCACTTGCGCCGGACCGCTGCCCTCGGGTTCCTTTTGGCGTGCCCTGACGGATTCACACCCGTTAGGCTCCCGCACCTCACCAACCCGCCCCGATCCCTTCCCCCGCCGGAGAAAACCTCCCCTGCCTTTATGATTTCCCGTCGTAGCTTCCTCAAGAATTCCACCAGCGCTGCCGTCGGTGGCCTCGTCGCTTCAACCGCCATCTCCCATGCCGCCAGCAGTGCGGGCGGTGCCTCGAGCCGCGTGCTCAAGGTCGGCCTCATCGGCTGCGGCGGCCGCGGAACGGGCGCCGCGCAACAGGCCCTGGCGGCCGATCCGAACAATCGCCTCGTCGCCATCGGCGACGCCTTCGCCGACCGGGCCGCGAGTTGTCTCTCCCAATTGCGCCGGGTTGCCGCCGCCAAGATCGACGTCACGCCGGCCACCACGTTCACCGGCCTCGATGCCTACCAGAAGGTCATCGATAGCGGCGTCGACGTCGTGCTGCTCTGCACCCCTCCCGGTTTTCGTCCCGTCCATCTTCAGGCGGCGATCGCAGCCGACAAACACGTCTTCTGTGAAAAGCCCATGGCGGTGGACGCCCCCGGTGTCCGTGCCGTCCTCGCCATTGCGGCCGAGGCCAAGCGCAAGAACCTCGCCCTCGGCTCGGGCTTTTGCTGGCGCTATGACGACATGATGCGCGCCAGCGTCGCCCAGATCCGCGAGGGTGCCATCGGCGACATCCGCGCGATCAATGCCAGTTATCATACCAACAGCCTGACCACCAAATTCCCCGGCACCCGCGAACCGGGCTGGACCGATCTCCAATGGCAGATGCGGAATTGGTACAATTTCACCTGGCTCAGTGGTGACCATCTGGTCGAGCAGGCGGTGCACAACGTGAACAAGATCGCTTGGTACATGCAGGACGAAATGCCCGCACAGGTCATCGGCACCGGAGGGCGCGACGTGGCGGCTTACGGCAACACCTATGATCACTTCAGTATCACCTACGAGTACGCCAGCGGCGTGCGCGCGGTGCTGGGCTGCCGCCAGGTGGATGGCGCCTACAACGAGGTCTCCGACCACGTCGTCGGCACCAAGGGCATTTTCTCATGGGGCCGCGGGCCCTCCGCGCACATCACCGGGGCGAAGACCTGGAGATACACCGGCAAAGGCGGAAGCTCGATGTACCAGGTCGAACACAACGAACTGTTCGCCTCGATCCGGGCCGGCAATCCCATCAACGACGGCGTGTGGATGGCCCACAGCACTTTGATGGCGATCATGGGCCGCATGGCCGCCTACACTGGTCAGGCCGTCACGTGGGACCAGGCGATGAATTCGAAGGATTCACTCGTGCCGGAAAAGTTCGACTGGAACATGGCTCTGTCCGTGCCGGCGCGGGCCGTTCCGGGTTTGACGAAATTCGTCTAAGTAATGAACCGCCGCGCATTCCTCACCGCTTCGGCGGCCTCGGCCTTGCTCGCTCCGTTTGCCGTCGGCGCGACGGACGCGAAAACCTCCGCAAAAGCCGGGGGCAACAAAGCCCGTCGCAGCGCGCTGAAGAAGGGCTTCATGCTCGGCACGCTTCGCACCGATCCGGCCAAAAACGTCAGCCTGCTGGGCAAGTTTCAGCTGCTGCGCGACGCCGGGTTTGCCGGTGTCGAAGTCTCCAGTGCGATGGATCAAAAGGAGGTGCTTGCCGCTCGCGATGCCACCGGACTCGCCATTCCGAGCGTGGTGGCCGCGACGCACTGGGCCCGTCCTTTGACCGACCCCAATCCCGCGGTCCGCGAAACCGGACTCGAGGGCCTCAAACAGGCTCTCCGTGACGCCAAGGCCTACGGGGCAAGTTCGGTCCTGCTCGTTCCCGCCGTGGTGACCAAGGACGTTTCCTACGCGCAGGCCTACGAACGCTCCGTCATCGAAATCAAGAAGGCGATCCCGCTCGCCGAATCTCTCGGCGTGGTCATCGCGATCGAGAACGTCTGGAATCAGTTCCTCCTGAGTCCGCTGGAGGCCGTTCAGTACGTCGACTCGTTCAAGAGCCCCTTCGTGCGCTGGCATTTTGATGCGGGTAATGTCGTCAATACCGGCTGGCCCGAACAGTGGGTGCGAACTCTCGGATCGCGCATCGTCAAGATCCACGTGAAGGAATTCAGCCGGAAGGTGCGGGACGAAAAGGGTCTGCGCCGGGGTTTCGAGGTCGATCTTTTCCAAGGCGACAGCGACTGGCCCGCGATCATGACCGCACTCGACGAGGTCAATTACTCGGGCTGGCTCATCACCGAGCAATACCGCCCGCCCGGAATGACCGACGCCGCCTGGCTCAGCCATCTTTCGGGAAAACTCGACGACGTCATCGCCTGCTGATCGGTGCGACTGCGGCGCATGGCGAGATTCCGTTCCGCACAACTGACCGCCCTCCTGGGTTTGGCATGGGTTGCGTTCAGCCCGCCGCGGGCCGCCGCGGCGGAACCGACGGGAGCGACACCCGCTTCCTCACGCTGGGAATTCGTCGAGCCCCACATGGGGACGCTTTTCCGCATCGTGGTTTACGCACCCGAGGTCACCGCGGCCAAATCCGCCGCCAAGGCCGGCTTTGCCCGGATCGCCGCGCTGAACCGCATCATGTCGGATTACGACCCTGACAGTGAATTGATGCGTCTCTGCCGCCAACCCGCCGGCACACCCGTTCCGGTCAGCAAGGAACTCTGTGAGATTCTGCAACGGAGCCAGAAACTCGCAGAAAAGAGCGGCGGCGCCTTCGACGTCACCCTCGGTCCGGTCATTCGCTTGTGGCGCGAAGCTCGACGCCAGAAAAAGCTACCCTCCGAGGAGTCCCGAAATGCCGCGCTCCTTGCCTCGGGTTACCGGAAACTCCGGTTAGATCTGGAGGGCCAGACCGTCACGTTGCTAGCTGCCGGCATGCAACTCGATCTCGGCGGCATTGCCAAAGGCTACGCCGCCGACGCCGCCCTCACCGTGCTGGCCAGACACGGTTTTCGGCGGGCGATGGTGGAGGCCAGTGGCGACATCGCCCTCGGCGAACCGCCCCCCGAATCGGACGGCTGGAAAGTGCAACTCGTGCCTTTCGGCTCAGACCCAGCCGGGTCCATCCTGGTTACGGCCGCCAACGCCGGCATTTCCACTTCAGGGGACGCTGAGCAATTTCTCGAACTCGGCGGTGTGCGTTATTCCCACATTGTCGACCCGGCGACCGGACTCGGTCTGACGAGGCCGGTCGCAGTCACCGTGGTGGCCCGTCATGCAACCCTGAGCGACGGTCTGGCCACCGCCTGCAGCGTATTGTCCCCAGCGGCCGTGAAACCGATGATCGAAAAACTCAACGAACCGGTTCGCATCCTCGTGCAAACCCGCAATCGTAACGGGGCGGTGCAACGCCGCTCCTTCGGCACCAACCCGCCCGGTGTCAGCTTTCCCCTTTAACTTCATCATGCGCTGGTTCCCCACGGCTACCGCCGCCCTTCTTCTCGCAGCCGCGACTGCGATTTTTCCCGCCGCCCCGGTGCGGGCCCAGGCGCCGGTCAATGCCGACGAGGTGGCCATTGTGGAACAGATTCGCGAACGCATCCTCAAGGAGGAAGCCAAGGCCGCCCAGGCCTTCCAACCTTACAAGGAGACGCTGCCGGGCAACGACGTGTCGTTTGCCATGATCCCGATCCCCGCGGGCGTGTTTACGATCGGCAGTCCGGCCGGCGAGGCCAAGCGCAGCGAAGACGAGGGTCCGCAAAAGAAAATCAAGGGAGACGCCTTCTGGATGGCGAAATGCGAGGTCACGTGGAACGAGTACGAAATTTTCATGTTCGCGAAGGATAAGCCCTACGTAACGTGGAATGCCGTGTCGTCCGATGTCTCGCATCCGACCAAGCCTTACGTGGAAATGAGCTTTGGCATGGGTCGCGAGGGGTTTCCCGCGATCAGCATGACCCACCACGCCGCGAACAAATACTGCGAGTGGCTCAGCGCGAAAACCGGACATTTTTACCGGCTGCCCACGGAGGCCGAGTGGGAATACGCCGCCCGCGCCGGCACGACCACCGCTTACTCGTTTGGTGACGACCCGGCGCGCCTGGCGGAGTACGCCGTTTTCGACTCGGACAAGTACGCCACCGTCGGCGGAAGGAAGCCCAATCCCTGGGGCCTGCACGACATGCACGGCAACGTGGCGGAATGGACCCTCGATCAATATCTGGCCGATGCCTACGCCCAGCTCAAAGGCGATCCCGCCCCGGCTTCGTGGGTGCGCTCGAAGACGCCCTATCCGCACGTCGCCCGCGGCGGCACCTGGGAGGACAGCGCCGACCGCCTGCGCAGCGCGGCCCGGCTCGCCTCGAGCCCGGACTGGAAGGATCTCGACCCCCAACTGCCCAAGAGCATCTGGTATCACACCAGCGCGCCGTGGATCGGATTCCGGGTCGTGCGCCAGCGCGAGATCCCGGCTGCCGCGGAACTCTACCACTATTGGAACAACGGCGTGGCCCGGGAATAATCCCCGCCGAAAATTCCTTCGTCCCTCCCCCGACCCCACTAAATCATGTCCATTTCTCCAATGAAAACCGCGCCCTTCCTCTCGCTTGTCCTCTCGGCGCTCAGCCTCGTCTCCAACACGGTGGGCCAGATCGGCGACGAAGCGGACAAGAAAGGCCAGATTCAAAAAGCCCTCGTGCCCGCGGAGCTGATTCCACCGGCCCCCGCCTTGACGCCGGACGAGGCCTTGAAGTCGTTCGAGGTCGCGCCTGGCTACAAGCTGGAGATCGCCGCCGCCGATCCCCTCGTGCAGGAACCGGTGGCGATCGCGTTCGGTCCCGATGGTCGCATGTGGGTCGTGGAGATGCGCGGCTACATGCCCGACCTCGACGGCAACGGCGAGGACCTGCCGGTCGGCCGCGTGGTGGTGCTGCGCGACCGCGACGGCGACGGCCGCTACGACGAATCCACCGTGTTCGTGGACAATCTCATCCTGCCGCGCGCGATCGCGCTCATCGGCGACGGTGCCCTCATCGGCGCCCCACCCGAACTCAATTTCTGGCGCGACACCGACGGCGACGGTAAGGCCGACCAAAAGATCCCGGTCGCCACGGACTACGGGGTGAAGACCGACCCCAAGCGACCGCATCTCGCGAACCCCGAGCGCGCGCCCAACAACCTCACCTGGGCCTTCGATAACTGGATCTACAGCACGGCCTACAACAAGAAATTCCGCTACGTGAAGGGTAACTGGGAAACCGGCCCCACGCTGTTTCGGGGCCAATGGGGGCTCGGTCAGGATGACTTCGGCCGTCTCTACCACTGCTCCAACAGCGACTACCTGCGCGTCGATATCATCCACTCCGACTACCTGCAGCGAAATCCCAACCTCACCCGCCTCGCCGGCACAAACGTCAACGCAGCCGAGAACCAGTTCGTCTGGCCGGCCCGCGTCAACCCGGGCATCAACCGCGGCTACCGCCCCGAAATGCTGCGCGACGGCAAACTCAAGGAGTTCACCGCCGTAAATTCGACGTGGATTTATCGGGGCGATCTCATGCCGGAATTTTACGGCAACGTCTTCGCCGCGGAGCCCTCGGCCAATTTTGTCCGCCGTTCCGTACTCACGGCGGAAAACGGCACGCTCCTGGGCCGCAACGCCTACGACAAGGCGGAGTTCATCGCCTCGACCGACGAGCGGTTTCGACCCGTGGGTTTTTCGACCGGACCCGACGGCGCACTCTACGTCGTCGACCTTTACCGGGGCGTGTTGCAGCACCGCATTTCGCTGACGAGCTACCTGCGCAATCAAAGCGAGCAGCGCGCGCTGGACAAGGGAGTGCATTTTGGCCGGATCTATCGGATCGTGCCGGCGAATCGCCCGGCGCCACGCGCCACTCAGCTTGCACCGCTCACAACCGCCCAGTGGGTCGAACGTCTGTCCCACCCGAATGCCTGGTGGCGCGAGACCGCCCAACGCCTCCTGGTCGAACGACAGGACAGCACCGTCGTGCCCGCCATCCGCCAGGTTGCCCTCACCGGCCGCCAGCCGATGGGCCGTGTGCATGCCCTGTGGACCCTGGAGGGAATGAATGCGCTTGACCGCGCGACGGTTTTTACGGCCCTCGATCATCAAAGCCCGCTCGTTCGCGCCGCGGCCCTCCGGCTCGGCGAACGCTTTTTGAAGGGGGATGGCCGGGCCGAATTCACCGAACGCATGCTGATGGCGGCGGAGGCGCCGGCGCCGGAAGTGCAACTCCAGGCCGTGCTCTCCCTCGGCGGGGCGGCTGATCCTGAAATCGATCTGGTTGTTGCCGGGCTGGTGCGCACCAACCCGAAGAACACTTTTCTCCACGATGCGTTCCTCAGTGGACTGGCCCATCGGGAACTCCGGTTGCTGGAAAGGCTCGCCAGGAGTTCCGCCTGGACCGGGGAGGACGCGCCGGGCGCCGGGATCTTCTCCGGCCTCGCCCGCGCCATTTTCACCTCGCGGGATCTGTCGGCGATCGAACGCGTCACCGCACTCGCCGCCGCCCCCGCCGCCGGCAAGCGCCGCCAGGCGTTGCTCGACGGCTTCGTCCTCGCCGCCACCACCACCCGTCGTCCGCTGCAATTTTTAACCGAGCCCGCGGGCTGGGCGGAACTCGAAAAGGATCCCGCCCAGAAAGCCCGCATCGCCAAGCTGAATGCCATCGTGCTTTGGCCGGGCAAAGCCGGCGTCCCTGCCACCGCCGCCGTCAAGCCCCTCACGGCGGAGGAACAAGCCCGGTTCGACGCCGGCAAGGCGCTCTTCACCACCGTTTGCGCCGCCTGCCACCAGATCGACGGCCGCGGCCTCGACGGCCTCGCTCCTCCGCTGCTCGATTCCGAATGGGTGCTCGGCGTGCCGGAGCGGGCGATCCGCATCGTCCTCAAGGGCGTGCGCGGCCCCATCTCCGTCGCCGGGCGCATGCATACCGGCGACATGCCAGCGTTCGGCATTTTCGACGACGGTCAAATCGCCTCGGTGCTGACCTACGTACGCCGCGAGTGGGGCCACTCCGCCTCGCCTGTAACTCCCGCGCAGGTGCAAGCCGCCCGGGCCGCGACCGCCGGCCATTCCGACGCCTGGAGTCCCCAAGAGTTGATGATGGTAAAGTAACGCCCGGCGATCCCGGGCCTTCGCTCCTCTTCACCCGACCGGCCGGCTCGACTATGGCCGGCGGCTGGCAGCCGCATCCCAAGCCGGGCGGGTGATGCCGTTCAAGTCCCAGACCACCTTCCCGTCGCGAATCGTGAGTTCGCCGACCAGCTTGGATGTTCCCCGCATCCGGAGACCGCCGGAATCCACAAAACCAAAGTCGCCCTTCTGCAACCGCAGGACGGTCACGTCCGCCACCGCACCCGGCGAGAGATGGCCCAACTCTTCGTGATGCACCACCTGCGCGGGAGCCCACGTCGCGCGGGCCACCACCGCGTCCAGCGCCATGCCGATCGCAAGAAACTTCGACATCACATTCAGCATGTCCTTCATTCCGACGTTCATGCTGGAGACGTGAAGATCGGTGGAAATCGTGTCCGGCAGGAAACCCTGCTGCATCGCCGGCACCGCCTGGGGAAACGAGAAGCTGCCGCTGCCATGGCCGACGTCGAAGCGGACTCCCCGCTTCTGCGCCTCCAGCAAAAACGGCCGCAGGCGGCGATTCTCGTCCAGCATCGGCGATGAACGCAGGAAAGTGTGCGTCGAGATGTCGCCGGGCCGAAGCTTCTTCAGCACCAGTTCCTGATAGGGGCGTTCCGGGTGAAAGGTGCCGAAATCGATCATCACCGGGACGCCCGCTAGTCTTCCTGCCTCGACGGCGCGATCCACCGCCGTCCACTCGCGTCCGGCGAAGTGCGCGGTCTTCACCCCGACAATGATATCCTTGAACTGGCGTGCGACCTCGGCAGTCCGTTCCGGCTCCATGTCGCCCGTATTCTGCTCCACGTCGCTGCGGCCACCCATGCCGTGCCCCACGATGTTCAGCATCGCCAGCACCCGCGTCTGCGAACGATCGATGATCTGCGCTTTGAACTCTGTGAAATTGCGCCAGCCCGAGCTCCCGGCGTCCACCACCGTCGTCACGCCCGAGCGAAAGGTGAATCCGTCGGGCCGGATGGAGCGCTCGCCGACAAAGTCCCGTCCCATTGTGCCCGCGAACACGTGCACATGCATGTCGACGAGTCCCGGTGTCACATACAGGGACGACACATCGACGACGAGGCGGGCCTGCGCCGCGGGAATGTCGGCCGCCACAGCGGCGATGCGATTGCCGGCGATGGCGACGTCGCGGACTTCGTTAATCCCGTTCTTGGCGTCAATGACATGGCCGCCCTTGAGCAGGATGTCGTAGCGGGGCTGGGCGGCAGCGATCGTCGCACCGATCAGAAATAGCAGGAATTTCATGGGTTGTTCGTCAGAGACCGGAAGAGGGGTAAGGCTCGGTCGCACGGAGCCGAACGAGGGAAAGTCGGAGCCACTCGTTGACCACCGCAATCACAAAATGCCCGGTGCTCCCCGCGGCCTACACCCGGTCGACGGCGCAGACTTCCAGCGTTTCGTCCGGGCCGGCCCGCCACCGGATGTTCCAGCCGGAGATGGTCATTCCGTAGGTGCGATTCGTTTCATCGTGATACGCCGGCTGAAGATCGAGCCGGAGAATCTGGCGCACCAGCGCGGTGGTGACGTCGCCGAGCTTTTCGGCGAATGCCACCGGAATCACGATCGCCTCGGGCGCACAGGCGAAGGGAGCAAGTTGGGCCCAGTCGGCGCGCGCGTCAGGCTGCGCTTCGCACCACGGAAGGTAGGGCTTGAGATCGTAAACCGGCGTGCCATCCACCGCATCGATTCCCGCCACGCGCACCAAGCCCGGTTCGCAACCGAGCAACCGCACGAGGGACAAGCCGAGACCATTGGGACGGTGGGGCGCCCGCGACGCGAAGACGCCCACGCGTTTGTTGCCCCCGAGCCGCGGCGGTCGAACCGTGGCACTGCCGGACCAGGCGGGATTCTTGTGAAATCCCGTGATTAGCCAGAGGTGCGAAAACGCCTCCAATCCCCGGGTAAACTCAGGCGCGAAGAACTCGGGGAGAAATTCCACCCGGCCCTCCGCTTCCGGCACGAGCCCGCTCTGACGCGGGACACCGAATTTTTCGGCGAACGGCGTGCGCAAAAGGGCAATCGGGAAAATCTCGGCCATGAAGAATCCTCAGAAGACAGATAAACGCCGGATTCTCCATGCCGTTTTCTGATGAGGGCCACAAGTTACCTCTTCTCGCCTTTGGCCATCGGTTACGGCACCTCGAAAAACTACCGGCCGGGCGTTAACCGGCGTTCCCCAATCCTTGGCTTTGGAAACAGAAGATTCACCTCCGCCGCCGACTAAGGGCATCTGGGGTATTCTTGCTTTTGCCTCGTTAGGCCGTAGCCGGCACGGCACTTGTTTGCGACCCACTGACACATGTCGGACGGCCGCCAGCTTCTGCCAATCGTGCCGTTTTCCTGAGCTACGCGGCCCAAGACGCGGTGGCGGCGAAGCGCATTTACGACGCGTTGCGCGCCGCCGGCGTCGAGGTATGGTTCGACCAGAGCGAACTCGTCGGCGGCGATGCGTGGGATGCGAAGATACGCGGGCAGATCGCCTCGTGCGCGTTGTTCGTGCCCGTGGTGTCCGCGGCGACGCAGGCGCGGCGGGAAGGGTATTTCCGCATCGCATGGAAGCTCGCGGCCCAGCGCACGCATGCGATGGCGGACGGCACGCCTTTTCTTTTACCCGTGGTGATCGATACGACCCGCGACGCGGATGCACTCGTGCCGGCGGAGTTCAAGACAGTGCAATGGACCCGGCTCGCCGGTGGTGAGGCCGGTGAGGCGTTTTGCGGGCGCGGGAAGAAGCTGCAGCTCAAACTCGGGTCGGCGGCGCGCGCCACCCGCACGGTCGATCCGGTGGCCTACGGCCTGGTGCAGAAGGGCCGGTATCTATGGCTGAAGCGCAGCGACGAGGCGTTGACGGAGTCGCAGGCCACCTAAGAGGAGGCTATCAAGGTGGCGCCGGACTATGCGGAGGCCTACTCCGGTCTGGCGGACACGACGCTAGCGCGACTGTTACCCTATCTGGAGAATGTCAGCTGGCGGCTGATCGGGCGGCCGGCGCTACGACGCGGTGCGACTTTTCAAGTGCACTCTCCTCCACTTCCGTGTTTTCGTCGCCGGCGTTACGGTTACGCGAGGGGCACCGGCAAGGGTGCCACCGGGGCGGCTTTCGGCTTCGGTGCCCCGACGAGCACGCTTAACTGCTCCTGCACCGCGATGAAAAACTCCGGATTCAAGTCGCCCGCCGGCACCTCGAACATCTGGTGGGTTTTCGCGTGCTCAAAAAGGTTGCGTTCTCCATCGGTGCTGCGGCCCTTGGGGCGCAGGATTTTTTTTCGCTCCAGCATCAAGGCGAGAAATTGCACCAAACGGGTGTTTTCGACGGACGGCTCCGTTGTCGGATCGGCCAGCGCGAAAAAAAGATTCTCGGCCGTGAGCTTCAACGTGCGATCCGGATTCTCCCCGGCGCTCCGCGGCTTGAAGCCATGGACCCAGCGGCAAGCCACAAAGCCCTCCGGCGAAAACCCCGCCGCGTGCGTCTCCAGCACGTCGCAGCGCACGATTTCGAGCGAGGCGGTGCGGACGAGGTAACTTGCGACGCGTTCGCCGTCGGCAAAGGCCGCACCGGAAACACAACAGGTGTTGGCGAGCGGTTGCAGGTGCATCTCCATAGGCTTTCTTGTTTACTCCCGTACTCCGCGGACGCTAGCACTTTCCCGTCGCATGAACGGGAGACTTATCGCCATCGGCGACATTCACGGTTGCCATCTCGAATTCGCCGAGCTGCTCGCCCGGCTCGCGCTGACCGCAGACGACCGCCTGATTCTGCTCGGCGATCTCGTCAATCGTGGCCCGGACAGCGGCAAGGTGCTCGAGCTCGCCCGCGCCCACCGGGCGATCGCGCTTCTCGGCAACCACGAGTTGCGCCTGTTGAAATACCGGCGGTCGGGCGAAAGAAAATACGTCAAGGAGACCGACCTTGAGACCTTTCAAAAGCTTCGGCCCGAAGACTGGACCTTCTTGGAGGCCATGCCGCTGACGTTCGAAGAACCGGAACTCAACACGGTCTTTGTCCACGGCGGTTTTTTACCGACCGAGGCTTGGCAAAGGCAACCGGCCGAAATCGTGACTCGCATTCAGGTGATCGATCGCGATGGCCGGCCCGGGCGGCGCGCCGACCAGCCGGACGCTCCACCTTGGGCCGACCTCTGGAGCGGTCCACCGTTCGTCGTTTATGGCCACACGCCGAGACCCGAAGTCTACAAACTCAAGTGGTCGCTCGGCATCGATACTGGTTGCGCCCAGGGTGGTTTCCTCACCGCTTTCGAACTGCCCGAAAAACGTTTTCTCCAAGTCAAAGCGCGGCAACGTTACTGGCCATGAGCAATCCCTCGCCACCGCAGCCGGTGTATTCGCCCTCCCTGGCGCCGGCGCCCGAAGAGCCGATCACCATCGGTGGGGCCATGCTTGTCTGCATCGACATGCAGCCGATGTTTATCCGGATCGTGGCGGACGGTGTCCGGGTACAGCGGCGTTGCACGTTGGCCATTGCCGCGACACGCGGCCTCGGTTTGCCGATTATTTTCACCGAACAGGTGCCCGATAAGCTGGGTGCGACAGCCGCTGAACTGACCGCGCTCGCTCCGCACGCGCCCGCGCTCGGCAAGAAGAGCTTCTCCGCCCTCGCGAATTCCGAGATCCGTGAAGCGATCACGGGGCGTCATCGGGCCGAACACCTGTTGATTTGCGGAATTGAAACGCCGGTTTGTGTTTATCAAACTGCGATTGCCGCGATTGCCGCGGGGTTGCAAGTGACGATTTTGAGCGACGCCGTGGGAGCGCGCCGGACCGACGATGCCCAGGTCTGCCTTGCTGCGCTGGCCCGCTCGGGTGCGCATATCCTGCCGACGGAGACAGTTTTTTATTCGCTTTTGCACGACGTAACCCACCCGTTCTTCAAACCGTATACACAGCTCGTCAAATCGCATGGCTGAAGAAACTCTTCTCATTGTCCGCGACCTCAAGGCGTTGGACGCCAGCGCCAACGGCCGTCCGTTCGCCAGCCTGCTGGTCATAAAAAAGCTGGCGGCCAAGACCGCTTCGAACGGCAACTCCTTTTTCAGCCTCGAATTCGGTGATCGAACGGGGTCGTTCAATTGCACCGTCTTCAACGACAGCCCGGTCTTCGAGCCGTTGAAGGCTGCCGGCGAAGGCGCGGTGGTGCGGATTGAGGGTAAGGTCGAATTCTATCAGGGGCGTCTCTCACCCCGTCTCGCAAAGGCAGTCGCCCTGGCGGAAGCCGAGCTCGGCTCACCCGGCTTGCTCGATAACCTGGTCGAGACGGCGCCCGAGGACGCCGCCGGCATGTGGATGGAATTCAATGCGTTCATCGACGCCATCGCCCACGTGGAACTGCGTGCGACGGTTCGTGGTGTCTTCGACGAAATTGGTGAGACGTTTCGTTGGTCGCCGGCGGCTGTCGCTATGCACCACGCCTATCGCCACGGCTTGCTTGAGCATACCTTGCACATGGCCCGCGCCTGCAAGGCATTGCTTCCGCTCTATCCCGAAGTGGATGCGGATCTCGCCATGGCCGGGGTGCTGCTCCACGACACGGGCAAGGCGATCGAATACGAAGGCACGCTCGCCACCAAGCGCAGCCGGCGGGGTATCCTTCAAGGACACGTCGTTCTCGGCTACCAACTGGCCCGGAAGGCCGCGATTCGGGGCCGGCTCGACACCGAACGACTGGAACGCCTCGAGCACATCATCCTCTCCCATCAAGGCGAGCCCGAATGGGGCGCGGCCGTCTATGCCGCGAGCCCCGAGGCCGTCTTCGTATCCATGATCGACAACCTAGACGCCAAAATGGGAATGGTGCAACGCGCCTTGCGCCAAGCCGGAGAGAGCGATGAGTTTTCCGAAAGACTGCCGGGGTTGAGTTCGCAGCTCCTCACCCGACGGCTCCCCGTTTCGCCGGCCGAATAGTTGCGGCCCCGCTTTTCAGCGCTGAAATCGAAAGGCGGACATCTCCACGCTATCCTGCAAAGGCTGGCCGCTGCTATAGGTGCGATTCTCCGGTTGTGGCGTCGAATGAGCCTCGAACCGAAGCTGCTCCGCGGACACGCGCTGAACCGGCGGAAGATTCAACGTTCGCATCCAGTCGAATTGAGCCGCGCTGTTGTCTCCCGCGACAAACGAGGACTCCACCGTTCCGGTGGCCTTGCCTCGCAGCGAAAGATGATTCGCGAGAGTAGCCTGGAGGCCATCACGGGGCTTCGGCATCGTGGCCATCCGGGCGATCGCTGGTTGGTCTGCGCGATCGGGACTGATTGCGATTTGCAGAGCCGGCGTGCCACGGACCGCGATCGTCGGCGCGGATGAGGCCGGCTCTACGCGACTTCGGCTGCCGAAGATCAGGCTGAAACAAGCCGCCGCAGCGGCGAGCGCACTCGCGGCATAAAATACCCCGCGGCGCGATGTCGACGTACGCACGGGACCGAACGCTACAAGCTTACGGTCTTCGACTCCACCGGACTCGCTCGTCGAGTCCAGTGCGAGAACTTTGCAGCCCTTTTGTATGCGGCAATACTCCTGATAAATGCGGCGCCGCGCCGGATTGCCTGATACCTCGGCTTCGAGCCGCGTTGCATCCGCGGCGGAAATCTCGTGGTCGAGATAGAGATTGAGCAGTTCGATAAACTCCGAATCTTTCATTTGAAGTCCTCGCCGAGTTTGCTGCGCAGGCTCTCGCGGGCGCGGGCAATTCGGCTTTTTACGGTTCCCACGGATATGCCCAGAATTGCGGCGATTTCTTCGTAGGACAGGTTCTTTATGTTGCGCAAGACGAGAATCTCGCGGTGTTTTGAGCTGAGGCGTTCCATTCCTTTTCCAATCCGAGTGACGAACTCCTGGGTCACGGTAATATCGTCCGGCGATTCGACTTCGGCGGGAATCACGTCCGCCAGTGTCATGTCGTTGTCGCCACTCACGGGGGCGTCGAAGGAAACGGTCTTGTCGCGTTTGCGTCGCCACCAATACCAGTAGCGGTTCCGCGCCAGGTTGGTGGCGATCTGATAGAGCCAGGTCGAAAACGCAGACTCGCCGCGGAAATTTGCGAGCCCGCGATGAGCGCGGATAAAGGCATCCTGAGTCACCTCCTCTGCATCCTGCTGGTTGCGCAGCAACTGATGCACCATGGAGTAAATCCGGTCCCAATAACGGGTGACCATTTCGTTAAACGCTGCCTGATCGCCGCTCTTGAAACGATCGACCAAGAGCCGATCAAGGACAACTTCTTGAGCTTTGGCAGTCATACGTTCTGCCTCGCTTTGATGGGTATATTTTTGAATTGTTCCCAAGATCTTAGATGGAACTGGCTGCATAGGACGCCATTTCATCGCGGTCAATGCGCCGCATCTTGGCCGGGGGAGAAATTCCTTGCAAACCTGCGATGCAAAAACCCATTTTCACCCCCTTTTGGGAACGGGGGTCGATAGCTCAATGGTAGAGCAGCGTCCTTTTAAGTCGTTGGTTCTGGGTTCGAATCCCAGTCGACCCACCACCCAAATATGATTATCCCCGGATCACGGCTGTCCAGTTAAGGGCTTGATTTGATTTTGTAAGCAACGTTCAGGAGATGAGTAACGCACCGATTGGGATGTCTTCGACTTGGTTTCAAAACCCGAGATCCGGACCATTCTGGCCCGGAGATGAACCTCTCTCCGACGGTCTTCGCTCAGATTCTTGCCGGACTGGATGCCAACGAGCTGTCGCGGGCGGCGGCCCGATTTCCGATGCCCCGGGCGTCGCGAGCGTTGAGCGCCTACGATCATTTTGCCGCGATGGTCTTCGGTCAGTTGACGTATCGCGAGAGCTTGCGCGGGATCGAAGCCTGCTTGCGAACACGCTCTGCGCTCGCCTACCGGATGGGCATCCGTGGTCGCGTGACCCGCACGAATCTGGCGTACGCGAACGAGCATCGGGATTGGCGGGTTTTTGCCGACGTGGCAGCGGTGGCTGATGCGCCGGGCGCAACGACTCTATGCCGAGACACCGCCCGCACTGGGATTGGAGGCGGACCTGTTCGCCTTGGATGCGACCGTCATCGAACTGAGCATGGCGCTGTTCCCGTGGGCAAGGTGTAAGCAGACGCTGGCTTCCGTGAAGCTCAACGTGCTGCTCGATTTGCGCGCCGGCATTCCGGCTTTCGCTAGCATCTACGAGGGCAATCGGCACGAAATCGCGTCGCTCGACGAGATCCCGGTAACTCCGGGAAGCTACTATGTCATCGACCGAGGCTATCTCGATTTCGCGCGATTGCACCGGTTGCATGCGGCGGGGGCGTGCTTCGTCACCAGGCTCAAGACCAACACCTCCTTCTATGTCATGGCCTCGCGTCCCGTGAACGAGACGGCCGGCCTGCGCTGCGATCAAACCATTCGACTCAACTCGACCAAGGGCCGTGCGTCTTATCCCGAGCCGCTGCGGCGGATCCGCTATCTCGATCCCGAAACCGGGCAGGCGCTGGTTTTCCTCACCAATCAATTCGCACTCGATGCCCTGATCATCGCGCTGATCTATCGCCGCCGCTGGGCCATCGAACTTTTCTTTCGTTGGCTCAAACAGCACCTGCGACTGCGCGGATTTTTCAGCACCTCGCCGAACGGGGTGCGGGTTCAGCTCTGGGCCGCCCTGTCCGCCTTTCTCTTGGTCGCGATCGCCAGGCAGCGCAAAAACCTGCTGCAGTCGCTCCGGGAGATTCTGCAAGTGGTCAGTGTTAAATTCTTATGAATATTCATACAAGCGACAGTCACCTTGCTACTCCTAACCAGTTGGAGATGAACTACTCATAACTGGACAGCCGTGGCCGCGGTCCTATGAAACGCCTTTGCATCATCGAAGACCAAACCGCCATCCGCGAAATGTTGGTCGAGATCCTGCGACTGGACGCCAATTACCAGGTCGTTGGCGAGGCGGGGAATGGCCAGAGTGCGATAACCCTTTGCCTCGAAACCAATCCCGACGTGTGCGTATTGGACGCCAAGCTTCCAGGTTTGAACGGCGTCGATATCTTGCGCCGCGTCAGCAAAAAGCCGCCCAGATGAGAGTTCTGGTATTTTCCGGCCACGAGAACCCCGTGCTTGTTCGCGAGATGCTGGAGGCCGGCGCCCACGGATTTGTTGAAAAGACGGTGGGGCTGTTCGAGTTCAAGAAGGGTCTGGAGACCGTAGCCAACGGCGGCACTTACTTTGGCCCGGCCGTGGCCGCGCTTTTGCGCAATGTCGTGGCGAATCCCGCGTCGAGCAATATCCCTGATTTTCTGACGGATCGCGAACGCGAAATTTTGCAGTTGGTGGCCGAGAGCCACAGCACCAAGGAAATCGCGGCTAAGCTCGGTATCAGCGTCAAAACCGTCGATAATCACCGGACAAGCTTGAAGCGCAAATTGAACCTGCATGACTTGGCGAGTCTG
The DNA here is from genome assembly GCA_009695065.1 of Opitutus sp. Next base: position 53,804 of record SIBR01000008.1, on the reverse strand, counting down.
ACGCGGTACGCGTTGGAAGTCGGCTTGATTGAACTAAAAAAGACGGTGTAAAAGCCTTGCCGGCCCGCGCGCGTTTGCCCAATAGCTCTTTCTCGTCTTCTCGTCCCCTTCTCCTTCTCATGAACCTTGTTTCGAAGAAAATTTGTGCCCTCGTTGCCACTGCCGCGTGCCTCCTTGGTGGCTGCAGCAAAAAGCCGCCCCGGCCGGATCCCTCCGCCACTGTGCTCGGACCGCAGACGGGCGGACGTGATATCCTGGCCCCCGCGCCGGTCGATCTCGCACCGGGAACGGATTTGCAGGCCCGTCTGCCCGATGGCGTCATCGACAATGGCAACACGATTCGCGGCCTACTGCAGCCCGTGTATTTCGATTTTGACCGTTCGGACGTAAAACAGCCGGAACGGGCCAAGCTTCAGGCCGCCAAAGACTACCTCGACAAGAATCCCGGCACCCGTCTGCTCCTCGAAGGTCATTGCGACTGGCGCGGGACCGCCGAATACAATCTTGGCTTGGGCGATCGACGCGCGAACGCTGCGAAGAAATACCTTCAATCGTTGGGCGTGCCCGCGACCCGGCTTGAGTCAAATTCGAAAGGCAGTCTCGAAGCGTCTAAGAATTCCGACGATGCGGCCACGGCCAAAGATCGCCGGAGCGACTTGGTGATCATCAAAGCCAAAGCGCTAGGCGGAGCCCCCCTCTGACCGATTCGGATCTTTCAGCAAGAACGCCGCGGTAACCCCGCGGCGTTTTTTATTTTCCGCGGCTCAACCGTGTTCGTTCGCCAGACGGGCGAGCATTCGCCGGACGGTTTCGATCCCCTTCTTCATCACGTCGAGGTTAAAACTTTCGTTGGGCGCGTGGAGATTGTCCTCCGGCAGAAACAGCCCAAGCATTACGGAATCGAGCCCGGTCACGCGTTTGATCGCTGCGATGATCGGAACGCTCCCCCCCTCGCGCAGGTAAAGCGGCGGGCGTCCCCACACTTCGGACACGGCCCCTTCGGCGGCGCGGAAGGCCCGACCCAGCACCGCAGGCTGATCCTTGGGTGTGTTCGAGCGATCCGGCGGAACGACGATGTAGGGATCCGCGTGGTGGTGATCGATAAACTCCAACTTTATCCCCGACGGGGTCCTGGCCCGAATCGCATCCATCACCAGCTTTTTGATCTGCTCTGGCGCCTGATTGGGCACGAGGCGGCAACTGATTTTCGCGAACGCCTTGCTGGGAATCACGGTCTTAGTCCCCTCGCCGTGATAGCCACCGCCGATGCCATTGAACTCCAGCGTCGGTTGGAATCGCGAGGCCTCGAACGGCGAGAATCCCGGCGGCGTGTAGAATGAATCAATGCCGAGGAAGCTGGCATACGACTGCTCGTCGGCGCCCAGCTTCTTGAGCTCCGCCCGTTCCCAGGGCTCAACCTCGAGAACCGCGTCGTAAAAACCCGGGACGTTCACCCGTCCATCCGGCAGATGCAGGGTCGCCAAGATTTCCGCCAGGGCTTGGATGGGATTGCGCAGCACGCCGCCATGCAGTCCCGAATGCAGGTCTCCCTTGGCGCCGGTGAGCTGGACGTCGAACAGCGTCAGGCCCCGCAGCCCGCACGTGAGGACGACCTGGTCCTCGTTGGGCAGGGCGGTGTCGCAAAGGAAAACAAAATCGGCCTTGCCTAGCCGGTCGGCATAGCGAGCGAGGAATTTGGGGAAACTCGGACTCCCGATCTCTTCCTCCCCTTCCACCAAAAAGCTGATCCGTAGCGGCACACCGGGATTTTCCTCCAGCAGCTGCGCGACGCCTGCAATGATCGTGGTGAGCGGACCTTTGTTATCCGCCGCGCCACGACCATAAATGCGATTCCCCACAATGGTTGGCTCGAAGGCCGGCGTTTTCCAAAGGTTCAACGGGTCGGCCGGTTGCACGTCGTAGTGACCGTATATCAGCACGTGCGGCCAATCCGGGCTGCCGCCGCGTTCCGCCAGAATTAGCGGATGTCGCTCGGTTTCGACCACCTCGACCGAAAAACCGAGTGAACCGAGGAGGCCTGCAACAAATTCCTGAGCCCCTTTCATTCCGTCACGATACTTCGAATCAGTCGAGACGCTGGGCTGGCGGATGAATTCTTTTAGTTTTTCAACATGATCGAACATGCCCGTACGGTGGTCGAAAACGATCGCTCCCGCCAACAGGAAAAACCGCCGGCGGGAGAAAGCCGGGTGTATTCAAACTCCCGATCGCCACACCACGCGGAGCAATCCTGCCCGCCCGGACGCTTCGTCCGCCTTACCGCGTTACCGAAAGCGTTCGCGGTTCTGTTCGTAGATCGGCTTACCCGGGGCATGAGTGCCCAAAGATCCGCGATCCGCTTTTCATCGTGGGGATGGGTCGAAAAGAGCGCGCCCAAGCTTCCAGTCGGCGTGCCCGCGTTTTCCGCGGCCCCTTTTTTGCGCCACCATTTTCTGCCAAAAGGCGATAGCCGCGCGCGGGTCGTAGCCGGCCCGCGCTGCACATAGACCGCGCCCATTTGGTCGGCTTCGCTTTCCTTGGCGCGCCAATGCGGCAGGACGCGGCCCACCGGGATCAGCCCACCGTAGGCGAGTTCGAACAGCTGGCGCTTGTTCTGGTCGGTTTTGCTTTCGACGGTGGAAGCGGCCAGCTCGCCGACGCCGGCCAGGATTATCGCTTTCGACATTCGCTCCGCGCCGTGCCGGGCGATGACGTGCCCGATTTCGTGTCCCAGCGCGGTGGCCAGTTCGGCGTCGCTCTCCGCGAGCTGCAAAAGGCACGTATATACACCCACCTTCCCACCCGGCAGCGCGAAGGCGTTAACCTCGGGCGAGTTGAAAACCACGAACTCTCACTTGGCATCCGGCAGCTGATCGCCGACCGCTTGGGCGATCCGCCCACCCACCCGTGCGACCCGTTCCTTGAATCGGAGATCGGCCGACACCTCCTCCTTCTTCTGGATGGCCGAGAACGATTCCTGCCCGAGCGATAGTTCTTCGCCTTGCGAGAGCAGGACGAGCGATCTGCGGCCGGTGACGGAATTGGTTTAGCAGCCGGCGAGCGCCAGCACCGTCAAACCGGCGAACAGTTGAAAGCCACGTTTCATAGCCAGCACCTTACAGGAAGGCTATGCGAGCACCCGCCATCGCCTCAATGTTTGAAGTGCCGGCTGCCGGTAAACACCATCGCCATGCCGCGGGCATCGGCGGCGGCGATGACCTCCGGATCGCGGATCGCTCCACCGGGTTGAATCGCCGCCGTGGCGCCCGCGTCCGCCGCGGCCAGCAATCCATCGGCAAAGGGGAATAGCGCCTCGCTGGCGACGACCGAGCCCCGCAGGTCCAGTCCGGCTTCGCCGGCCTTCCACACCGCGATCCGGGAACTATCGACGCGAGCCATCTGCCCCGCCCCAACTCCCAGCGTCTGCTCACCGCGGCAATAAACGATCGAATTCGATTTCACATGTTTGCCGACCCTCCACCCGAACATCATCGCCTTCCACTCGTCCTCCGTCGGCGTCCGCTTGGTCACGACCTTGAACTCCCGGACATTGCCCAACGTGCGATCGCGATCCTGCACGAGGACGCCACCGACCACGGAGCGAATCTCCTGCAGCGCATCGGCGCCGATGCCTCCACTGGCAATCATCAGGCGCAGGTTCTTCTTCTTCGCAAAGATTGCCAGCGCCTCATCGGTGAAACGAGGCGCAATGATCACCTCGGTGAAGATCTCCTTGATCTGCTCGGCCAAGTCCTGTCCGACGGTCTGGTTGACAACAATGATGCCACCGAAGGGAGCCTGCCGGTCCGTTGCGTAGGCTTTCTCCCACGCCGCCAACAGCGTGTCCGCGCTGCCGACCCCGCACGGATTCGTGTGCTTCAAAATTGCGACGGTTGGCCGCTCGAACTCGCCGATCAGGTAAGTCGCCGCGGTGATGTCCAAAATATTATTATACGAGAGCTCCTTGCCCTGCAGTTGCTTGAAGTGATCGTGAAATGTGCCGTAAAGCGCCGCTTGCTGGTGCGGATTCTCCCCGTAGCGCAGCGCCTGGGCTTTCTTCCACGAAAGCGCCAGGGTCGGCGGAAATCCGCTCAGCGTCGCGAGATCCGGCTCAGCGGCCTGGGCTTCCAGATACCGCGCGATCGCCGCGTCGTAACTCGCCGTCCGTTGAAACACCTTCAAGGCAAGTTTGCGGCGCAGCCCGGCAAGTTTGGCCGGCTCACTTTCTTCCACGGCGAGCGCCTCGATCACCGCGGGGTAGTCGCCCGGATCGCAAACCACCGTGACGCTCTCGTGGTTTTTGGCGGCGCTCCGCAGCATCGAAGGTCCGCCGATGTCGATGTTCTCGATCGCCTCCTCAAGATGCACGCCGGGCTTCGCGACGGTTTGTTCGAAAGGATAAAGATTCACGACCACGAGATCGATCAACTCGATGGCGTTCTTGGTCGCTTCCGCCAGATGCTCGGGCTTGTCGCGGCGGCACAGCAGTCCACCGTGAATTTTTGGGTGCAGGGTCTTCACCCGCCCCTCCATGATTTCGGGAAATCCGGTGTGCTGGCTGACCTCCGTCACCGGCAGGCTCTTTTCCGCCAGCAATTTGGCCGTGCCGCCGGTGGAGAGCAGCGTGTAGCCGTGGGTGCGCACGAGCGCCGTCGCGAATTCCACGAGGCCGCTTTTGTCGGAAACAGAAAGAAGGGCGAGTTTGGCCATGGGCGCGATTTCTGTTTATCACCCCGGTATGCAGCAAGCGCAAAGCCGTGCGCGGGGCCGGGAAACCCGGCCGTCGGGCCTTGGCTGGCCCGGTGCTTCTGCACACCGGACTTGCCGCCCGCGCATTCCCGGGTCTCTTTCCCCCCGTGTCCTGCTCCCTGCAACTATCCGGTCTCACCGCCAGTCTCGACAAACTCTGCCACCACCACGGCGGAGTGAGCCTGCCGCCGGACAAGCCGCATGCCTTCGTCTATTTCATCACCATCCGCAATGGCTCCGATCGGAGTGTGACCCTCCTCGGCCGTAAATGGGTCGTGCTTCACTCGGATGGCACCCAGTTGGTGATCGAAGGCGACAAGATCGTGGGCGAAACTCCGCATCTGGACCCGGGCGAACAGTTTTCCTACAGCAGTTACCATGTGACTGGTCTCGATGCGACCGCCCGGGGCAGTTTTCACGGCCTCGACGAGCTGGGAAACAAGATCCACGTGATCCTCCCACCGTTCGAGCTGACGATTCCCGGTGGTTGACCGTGCGATTCGGCGCCGGTGCGACCGGCGGACGCAGCAAATTTCACCGCGATTCGTCACGTAAAACTTCGTTCTCGTTCTCCCCAATATTCTCGTTCTTTGTCACCCGCTCATGAAGCTTATCGATCTGAACCGCGCCGGCGGCATTGGCGCCAACTCGTTGTTCATTCAGTTCGGGGATTTGAATGTGCTGATCGATTGCGGGCTTAATCCGAAAAAAATTGGCCGCGCCGCAACCCCCGATCTGCAGCCGCTTCGCGGCCTGACCCTCGACCTGATCATTATCACCCATTGCCATCTTGATCACATCGGCAGTCTGCCGGTCGTGATGCGGGAGCACCCCAACACACCGGTGATCATGACAACGTCGAGCCGCATGCTGGTGGAGCGGATGCTGCACAATTCGGCCAATGTCATGATGCGGCAGCGGGAGGAGGAAAACATTCCCGACTATCCGCTCTTCACGCACGACGAGATCGACCGCTGCGGCAAGCGCCTCAATGGGCTTCCATTCGGTCACGCCAAACACTTTCGTGGCGCCAAGGATGAAATCGAAATTATTTTTCATCCGGCCGGTCACGTCGCGGGAGCCGCGGGCGTCGAGATCCGCCACAAACACCGGCAGATCTTCTTCACCGGCGACGTGCTTTTCGAGGCGCAGCGCACCCTGCCGGGCGCCAAATTTCCCGCCGGGCACTTCGATACGCTGGTGATGGAGACAACCCGGGGGATCACCGAGCGTCCCGCCGGCAAGGAACGCGGCAATGAGGTCGCCCGCCTGGTGACCTCGATCAACGATACCATCCAGCGTGGCGGCTCCTTCCTCCTGCCGGTTTTCGCCCTCGGGCGGATGCAGGAAATTCTGACCATCGTCCACGACGCGCGAAAATTCGGCCGCATCGTGGAGTGCCCCATCTACGCCTCGGGCCTCGGCGTCGACCTCTCGGACTACTTCGACGAGATCGCCCGCAAGACGAAGCACATCCAGTTCAACCGAAACATCTTGAAGGATCTCCACACCAAGCCGCTGCCCCGGAAGCTGAAGGCCGGGGAGGATCAGCAGGAAAAGGCCCTTTATATCGTGAGTTCGGGCATGATGGTCGAAAACACGCCGAGCTACATGCTGGCGTCCGGCCTCGTGGGCCACGCCCGCAACACCATCGGCTTTGTCGGCTACTGCGATCCCGACACGCCGGGCGGCCAGTTGCTGGCGACCAAGCCCGGCGACGACTTCCTCTTCGAGGCCGCGCACGTGCGGGCAAAGATCAAGGCGCGCGTCGAGCGTTTCGAACTCAGCGGTCATGCCGACCGCGAGGAACTGCTTGAATTCGCGATCCAGACCGGCGCCCGCAGCATCGTGCTCACGCACGGCGATCCGCCGGCCCGCGCGTGGTTCGCCGCCCAACTGGCCGAAAAAGCCCCGGAGTCGCACGTGCTCGATCCCGTGCCGCTCAAATCCTATCAGGTATAGTCCGGCGCCAGGCGGCGCCCGCGGACGGCGCCACGCCGGCGCAAATCAAACGTTCAGCAGCCCGCGCAAGCGCACCGCCATCGCCGGACTTCCCGCCAGATAGACAATCCGGCTCATTTTCAGGTCAAACGTGCGCATCGGCAGCTGCTCGCCGTTGAGGAAATGCACTTCGCCTCCGGCCGCCCGCACGAGGGGAATGGCCGCGGCGAGGTCCCAGATCTTCACATTAAAATCGACGCAGCCGTCGAGAATGCCGGCCGCCACGTAAGCGAGATGGAGGGTCGCGCTGCCAAGGCCGCGAATCTTGAAATTCGACAGCACGCCGCTCGCCATCGGTACCAGCGTCTTGTCGGAGGGGCTGTGAAATCCGATCAACGTCTCCTTGCTAGTCGGCGCTGTGCTCACCCGCATCGGGCGGATCCCGTCGAGGGCGCCATAGCCGGGTCCACCGTGCATCAGGACGCGCCGGCTCAGGTCGTAGACCACGCCGTAGACGGGCTCCCCGAATTCGCACAAGGCGAGGCTGATCGCACAGTGCGGAATCCCGAGGGCGAAATTATTGGTGCCGTCGATGGGATCCAGCACCCAGGAAAACCGGGCGCTCACCGGAATGGGATCGAAGGTGTCGGCCAGTTCCTCGCTGAAATACTGGTCCCCCGGGAACTGCGCCCGCAGTTCGCGGAAAATTCCCTCGGAAATCGCTATGTCCACCGCGGTCACGCGCGTGCCGTCGCTCTTCCACTTGCTTTCCGCCCGCCCGAATTCGCGGTGTAGGAGGTCGGTCTGGGCCAAGACGGCGTGTTGAGCCGCGGCAATGCGGCGATCGTGTTCGGATGAAGACATGGAGCGGTGCAGGAAACACACTAATCGGGCGAAAACCACCTTCCTTTGATCGCGGGTTTCGCCGCGGCGGCTATTCGTAGTCGTAAAGTGCCGGATCGCGCCGCGGCGCGGCCCGTCGAACCCGGAAGCGATGGCGCGCTTCCTTCGGATCGCCGCCCGCGCCCGGATCGCCGCCGGGCCCCGGACCCTCGCCGTAAGGATCCGTTTCGCCCGGGGCGTCGTCGCCGAATTGCTCTTCGAGCGATTCCGGGTCGGCCCCTTCTTCCAGCTTGCGCACGACCTCCTCCATTTCGCCATCAATCTTTTCTCCGGTCAGCTCGGACATCTTGCGCATCATCCGGGCCATCGCTCGCGGATCGTTTTCGTCCACGTGGGCAAACTCTTTTTCCATCGCGCCCATCGCCGCCTCCATCCGAGCATCATCCGCCGAATCGCCGGCCTCCGGCCCGGACTTCACGGCTGCGCCCTCATCCTGCCTGCCGCCCTTGGTGACCGCGAAGGCCGACACGAGTTTTTTCATTCGATATTTCGGATTTTCGGGGCAGCGCGGCGTGGTCTTACTCTGCGCGAGCGTCTTCGCGTAAAACTGGTAGATCGTGTGATTGTCCGGACAGTAGTATTCGTAGATCGCCATGCAGCTGTAGTCATCACTGCACGGGTTGCCGGCGCCGAGTCAATTTTGCGTTGGAGGCGATCCCCGGCCCCCGTGCCCGGCAATCAACGCGCTGGGTTGCGTTCGAGTTGATGCCCGTGTTGTACGACCGAGATCTTGCCCCCGCGGTTCAGTTGGTCGAGCACGCCGGCGAGCCGGCGACGTTTCTCGTCCGCCTGCGCGAACATCTCCAACTGTCCGGCCCCTTCCTCCACTCCGGAAAGGCGCACGCTCACCAACCGCAGCGGCCTTGGCGCTTTCCAGGCTGCTTGGAGCAACGGCTCCACCAACGGGTAAAACGCGGTCTCGAGGTCCGTCGCAGTCTTCAGGCTCCGGGCCTGCGTCGCCTGAGTGAAATCGGGGTAGCGGACCTTGACGGTCATCGTCCGCACGCGTTTTCGATCATCGCGCACCTTCGCCATCAAGGCGTCGATCATGCGCTTCGCGATCCGTTCGATCTCCGTGAAATCCGCGATATCCGTTCCAAAGGTCTCCTGCTCGGAATAACTTTTGGCGTCAGCGTGTTCGATGTCCACGGGGCGGTCGTCCTCCCCGCGCGCCGCTGCCCGCATGGCGCGCCACCCGTCGCCGAAAATCGCCTGCAGTTCCCGCTCCGTCCGGGCACTGAAGTCGCGCACGAATCTTATCCCATGCTGTTCAGCGAGGATCTGCTCGGTCTTGGGGCCCACCCCCGGCAGCTTCCCCACCGGCAACGGCGCGAGAAAATCCGCTTCGGTGCCGGGCGGCACCACGACTAGGCCACGGGGCTTGCGCAGCTTCGATGCGATTTGCGCCACCAGTTTGTTCACGGCCAGTCCGAAAGACGTGGGAATCTGCAATTCGGCCCAGATGCGCTGCTGCAGCGCGCGGACCCTGCCCTCGATCGCCGCCGTCGATTCGTCGCCACAAGGGCCGAGATCGAGATAGCCTTCGTCGATCGAATTGCGCTCCACGAGCGGTGTGAGCGTCTCGCAGAGATCGAACATCTGTCGGGACACGCGGCTATAAAGCCCCGCGGTGTGCGGCAACATAATGAGATCCGGACAGACCTTCAGCGCCCGCTGAGTCGGCATCGGCGTGTAGACCCCACAGGCTCTCGCCTCGTAACTGGCCGAGGAAATGATCCCGCGCTCACGCCCTCCAACCGCGCATTTCCTGCCCCGCAGTTCAGGCTGCAACGCCAGCTCGCACGACACGAAAAACGCGTCGGCATCCAAATGAGCAATCGTCGGCAGGGCGGGTGGCACCAAGGCAGAATGCCGCCAAAACCCGGCGGTCGGCGCAAAGGAAAAGCGCTCAAGACGCGTTTTGTTACCCGCGACATCCTAGTTCGAAACCACCCGGACTGATCCCGGGCACTCCCCAGCGCGGAAACGTTCAAAATGATTTCGCCGGGATAAAACGATCTTTAAGCTGGCCAATGCCTCGTTCCACGTTTGCTTCGCATCAGCTTCAACCCCGCTTCTCCCCCAAATCGGCTGACATGCTTCTGGTCGCGATATTCTCGGTGATTGTACTTTTGATGTGCTGGCTTTGCTACAGCGGCGAATGCAATCATTAGGCACCGCACTTCGGCGTTGCCCACGTCGCCGCCGTTACCACTCTCCCTGCCATGGGACGTCAATGGCTCCACGCAAAGCGCGCGATCGTTAACCTTAAAAAGGGTCAGGTCGTCGGCAAACTGGTCAAGGAAATCACCGTCGCGGCTAAACTTGGCGGTGCCGACATCGAGGCCAATGCCCGACTGTTCGCCGCGGTGGAGAAGGCCAAGAAGGCCAGCGTGACCCGCGATGTGATCCAGCGGGCCATCAGCAAAGGATCTGGCGGTGGCGACGACAAACTTGCCCTGGAGCATGTCGTCTACGAAGGCTATGCACCGCACAAGGTGCCGGTCATCGTCGAAGTCATGACCGACAATCACAACCGCAGTGCCGGAGATATCCGTCTGCTTTTCAAGAAGGGGACGCTCGGCGGCGCGGGCAGCAATAAATTCCTGTTCGATCATGCCGGCATCGTCGAAGCCCACCATCCGGACGCCGCGGCGGATCTGGAAGCCGCAGGCATCGAAGCCGGCGCCAACGAATTCCAGCCGCTGACGCATGCGCAGAACGACGACATACCCGAGGGATATGCCGGGGCTCGTTTTCTCACCGGTCGCGCGGCCGTTCACGCCGCGGCCACTTGGCTGAAGCAGAACGGCTGGCAAGTCATCACCGCGGAGCTTGGCTACGTGGCGAAGATGTATCCCACCCTAGATGAGGGACAGAGTGGCGAAGTCGGCGAATTTCTTCAGGCCCTTGAAGATAACGACGACGTGCAACGGGTCTGGGCGGCGGTCAAGTAGGCGGCTGAAATCTGCCGGGGTCCAAAAATTGCGCCCCCGCGCGGGGCGGTCGGGCAAGGCCGCCCCGCGTAAATAATAACTCCTGCCGGCGGCGAAATGAAATAGCCGCCGGAGCGTCTGACCCGTAACTTCGAAAATCCCCCGTTGCGGGCGCCGCAATCACATCGGCCCCGACCCTTACCGCCCCGCTCCAATATGAAAAAGACGCTGACCGCATATTCGATTGCCGGATGGCTCGTGCTGGCCGCCTTGGTCGCACCCGCCGACAGTGTCGGGCCGAAGCCCGTTAAAACCCCTTCGCCGGTCTACCCCAGCGAACGCATCGACAGCGGACGCAGCGGCGGCGAAATTGCCTTGACCGTCAAAGCGGACGGCTCGGTCGCCCGACGCAAGCGTTGCAAGGTCGGACCACGATGCCTTCGGCAAGGCGGCGCTCGCGGTGGTCAGCCAGTGGCAATTTGAGCCGGGCGTTCGGGACGGCGTACCATCCGAATTCAAAGTAAACGTTCCTTTCCAGTTTTACGCCCCATTCGATCAACAGGTGAATGCGGTGTTCAAGCGCAAGGTGTTCCTGATCCTGCCCGAGCCGGCCCTCGCCCGGAAGGAGTTCAGTGGAAAGTTGAAGGTGAAAAAGGAAGTGAAACCCGAGTTTCCGCCTTCGCTTGCCGGCCCCAAGATCGACGAGAAAATCAAGGTTGATTTCGTCGTCGCGCCCGACGGCACGACCGTCAATCCCGTCTTCCCGGAAAAGCTGCGTCCCGAGTTTATCGGCCCGGCGCAAAGAGCCATCGCGCTCACCACCTACGCCCCTCCCCTCCAGAAGGGAAAGCCCGTCTGCGTCCAGGCAACGACCACGCTTCGATTCATGGAAGAAGCGCGGGGGACGTACGGGCGGCGGCGACCGCGGATTCTGAGCCCAACCTGCGGCCCCCGGGAGACCGCGCGAACCGGGCTCGCCCACTGGACGAAGACCACTCGCGAGGCGGGGGCTGGAGAAATTATTTAACCGCGTGGCGTGCCGCGCCAGCGCTTGAGCGCCTTGCCGGTGAGCGACCGCTCGCAGTCCTCAATCTCGGTCCGGGTGCCGGCATAAATCAGCTCGCCGCCTTCGCGCCCTCCCCCCGGCCCCAGATCGATCAGCCAGTCGGCCAGATTGATCACATCCAGATTGTGCTCGATGACGATCACCGTGTTGCCCGCATCGCGCAGTTTGAAGAGCAGATCCATCAGTTTCTGGATGTCGGTCCAGTGCAGGCCAGTCGTCGGTTCATCGAGGACGTAGAGCGTCGCGCCCTGCTGCCGCTTGCTCAGCTCCAGCGAAAGTTTGATCCGCTGTGCTTCGCCGCCGGAAAGGGTCGTCGCCGACTGCCCAAGACTCAGGTAACCCAGTCCGACCGCATCCAGCGTCTGCAGCTTGTCCATCACGCGCGGAATATTGCGGAAGAGCGCGATCGCCTCCCGCACCGTCATGTCCAGCACGTCGGCGATCGATTTCCCGTGAAACAAGATCTCAAGGGTCTCGCGGTTGAAGCGGCGGCCGCCGCAGCTGGGACACGGCGCGTAGGCGTCCGGCATGAACTGCATGTCGAGCTTGATCATGCCGTCGCCCTGACAGCGCTCACAACGGCCGCCACGCACGTTGAAGGAGAACCGGCTGGCCTTGTAGCCGCGGACCTTAGCGAGCGGCACCTGGGCGTAGAGGTCACGCAACAGGGGGAGCAGGTCGACATAGCTCGCGGGATTCGACCGCGGGCTGCGTCCGATCGGCTCCTGATCGACCTGCACGAGCTTCTCGAAGAAATCCAGATTTTCGATCTGCCGGTGTTGGCCGGGAATCGTCTTCGCGCCGTTGAGCTTTCGCGCGGCCGCGGCGGCCAGCACATCGTTGACCAGCGTGCTCTTGCCCGAACCGCTGACGCCGGTCACGCACGTCAGCAAACCCACCGGGAATTTGGCGTCGATTCCGCGGAGGTTGTTGGCCCGTGCCTCGCGCACCGTCAGCCAGGCGCCATCCGGTGTTTTCCCCTTGGCGTCGCGCAACACGGACAGTTTGCCCGAGAGATAGGGCCCCGTCCGGGACTGCTTTGCCGAAAGCCGCGCACAGGCCTCGGGCGAGCCCTGAAAAAGCAACTGCCCGCCCTCGCGGCCGGCTTCGGGTCCGAGTTCGATGAGTTCGTCGGCGAGGCGGATGGTGTCCTCGTCGTGCTCCACGACCAGCACGGTGTTGCCGCGATCGCGCAGGGCCACGATCGTGTCGAGCAGCTTCTGATTGTCGTGCGGGTGCAGACCGATGCTCGGTTCATCGAGCACATAAATTACCCCCACCAGTCCCATGCCCAGCTGCGTCGCCAGCCGCACACGTTGCGCTTCTCCGCCGGACAGGGTGCCGTAGTCGCGTTCCAATGTCAGGTAACCGAGACCCGTCTCGAGCAGGAAGTGCAGGCGCTGTTCGATGCCCGTGACCACCTCGCGGGTGGCCTCGCCCGCCCCGTGCATCGCCACGAGATCGCGGGCGAAACCGTGGGCCCCGGCCACATCGAAGGCCATGAATTCCGGGAAGGTCTTGCCCGCGACGCGCACGGCCCCGCTGTGGGCACTCAACCGAGTGCCATGACATTCGGGACACTCGCCGCTCACCATGAACGTTGTCAGGCGGGCGCGGAAGCCATCGCTGTCCGTGTGCCGGAAACTTTCCTCCAGATCGCCGATGATCCCGGCAAACGGCATCGCCTTCGCCTCGCGCATGCGGCGCAGCTTGAAGGCAAACTGGCGCTCTCCCGCTCCCCGCAGCAGCACTTGGCGCGTCTCCTCCGGCAGTTTCTTCCACGGCACATCGGCGTCGAACGGCAGTTGCTCCGCCAGCTGTTTGAGCTGCGCGTTGTGTTTGATGATGAGATTTTTTCCTCCGATCCGCCAGGGCTTGATCGCCCCTTCCCGCACCGATTTTTCGGGATCGGGGATGACCAGTTCGGGCACGAAGCGCAGCTTGCGACCGAGCCCGTCGCACGTCGGGCAGGCGCCCTCGCGATGACTGAACGAGAAATGCCGGGGCGCCAGTTTCTCAAAAACGTCCCCGCAAATTTCGCACGCCCGCGACTGGCTGAGTTGCAGCTCGCGCCACGGGTCCTCGGCATTTTTCTGGGCGAGCACGATCGCCCGATCATTCCCCTCGCGAAACGCCAGCTCGAGCGAGTCGGCCAGACGGCTCCGCTGATCTACCGTCGCCACCAGCCGGTCCACCACCAGATCGACCACGATTTCGCGGGTCCCGATGCCGGTGGGCAGGATGCGGGTGTCGTCCAGCGTCTTGATCTCACCGTCCAACCGCACGCGTTGAAAGCCGCGCTGCCGGAGGCGGGGCAGCTCGTCGCGCAGAACGCTGGGTTTGGCGCGCAGCGCGGGGGCGAGCAACATCACCCGTTCTCCGGCGCATTCCGCCAACACCCGCTGCACATTGTCGGCCAACGAACGCTGCACGACCCGGCCGTCATCCTTCGGACACTGTTGCTCGCCGACGAGCGCCCAGAGCAACTGGGCGTAGTCGGCGATCTCCGTCGCCGTCGCGATCGTGCTGCGGGGACCGCCGCCGCCGGTTCGCTGCTCGATCGCGAGCACCGGCGAGAGGCCGTGAATGAAATCGACCTCCGGCCGCTTCAGCTGGTCGAGCACCTGCCGGGCCTGCGTGCTCAGCGACTCGATGTATTTGCGGTAGCCCTCCGCGTAGATCGTGTCGAAGGCGAGCGACGATTTTCCGGAGCCGCTCGGGCCGGTGATGACCACGAGCTTGCCGCGGGGAATGCGCAACTCGAGGTTCTGCAAATTGTGTTCGCGCGCACCTTTGATGTGAATGTGGGTTGGGGCGTGCATGAGTGGAACATGCAACCTTGCTGAAAAACGCCGGGCGTCAAAACGTTCGCGTCGCGTCACCGCTCGGCTCTCCGCTGCACCGGGACAACCGCCTCTGGAACAAGCTCGCCCGGAGCATGAAACCGCGGCTCTCGATGGTCATCATCGTCCTCTGTTTTGCGCTCGGGGCCTGGGGCTACTGGAAGGACAGCGCGGTGCGCATCGGCGACACCCAGGCGGGCATTCCGGAGTTGCGGCAAAACTCCCGCTACCATCAGGACACCCGCGTCATCACGTCGAAGTTCAGCATCGGGCTCGATATCCTCTCCGCCATCGTCGAGCCCGTTCCCAACGGCTGCGTCGACTACGAGGTTGTCACGTTGATGGACCAGTTCGAAGGCCGGATCCGCGCCGTTCCCGGCGTGCAGTCCGTGGTCTCGCTGCCCTCCGTCGCCAAGACGATCAACGCGGGCTACAGCGAGGGTTCCTTGAAATGGCGCATCCTGCCCCGCAATCCGCAGACGCTCGCGCAGGTCGTCTCGCCCATCGAGACCGCCACCAGCCTGCTCAACGCCGACGCCAGTGTGATGCCCGTCATGATTTTTCTCTCGGACCACAAGGCCGAGACGCTCCTCGCGGTCACCGACGCGGTGAAGGCCTTTGCCGCCGGGCATCCCTCGCCCAAGGCGAAATTTCTCCTCGCCAGCGGCAACGCCGGCGTGATGGCCGCCACCAACGAGGTGGTCGCCGCCGCCGGGCATCCGATCCTGCTCTGGGTTTTCGGGGCCGTGATCGCACTCTGCCTGATCACCTTTCGCGACGTCCGGGTCGCCCTTTGCATCGTGGTGCCGCTCGCCCTGGTCAGCCTTCTCGCCTACGCGCTCATGGCCTACCTCGGCATCGGCTTGAAGACGTCAACGCTGCCCGTCGTCGCCCTCGGCGTCGACTACGGCATCTATATCTTCGCCCGGCTGCAGGCCGAGCTGAAGGCCGGCGAATACTTCGAGGACGCCATGTTCTCCGCCCTCAAAGACGCGGGCGTTGCCGTGGTCTTCACCGGCCGGACGCTGGCGATCGGCGTGAGCACCTAGATTTTTCCCGACATGAAGTTTCAGGCCGACATGGGACTGCTGCTCACGTTCATGTTTTTGGTCAGCATGGTGGCCGCGATCATCCTGCTGCCCGCGATGGCTCGCTGGTTCTGGCGTCACCACACCGGTCGGACCGCGGCACCGTTTCCGATGCGGTCCGGTGCGAATCGTTAAGCCCGGCGTTCCGTTCGCCGGCCCGGCGACCTACCACCCTTCCGCGCTCCCAGTGTCGGGCCGCAGTTTCAGACTGGCCTCCCGCCCGCTTCTGGCCTCTTTTGCCGTTCCGCCGTGTCCGCCGAATCCCCCCCGCCTTTTTTTTCCGCCAGCCAGCGACGCACTATTGGCTTCGCCCTGACCGTCCTGGCAGTGGTCGCCTCGGCGACCCTGCTGATTCTCACCTTCATCGTCTTCGGGCGGCTGCTCGCGTTTTTTGCGAGTGTCATCTGGCCGCTGGCGGTGGCCGGCGTCCTGGCGTTGATTCTGCGGCCGGTGGTGGAGGTGGTGCAGCGCCGGCTCGCCTTGCGCCGGTTGACGGCGGTCATTCTGCTCTACGGCGGGTTTGTCCTCGTCGTCGGTGGCACCCTGTTGCTCCTGGCCCCCCCCATCGCCGCACAGTTGATCGAATTCGTCGCCTACCTTCCCACCCTCTGGGAAAAAGCCGCGAACTATATTCAGGAAAATTATCCGCAGTGGATCGAGCTCGCCCGCCGGCAGCTGGCCAATCCGGGCGTGCGGACCGTGACGGACGCGCTCACGGGCGAGAGCCGGGCGTTGTTTGCCAATACGATCCCCTCGTTGCGGGTGGCATTTGGCGGGGCGTTCGACGTCGTCGCGTTCTTCACCCATCTCGCGATCATCCCGGTTTATCTTTTTTTCCTGCTCCTCGCCCGCCGGGAATCGACGGAAAATCTCGGCCGGCATCTTCCCTTCCTGCGCCCCGGGTTGCGCACCGACGTCGTCTTTCTCGCCACTCAGTTCGTTTCCATCGTCGAGGCGTTTTTCCGCGGTCAGCTCCTGATCGGCCTTTCCATGGGCGGGCTCTTCGCCATCGGTTACTCGGTGATCGGTTTGAAATTCGGCCTCTTCATCGGCCTCGCGCTGGGCTTGCTCAACGTTGTGCCCTATCTCGGAACGATCCTCGGCTTTCTCATCACCCTGCCGCTGGCTTTTTTTCAACCGGGCGGCGGCTGGCAGCTCGTCGGCTACGTGCTGATTGTGCAGGCGGTCGTGCAATGCACCGAAAGCTGGTTTCTCACTCCGAAGATCATGGGGCACCACACGGGACTGCATCCCATGATGATCATCGTGGCCATTTTCTTCTGGGGCACGGCCTTTGGCGGAGTGCTCGGCATGGTGCTCGCGGTGCCGCTGACGGCGTTCTTCGTCACGGCCTGGCGCTTGGTGAAATTGAAATATTTTCAGCCCGTCGATGCCTGAGCGGGCCCCGCCCTCCGAATGCGCCAACTGCGGCGCGTCAATTCCCCGCCCGGCCCGGGCGTGTCCCGGGTGCGGCGCCGACGAGCGCACCGGCTGGCGCGATGCATCGGTTTACGATGGCCTCGATCTGCCCGACGCAGCGTGGCCGGACGATGACGCGACTTCCCGCCCCGATCGGCCCGGACCATCGCGCGACGTCAACGGCCTCAAGTGGTATTGGTGGGCCGCCGGCGTGGCGCTGTTGTTATTCCTCGTGCTGGGCGCGCTGGCGCTAAACTAGGCAGGGCGGCCACGCTTTGTCCTTTCGTTGCGCCCGCCGCGTCCTTTGCGTGAGGCATGGCGTGGGATGTCACGTATCGCAAAGGCCTCCACCTTCCGCAAATCGGCTGGTGGCTCGACGCGCAGGCGCGCGCCGAGCGGGCGTTTGTCTCGCACGCTCACAGCGACCACGTGGCGCGTCACAAGGAAATTCTCTGCACCCCCGCGACCGCCCGCTTCCTCCACGCCCGCATCCCCGGCCGCCGGACGATGACGGAACTGCGCTTTGGTCGGCCGCACGCGCTCGAGTTTGGCGTCACCGCCACGCTGTACCCGGCAGGGCACATCCTCGGATCGAGCCAGATCCTGCTCGAATCCGGGGAGCACGGCTCGATGCTCTACACCGGCGACTTCAAACTCCGCCCCGGTCTCGCCGCCGAGCCGTGCGCCACACCGCGCGCCGACACGCTGATCATGGAGACGACGTTCGGCCTGCCGCGCTACGCCTTCCCGCCGGAGGCGGAGGTGATCGCGCAACTCGTCGCCTTTTGCCAGACCGCCGTCGCCGAAGGCGCCACGCCCGCGCTGCTGTGCTACAGCCTCGGCAAGAGCCAGGAGGTGCTCCGCGCCCTCGGCGGCGCCGGTCTGCCCGTGATGCTGCAGGGCGAAACGCTCCGCCTTACCCGGATCTATGAGCAACTGGGCGTCGAATTCCCGCCGCACCGCGAATTCGACGCTCGCGAAGTGGCCGGTCACATCGTCATTTGTCCGGCGCATTCCCAGGGTCTGTTGAGCCGCATCCCGGCCGTGCGCACCGCGGCGATCACCGGCTGGGCTCTCGACCCGGGCGCGATCCATCGTCTGCGCTGCCATGCCGCATTTCCGCTCTCGGATCACGCCGATTTCCCCGATCTGCTGCGCTTCGTCGACCTCGTGCAACCCAAGCGCGTGCTCACCGTGCACGGTTTCGCCCGCGAGTTCGCAGTAACCCTCCGCGCCCGCGGCATCGACGCGCTCGCCCTCGGGCAGCCCAACCAGTTGGAATTCCCCGTCCCGACATGAGGGGCGGCCGCTTGAAAATGACCTCCGTCCAACGCCGCCGGCTCATGGTGATCCAGGTGCTTGGCTTGGGCGGTGCCGTGGGGCTCTTCATGTTTTTTGCCTAGCGCGCATCCCCGTGGCTCAGCGAACTGCCTTGGTTGCCGCACTGGCTTTCCGCGTGGGTCGACGAGTATGGCGTGGCACGCAACGTCGCCGCCTTTTTCGCGTTCGGGCTCGTGGGCTTCACCCTGCTCGGCTGCGGCTGGCGTCCAGCGGTGCTCCAGGGCGTTTTCGCGACCGGGCTGGAGGTTGTGCAAATCTGGCTGCCACGCCGCCTCTTCGACTGGCGGGATATTCTGGCGAGTCTTTTCGGACTTTTCCTCGGCTGGCTGGGCGTGACCGCCGTCGCGTGTCTGCTCCGAGCCTGGCGCCGGCGGCGGGGCAGTTGATCGCGACAACCATCACCCAGATGCGCCTGCAACATTGTATGCTGTAGGAGCGCCTTTACGCCGCGATGCCTTGTCGGAATCACGGGATAAACCCGCTCCTACAGCTTCAGCTCATCAACCTTAAAGATACCCGTCGGGTTGGAAACGGATCGTGCCCGATTTTTTTGGCTTCGTGTGGAGCGTGAAACATTCCACTCTGACCGCTTGCGCGTCACGAGCTATGATCCGATCCGTTGTTGCCTCATGATATTACGCCTGTCGCGCGTGCTCACACCGCTCCCCTTTCTTTGGTCGTTGACGCAGGCTACCCCGTCCCTGCCGCTGCAGGACGGCGAACATCTCACCTACCGGGTGTCCTGGGCGATCGTACCGGGTGCCGGAGATATCAAGATCGAAGCGCACACCGATGCGACTGCCCCGGAACCGTGCCTGATCGTGACCACCACGACCTCCACGCGCCGCCTCGCCCGCCTCCTGCTGCCGTTCGACGCCGAGGCCCGCTCGATCTTCGACCTGCAATCCGGCCGGCTGCTCTCATTGACCGAAAAAAATTCCACCCGGGAGAAGAAGGCCGAACACACCGTGTCGTTCAACTACACGGACCGCACGGCGCTTTACACCGTCCCCGGGAGTGTTCCACCACCGTGCACCCTTACCATTCCCGCCGGCGACCCGGTCGACCTGATCATGGGGCTCCTGCAAACGCGTTCGTGGGATCTGAAGCCGGGTGAGACCCGCGATGCGCTGGTCCTGTTCGACGACGATTTCTACGAGCTCACAATCCACATGGCGCGTTACGAGGAAATGCGGACGCTCCTCGGCACCTTTCAAACGGTCGTGCTCGAACCGCGCATGGACAAGACACCCCCGAGGGGAATGTTCAAACGTGGCAGCTCGGTGCGGGTCTGGATCGCCCAAGATGTGCACCGTCTGCCCGTGAAATTCGAGGTGGAGTTCAACATCGGGACCGGCACGGCGACCCTCGAGGCCTACCAGCCCGGGCCCGCCCGGGCGATGAAGCCGGCCGCGTCGTCGGATGCAAAAAATTCTCGTCCTTAGAGGCGGCGCGCTGGGGGATTTCATCGTCACGCTGCCCGCGCTCGCCGGCCTGCGCGCCAGGTGGCCCGCCGCGCGGATCGAGCTGGCCGGCAACGCCCGCGCCGCCGAACTTGCCCGGAATCGCGGGCTCCTCGACGCGGTCCACTCGCAGCACGAGGCGCATTGGGGCGCGCTGTTTGGCGACGCGCCGCTGAACCTGGCGCTGGCGGTCTGGCTCGCGGAATTCGACCTCGTGCTCAGCTACTGGCCGGATCCCGACGGCGCCTTGTCGCGGAAATTTCCGGTCCGGGCGGGACAAACCTTCCTCGCCGCAGCCGCGCTCCCGACCGAGGCGCCGGCGGCGGCGCACTACTGCGCGCCGTTGCGCCAACTGGGCATCGAGCCGGGGGCGCTTCACCACCCGCTTTCGCCAGTGAACGCGCGACCGTTCACGGAAACTTCCGCCGCCGTCGCGATCCATCCTGGCAGCGGCTCCTCCCGCAAGAACTGGCCGGTGGAACGCTGGCTCGAACTGATGCGAACGCTTCCAAGCCCCATTCTTCTCATCCTGGGAGAAGCGGAGCGCGAATGCTGGGCCCCGCTCACCTCGGCCGGCATCGCGGCCCATGTCCGGCCCGCCGTCGACCTTCCGCTGGAAACGCTCGTCACGCAACTCGGCGGTTGCCGGCTTTTCCTCGGTCACGATTCCGGGATCAGTCACCTCGCCGCGGCGTGCGAGGTCCCGGCGATTTTGCTTTTCGGCCCGACCGATCCGGCGATGTGGGCGCCCCCGGTGCCGACGGTGCGAGTGCTGCAGCCCGGGCCGACTTTGGAGATGATTTCAGTCGCGGACGTTGCCCGTGAGGTTGCGGCCGTCCTGGCAGTTCGAACGTGAACCGCCACCGTTTCATCGACCAGATCGGCCCGGCATATTCCACCCCGACCCGTGGCTTCGCCTGCATCCTGCGGTGCGGCACGCGCACGCCGCGATCCTCCAGCCAGAGGTCGTTCGTTTCATCGGCCGCGGAAGTGGCATTCAGGCGCCGGTCGACGCCGAGCGCCTTCGTGACGCGCCCCAGACCGATCGCACCCTCCACGCCGCGAATCAAAATCGCCGCCGGCCAGTCCCGCGGCCCCACCACGAGATTCAACAATTCATGCACGCCGTAGCACAGGTAGACATACCAGATGCCGCCGGCGGCGTACATGACTTCGGTCCGCTTCGTCCGGCCGGCGCGGGCGTGACAGGCCAGGTCACGTTCGCCGTCGTAGGCCTCCGTCTCGACGATCATGCGCGCCTCCTCCCGGCCGTCGGGAAACCGCCGCACGAGATGTTTTCCGAGCAGCCAGCGGGCGAGCGCCACCGTTTTCTTCGCTTGCAGCGCTTTCGTTTCGATCATCGGTCTCATCCTCCGTTACACCAGCCACCGTCATCGTGAACGCAACTCACACGCGCTCCGCCGCGCAGCAACACAAGGCGGACCTCCTGCGCTCCCTCCGGCTTTGCACCGCCGACGGGATCATGGCCATGCCCATCGTGACGATGTCGCTGCCCGTGAATGTGTTCATGAGTGCGCTGGTGGTTGTCGCCTTTCCACTGCCGAAAACCACCATCGGGCTCATCAGCGCGCTGCCCTTCGTTGGCAATTTTCTCCAGATCTTCGTCGCTCCGCTCGTCGCCCGCTGGAAGCCGCCAAAAACCGTCACGGTGACGGCGGCAACGCTCCACCTACTCACGTGGATTGCGCTGGGCGTCTTTCTTCCGTGGGTGCCGCGCGACAATCCCACGGCGGCCGGTCACTGGTTCATGGCGTGGTCTCTTCTCTCGAGCTGCTTCGCCGCGGTGGCCGGTGTCTCGTGGAATGCCTGGATTCAGGAGTGGGTGCCCGGCCGGCTGCGCGGCAAATTCTTCGGCCGGCGCAACGGCGCGCTCCAGCTGTCCACGCTTACGTTCCTGCTCGTCGCCGGTTGGGCGCTCGCCCGGTGGAATTACTCGCCGGTCGCCTTTCAACTCATCATCGCCGGCGCCGCGCTCATGCGCGTTTTCTCGCTGCGCTGGCAATGGGTGACCCCGATCCGCGCGCGCCGCCACCGGCACGGCCCGGCGTTGCCGTTGCGCGAGCAGTTTGCCGTCCTCGCGCGTTCCCGCTCGTTGCTCGTCTTCATCGCCTTCGGCGCCGTGTGGGGCTTTGCCGCCAATTGCTTCGGTCCGTTCTACTCGGTCTTCATGCTGGAGCAGATCGGATTCACCGCCTGGAACATCAGCGTGCTGAATGCCGTCTCGCTTCTCGGCGGGGCGCTCTCACTGCCCGCGTGGGGTCATTTGCTCGACCGCTACGGCAACAAGTCCGTCATGGCCTTCTCGCTGATCCTCTGGCAGACGCAGAGTTTCCTATGGTACACTCTGACGCCGGAGAACCGCAACCTGCTCTACGCGATGTGGGCGTGGGGCGGCATCACGAGCGCCGGCTTCGTCCTGGGGCAGTTCACCATCCTCCTGCGCCTGATTCCGCTCGAAGCCAAAAACCTCGCGATCGGCGCCAACATTGCGGTGACGTCGCTCGTCGCCGCCATCGCACCCATCATCGGCGGCAGCATCCTTACTTGGGCGCTCGGACGCTGGCCCGACCCGTTCGCTGTCTATCACACGTGTTTTCTGCTCCAGCCGCTCCTCGCCTTGACGGGCAGCACGCTCCTGCTGCGCGTGCATGAGCCGCACGCGAGCTCGCTCACCATGGTGTTTGGGGCGATGCGAAACATTCGCACCCTGAGCGGTGTCCTCGGCTTGGATTTCTTCGTAAACTACGTCTTCTATCGTCCGCAGAAAAAATGACCGCGGCCCCGCACATCTTCACCCTCACCGGCAATTTGCTCGCCGAGCGCACGCTCGAGTTTGCCACGTGGACCGCCGGGGCGACCCAGCGGGCCGAACGCGAGACCTTCCAGGTCGGCGGCAAGGGCATCAACGTCGCGAAGATGCTCAACCGCCTCGGCGCGCCCAACACCGCCCTCTGCTACACCGGCGGCACATCGGGCACCGAGTGCGAGAACTGGCTGCACGCCGGCAATTTTTCCTTCCGGAATTTCGCCACGTCGGCTCCGACCCGGACCGGCACAGTCGCAAGGGGACGTGGCCAGCCCGAGACCACCTTCCTCGGCCCCGATGCCGCGCCGGACGCCGCGGCGATTCGCGCCTGCGCCGAATTTCTCACCGCCCAGCCCGCCGGCAGCGTGCTGGCGGTGTGCGGCAGCCTGCCCGGCTGGGAATCCGCCGATTTCGATCCGCTGCGGGAGACGATTCATCGCTGGCCGGAACGCGGTTCGCTTGTCGTCGACACCTCCGGCCCGCCCCTCGCCTGGTTCGTCAACGAAGCCGCTGCCCTCATCCGCATCAACCGCGCCGAACTGGAAACGCTGCTGGCCTCCGCCAATCACAAGCTGTCCAGCGGCGAACTCCTCCGCGACGCCAGCCTCCGGTTCGCGGCCTTGCGCTGGGCCGTGAGCGACGGCGCGGCGCCGGTGTGGTTCATGGCCCAGCCCGCCGATCCGGAAACGATCGCCCCGCCCCGGGTGCGGGAGGTTTCGCCGACCGGTTCGGGCGACGTCATGCTCGCCTGCCTGTTGCACGCGCGCTTTCACCAAGGCCTGAGCTGGCGCGACGCCGTGGCGTGGTCCCTGCCCCACGCCGCCGCCAACGCCGCGCATCCCGGGGTCGCCGAATTTCCCGATTTGTCTGAGTGAACGGCCCGTCCGCGACCGGTTACCGGGTGGCCCCGAGAACCAGTCGGCGCACCTTTCCCGGCGCCGCGACGACGGCGGCCTCCTTTGGTTATCGCGTTCCTGCCAAATAATCCTTGCGTTGACTCGCGCCAAACCGCTTATTCCGCAGTTTTATTTATGAAAGCGACCATCAAGACCCAAGGCCAGCAGTTCACTGTGACCGAGGGCGACATTCTCACCGTCAACCGCTATCCCGGCACCGAAAAGGGTTCCACCGTCGAGATTAAGGACGTTTTGGCGGCCGGCGAAGGTGCTAATTTCAAGGTCGGCACCCCGACTCTTTCCGGTGCAACCGTCTCGGCCACCATCCTCGAGAACAAGCGCGGGGACAAAGTGATCGTTTTCAAGAAGAAGAAGCGCAAGGGCATGGAGCGTAAGCGTGGCCATCGCCAGGAGCTGTCGGTCATCAAGATTCAAACCATTAACGCTTAAGGAGATTATTCGTCATGGCGCACAAGAAAGGTCAGAGCACATCCACCAACGGTCGCGAGAGCCACTCAAAGCGGCTCGGCATTAAAATGTTTGGCGGCCAGGCCGCCATCGCCGGCAACATCCTCGTTCGGCAGCGCGGCACCAAGCTGCACGCCGGCAAGAACGTCGGCACCGGCCGCGATTGGACGCTGTTCGCGCTCAAGGATGGCACGGTCACGTACGACAAGGTCCACCGCTCGGTGTCCATCGTCACGGCTTGACGCCTCTCCCCTCGGGGATCGTCACTCTCGGGCCGGTCTTTTGACCGGCCCTTTTTATTTTCAGCCGCCCGCGGCCGCCCAAGGCTTGCCCGTTTTCGACGCCCGCTCCACCGTTCCGCCCGATGTCCGACCGACTCGCCGATCTCCGCCGCCAGCGTGCGCTCGTGCAGGAGCAGCTCAACTGGCTCGACGCGGAAATCAACGCCGCTCAACCGCCGCCGCCGGACGCGCCCGTCGTCACGCCGGCGCCGCCGACCTCCCCGCCCGCGCCAAAGCCAGCGGCTCCCGCCCGGGTCGTAACACCGGCCGCGCTGGTCAGTACCCCGCCGGCCGCCGCAGGCACGATCGATGCGATGGCCGCCGCGATGCTGGAGGAGTACAAGATTCCCCCGAAATCCCTGCACACCGACATCAAGAAAGGTTGCCTGCTCTACCTCATCGGGGCCTTCGCCGTTCTGATCCTCGGCGTTACGGTGCTCTACTTCGCGTTGCGGCGGAATTGAGCCGGCCCTGCCGCAGCGGCGCCCCTCAGGTCACCGCCGGATAACTGCCGAGCCACTTCACCATCGGGCAGAATTTCCGGAGCTCCGCCAGCGCTTCCTTCATGGTCGCGTCTTCGTGGTGCCCGGTCACATCGAGGAAGAAATAGTAATCCCACGGGCGCTTCTTGCTCGGGCGCGACTCGATCTTTGTCAGATTGATGCCGCGCTGGCCGAAGGGATTCAGCATTTTCAGCAGCGTCCCCGAGTGCGAGGCCGCTTCGTCGCCGAGGGAAACGATCAGGCTCGTGACATCCTTGCCGCCGCCCACCGGTCCCGAGGGCTTGCGGCCGATCACGAAGAACCGGGTCGTGTTGTCGGCTTTGTCCTGAATGTTGCGCTCGACGATCGGCACGCCGTAGTGCTCCGCCGCCAGCTCCCCGGCGATCGCGGCCGTCCCGATCTCCTCCTTGGCCATCTGCACCGCCCGCGACGTGCTCGACGCATCGACCAGTTGGGCCTGCGGCAGGTGCCGTTGTAGCCAATGACGGCATTGCGCCAGGGCCTGATCCTTCGAGTAGACGCGCTCGATGGCCTCGATCGGCGAGTTGGAAATCAGCGCGTGGTTAATTTCCAGATAAATCTGGGCCACGATCTTGAGATCGCTTTCCACAAAACTGTCCAACGCCTCGCGCACCGAGCCCTCGGTCGAGTTTTCGATCGGAATCACGGCGTAGTCGGTCTCGCCCTTTTCCACCGCGGTAAAGATGTCGCACACCGTTGCCATCCCGAGATAGTTTACGCTCGCGCCGAATTTCTTCAGCGCCGCCGCGTGGGTGTTGCTCGCCTCGGGCCCGAGATAGGCGATCACCAGCGGTTTTTCGAGGGCGATCGCGGCCGACATGATCTCGCGGTAGATCGCGCGCAGGGCCTCGGTCTTGATCGGACCCGTATTCTGTGCGGCGACTTTGCGCAGGACTGCGTCCTCCCGTTCGGCGACGTAGATCTGTCCGCCCTGGCTGCGCTTCACCTTGCCGATTTCGGCGGCGAGCGTGAGACGCTCGTTGAGCAACGCGACAAGCTGCTTGTCCAGCGCATCGATTTTTTGACGGATAGGCTCGAGGTCCATGTCAGGCTTGGGCGGGCGTTTCCTCTTCGGCCGGGGCCGCCGGCGGTGCCGCCACCTCGGCGGCCGCAACCTCGGCTACGGGCACGGCGGCCTCCAGCGGGAGTTCTTCGTCCGCGAGACCCATGTCGGTGTCGTTCGGCTTGTGGCCGCTGTCGGTGCTCTTCAGCCACTCGTCGATCTGCCGCGACGACAACACGTCCGACGCCGGCAGCTCATCGATGGACTTCACGCCCACAAATTCCAAAAACTGGTCCGTCGTGCCGTACTGGATCGGCCGGCCCGGCGCATCGGCGCGGCCCACGATGTAGATCAATTCCCGCTCCAGCAATTTGTTGATGCCAGCCTCGGCCGACACGCCACGAATCGTCTCGATTTCGCCGCGCGTGGCCGGCTGGCGATAGGCGATCACCGCCAGCGTTTCGATCGACGACTGGCTCAGTTTCACGGGCGGCGGTTCCTGCCGCAGGATACGCACCCACCGGGCGAACCGCGGATGCGTCACGATCCGGTAACCGGCATTGCCCTCGATGAGCAGCATGCCGTCGTCCGCCGCGCGCAGTTCCGCGGCGATCGCATCCATCGCCTCGCGGATTTGCGCAGCGGTGATGAGCGACGGCACGTCGACGTAGAGTTCGGCGTCCGGCGGGGCTTCCGCCAGCGTCTCGGCCGGCTCCTCGACGACCGCGACCACCGGCTCAGCCGCCGCCGGGGCCGGCTCCCCGCCTTCCACTGCGGCGGGAACGGCTTCGGCCGCCGGACTCTCGTCGGGCGCGGCGAGGGCAAGCTCGGAGGCCTGCTCATGAAAGCGGTTAAACGCCGCCTGGACCTCCTTGATCCCCAAAGGCTGGTTGGTCGAGAGCAGCAGTGCTTTCAGCACTTTTTTCAGGTTGAACGCCATGCAGGTGAAGTCGCGAGGAGTGATGCGGCGCCCGTCCTCTCACGCAACCACGAAAACTACTGAACAATTTTGCCCGAGAATCGCGCGGATAAAGCGAACTCCCAACCCCGCGGCTCCCCACCCTTTCGCGCTCCCCGCGTGTTTCGCGGCCAAAACCCACTCCTGTGCTGGTCCCGCCGCTTCCGCTCTTGCCCGCCCCCGCTTCGCTTGGTTCGCTCACTCTCTTCCCGCAGTCTCTCCTTCCTGCCACTCGCTGACTCCTCTCACCATTTCTTCTCCCATGAGCACCAAGCCCGATCCCCTTCGCCCTCATTCCTCCGTCATCACCGACGGTCCCGCCCGCGCCGGCGCGCGCTCGATGCTGCGCCCGGTCGGCTTCACCGATGAGGATTTCAAGAAGCCGATCGTCGGCATCGCCTCCACTTGGTCGATGGTCACGCCCTGCAATATGCACATCGACGCCCTCGCGCGCGAAGCCGAGGCCGGCGCCAACGCCGCCGGCGGCAAGGGCGTCATCTTCGGCACCATCACCGTCTCCGACGGCATCAGCATGGGCACGCCCGGCATGCGCTACTCGCTCGTTTCCCGCGAGGTCATCGCCGACTCCATCGAGACCGTCGCCGGCGCCGAGGGCTTCGATGCCGTCGTCGCGATCGGCGGCTGCGACAAAAACATGCCCGCCTGCGTCATGGCGCTCGCCCGTCTCGACCGCCCCGGCCTCTTCGTCTACGGCGGCACCATTCTCCCCGGCATCCACCCCGACACGAAGCACGAGTGCGACATCGTCTCCGTCTACGAAGCCATCGGCCAGCACGCCGCCGGCAAGCTCGACGACGCCGGCCTTCGCAAAATCGAGGAGTGCGGCGTCCCCGGGCCCGGCTCCTGCGGCGGCATGTATACCGCCAACACCATGGCCAACGCCATCGAGGCCCTCGGCATGTCGCTCCCGAATTCCTCCGCGCAGATCGCGATCAGCGCCGAGAAGAAAGCCGACTGCCGCGCCGCCAGCGCCGCCGCCCTCAATCTACTCAAGCTCGGCCTCAAGCCCAGCGACATCATGACGCGCAAGGCGTTCGAAAACGCCATCACCGTCGCCATAGCCCTCGCCGGCTCGACCAACGTCGTCCTCCATCTCCTCGCCATCGCCCACTGCGCCAAAGTGAAGCTCTCGATCGACGATTTCACGAAGATCGGCAAGAAGGTCCCCGTCCTCGGCGACCTCAAGCCCTCCGGCAAATACAGCATGGCGCACCTCTCGCGCGTCGGCGGCGTCGCCCCGATGATGAAGATGCTCCTCGACGCCGGCCTCCTTCACGGCGACTGCCTGACCGTCACCGGCAAGACCCTCGCGGAAAACTTGAGAGACGTGAAGCCCTACGCGGCCGACCAAGACGTCATCCGCCCGCTCTCGAATCCCATCAAGGCCGATAGCCACCTCCGCATCCTCTACGGCAACCTCGCCCCCACCGGCGCCGTCGCGAAAATCACCGGCAAGGAAGGCCTCCAGTTCACCGGCAAAGCGATCGTGTTCGAGGGCGAAGGCAAAGCGCTCGACGCGATCCTCGCCGGTAAGGTGAAGGCCGGCCACGTGGTCGTCATCCGCTACGAAGGCCCCGTCGGCGGCCCCGGCATGCCCGAGATGCTCTCGCCCACCAGCGCCATCATGGGCCGTGGACTCGGCAACGAAGTCGCGCTCATCACCGACGGCCGCTTCTCCGGCGGCAGCCGCGGATTTGTCGTCGGCCACATCACGCCCGAAGCCGCGAAAGGCGGCCCAATCGGCCTGATCAAGAACGGCGACACGATCACGATCGACGCCGTGAAAAACGAACTCACGCTCGCGATCACCAGCAAGGAATTCGCCGCCCGCAAGAAAGCGAAGAAGCCCTTCAAGCAAAAAGAAACCCGCGGCGTCCTCGCCAAATACGCGAGCCACGTGACGAGCGCGTCTGAAGGCGCGGTGACGGATAAGGATCTTTAGCTCAATGATCGTCCACGGCGGAAAGCGATTCATTGTAAGTCCATTCGACTCCGAGGCGGAGTTGGAAAACGTCGTGGTTGAGAATGCGGAATTTATTTTTGGACCAGATTCAATTTATCTTCCGAAGGTGCTAATTAGGAGCGGCCAAGGATCAGCGCAGCCGGATGGAGTCACGTCGTGACTTTTGACAGAACACGCACGCATGATCGCCCGGTCCGATTGAGAACCGGCCGTGTCCGGCAGATCAGCGTAAGCCCATAGATCGATCGCCAGCGCCACCGCCGACGTGAGTGCGACAACCGGACGGGGACAGGTTGTGACTCTTGACGGAGCAGGCGAAATTTTCGCCAGCCGGAAAACAGTCCGCGCCACGGAATCGCGGGCATAGTGGGGACTCCGGACCAATTTGCGGGATTCCACCAAATTGGAAAAACGCCTCCGGACCGGAGCGTATGACTCACCTGCTCACTTTTTCTGCGCCTGCCCTCCCTCGTGAGCCAACCATGGCTCGCCTTCGACCGCGGCTGCGCCGTAATTTTCACGGCCATCGCTCAACGATCGCTTCCGCCTCTCCCGGCCCACTGTCCCCACGGTCGATCCCATTTCCGAGCCATCATGAGAACCTTCATTGCCATCGCCGCCCTCACGCTCGCCGGCGCCGCGCCCGCCGCCGTGCCAGTGCCGATCGAGCTTGGAGAGGTGCGCGAGGAACAAATCATGATTCCGATGCGCGACGGCACGCGGCTGTCCGCCTTCATTTATTTTCCCCAAGGCAACGGACCTTGGCCGGTCGTCTTCGAGCAGCGCTACCTGCCCATCTCCGCTCCCGGATCCCGTCGGGAAATGGCCGCCCTCGCGAGCCACGGCTATGTCACGGCTTCGGTGAATTTTCGCGGCGCTCACCTTTCCGAAGGCGTCTGGCGGGGTTATCGCGCGCTGGCCTGGGGCGAGCAACAGGATGGCTACGATCTGGTCGAGTGGTTCGTGCGCCAGCCGTGGAGCACCGGCCGGATCGGCACCATCGGCGGGTCGCAGGCCGGCTACGCCCAGAACTTCCTCGCGGTCACGCAACCGCCCCACCTCGGCTGCCAGTTTATGACCGACACCGGCCTGAGCCTCTTCCACGAAGCCTACCGCCGCGGCGGCGCCACCTGGCCGGAACGCTACAAGAAGATGGAAGACACCACGCGCCACTCAGCCGAAAATCGTGCGCTGGTGGAGGAAACCTTCCGGCACCCCACGTATGACGATTACTGGCGCGCGCTGGATTGCACGCTGCACTTCGCTGAGATGAACGTGCCGTGTTTCATCATCGGCATTTGGTATGACTACATGTCGCGCGGGTCGCTCGAAAGCTTCGCCGGCTGGCAGCTTCGTAGCGGGCCGAATTGCAACAGCTCGTGCTCGGACCCTGGCTGCATGGCGGACGGGGGCTGTCCAACCGGATCGGCGAGCTGACGCATCCCGAAAACTCCCGCTTCCCACCCATGCATACGCCGCCCGCTGGTTCGACCATTTCCTCAAGGGCGTGGACAACGCCGTCGAGCGCGAACCCACGGTGCGCTACTACGTCATGGGCGCGATCGACGAAGCCGGGGTCCCGGGCAACGAGTGGCGGACGGCCGGTGACTGGCCCGTGTCCGCGGCGGCGACCAACTACTATTTCCAGCCCGGCGCAAAGCTCGGTCCGGCCGCCCCGGTGGAGGAAAAATCTGTCACCACCTACGAAAGCGATCCGCAGCATCCGATGGAGCTGCCCTATGCGTCCTTTCCGGGCGCACGCGATGCGCGAAAGTTCGAAGCGCAGAAGGATGTACGCACGTTCACGACGGAGCCGCTGGCGGCGCCGGTGGAATGGACGGGCAAGGTGCAAGTCGAGCTGCACGTCACCTCCACGGCGCAGGACACCGACTTTATTGTCCGCGTGACGGACGTGTATCCCGACGGCCGGAGCATCCTGATCATGGACTACGTGCGCCGGGCGCGCCACCGCGACAGTTGGGAAACCGAAAGCCTGCTGGAGCCGGGAAAAATTTACCGGATCGCTTTCGACGTGGGCTCGCTCAGTCAGGTCTTCAACCGCGGCCATCGCATCCGGGTGACCGTGGCGAGTACCGGCGCGCCGTTCTACGAGCCGAATCCCCAGACGGGCGAAGCCCTCACCGTCGACTTTCCCGCCCGCACTGTCGTTGCCACAAACACCCTCTTCCACGATCGCCAGCATGCCTCGCGTGTGATCGCACCGTTGGTCAAGTGATACGGCTTCCCGCCGGGTTCGATTGGGGACGATCACAGCAGCCGGCGTCCGTTGGCTGCCTTTGAGTTGAGCCTGACGCCGTGCGCCCGGATCGGCGCGCGCCTCCACGTGCACCCGGTCCAAAAATGGGCCGTAGATGACTCCGGCCCAACCCTCCTTTACCTCCGCTCCCGGCGTTTTTGAGTTTGCTCCGTGTCGTCGCGAAAGATTCGCTCCGCCCCTTATGAGTTCAAACGCACCCGCGGAAAACGCCGTCATCAAGACCTCCTACGGAGAAATGACCATCGCCTTCTGGCCCGAGGTGGCGCCGAAGCACGTGGAAAATTTTAAGAAGCTCGCCCGTGCGGGCTTTTACGATGGCACGGCTTTTCACCGCATCATCAAGGGCTTCATGATCCAGGGCGGATGCCCCAATACCAAAAAGGGCGCCAGCGGGATGCCCGGCACCGGCGATCCGGGCTACAAGGTGAAGGCCGAGTTCAACGACCGGCCCCACGTGCGCGGAGTGATTTCCGCCGCGCGCTCCTCCCACCCCGATTCGGCCGGCTGCCAGTTTTTCATCTGCCACGGCGAAGCCCGCTTTCTGGACAAACAATACACCGCGTTCGGTGCACTCGTCGCGGGCGATGAAGTTCTCGAGCGGATCGCCACCGTGCCGACCCAATCGGGCGGTGGCGGCGAAAAGAGCACTCCGATCGACCGCATCGAGGTCGAGAGCGTGAAAATTGCACCCGTGGCCTGAGGCGGCCGGACCTCGCCATTTTCAATCCAAGCCGCGGAGGGATCTCCGCGGCTTTTTCGTGAACACCAAGCGCACGCCGCCGCACGGGCCGCAATCGCTGCCCGACGTCACCGTTCAGCGTTGGCCGGCGGCTGCCGTCGCGCCGTGCGTGACACCTGTCGGGCCTGACGAAACACTCGCTCCGGCTCCGGCCAAGTCCCCGGGGCACCGAAGCGCAACCGTTGCAAGTCCGCCCTCACCTGCCCGGCTCCCGGGGCCCTGGCTTGATCGACGGTGATTTTTTCCAGCCAACGGCCTGCCGCGCATCCGCGATTTTTCCAGGCTGCACAAAGTCACTCATGGCCGCATGAATTAATGCGCCACGGCCCCAGGCGCAAACGCATTTGACCTGCGGTTTACACCCCTCCGCTGACCGATCTCGCTTTCACCGTGACGTTGCCAACGCGCCCGGCGGGCCTGGTCGGCCGGGATGTCGAAATGCGCTGAATGATTTCAGTCGCGGCGATCGCGCTCCGTCAGGCTAGCGCCGCAAACGACCGTCAAGCTCGTGTACTTTTGCAATGATGCGTTCCTCGACCGAGGGAGCCCACGGGCCGGGATGAGTCGGACTGAAGTCCATCGCTCCGCCCGCCTCATAGCCACCTTCGGTCAAGACGCGCCGGCTCGGGATATACGCGAAAACTTCGTTCGAATAGGCCGCAACCCAGACGATGGGTCCGGTCAATTCACGCTGTAGCCGCAGCGAATAATCAACCACGGCTTCGCCACCCAGCGCCGCGAGCACGAAATCGCCGCCAATCCTCACCACCTGCACCGGGCACGGATAGCTCGTCGGCAGCCGGCTCTGGTCCATTTTCTCCAGCACCCATTTCGCGTGGCGGCTCACGTATTTTTGATTCAGATCCACGAGTCGCTGTAGCTCCGCCCGGGGCGGCAGCGGAGCGTAGTCTAGCGCAACTTCGCCGAAGGCGACACGCAGCGGGCCGATCAACGGCTTCGGCACGGTGTCAAGCGCGGTCTCGACCGCGTTGGCCAGGGCGCGACCGTGTTGGGCCGCATAGTCCGGCGTCCGGCGGGGATAGGGATTCTGGTCGCCGCCGCAGCCCAACATGAAAAGAGCGACGGCATCGGGATGCGCCGTCTGGATGTATTCCTGCGCGTAGCCGGCATAGTCGCCCGAAATCTGGAGCAGGCTGAGCGAGGTGTTGTGGCAGGCGTAGCCGAAGAGCACCGCGCGCAGCTGTTTTCCATCGGGGCTGGTCACGCGCAGTACCGGCACGTTGTGATCCACCGGACCGTCCGAAAACGGGGCGTTGCTCACCCCCTTATCCGTCGGCCGCCGGCGGTTCATGGCGAACCCGGCCCGGGCATGCACGTAGTCGAGCCGCGCCGGAGCGAGCTTTTGCAGCACTTCGCCGATCATCCGAAAGCACTTCTCCTCGACCTCTTGCCCGTAAGCTTCGGCCGCGGCCTCATCGAGCACATCGATGTCATCGGCATTGACGCCATGCAGTCGAAGTTCCGGTCCGCTGTGCGTATGGGAGGAATTGAGCAGCAAGGCATCCGGCGCGAGCTGGTAGGCCGTCGCGCAGCGTTTCACGAGGGACTGGCGCAGCGTGCGCGGCAGGCCGACGAGATCGTAGGTGAGCACCACGAGGCGCGTGCCCGCCGCATCCTCGATGGCCAGGGCCTTGGCGTAGATATCCTGCAGGACGCCGGTCGACGGCTGGGTGCGGGACGCAAATCCCATCATCCACATGCTTTTTGTGGGGGTGATCTTTACCGCGGCGGCGGCGGCCTTCCACTCGGGCGCGTCCGCGGCGCGGGTTACAACCGGCGCGCAGACGACGAGTAAACCGACACAGATCACGTTCAGAAATCGGGAGGTCATGATGGTGCTCGAAAACTTTGGGGCGGACGAAGCAACCCTCACGGTTGGCCCCGGCGATCCGAGGTCAAACACTTCGTCACGGGCAAACGGGGTGCGGTGAAACCGGCCTTGCGGCGCCGGGCAACGGCCTACTTGCTCGCCTTCGCCGTCGGATCCCGCCTGTCGGCCACGCCAAAGGGCAGGCCCGTGATCGGTTGAATCCAGATCGATTGCGCGGAGCCTTGGCGGCCCTGCATGCGAACGTCATGGCCCAAGGTAAGGAGTTTCGTGAGCGTGTCCGCCGGAACCCCGTTCGCCTCGATGGTCAACTGGTCGGGCAGCCACGGCTGGTGAAATCGCGGTGCGTCGACCGCTTCACGTCCGGTGCGGCCCCAAGCCGTGATCTGCAGCACGATGTTCGTAACCGTGTTGATGATCGTCCGCCCGCCCGGCGATCCCGTGATCAAGACGACCTTGCCGCCCTGCACCACGATCGTCGGTGTCATCGAGCTCAGCATGCGCTTGCCGGGCACGATCAGGTTCGGCTTGGTGCCAATGTCGCCAGTGAGATTGGTCGTTCCGGGCTTCTTGTTGAAGTCTCCCATCTCGTTGTTCAGCAAAATTCCCGTGCCCTTGATGACGACGTGCGAGCCGTAACTGCCCTCGAGCGTGTAGGTATTCGCCACGGCCATTCCTTCCCGGTCCAACACAGAAAAATGCGTCGTGTCCTTGGACTCGGCGTCCCGTCCCACCGTGATGATGTCGCTACCCAGCGCGACACTGCTTGAAGCCTTCTTCACATCGATCGACTTGGCCAGCTCGCGGGCGTGTTCCTTGCTGGTCAGACGCGTGACTGGGATGTTGTTGAAATCCGGATCGCCGAGGAAGCGCGCCCGGTCGAGAAAGGCGCGGCGCATCGCTTCCGTGACGAGATGGATCGCTTCGACCGAGCCGGGCGTCTGCTGCTGAATCTGGAGCACCTCAAGCACGTTGAGCATTTTGATCAAGGCGACGCCGCCGGAACTGGGCGGTGGCATGGAAATGATATCGTAACCGAAGACCGTCCCCCTAACCGGCGCGCGTTCCTTTGCCTGGTAGGCCGCCAGATCCGCCTTGGAGATCAGACCGCCATTCGCCGCCATATCCTCGGCGATACGGTCCGCAATCCAGCCGGTGTAGAATGCGTCCGGACCATCGTTCGCAATCGCCGCAAGACACTTCGCGAGATCGGGCAACACGAGGCGATCATCAGGGAACCAGGCCCCCCCACCCGGTTTACCATAGGCGGCGACCGACGCCGGAAAGCGTCCCATCGCCCCCCGGATCTGGGCGTTCAACGCCGACACCAGCGAAGGCGCCATTTTGAATCCCTTCCGGGCGAGTTCCGCCGCGGGCATGACGATCTCTTTCCAGGGCAACCGGCCAAAACGCCGGTGTGCGAGCGCCATGCCGCGCACCGTGCCCGGGACCCCCGGGGCGAGGTAGCCAGCGGCGGTCAGCGAGCCATCGATCTTCCCATCCTTGCCGAGATACATGGTCGGCGTCGCCCTCCCGGGAGCAACTTCGCGATAATCGAACGTCGTCGCCTGTCCATCCGGCGTGCGCACGACCATGAAGCCCCCACCACCGATATTGCCCGCAGCCGGATGCGTGACGGCGAGGGCGAAGGCGGTGGCGACCGCGGCATCGACGGCGTTGCCACCTTGGCCGAGAATCGCGGCCCCGATGTCGGACGCGTAGTCCGACGAGGAAACGACCAAACCGGATCGCGAAGCGACGCCAAGGTCGGCGGAATCAGTCTGGGCCGCCGCCCCGGGGTTGAGCAGCAGTGCCGAGAGAAAGAGCGCAAGGAGTTTGGGCATGGAAACGGGGAATGGGGCGTAAGGTCGCCTGCGGCGGATCGCGACTCCCGGGTCAGGATGCTTCGCTGTCTGACGCGAAATGAGCCAAGGGAATTCGATCGCCCGGCGCAAGCATCGCCGCCGGCAATACGCCTTCGGCAACGCTCGCGCGTGTATTTCGGAGCCCACCGGACCCCTCCGCGAGGCGGTTCTTATTGAGGTTCGCGCATCCGACCGACAGCCGTGCTCGAATCCCGGTGTGAGCAGCGAGAGGCACGCCAATCATTTCCGTCAGGCCATTGCGCGATCCTCAATAATTCGGACTTCATCGCGAAAACGCGGAAGGGCGAAAACGCGGAATCGAACGGGGATTTTTCGCGTTTCCGCCCTTCCGCTATCTCCCTTCCGCGTATCTGATCGAAAGCTTTGAGTGCTCAGACCCGCCAGAAGAACTTCTTCCGGTACAGCCAATACAAGAAAACGAACTCGACCAGAATCGTCGCCGACGCCTGCCACACCAGCAGCATGGCCCGGCTGGCGTGACTGTAGGAAAAGCCCAGAAAGAATTTTGCGATGTAGTGGAAATCGACCCAGCGCGTGTTCGTCAGGAGGTAGATGACGAGGGGATTCATCCCGATGAGGAGGAACGGAAATCCCCACCGATGCCACCGCAGCCCATCCACGATGCCATGGAAAAGGCCCAGCAAAAGGCAGCTCCAACCGGCCGTATAGAGCACAAAGGAACTCGTCCAGAGGTGCTTGATGATCGGCAGTTGGTGTCCCCACAGCCAGCCGAGCACGACCATGATCGCCCCGGCTCCGAGCAAGCCGGCGACTTTGCGCCCAACGGACCCGGCGGAAAGCAGCTAGGCACCCGCCAGGGCGCTCAGCAGAACCGTGGCCACGACCGGCGGCATGGCTGTCCAGCCATTGGCGTCGTGCACCCCGGAGGCCAGTTTGCCGGGCATGATGTGCTGATCGACGTAATCGATGATGTTTTTGCCCTTCTCATACGTCACCGTCGGCTGGCCCGAGGCCGGCACGAACGTGAGCAGCCCCCAATAAACCACCAGAATTCCGACCACCCAGACGATCTGGGCCCGGGGACGGGCGAACATCATGATGACCGACGCGATCAGGCCGGCGACGCCGATGCGTTGCAGCACCCCCGCGAAGCGAACCTGCGCGAAGTCGAAAGAAACGGGACCATTCTTATCCAGGTGCCCCAGGAGGATGAGCACGATTATTCGCAGCGCCATGCGGTGGAACACCTCCCAGCGGCTCTGCCCGCGCGCGAGCCGACGACCGACGGACATCGGCAGCGTCAGCCCGGTGATGAAGAGGAAGAGCGGCTGGATGAGATCGTAGAACGTCATCCCCTCCCAACGGGTGTGCGTCAATTGCCCGGCAAACCAGACCGCCGTGGTCCAGCCCGTCGCCAGCGCGAGGGCGTGAAAAAAAGCCTCGCCGCCGGAAATCCAAAACATGTCGAAGCCGCGCAGAATATCGATCGACTGCATCCGCTCGCCGGCAGGCGTGTGCCCCGCGTCGCGGCCTCCCGGCCCGACGGGAGGGGTTTCCGCACGAGCCAGCCAGACCTGCTGAAAACGTATAAGGTGGGCATGGCGACGAACTCTGGGACTTTCCTGGGAGAAACCCTGGTGGCCTCAATGCGTCGTCGCCGGAGGCCGGCGCCGACAATACCTAAAAATCAATTCCCCCAAGGAGCCAAAGCCGCCTTGGGGGAAAATGAAGCGTTCTGCTTAACCGTACGGGAATCCGGTCAGGAAACGGCCACCGGTCCGGCGTGAATCTGCGGAATCCGGAACGGCCCGCGACCCTCGCGCTTCAACAGCGCGCTGCGGTTGGCGGCGGCCACGATCGTCTTGTCCGGACCGACGAACGATTCCGTCCGGCCATCGATCTTCAGCAGCGGGCCGACCACGGTCTTCGTGCCGTCCGTATCGATGTTGTGCGCCTTGAGGTGATCGAGCACCCGGCCAAACGCGTCCTTGGTGACCGCACTCGATTTCACTGCGTCGGCCAACTCGGCGTTGGATTTCTCCGCGCCGACCAGGTAGGACACGTTGCCGAGGTGGCAAAGCGCCGACGAGTAATGACACTCGTCGATCACGCCGTGGACCACCTTGCGCGTCTGCATCGCCTTCACGAAGTTCGCCCGGTGCGCACCGCTGCCGCCCTTGTCGAGCTTCCGAAGCACCTTGTTGTTGTTATCATAGATCATCGCATTGCCGGTCTCGGCGACGGTGACGTAGCCGTTCTCGCACTGCACGACGACGCCGACGCGCGCTCCACGGTAGTTATCCATGGCCTTCATCCCGGGTTTCATCGGCAGACCGCGGACTTCGAATATCAACGGCGCTTTCTCGTAACCGAAGACCGAAATCAGCGTGTTCGGTGTCTCCGCGTCATCGATCAGCCCAAAGCGTCCGCCAAAGCTCATAACGGTGGGTGGCAGACCCTTTTCGCCGAGGAACCAGCGGGCGATGTCCATTTGATGAATGCCCTGGTTGGTCATGTCGCCCCCGCCGTAATTAAAGAACCAGTGCCAATCGTAGTGGATCGGCCCCCGGGCCGCGCTGTTGCGCCGCGGCGGCGTCATATCGGCAGGACCGGTCCACAATTCGTAATCGACGTTGGCCGGGATCGGCTGCGGGCCCGTGGTCCGGTCGATGCTCTCGCGCAATTTGTAGCAGAGGCCGCGGGACGATTGGATTTTGCCGAGCTTGCCGGATTGCACGTAGTCCACCGCCTCCATGATGTCCTCGGACGAGCGGTTCTGCGTGCCGGCGACGACGATGTTCTTGTTGTAGCGCTTGGCGGCGGCAACCGCCTGGCGGCCTTCCCACACGTTGTGCGAGAGCGGCTTTTCGACGTAGACGTCCTTCCCGGCCTGCAGCGCCCAGATCGTCATCAGCGAGTGCCAGTGATTCGGCGGGGCCATGACGATCGCGTCGACCGTCTTGTCTTCGAGCAGCTTCCGGAAATCGCGATAGGCCGTCACGTGGATGCCCTGCTTTTCCGTTTCCGCCACGCGCTTCGCCAGCAGGGTGCTGTCGACATCGCACAAGGCGACGAGCTTCGTGCCCGGCATGTTGTAGTAAGTCTTAACGTGGCCACTGCCCTGACCATTGATGCCGGCGACCGCGATGCGGATGTCACCATTGGCGCTACCGGTCGGTGCCACCGCACCGTAGAGTTTGGAGCCGGCCAGAAAGGCGGCGCCGCCGCCGATCATCGATGTCTTGAGAAAATCTTTGCGAGATAGTTGAGGCATGTTGGATTTTTTGAGGTTAATTAAACAACGAACGTCAGGAAGCGGTGCCTGGAGCACCGGAGGAACTTATAGGATTTCAACCACGGGTGGGCGCCGAGTTCAATCTCAACGATTGTCGGCCAAAAACGTTCACGGGAGAGGCATCGCGGTCGATTTTACGCCTCATTCGCCCGGAGGACACGGAGCATATTGCCGCCGAGAATCTTCTGTATCGTCTCGTCGCTGTGACCACGCTGCACCATGCCGACGGTAAAGAGGGGCCAGTTCGTCCACGCCAGGGAGGTGGTATCACGCGTCGGGGCGCCAAGCGCACCCGCCGGCCAAAGGGCTTCCCAGCGGATCCGCTGCGTGCCGCTGCGCTGGGGCAGCTTCGCGTCGTTGGGCTTCAGGCGGGAGCTGTAACCGGTGTCTGTGCCAATGCCGACGTGATTGGCTCCAAACCGCTTCACCAAATAGTCGATATGATCGAGGAAGGCGACGATGTCCTTGTTGCCGCCAAGGAAGTGGCCGATGCAGCAAACTCCGATGAGGCCGTCCGTATCCGCGATGGCCTTGATGACGTCGTCCTTCTTGGCGCGGATGTGCGCATTGAGTGCATGGGCGCAACTGTGGCTGGCGACCATCGGCTTCTTGGTAACTTTCGCGGCGTCGGAGCCGGTCTTCTGACTGCTGTGCGCGCAATCGGCGATCACGCCCTGGCGGTTGAGTTCCGCCACGACCTGCCGGCCGAAGTCGCTGAGGCCCGCGTCGTTCGTCTCGCCGCAACCGTCTCCGATCGGGTTCCGCCGATTGTAGGTCAGGTGCATCATGCGCACGCCGAGCTCGGCAAAGGTACGGATGTGCCGGAGCTCGTCGACCGTGTTGATCCATTGTTGCACGAGCGGAACGCCATTCGTGGTCATCATGATCGCCTGATGACCCGCTTTCTTCGCGGCGACGATCTCGTCCGCCCGCACGGCTTTCGGAAACCGCTCGCGCATGCGGTCGGTGACCTGGACCCAGCGGGCGAGCCGCTTCATCAGGCGCATGGCCTCGTTACCCTCCTCGCCGGAATTACGGATGATCGCCGTGACACCGGCGGCCTGCCAGGCGCCCTCGTATTCGGCCCGTTCGGCGGGGTCAGTGATGAACCGGGTCATGTTCATGTCCTCGCGGGCTTCCGCGATCTCCAGTTCCGACGCACCGGACTCCATGATCTTGGCCAGAATGGCATTGTCGACGGACGCACCGGGGCCGAAGCCGTAGACATCGAGCACCACCGAACTGGCATGCAGGGCCATGCCGTGTTCGAGGTCCTTTTGGGACGGCTTGAGCAACGCGAGGCCGGCCCGGCGGGGCGCCGCGATGGTTTCGTTGGTCGCGACCGGATCAGGCCCCGGGGCCTGGGCGGCTTGAGCGGACCGAATCAGTCCCGGGGCAACAAGCGGCGAGGCGGCCGCGACCAGGGAGGTGGAAAGGAAGGAACGGCGGTTCATTTTGGGCAGAGCGGAGGTTTCCAAGGGTGCTGATGCTGGTTGCCGCCGTCGCACACGAGGCGCCGGGGGAGTTAATGCGGAGTAAGAGAGGAGGAGATGCCTGAGGCAGGCGCAGACGGGGTAAACCAGAACCGAATCTGGAGCGGGAAGGTTAAATTCGTCAAGTCCGCTGCCTTCGGCCACCGGCGGGCCATGTGAGGGCAAAGATCTTCTCCAACGATTTCCCGCCCTGTGCTCACTCCGGGCTCAGAATCTTGATCACAGCGGAAAAATCCTCGTCCCCCAAGCCCCGCGCCTCCGCCGTCTTTAACGTTTCGCGCACGGCTTCCAACACGGGAAAATCGTCGCAGCCGGCCGTGCGGGACGCGAGGCGCATGTCCTTGTGCATGTGCTTCACGGAAAACTGCGGCGAAAAATCGGCCGCGCGCAGCTTAGGGCCCTTCAACTTGGCGAGGCCCGAGCAGCCGACGTTCTGCTCGAGCACATCGAAGAACATCGCATCCGCAATCCCGTTACGCCGGGCCAGCGTCAACGCCTCGCACAGACCCTGCATCACCGCCGCCGCATTCAGGTTGATCGCCAGCTTGAGTGCCGCCGCCTGGGCGTTCGTTCCGATGACGAATCGCCGCGTCGACACGAGGGCAAGCAACGCCTCCGCAGCATCGACCGCCGCGGCCTCGCCCCCGAGGTAAAATACATTCTGTTTTTGCTCGGCCGCGGAGCGGCTGCCGGTGAACGGAGCCTCCAGGTAATGGGCGCCCCGGCTGTTCACCTGCGCGGCGAATTCGGCGCTGGCCGAGGGATCGATCGTGCTCGACTGCACGACGGTCTTTCCGGGCCCGAGGTGCGGTGCGATCCGGGTCAGCAACTCACGCACGGCGGGCGGGTCCGCCACCACGATCTGGATCACGTCCGCCGCGGCGGCAACCGCCTCCGGCGACGGTTGCCACGCCGGAAATCCGGGTTGGGGCGTGCGATTCCACGCGCCGGCCAGCCGCCCGGCGGTCGCATAATGTCGTGCCCAGACACTGCCGATGATGCCCAACCCCAACACGCCGATGAATTTCATGATAAAAATTTGGTTCGGCCGGCTTATTTCGAGTCAGGAACGGGCCCCCGGCGCAGAGCCAACGCTGGATCAGGCCAGGATCTCCAGCAGCCGCACGAACAGCCGGTTCACTCGGGCCTGATTCTCTTTCACGAGGCCCTTGAATTTCGCGAAATCGATCTCCGTGCCCTCGAGGCCGTTCGCGTAGTTGTCGATCAGGGCCAGGCTGTTGTACCGCAGGTTGGCCTCCGTGCAGAGGTCGGCCTCGTGCGCCGCCGTCATGCCGATCACATCGCCCCAGTGCTGCACGATGCGGATCTCCGCCTTGGTTTCGAAGCGGGGCCCGCGCATCTGCACATAAATCTTCCCGGTATGGATCTCGAATTCCGGCGCCAGGGCCGCGACGAGCCTGGGAATGAGGTTGTTGGCGATCGTGGGCGCGCCACCTTTCAACTCCTGATCAAAAAATGTCATGGGTCCCTGCTGCAAACCGACATAGTCGGAGCACGAGACCAGGGTGCCGGGCGGCAGCTCCTTTTTTAGCGAACCCACCGAATTGAGCGACACGATGTCCTGAAAGCCAAGATCCGCCAGGGCGGCAACGTTCGCCCGATAATTGATCGAATGCGGTGGCAGGGGAAACGCGTAGCCGTGGCGGTTGATCAGAACGTGGTCGCCGCGCGACTTGTAGGTCACCGGCCCGTATTTCGTCTCGACCGTCTTCACATCCCATGTCGAAAACAACGTGGAATTGACGATACTCGTGCCACTCATGAACGCGACTCTCATCGGGCGAATCACGCGCCGCCGGCGGGCGATGACAATGCGAAACCGCGCTCGCGGCGGCTGGCGCGTCGTCATCCCGGTCCTCGCGGCGCTGGCCGCGGGCGGCTGCGCGACACCGGGGCCGTTGCACGTGTACACGGTAGCGAATCCGGCCGCGAATGCCATCCACGACACGGGCGGCACGCCGGCCGACGAAATCCCCAGTTTCCTCGCCCGCGATGAGCGCATCGCCGGCTTCGCCCACAATCCCTTCACCGACCATTTCTTTTTGCGGCTGGCGCCGGGAAATCGAATCCGGGTGGTCGACCGGCCGGCCCGGGCGGTAAAACGCGAATTCACCATCGATGCTCTGGCCACCGCGGCAGATGGCGATCTCGCCGTCAAACCCCGCGATGGGCACATCTTCCTGTTCCATTCAGCTGATCCGGCCGTGGTCGAACTGTCCCGGCTCGGCCGGTTCGTGCGGACGATCGCACTGCGCGATCTCCCGGCGCCCGCGATCGGCATCGCTTACGATTCCATCCGCGACGTCTTGTTTTTGCTGCACCGCGGTTCACCCAGCCGGATCACGACCTACGACCTCGCGGGCCGGCGCCTGGAAAGCCTGACCTTGGAGCGCGAGAGCACGGGATCACTGGCATTCGATGCGGAAAAGAGGGAATTCTACGCTCCGCTGGCGGCGACCGGCGACGCCCGCCCGTCCGGAATCGGAGTTTTCGACGAACGCGGCTGGTGGCGGCGCACCCTGCCCTTGCACGTCCCGTTCATCGACGTCGGCCCCCGCTCGCTGGTGCGGGTTTTCTAATTTTGCGAATCGGACCTTGGCCCACGGAAGAAAATCTTAAACCTCCCCGCCATGCCCCTCGTCGACAAACCGCTGCCCGAGCTCTACCATTACCTTGGCCGCAACCCCCGCCCCGAGGATTTTGATGCCTACTGGGCTGCGGCCTTGCGCGAACTCGACGCCACCGATCCGCGCCTCGAACTGCGCCCGAACCCGTTGCTCAACACGGCAAAGGTCGAGTGTTTCGACCTTTGGTTTACCGGCGTCGGCGGCGCGCGTGTCTACGCAAAGTACCTCCGACCGAAAAATCAGCCGCCCGGTCTGCGCCATCCCGCGGTGCTGCAATTTCACGGCTACTCGGGACACAGCGGCGACTGGCTGGATAAATTCGGCTGGCCGGCCGAGGGCTTCTGCTACGCCGCCATGGATTGCCGTGGCCAAGGCGGACGATCGGAAGACACCGGGCAGGTCAAAGGCACGACCCTGCGCGGTCATATCATCCGCGGCCTAGACGATCCCGATCCGCGCAAACTCGCCTTTCGGCAGATCTTTCTCGATACCGCGCAACTCGCCCGCGTCGTCATGGGTTTCGCGGAGGTTGATGCCGGCCGGGTGGGCTGCTTCGGCGCTTCGCAGGGCGGCGCGCTGAGTCTCGCCTGCGCCGCCCTCGAACCGCGCATCAAAAGAGCGGCCCCGGTCTTCCCATTTCTGTGCGACTATCAGCGAGTGTGGGAGCTCGATATGGCCCGGGAAGCCTATGAAGAACTGCGGTTGTTTTTCCGGTCCTTCGATCCCCGGCACGAGCGCGTAAAAGAGATTTTTACGAAACTCGGCTACGTCGACTGCCAGCACCTCGCCGGGCGGGTCCGCGCCGAGGTCCTGATGTTCACCGGACTCATGGATACCATCTGTCCGCCGAGTGCACAATTCGCCGCCTACAATAAGATCACCGCGAAAAAAGACATCGTGATCTATCCCGATTTTACGCACGAAACGCTTCCCGGACAAATCGACCGCACGTTCAATTTCATGCGCGGGTTGTGAAGGCGCTGGCCGGCGCGGCCGGATTACCCCGGGCCGTGCTCAACCCACCCACGAAATTCCCTCAATGCGCCGGGCGAGTTCAAGGTCGCTGGTCGTGACTTTGTTGCCCGCATCGTGGGTGGTGAGGCGGATGACGACCCGGTTGTAGACGTTGCTCCACTCGGGATGATGGTTCAAGGCCTCCGCCTCGAAGCCCACCCGCACCATAAAACTCAGCGCCTCGCGAAACGAGCCAAACACAAAAGTCTTCACGAGTGCATCCTGCTCGTGAGTCCAACCGGGCAAAGCCTGGCAGGCGCCGGCGATTTCCTGAGCTGAACACGGTTGGCGCATGCCGGCACCCTGCCACGAGCCGGCCCACGGTCAATCGGGAGTGCGCATCCGCTGCCTCAACGGTGGGAATCGCACTTCCGGCCGACTCTTTTTCCGGCCGGGCGCTACGGGCGGCCAGAAACAACTCAAGGCGGGGCGAGACGAAGGCCTTGT
The DNA here is from genome assembly GCA_009695065.1 of Opitutus sp. Next base: position 9,504 of record SIBR01000008.1, on the reverse strand, counting down.
CAACGCGCGCTCCCGTGCCCAAGTTCCCGTGCATCGCATGGCCGTTCCCCCCGAAAACGTTCCCTCCCACATCGCGATCATCATGGATGGCAATGGCCGCTGGGCGAAGCAGCGCGGCTTGCCGCGGATCGAGGGCCACCGGCGTGGAGTGGAAACGGTACGCACCGTCACCTTCGCCGCACGCGATCTCGGCGTGCGCATGCTCACCCTCTACGCCTTTTCGATCGAAAACTGGAAAAGGCCGCAGGACGAGGTCGGGGCCTTGATGAGCCTGCTTGAATTCTTCCTCAAGAAGGAACTGGACACCTTTGTGTGCGGCCGGGTCCGTTTTTGTACGATCGGCCGGACGGAGGAACTGCCGGATGGCGTGCAAAAGCTCCTACGGTCGACAATGGAGGAGACGAAGCACTTCACGGACTACACCCTCGTGCTCGCCCTGAATTATGGGGCCCGCACGGAGATCGTCGACGCCGCCCGGGCCTATGCCGCGGCCGTCGCCGCCGGCAAGGAAAAGCTCAACGATGGCTCGTGGGCGACTTTCAGCCGCTACCTCTACACGGCCGGCATGCCCGAACCGGACCTCGTAATCCGCACGTCGGGCGAGACGCGCATCAGCAATTTTCTCCTCATGCAGGCGGCCTACGCGGAATTCGTTTTCACCCCGGTGCTCTGGCCCGACTTCACCAAGGACGACCTGGTCGCAGCGATCGCGGAATACAACCGCCGCGAACGCCGCTTCGGCCTGACCAGCGAGCAACTCACCGCACCGGCGAAAGCCACGACGAAATAAGACGCCGTGGGCAAGCGTATCTTCAGCACGGTCCTGCTCTGGGCCATCGTCGGCACCGCGTTGTGGTTTTTCGGCACCAACGGCGCGCTCGCGCTCACCACGCTCGTGTCGATGTTCACGTTGCGTGAATTCTACCGGTTGATGCACGCCTGCGGCTACACGCCGTTCGAAAAGCTCGGCACGCTTTGCGGCGGATTGATCACCATCGCCCCCTGGCTCGAGGCGAGACTTCACCAGCCCGCGCATCTGGTTCTCGCCCTCGCCACGGTGGTGTTTGCCATCCGCCTGCTGGGCGAACGCACGCCGGAGACGCGCGTCGAGTCGCTCAGCTCCACCCTGTTCGGCCTCGTTTACGTTTCGTTGATGCTCCAGTATTTCGTGCGGATCGCGACGCCCCTGCCGGGCGATACCGTCTCCGCAACCGGCCGCCTGCTGCTGTGCCTTTGGGTCGTGGCGGCCACCAAGTTTTGCGATATGGGCGCGCTGCTCACGGGCCTGGCCATCGGCCGCCACAAAATGTCGCCCCAGATCAGCCCGAAAAAAACTTGGGAAGGAGCGTGCGGAGGAATCGTGCTCGCGATGGCCGTGGGGGCATTGATTGCCTGGCTCGCCCGCGGCATCTTCCCGGCGCACATGACCCCGCTCGTGGCGGGGCTCATGGCCGCGCCGATCGCCGTACTGGGGATCGTCGCCGACCTAGTCGAATCGGTGATCAAACGCCGCGCCAACATCAAGGATTCCGGGGCCATCATCCCCGGCATGGGCGGCTTCTTCGACATGAGCGACAGCCTCATTCTGACGGCGCCATTGGGTTACTTGTTCTCCGGACTGCCCTGATTGCGAGGAATGACCACCTACTGCGCGCACGCAATCGGCGGTAGAGGAAGATTGGGCCGCTGGCGAAAGCACGCTTGCGAAACGCGCCTCCCATCCGGCATAACCGCCCGCTTTCGTGGCTGCTTCCTCCTCATCTCCGCGCAAACGCGTCGTCCTCCTCGGGGCGACGGGCTCTATTGGCGAAAACACCCTGCGGGTCCTCGCCGCGCATCGTGATCGCCTCGAACTCGTGGGCATCGCCGCCCGCGCCAACTGGCAGAAACTCGCGACCATCGCCCATCAGTTTGGCGTGCGAAATGTTGGGATCTTCGATGCCGCCAGCTTCCAGGCGGCGCAGACCAATACCTCCGCTTTCCCGGCGGGTACGCAGCTGCTGGGCGGACTCGACGGCCTGGTCGAACTCGCCCGGTTGCCCGCGGCCGACATCGTTCTGGTTGCCGTGGTCGGAACGACCGGACTCGAACCCGCCCTCGCCGCCCTTGGCGCCGGCAAGGACCTCGCGCTGGCTTCCAAGGAGGTCCTGGTGCTCGCCGGCAAATTCGTCATGGCGGCCGCACGCCAGCATCATGCCCGGATCCTGCCGATCGACAGCGAACACAATGCGGTTTTCCAATGCCTGCAGGGTCATCCGCAGGCCGGGGTGCGCCGGATCGTGCTGACCGCGAGCGGTGGCGCATTCCGCGACTGGCCGGTGGAGGCACTGGCAAAGGTAACGCCGCAGGATGCGACCAAGCATCCGAACTGGGGCATGGGGCCAAAGATCACCGTCGACTCGGCCACCCTGGCCAACAAGGGGCTCGAACTCATCGAAGCGCAGTGGCTGTTCGGGCTCCAGCCGGGCCAATGCACCGCGGTTTTACACCCCCAAAGCATCGTGCATTGCCTCGTCGAGTTTGTGGACGGCGCGATGCTCGCGCAGCTTTCGCCACCGTCGATGACTTTCCCAATTCAACATGCATTACTCCATCCGGAACGGGCACCCGGGGTCGAGTCGGCCCTCGATTTCACCCGCCTGGTCGGCCTCGAATTCAAGCCGGTGGACGAGGTGCGGTTTCCGATGCTCCGGCTGGCCCGGGAAACCATGGTGGCCGGCGGCGTGGCCCCGGCGATTTATAACGCGGCCAACGAGCTCGCGGTCGCCGCCTTTCTGGACGGAGAAATTCCCTTCCTTGCGATTCCGGACGTGGTCGAACACAGTCTCGCTTCCCTGAAAAACTTTGAACCCATGGACCTGCCGGCTGTCCTCGGCGTCGACGCCGAGGCGCGCCGTGCCGCCGCCGATCGGATCAGGAAACTTTCCTCGTAACCTAGCCGCCTGCCGTGCCCACCGAATTCCTCCACTCGCTGCTCTCGAATCTTTGGGGCATTTTCCTGGTCATCCTGTTTTTCGGAGGATCGATCTTCGTTCACGAGCTCGGCCATTTCCTTGCCGCCCGGCGCCGGGGCGCGCGGGTTGAACGGTTTTCGATCGGATTTGGCCCCCCGATTTGGTCCTGGCGCGGCCGGGACGGTGTAGACTATCGCATCGCCTGGTTTCCGTTGGGTGGCTACGTGCTCCTGCCGCAACTGGCCGATCTCGGCGCCATCGAGGGCGAGGCGTCGGCGGACGCCGCGAAACTGCCCCCCGTCAGCTATGCGACCAAGATGATCGTATTCGTCGCCGGCGCCACGTTTAACATCCTGTTTGCCTTCGCTCTCGCGTGCGTTGTCTGGCTGATTGGCCAGCCGACCCTGTCGGACCTTGCCACCACGCGGATCGGCAGCCTCGCCCCGACGATCAAGCTCTCGGACGGCACCATCGCGCCCAGTCCGGCAGTCGAAGGCGGCCTCGAAGTCGGCGACGTCGTCCTGTCGATCGATGGCCGGCGGGTTACCAACTTTGAAGACATCATCACCGGGGTTTTCCTAGGCAAACAACGCACCGATGATGGCCGGCGAAAGTCAGTTTTCACGATCGATCGCGCGGGCAAGACGCTGGACCTGACGGTCTATCCCCGGCTCGTCGGCGACGAACGCGTCCGCACCGCCGGCATTGAACCGGCCGAGGATCTGACGGTCGACGCGACCATCCCGGGATCTCCGGCGGCGGCGGCCGGTATTCAGCCCGGCGACCACATCATGGCGGTGGATGGTCATCCGATGTTTCAGCGCTCGTCGGTCAGTGAATATATCGCGAAAAATTCCGCGCGGACCGTGGTGTTTTCTCTGCAGCGCGGCAACGTGCGGGTCGATCTCCCCATTCAGCCGCGCGTTGAAATCGATGAGCGCACGAAAAAGCAGGTCGCGCGCATCGGTGTGCGTTACCGCGACAACGTCATCATCATTCACCCCAATCCCTTCACCCAGATCGCCGAGAACGTCGCCGGCACGTTCCGCCTCTTGGATGCCTTGCTCAGCCCGACTTCCGACATCGGCCCGTCGAAACTGAGTGGACCGATCGGGATCGCCCGGGAACTGCACCGTCAGGCCCTCTGGGACTTTCGGCGGGTGCTGTGGTTTACGATCCTTCTCAACGTCAGCCTGGCCATTTTCAACTTGTTGCCGATCCCGGTGCTCGATGGCGGCCAGATGGTGTTCGCAACCGTCGCCCGGCTGCGCGGCAAGCCGCTTCCGGTCAACTTCATCGTCACGACGCAGAGTGTGTTCATGGTGCTTTTCATGCTGATGTTCGTTTATGTGACCGTTTACGGAGACCTGCGACGCTGGGCACGGGAGGTTCGTGCCGACCGCGCCGAAGCCGCCGCCCCCGCCCGGGTTCAACCAGCGCCGGCCAAACCCTGACCGGAGCGCGCTTCCCGAGCCATTCGGCACAGGGCCCGGCGATCAACCGTCGCAGCGGCCGGAGGGCGCCCGCGCCGGATCACGCCCGTCAAAGTGTGTTTGCCATTCGCTCCCCGGCATCTGTCTTTGGGCGCAATCGCTCCATGTCCTACTGCGCCTCCCGCCTTCAAACTCTTCGCCGTCGCACCCTCGAAGTGATGATCGGTGGTGTCGGCGTCGGCGCTGATCATCCGATCCGACTGCAATCGATGACCACGAGCGACACGCAAGACATTGCGGCGACCGTGCAACAGTCGATCGCCCTTGCCGAGGTCGGCTGCGAGATCGTCCGGGTCACCGCACCGAATGTCGCCGCGGCGAAATGCCTCCAGGCGATCCGCGCCCAATTCAGCGCCGCCGGCTTCGCCCACGTCCCGCTCGTCGCTGACATTCATTTTCTTCCGAACGCCGCCATGGAGGCGGTCGAGCACGTGGAAAAAATCCGCGTCAACCCCGGCAATTACGCGGACAAAAAGAAATTCACCGTCCGTGAATATTCCACGGCCGACTACGAGCGCGAGTTGCAGCGGTTGCATGACGCGTTTTCTCCGCTGGTGAAACGCTGCCGGGAACTGAGCCGCGCGATGCGCATCGGCACCAACCACGGGTCATTGAGTGACCGCATCATGAACCGCTACGGCGACACGCCGCTCGGCATGGTGGAAAGCGCGTTGGAGTTTCTCCGCATCGCCGAATCGCACCGCTACCGGCAAATCGTGCTGTCCATGAAGGCGTCGAATCCGAAGGTCATGATCCAAGCCTACCGCCTGCTCGTGCAACGGATGGCGCAGGAGGACATGCATTATCCGCTGCATCTCGGCGTCACCGAGGCCGGGGACGGGGAAGATGGCCGCATCAAAAGCGCGATCGGCATCGGATCGCTCCTGCTCGATGGTCTTGGTGACACAATCCGCGTGTCGCTGACCGAAGACAGCGTTTACGAAATTCCCGTCGCCCGCGCGATCGCGGAGAAAGCCATGTCGCTCTGGGGCCCCACCCACGCCCGGCCGAGCGAACCCGCGATCGACCGCATCGATCCCTATCACTTTGCGAAACGCGAGCCCGCGCCGCTGACGCTTGGTGAACAGGTGACCGTCGGCCCGGAGCAACCACCGCGGGTGATCGTGCGGATTGCCGCGGCGTCGGTTCTGCCCGAGGCGGTCACCCAACTCGCCGCGAAGTCGCTCAAGGAAACGCCCGCGGAGGGCCTGCTCGTGCCAATCACCTCGCCGGGCGATCTCGCGTCGCTCTGTGAATTCGCCGCGCGGACGCCACTGCCGGCGGCGTTCCTTGCGCTCGATCTCTCGCCCGGGCTCACGCCCGACCTCCTGCAACCCTTGCTGGCCATGAGTCCGTACCGGCTACTGTTGGTGCGCTCGTTTGCGGCCGGCGAAGCAGACCACCTCGGCGCGTTCGCCACGCTGGTTCGCCGCCACCGGCACTTTCTCGCGGTGGGAGTCGAGCCCGCCGATTTTCCTGTCCTGGGCGATACGTTGCGCGCCTTGGGCGACGCCCATTTGATCGTCACGCTATCCGGCGCGACCGCCGTCGATCGCCCCGCGCATGCGGTCGGCTGCTATCGTGCGCTTGCCGCGGGCCTCGACGAAATCGGATCGCACATCCCTCTTTGGATTCGCAACACCGCCGGCACGAAGATCCACGGCGACCAAAGCTTTCTTTCGAAACTGCTCGAGGCCTCGTTCCTCAGCGGTAGCTTGCTGTGCGACGGGCTCGGCGATTTCATCAGTATCGAAACCGAAGCGGATCCGGTTCGCGCGACCAAGCTCGCTTACAACGTTCTGCAAGGCGCCGGCGCGCGAATTTCCAAAACCGAGTTCGTGGCCTGCCCAAGTTGCGGACGCACGCTCTTCGACTTGCAGACCACGACACAACGGATCCGCGCCCAGACCGGACACCTCAAGGGGGTAAAGCTCGCGATCATGGGGTGCATCGTCAATGGCCCGGGCGAAATGGCGGATGCTGATTTCGGTTACGTCGGTGGCGCCCCGGGAAAAATCAATCTCTACGCTGGCCGGACCTGCGTCCAATACAACATCCCGCAGGCGGAGGCCGACGCGCGACTGATCGCGCTCATCAAGGAGCACGGGAAATGGACCGACCCGGATCCGGCCAACGCGTGAGCGGCCAATCCGCCCGTATTCGAAAACCTCACCCTGCCGCGGCGAACCAGCCGGTTCCACCTTCCCGCCAAATGGCTTGGGAGGCCGGGTTAAGGCCCGCGTAACATGGGAAACATTACGAACATGCGGCGCGCTTTTTTTTCACCTAACTTCCTGCGAACGTGGCAACGAAAAAAGCGAAAAAGTTATGCTCACGCCGGTGTGAACAAGTTGTGGGAAAGTTCGCCTTGAAATCAATTTTGGGTTCGCAGTTACTCGCCCCTCGTCCAGTTCTCTTCAGCTGTTCGATCGTTTTTTCCCATGTCATTTGCCCCCCGTCTCGCTGCTCCCACGCAAGCAACTGTTAATATTCGTTAGCCATCAATGCTTTACGATTCTTCGATTGTCTCCCAGAGGCAACTCGATGGCCGACCATGAATTTCGTTGCCGCGCGAGTGCACAGATGAGGTGAAAAAGACATGTCGGAAGGCGCATCGTTCGCACAGTGTGAATAAACCTGCCTTTTTCGCCCGTTCATGCCCTCCTCGTCCCTCACTCCCAGTCTCTGGGAAACGGTGAAATGCGACTTCAAGTCGCTCTTCCCCGAAGATGTTTTTCAGATGTGGTTCGAACCCATGGTGTGCCTCGAAGCCACCGGGGACTCGATCACGCTGGGCGTCCCGAATGATTTCGCGGCGATCTGGATTCACGACAACTACCTCGACTTGATCACCCAGCGGTTGCGGCTTAATGCCGGCCGGATGGTGAACGTAACCCTGCGCAAAACGGAGTCGAACGGGCGTATCGCCCCGGGGCATTCCGCCCCCGCTTCCCGCACCGGGGCCGATGCCACGCACAATGCGGCCCGCGCCCGCGCCACCGCTTCCCGCCGCCCGGCGCGATATGACGAACGCGGACCCGCGTCGGGGACCCTTAATCCGCGCAATACGTTCGAGACCTTTGTCGTGGGGTCCAACAACCAGATGGCCCACGCCGCTTCCCTCGCCGTCGCGCAAGCCCCTGCCCAAGCTTACAATCCGCTTTTTCTCTACGGTGAAACCGGTCTAGGGAAGACCCATTTGATGCATGCGATCGGCCACGCCATCATCCGGCACAATACCGATGCCCGGGTGGCTTATCTTTCGACGGAAAAATTCACCAACGAGTTCATCCAGGCCCTGCAGGAAAACAGCCTGACGAAATTCCGGCAGCGTTACCGCCATGCCGACGTGCTCTTGCTGGATGATGTACAGTTCCTGGCCGGCAAAGAGCGCATCCAAGAGGAATTTTTTCACACTTTTAACGACCTCTTCGAGTCCGGCAAACAAGTGGTGCTGACCAGTGACCGCCGGGCGAGTGAGATCCAGAAGCTGGAAGCGCGGCTGGTTTCCCGCTTTGAGTGGGGTCTGCCGGCGGACATCCAGGCCCCGGATCTGGAGACCCGCCTGGCTATTCTCCGCACCAAGGCGACCACGCTGAACTGCATTCTGCCGGAGCCGATCCTCTATTTTATTGCGCAGCATATCACGAAAAACATCCGCCGCCTAGAGGGAGCGCTGCTGAAAGTCGCCAGCTACTCGTCGCTCACGAGCAAGACGCTCGACCTCGCGACCGCCGAACGGCTGTTGCAGGACGTGTTGATGGAACAGGCGCAGAATATCCTGACCATCGAAACGATCCAGAAGCGTGTGGCCGACCACTACCAGATTCGCCACAGCGACATGACGAGCAAGCGCCGGCCCAACAACATCGCCATCCCCCGGCAGATCGCGATGTATCTGGCCCGCACGCTGACGAAGCATTCCCTCCAGGAGATTGGCGACACCTTCGGGGGCCGCGACCACGGCACCGTGATCCACGCCTGCAAAGCCGTCGACAACATGATGGAGCAGGACGCCTCCAGCCGCAGCAGCGTCGAGTTTCTGAAAGCGCAGCTTTCCAAGTGAGCGGCCCAGCCCGCGCCAAACGGTAGTTGAAAGTTGGAGTCTGGCGGTTGAAGGTAAGCGGCGCTTCTTCGCGCCGTGCGGCGTTCAGGCCGGCGAGCCAATTCCTCCTCTTCCTTCCATGACTCTCACTCCAGAACAGAAGCAAACCGTCGCCAGCTGGGTCGCCGCGGGCGACAATCTTTCGGCGGTCCAGAAAAAGCTCGCGGAGCAGTTTCAGCTTCCGATGACCTACCGCGACGTCCGGTTTCTCGTCGACGATCTGAATCTCGAATTGAAAGATCCCGCGCCCAAGGTCGACACCAGCGATGTAAGCAAGGTGCCGCCCGCTCCGCCGGCCGACCCCCGCCCGGCACCCGAGAAGAAAGAGTTTCTCGACAAGGCGAAGGAGAAACTGGGTCTCGGCAAAGGCGAAAGCGATCCGGCAAGCGAAGAGGACCAGGAAGAATTTTCGCCCGCGGAGGCAGGCAATGTTCGTATCGAGGTGGACAAAGTTAACCTCATTCCGGGTGCGCTTGCGAGCGGCTCCGTAACGTTCAGCGACGGCGTGACGGGCAGGTGGATTGTCGACCAATATGGCCGTCCGGGCTTCAGTGAGATCAGCCAGCCCGGCTACCGCCCCACTCCGGCCGACGGTCAGGCGTTTATGCAGGAGCTGAGTCTCGCTCTGCAAAATCGCGGGCTCTAGGCCGACGCCTCTCCCCTTGGGTGAAGCGGAGAGGCGAAACCGGACCAAACGACGGCGTTTGCGGTGATCCCCCGAAATCCGGGCCACTTGTAATGTTAGTCTGCGGCCCTAAAAAGAGCCCAGACCATGAAAGGCAAGAGCCACACGACGGAACAGCAGATCCGCATTTTGCGGGAAGCCGATGGCGGCAAGAGCATCGTGGCAGTGAGCAAGGAGCATAACATCTCCGAGGTGACATTCCATCGTTGGAAGCGGCAGTTCGGCCAACTCGACGTCAACGAAGCCAAACGCATGAAGGAATTGGAG
>SIBR01000039.1 GCA_009695065.1 Opitutus sp. | reverse complement strand
TCGGTGCGGACCATCCCACGCTCTGCCCCACCCCCCCCACGCTTTCCCATGCCCTGGCCCCAAATCTACTCGCCCGTCGGCGGGATCGTCACGTCCGCGCTCATCGCGGCACTGCCCGTCGTCACCCTCCTCGGCCTGCTCGCGTTCTTTCACGTGCGCGCGCAAATCGCCGCGCTGGCCGGCCTGCTCGTGGCCGGCGTCATCGCGATTTTCGTGTATCACATGCCGGCGTCTCTCGCCGCCGCCTCGGCCGGTTACGGCGCGGCGTTTGGACTTTTTCCCATCGGCTGGATCATCCTCAACGCGATCTTCATCTACCAACTTTCCGTCGACACCGGCCAGTTCGCCGTCCTCCAAAGTCAAATCGCGGGGGTCTCGCGCGATCGCCGGATTCAGTCGCTGCTGATCGCCTTCAGCTTCGGCGCGTTCATCGAAGGCGCCGCGGGTTTCGGCACGCCGGTTGCCATCACCGGCGCGCTCCTGATCGGCCTTGGTTTTCGCCCGCTCGAGGCCGCCAAACTCGCCCTCATCGGTAACACCGCCCCCGTGGCCTATGGCGCGCTGGGCACCCCGCTCATCACGCTCGCCCGCATCACCGACCTCGATCTGATGCAGCTCAGCGCAATGGTCGGCCGGCAACTGCCGTTCTTTTCTCTCTTGGTTCCCTTCTGGCTCATCGCCGCCCAAGTCGGTTGGCGCGGCATGATCGCCGTCTGGCCGGCCTGCCTCGTCACCGGCGCCAGCTTCGGTCTCACGCAATTTCTCGTGAGTAATTTCATCGGGCCGATGCTCGTCGACATCATCAGCGCCGCCGTCGCCATCTTCGCCCTCGTAGTGTTGATGCAATTCTGGCGGCCCGCCGACGAACAGGCCTCCCCGCCTCATCCTGTCGGCAGCGCTCCGCCCATTCCGATCACCCCGTCGACCGGCTCTCCCCTGCGGGCCTGGCTGCCATGGATCTTTCTGTCGGTCTTCGTTTTCCTCTGGGGGCTGCCGGTCGTGAAGACGTTTCTCAACGGGCTCTTCGCGCCGTCGTTCAACATGCCGGTCCTGCACAAGATGGTCCAACGCATGCCGCCGGTCGTCGCCCAGCCCGAACTCGAGGCCGCCGTCTTCTCGTTCAACCTGCTGTCCGCCACCGGCACCGCCCTCCTGATCGCCGGCGTGCTCGCGGGTCTCTGCCTCGGGCTTTCCCCGGGGAAACTCCTCGCGCTCTACAGCCGCACCTTCTGGCGCGTGCGCGTTTCGCTGCTCACTATCGCGCTGATGCTGGCCCTCGGCTTCACCACACGGTACAGCGGCACCGACACGACAATGGGCCTCGCCATGGCGGGCACCGGGGTGCTCTACCCGTTTTTCTCTCCGCTGATCGGCTGGCTCGGCGTCGCCCTCACCGGCAGCGACACTTCGTCGAACGTGCTCTTCGGCAATCTGCAAAAAGTCACGGCCCAGCAACTCGGCCTCTCTCCGATCCTCATGGCGGCGTCCAACAGTTCCGGCGGCGTCATGGGCAAGATGATCGATGCGCAGAGCATCGTCGTCGCCGCCGTCGCCACCGGCGGCCACATCGACAGCCCGGATGCCGGCACCGTGCTGCGCTCCGTGTTCTGGCACAGCGTCGCCCTCGCCTTGCTCATGGGCGTCCTTGTCATGATCCAGGCGTACCTCTGGACGTCCGTCGTGCCGCACTGAGCGAGCACCTACGACGCAAAATCTGGCGATCGGGGTGGGTTGGCGGCGACAGCGATTGTTTCCACCTTCCCCACCACGAGCCCCATCGCCAGCGACGCGAGCACGAACATCGCGCCGCCCACCACCAACGCCTCCTCGAAGTGCCCGGTGGTTTTCAGTAGATAACCCGTGACGATCGGCGCGACGATTCCCGCCAGCGCTCCCGCCGAATTCATGATGCCCGCCACCGACGCGGAGGCGCGGTCGGGCGCGACCTCGGCGCATACCGTCCAGAGGAGCACGCTTGAGGCCGACTCGAACGCCAGCGACAACGTGAGCAAAAGAACCGCCACGACCGCGCTCTCGGCATACGCGGCAAACACGACCACCGTCGCGAGGAGGTTCATCGCGATGACGAGACCCTTGCGGGATCGCGTCGCCGTCCAACCCCGTTTGATGAGCACATCCGACGCCCAGCCGACGAGAGGCTGAAACAGGAAAGTCACGATCCAGGGAATCGCCGCATACCAGCCACTTTTGATCAGCGTCAGCTTTCGCTCCATCACCAGGTACGCCGGCAGCCAGGTCACAAACAGGTAGTAAGAGTAGTCCTGAAAAAACTTGCAGAGTTCCAGCCCCACGATCGTGCGATGCCGCAGCAGTTGCCGCCAAGGAACGCGCGATGCGGCGTGATTTCGCCCGTGTAGTCGGGCACCCGCCGGCCCGAAAGTGTCAGGTTCAGATGGAGTTCGTGCCCAAACTTGGCGGGCGCGTTGATGTCGTCGGTGTAAACTTGGATCTCGTGGATCATCACCGCGCGTGCCGTGGTCAGGGCAAAGCCCAGCGCCGCGAACGCGGCGACCCTGTGAAAATGGTTCATAGGTGGGAAGGCCTCCCCCGCCTGAACACGGCCCGCGTCTCGCCCCAACCAGCGCGAGAGGTCGCGCACCGGGCGGGACAATCCGTGGGATCGGGCAGCAAACGTGCGGAGAAGGCGCGCCCAGCAGGACGAAGCGACCTCCGCGAGATTTTACGCGATCGGGGTTCAAAACGCGACAACCCGATGACTCGGGCAGGCCATGACCGCACCTGAAGGGAGGTTCATGTACGCCTCGTCATCAATGGCTGCACCCATCCACGTCCCGCCGAGCGAGACGTCCGAGGCCGCGGAGCGGCTTCCTTCCCTCCGCCCTACTTCTTTTCGTTGTCCCAGCCGGCGACCGTGGGGATGCGTTCCAGCGCCACTTTCGGACCGAAGCCCGCGGGCACGACGCCCCATTTGGCGAGATAACGAAACGCGGCCAGGACCGGCTTGATCGCGGTCTTCTTATCTTCGATTTGCGCGGGCGAAAGGGCTTTCACACCTGCCACGTACTCGCCGGCCATCCGTTCGACCTGCCGCAGCGTCGCGGCGTCTTTCTCATAAACCAGCGACTCGGCGTAGCGCAGCATTTGCGCCGTGGAGTTCGCGGACAACGTCACCGCGTCGGCGCGGATGCCGGCCCCGATGCTCTTTCGCTTGGCCAGCGTCGCCTCCGGCGTCAGCCGGCCGTCGGTGCCGCCCTCGATCCCGCGGGGCGGCAGTTCGCGATACCAGATGTTGCGAAAGCGAACGGGATTCCCGTGGTCCTGCAGCTTGAGCGGACCTTTCTCCGGAAACGGCCCGGGCACGGAACGCTTCAAATGCCCCGTTGGGCCCTCGAGCGGAGTGTGGTCCTGCACGACAATACCGTTGCAGAAAACCGTGACGTAGCCCGGATCCACCACCCGGCCGTTTTGATAAATCGGGCGCCGGAAAATGATGTCGATGGTTTGAAACTCCCCCGGAGCCCGGAGCGCATTCGCCAGCGGCGGATTGACGCCGTAAACCGACGCCGCAAACCCGTCGGCGTAGGTCGGATTGTCGTAGTTGTCCAAAACCTGAACTTCGCAGAGGCCCATCAGGAAGATGCCGCTGTTGCCCCGTCCCTGGCTGTCGCCTTGTACGTTTTTCGGTGCCGCCCACTCCACGTGGAGCTGGCAGTCGCCGAACTGCTGCTTGGTGCGAATGTAACCCGACTTCGGCACGCATTCCATCGCGCCATCGCGGGCAATCCATTTCGTCGGGCCGGCTTCCTTCGTGTCCGCCTCCCAGTTCGCCATCGATTCCGCCGTGCCATCGAAAAGCATGATGGCATCGGAGTGCGGTTTGCGCGGCTGGCCCGGGGCGCCAAATTCCCCGGGGGTCACGCGCTTCGGCTGCGGCCGATTCTGGTCGTGAATCGCCCACGGATGGTTCTGGTCGGGGGGATCGCCGTAAAAGGGGGAACCGGTCGAGACGGCGCCCTGTACGAGCAAGGGCAGAATCAGTCCAGCGCAGCGTAGCGCCGAGGCCCGGTGGGATCTCGCGAGGTGGGTCAGAAGGGTCAGCATGGTGGGGTTGGGATTTTGCCGCACCCGATTGAGGACGGCCGCCGGCACGTTGGCGAATGCTCTTTGCAAGTCCCACCCAGAAAGGACGTGGGGCGTGTCACGGCGCGGACAGGAACAGCTTCTCCCGCAGGTGCTGCGTACGAATCATCCGAACGACGCGAAAAAAATCATCACTTGGAAAGAGCCGTGGTTCGGACCTGCCGACTTCCCCACCGCCGCCTCGATTCCCGGCAAAAAAACGACCTTGATGGACCATTTCATGGGATGCCCGGCGTGCCCGGTTCAGGGAAGAAACGGCGCCACCGGGAAAAATAGTTTCGCGGTAGACGACCGCCGGGGGCGCGGGGCCGCACGATATTTTCCGCCGTGCTCCCGAGCAACAAGCGTCCCAAGGCCCCGCGACCGTGCGTGCCCACCACGATGAGGTTGGTGCCGGATCGCGCGGCCGACTCCATGATTTGTTCGGCCGCGTCGCCGACGAGCACCTGGAGGGCCACCGGTCCCCGCCCCCGCATCTCGCTGGCCGCCAGCTGCACCAGCTGGGCACGCGCCCCCTCGCCGGCTTCCACATTCTCCCGGCTGACCACGAGCGGCCGCCGACGCGGCGTGGTGAGCGGCGGCAGCACATGCAACAACGTGACGCGACCCGTCGTGGCCTTCGCCAATGCCACCGCATGGGCGAGCGTCTCGGTCGCCGTGGTCGAAAAATCGACCGGTACCAAAATCGCGCGCGGACCGGGATTCGCGACGCGGGGCTTTTTTCCGCCCGATATTTTCTTGGACCGGACTGCCGGCGGCGAAAGGTCGTTGCCGCCAATAAATCTCCCACAACCGGCGGCGCAAACCAAACCCTCGCGAGGTGCCGTCGTTCCGCTGTTCCGGCCCAAGGGCCGCTGCCCGGTGGGTTACTCGTGCGCTTGCTCGTAATCGTGCTCTTGCTCGAGTGGGACTGCTCGATCACGAGCAAGATTAAGAGCAGGAGCATGGCCGCGACCACTGGCTGCAACGGAGCGGCGGGAGCGCCGCATCTCCATAAATCATCCCGCTTTTGCCGACCGATCCGCTCAGCCTTCGTAGGCGTCGCGCAGCACCTGCATCGTATGCCGCACCCGCACCGGCGATCCCTGCTTTTCGAGCTGTGTCCGGAGTTGCGTGAGGCAGCCGATGTTGCCGCTGGCCACGACGGTGGCGCCGGTGGCCAGCACCGCCTGCGCCTTTTGCCGGCCGAGCGATGCCGCCGTGTCGGGCTGATCCAGATTGTAGGTGCCCGCGCTGCCGCAACACAGGTGCGCATCGGCCAGTTCGCTCAGTTCCACGCCGGGAATCGCCCGCAACAGGGCCCGCGGTTCCGCCCGCACGCCCTGCGCGTTCGCGAGGTGACAGGCATCATGATACGCCACTCGCCGCGCGGCACCCCAGCCCCGCGGCGGCTCGCGCAGCCCGAGCTTGGCGAGAAACACACTCACATCGACCACCCGCCGCCGCATCGCCTCCGCGCGCGCTTCGTCCGGCGTGCCGCGCAAAATCAAATGATACTCGTGCATTGCCGAGCCGCAGCCGGCTGCATTGGTGAGGATCGCATCCACGTCCGCCGGAAACGCGTCGAGATTGCGCCGCGCAAACGCCTGCGCCGCCGCCAGGTCGCCGGTGTGCCACGCCAGTCCACCGCAACACCCCTGCGCCTCGGGCACGATCACCTCGACGCCATTGCGCGCGAGCACCTCGATTGTCGCGACGTTGATATCCGGATCCAGCACCTGCTGCGCGCAGCCCGCGAGGAGCGCCACCCGGGCGCGGCGTTCGCCGCGGGCCGGAGTGACCCGCGCCAGCCGCACCGCCGCGGGCACCTGCGCGGGCGCCAGTTCCAACATCGGCCGCAACACCCCGGGCACCAGCACGCGGAAGAGGCGCCCGATTTTCGCTCCCACCAGCGCGAGCCGGAACCGGGAGGGATACGGAATCGTTTGCGCCGCCAGCCAGCGCCGCAGGCGTTCGCCCGGCGTGCGCACCGCCTGTGCCTGGACGAGTGCGCGATACGGACTGATCAAATCCCGATACGGGACGCCGCTCGGACACGCCGGCTCGCAAGCGAGACAACCGAGGCATCGATCGATGTGCACCTGGGCCGCACGCGCGGGCAACGAGCCTTCGAGCACCTGCTTCATCAGCACGATCCGGCCGCGCGGCGAATCCATCTCCTGGCCAAACTCCTGATAAGTCGGGCACGCCGACAGGCAAAAGCCGCAGTGGACGCAGGTCTGCACCGCGTGCGCCATCGCTTCGCCGAGTGGCCCGTGTTCTTCCGGTTTGATCGTGTGAAGCATGGGTGGGTGTTGCCACCAGCACCGGTGCGCGGCCGAGACCGCGTGCGCCGGCGCCGGTCGCTACGATTCGTCGAGATTTGGAAAGCGTTGATTCGGGTCGAGCGCCACCTTCACCGCGCGCATCACCTCGAACCGCGGCTGGGTTCCGGTCCACAACGGCGCGGCCCCGCGCAAGGTCATCCCGGGCCAGCGCAACGCCGGCCACGTCGCGCCCGCCGGGATCGAAACGTAACCGACATTTCCGCCCGCGCTGACCCAGCCCCGGGCACCGACTTGCGCGCGGACCTGCGCCATGAAATCGGGCACCTGCGCCGCCGTCAGGGCGACCTTGGCCAACGTGCCGCCCGAATGCGCCCAGCGAAATTCGCCGAGGCCGTGCCAGAAATCATCCGCGGCGTCGGGGGCCAGCGCCGCGCCCGGCCAGCGCGCCAATATCTCGGCCGTCAGCGCATCGAGCGCGGCCGGTGGACCGCCGACGCGCGCGAAGATCGCGCCGTCCTCCACGGCGGCCTCGAGCGCATCCAGCTCCCACCGCGTGTTCGCGGCCTCGGTCAAAATGCGGGCCTGCGCCGCGGCATCCTTCGCCTCGATCCGCAAGGTGCGAGTCGCCGCCGGCCGGGGAAACACCTTGAACGTGAGCTCGGTCAGCACGCCAAAGCGTCCCGCGCTGCCCACGAAGAATTTCGGCAGGTCGAATCCCGCGGCGTTTTTGACCACCTTGCCGCCCATGCGCAGGAGCCGCCCCTCGCCGTCGACGAACTGCACGCCGAGGATGAAATCGCGCAGAACACCGAACCGGAACCGGCCGGGCCCGCTCAAGCCGGCCGCCACCGTTCCACCCAGCGTGCTTCCGGCGGCCGCCAGCATCGGGTCAAAGGGCAGATACTGCCCGCGCTCCGCCAGCGCCGCCACAATCTCGCGCACGGGCGTGCCGGCCCACGCGGTGAAGGTGAATTCGCTCGGCTCGTATTCGACGATCCCGCTCAGGCCCGCGGTCGAGAGCCGCCCGTAGGTGTCCGCCACCTGGGCGAGCCGCGGCTTCGTGCCCGCCCCGACGGGAATCACGTGGGACATCGCGCGCACCGCATCGGCCATTTCGGCGGGAGTGGTCGGCTTAAGCATCGGCTGGCTCGTCATGGTCGTTGGGCAGACGGGAAAAGTCCGCTCACTCCCGGGAAATTATCCCGGCCTTTTCGAGCGGATGCAGCCCGGACTGTACGAGCGCTGGCGCCCCCGCCACCGGAAACATTTTTCCCGGATTGGAAATTTCCTTGGGATCGAAGGCCCCCCGCACGCGCTTCAGGCAGGCGATCTCTTCCGCCGAAAACATGTCCGGCAGGTAGTCGCGCTTCTCCACGCCCACGCCGTGTTCGCCGGTGATCGAGCCGCCCATTTCCACGCACATCCTGAGAATTTTTCCGGCGAGTTCCTCCGCCCGCTGCAAGGCCCCGGGCTCGCGCCCGTCGTAGAGGATCAGCGGGTGCAGGTTCCCATCCCCGGCATGAAAGACATTGGCGCAGCGGATGCCCATCTCGCGCGACCAGCCGCTGATTTTCCGCAGGGCTTCACCGAGCTTGCGCCGGGGCACCACGCCATCCTGCACGATGAAGTCCGGCGACAACCGGCCCACCGCGCTGAAGGCGCTCTTCCGTCCCTTCCAGATCGCCGCGCGTTCCGCCGCATCGCGCGCCACCCGCACCTCGACCGGCCCGCTCTGCGCGAGAATCTGCGCCAGCCGTTCCCGGTCCACCGCGACGACTTCGCGCGGCCCCTCGAGTTCGACGATCAACACCGCCTCGCAACCCGGCGGATACTCCGCGTGCACGGCGGCCACCGCCGCCTCGAGCGCGAGTTTTTCCATGATCTCGATCGCCCCGGGCAGAAGTCCGCTGGCCACCACCGCCGCGACGGCGTCGCCCGCCTGCTCCAGGGTGAGGTAGCCCGCGAGCACGGTGTGAAAGGTCTCGGCCCGCGGGAGCAATTGCAGCGTGACCTCCAGCGCGATCCCGAAAAGCCCCTCGTTCCCCACGAACAGCCCTGTCCAGTCCGGCCCGATCTGCTCGCGGCTCTCGCTGCCGAAGGTTACCACTTCGCCGGTCGCGAGCACCGCCTTGAGGCCGAGCACATGATTCGAGGTCATGCCGTATTTCAGGCAATGCGCGCCGCCGGAGTTGAACGCCACGTTGCCACCGATCGTGCAGATTTGCTGGCTGGAGGGATCAGGCGCGAAATGCAGACCGAAAGGTGCCGCCGCCGCGGTGACCGCGAGATTGATCACCCCCGGCTCCACGACCGCAATCCGTTGCGCCGGATCGAGCCGGAGGATCCGGTTCAGCCGGTTCAGCGCGATTATGATGCCGCCTTCGACCGGCAGCGAACCACCCGACAAACTTGTGCCGCTGCCACGCGCGACAAACGGGAGGTTCTCGGCGTGGCAAAACCGCACGAGCGCGATCACTTCCTCCTGCGTCTCCGGCACCACGATCGCCAGCGGCAGGGTCCGGAACGCGGTCAACGCGTCGCTCTCATACGCCGCCAGCTGGGCCGCTCCGCGCATGAAACGATTCGCCGGCAGCAACGCCTCGAGGCGTTGCAGGACGGCGGAGGAAAGCGCGTTTTCCATGGGTAAAAGGAAGATGATGGAACGGTCCGAGCCGCGCTGACGAGCGCGGAATTTCGATCGCAGGAGTTCGGCCCCGTTTGACGCTCGATCACGCGCCTGAAGTCGTACGAAAGGAATCCACAAGCGCGATGCCAACGGCATGGGAACACGGCGCAGCCATTCCACCCAATGGCCTCGCGGCCATCAGACTACCCTGCGGTGCGGGAGCGTCCGCCTCCCGTCGGCAGCTTACGACAACCGGTAAAACGGGCCGTGCAGGTGGCTGTGCCCGCACCACCTCCGCACCGCGACTGGAAAAAAACCTGCGAGCTCGAAGCGGCCCTTCGGAAAAGCGTTAGAAGCTGCCTTTGAGCCCCACGGCCAGCGCGATGCCGAACTCTTCCTCGCGATTTTGCCGGGCATAGCCCGGAGTCTCCGATCCGTAGTTCAGGAGGGTCGCGGGGACGTTCAGGGCATTGCTGACGCTCAGGTTAACGGAGAACTTCTTGTTGATTTGATAGGCCCCGTTCAGATCCAGTTGGGAGCGCCCGGCAAAGTGTTGGTAGGCATCGGGTCCATACGCCGGCTGCGCCCCGCGCTTGTCCAAGCCCCGGTAATTCCATTTCGCAATCAGCGAAATCTGCTTCCGGCTGAACGAAACGCCCCAGTTGGCGCTCTCCCGAATGAAGCTCGTGAAATCAGCCTGGCTCTGCCCCGAGAGATCAAGTTTCGTGGCATTGGCGAAAACACTGAAATAGTTTCCCCAGGCGCCGAGACCCCGGAGTGACTGGCGGAAGTTAAATTCCACCCCACGCACACGCGCGCTTCCCGCGTTGAACTTCGTGGACAGGTTCCAGCCCACATATTTTGGATCCAGCCCGATCGCCTGCAGGTCCGCCGCCGTGGCCAGCTTTACCGCCGCGCCAAAGAAGTCCTGGATTTCCTTCAGGAAGACCCCGCCGCTCAAAATGCCCCCGTTTTCTGTATAATATTCGAGCGAAAAATCGTAGTTATCCGCCGACCAAGGCTTCAGGGCGGTGTTGCGAATGGTCACCGTGCCACGCACCACGTCGGGATTGTTGAGATCGGCGTCGGTCAGATCCTTCTCGCTGAACGTGGCGTTGGGGATGATGTCCGTGAAGTTGGGCCGCCCGTAGGTCTTGGCGTAAGCCAGGCGCGCCTGAAAATTATCTTTGATGTTGTAGGTGAGGTGCAGGCTCGGAAAGTATCCATCGTAGGACCGCTCGTTTTTGAATGCGCGCTCCTTGCGGGTCAGGCGCAACTCCTCGATCGAACCCGCCGTACCCGCCTCGGTTTTACGGATCCGCGCGCCCGCGGTGTTGTGCGCGAACGACCCGTTGCTATTGCGGACCCAAACGGCGTCGCCATCGAACAGGGAGCCTTCTCCGTTGTCGGTGGTTTTTTCAAAGCGCACTCCGGTCAGCACATTCAACCGGCCATTCAGGAACCGCGCCTCCGCCTGTACATAATAGGCCAGAATCTTCTCCTCGATATATTCGGAATTGGTCAGGCGGTAAGCTTCCTGCGCGACCACCTGCGCCGGCGTCTGCGTGAACAATTGCGGATTGGCCTGATTGGCGACGAACGCCCGATTGACGGAAGTCCACGGCACGTTCTTGAAACCATAGAACGAATCCTGGTTCTTGTAAACCTGCATGAGGAAGGGTTCCGGGCTGTCCGGGGTGGCCGGATTGCCGTCCGGCCCATTGTAGCTGTAGGTGCCGGACCCCAATCGGGTATCAACCGACATCCGGCTCTGAATTCCGCCCACCTGCACGGCGAAGGGAAAAGCGAAAATATCCAGCCGGCGCTTGACGTTCAAATTGGCGGATTTGAGGTTCGACGCATTGTCATACGGCGCCACCGAGGCCGAGTTTAGCTGGTAGTTTTTGATATCATAGATGTTCACCGCTTGGTTGCTATTGTCATACACGGCTGTGCTGCCCGGCTTGTCGGGACTGCTGTTGGCAAAGGCAACCCGCACCGGCGTACGCAGCCCTGAGCTCAGACCGTTGTAAAATCCCGGGTTGGGACGCGAGCGGGTGGAGGTCGACATATTCGCCCCCGTCTCAATCCGCCAATGGCCGTCATCGAATCGGTAACTGAGGTTCGCCACGTTCGTATCGCCTTCGAAAGTCTGTCCGCTCCCGGAAAGCGATATCGCACCGCGGCCGGTCGCCCCGTTGGTAAAATTATCGCCGTAGGTGAGCGGCACGCCCCCCGTGATCGTCGAAGTGCCGACGGCGCCGGCATTCATGGCCCAGCTCTGAGTGCCAATGTAGGTGTTATACCGGTTCGTCTGTGCCCCGAAAGAGAGCACGGAATTCGGCGTGACGCGCCAGTCCGCCTTGAAGCTAAACGCCGTCCGCCGCTGACTGCGCGGCCCGTCCTGCAAGGTATGTTGCTGCAGAAAAGGTTTGCTGAATGAAGCCCCCGTGGAGGTGCCCGTGGAGTTATAGAGCATCGTCGTCAGATGCTGCTCATTGTACTTGTTGCTCTGGAACCCGGTGAGCGTGATGCCGAAATTCTTGCCGATGGGTTGGGTGTAATCGAAATCAAAGCCGGGGAGAATTTTTCGCGTGTCATGGTCGCCGTTGGAATGCGGGGTTTTCGCGAACGTCAGATTCTCGCTATTGGCCACCAGATTGACGCCGAAGTTAAACTGGGCCCGCGTACGCTCGAACGCGCTCTTGCTGATCATGTTCACCGAACCGCCCATGGAGTCGGCCGGACTGGAGGGCGTCGGCACCTTGGTCACCTCGACGCGGGAGATATTGTTCAGCGACATCACGTTCATGTTGAATGTCCGCGTCGCCGCGCCGCCGGCGGCGGATACGACCGAAGCGCCATCCGCGGTAAAGGCCGTCTTGTCGTTGCCTAGGCCACGCACCGAGATGCCAACAATCTCCACCTGACTGTACTCCGTGGTCAGGCCGGGGATGAATTTCAGGAACTCACCCACATTGCCGCCCAGCACATCGCCGAACGAATCGGATGAAAGGACGTTCTTGATATTCGGCGCGAACCTTTGCTCGTTGATGGCCGTCGATTTGCCATCGGCTTCGCGGTCGGACGAGACGACATAGTTGTCCAGCTTTACGACGTTCTGTTTGTCCCCATAACGGGCCTTGCTGGTCAGCTCCACGTTTCGTTCGACACTCCCCCCGGCCGGGACTGCAACCGCGATCGATTGGGTATCCAGATCGGTGTAAAATACATCAAGGGTGGCCGGTCCGCTTCGGACATTGACCAACCGGTAAGTGCCAAATTCGTCGGTGTAGACGACGGTCTCCGATCCCTTGAGCGTGACACGCGCGTTGTGAAGATATTTTCCCGTAACCACGTTTTGCACCCGGCCGGTCACCGTGCCGGTTGACTGGGCGGCGGTGCCGGCCGAAGGGCCGTCGGCCGCGCGGACGGCTTGGGTCGGTGCGAAGGCCAGAGCGAGGATCAGGCTCAACAGGCTAACGGCTAATTTTTTTTTCATGATGGTCATGGGGTTCTTGAGAGCATTGCGGGTTTGTCGTCCGACAGTCTCGCGGGACCTAGCGGGATAAAATATCTTCGATATTCTGCAATGATTTTCGCCCCCGGGCCGTAATCGGAAGCCGGATCCTGATCCCAGTCCTACCCGGCAACGCGTCCGATAAACCCCGTCAACGCCCGCCTTGCCGACAACGCGGATTTCGGCCCACGCTCGATCACCCCATGAAACTTCCGTTGCCGCGCCTGTTCTGGTGCCCCCTGGCCTTTTCCATCTTGAATCTCCTTGGTGCCGCCGAGCCCGCCTATGATGTCATCATCCGCGGCGGCCGGATCGTGGACGGCACCGGCAATCCTTGGTTCCGCGGCGACGTCGCGATCAAGGGTGACCGGATCGTCCAGCTGGGCGCCGTGACCGGTGACGCCAAACGCGTGATCGACGCCGCCGGCCTCGTGGTCGCGCCGGGCTTCATCGACATCCATTCGCACTCAGACTGGTTGCTGCTCGAGGACGGCGGCGCCCCGAGCAAAATCCGCCAGGGCGTCACCACAGAAATCCTGGGCGAATCCGTTTCCGCGGGTCCCTACCAGGGAAAATTGCCGCCGCACAAGGTGGTGGTCCAGGACACCACGATCGAGATTCGGGCGCTGCGCGACTATTTCGCCGCCATCGAGCGCACCGGAGTCGCGGTGAATGTCGCCTCGTATGTCGGCCAGGGACAGATCTGGAGCTGCGTGATGGGCTCCTCCTTTGCCCGGCCGTCCGCGGGCGAGTTGGAACAGATGCGGCAACTCGTGGCGGAGGCGATGCGCGACGGTGCCTTCGGGCTTTCCACGGCGCTCATGATGCCGCCCAGTTCCCTCGCGACGACGGAGGACTTGATTGAGCTGGCCAGGGTCGTGGCGGCGCACGGGGGCATCTATTCGTCGCACATCCGGGATGAGGGCCTGGGGCTGTTCGACGCGATCAAGGAGGCGATTCGGGTGGGGGAAGATGCCGGCCTGCCGGTGGACATCATCCACCTGAAAATCGCCGACGAGAAACTCTGGGGGCGGATGAAGGAAGTCCTCGCGCTGATCGAGGAGGCGCGGCGGCGCGGCGTAAACGTGCAGGCGAACGTCTACCCCTACACCCGGGGCAACAACGACCTCGTCAGCATCATTCCGCCGTGGGCGCACGAGGGCGGCCGGGCGATGCTCCTCGAGCGGTTGCGGGATCCGCAGCAACGCGTGCGGCTCAAGCGCGACATCCAGCACGGGGTCCCGGGCTGGTACAATCACTACACGGCGGTCGGCGGCGATTGGACGCGGATGCTCATCAGCGCAAACAACACCTACAAGGGCATGACCATGGACAAGGTGATTGCGATGAAAAGCCAGGGTCGGACCCCGGCGCCCGATCCCCTCGACCTCCTCTTCGACCTGCTGCTCGAACAGCACGGTTCGGTCGGTACGGTCTACGCCCATCACACCGAGGCGGACATGAACCTTGCGCTCGTCCAGCCATGGACCTCGATCGGGTCGGACGGTTCGGCGTTCGCGACCGAGGGTCTGCTGCGGCGCGGTAACCCGCACCCGCGCAATTTCGGCACGTTCCCGCGCGTGCTGGGCGTCTATGCGCGCGAGCGCAGCCTGCTCCGGCTTGAGGACGCGGTGCGCAAGATGACCTCGCTCAACGCCGCCAAGCTGGGCCTGCGCGATCGCGGGACGCTGCGGGCGGGCGCGTTTGCCGACGTGACCATTTTCAACGAGCAGCGGGTCATCGATCGCGCGACCTACGAGGCGCCGTTTCAGTACCCCGAGGGAATCGACACTGTGCTCGTCAACGGCCAGGTCGCGCTCGACCGGGGCACGCCGACTGCCGCGCGGGCCGGCCGGGCGTTGCGGCACGAATCGCGGGCCCCGGGATCGAAACCGTGAAGGCTGGCGCCGCCCAAGACCATCCATCCGCGCGTCCCGCTGCGCGGTTGCGGCGAACGGCACGGTCGAGCGCCGCGAGGATCATTCGCCTCCTGGCGCTCAATTTGAGCTTCGTCGCCGCCGGTGCGGCGCAGCTGCCTTCGGCGAAACCGGTGCCACGCGTCCAAGCCGTGCCGCTGCCGCACCATGGCACTTCGCTTCAACTCGACCGGCGGGAGCTGACGGCGCTGCACTTCGGCCCGCAAGAGCCGCGGCCGTTCTGGTATCCGATCCGCGGTTCGCGGGATGCAAGTCTCGCTCGGATGGGTCATCCGCATGCCCGCTGACGCACTCGCATCACAACAGCGTGTGGATCGGCCACAGACTCGTGAACGATCTCGATTTCTGGACCGATGTCGCCAAGCGGCGCGGCCGCATCGTGAACGTGGAGGTTTCACGCGAGGGCTATGAAGACACGGATGAATTCGCCGCGATGCGGACCATCAATCAATGGATCAGCGACGAGAAACAGACGGTGCAGCTCTTCGAGGTGCGACGCACGGAGATCCGTCCGCTGGACGGGCCGAAAAGCTGGCTCATGGTAATCGATCTGAAATTTTCACCGCCGAAAGGCAGGACCGCGACCTTCGGAGCCACGAGCTTCGGTTTGGTGGCGGTGCGGATGGCGCGGAGCATCGGCGTGCACGATGGCGGCGGGCGCATCCTGAATTCCGAGGGGCAGGTCAACGAGGAGCAGGTTTTTCGGAAGCCGGCACGCTGGTGCGACTACAGCGGACGGATCACGAACGACCCGGACGGCCTGGCCGGCATTACGCTGATGAACCACCCGATCAATCCACACCACCCGACGGCGTTTCATGTGCGCAACGACGGCTGGATGGGCTGCTGTCTGAGCCTGGATTCCCCGGTGGAGGGCACGGAGAACAAAAAATTGCGGTTGCGCTACGCGCTGTGGGTTCACGACGGGGTGGCGTCGCAAGAACAATGCGAAGCGCAGTGGCGAGGATTTGCGGCGCTGCCGGTGGTCGACCTGTGGGCGAAGCCAGCGAAGAAGTAAGGTGTTCTCAGCCGGGCAAGGTTTGACCCCGCGGGTGCGGTCCGCCGCAATTACGGACGTGAAACGCCTCCCGCCCCTCCTGCGCTCTGCGCTCTTTTTCTCCGCCGCGACGGCTTTCGCCGCGGGTTCCCATTCCAACTGGCGCGACTTCGGCGGCGGACCGGATTCTTCGCAGTTCACCACGCTGACGCAGATCACCCGCGCCAACGTGGCCCGGCTGCAGGTCGCCTGGACCTATCCCATCGGGGAGGACAAGCGCTACTTCTTCAATCCCGTCGTCGTCGACCGCGTCATGTACGTCATGGGCAAGGGCAGCAGCATCGTCGCCCTCGACGCCGCGACCGGTCGCGAGATCTGGACGTATCAACAGCCCGCGGACACGACCGTGATTACCACCCGCGGCATCAACTATTGGGAATCGAAGGACCGCATCCACCGGCACCTGCTCTTCGCCAGCAACCACGCGCTCCGCGCCCTCGACGCCCGCACGGGCAGGC
Organism: Opitutus sp.; assembly: GCA_009695065.1. Next base: position 18,854 of record SIBR01000039.1, on the reverse strand, counting down.
TCGTCACCGCCTTCGGCAACGGCGGCAGCGTCGACTTGAAGCAGGGCCTCGACCGCGACCCCAAGTCCTTTGCCCTGGTCCAATCCCTGTCGCCTGGCCGCGTCTTCGAGGATCTCGTGATCCTCGGCTCCGCCACCAATCAGGGTTACGGCTCCGCTCCGGGCGACATCCGTGCCTTCCATGCGCTCACGGGCAAGCTGGTGTGGACGTTCCGCACCATTCCCCGCCCCGGCGAACCCGGCGCCGAGACCTGGCCCAAGGATGCCCGTCAGAACGTCGGCGGGGCCAACGTCTGGTCGGAGCTGACCGTGGATGAAAAGCGCGGCATCCTCTTTGCGCCCACCGCCAGCGCGAAATACAACTTTTATGGCGCGGACCGCGTCGGCTCCAATCTCTACTCCGACTGCCTTCTTGCCCTCGACGTGCGCACCGGCCGGCGCCTCTGGCACTACCAGATGGTGCACCATGACATCTGGGACTACGACAACCCAACGGCGCCGAAACTCCTCACGATCCAACGTGACGGCAAATCCGTCGACGTCGTGGCGCAGGTCAGCAAGCAGGGCTACGTGTGGGTGTTCGAGCGCGAGACGGGCCGGCCTATCTGGCCCATCGAGGAGCGGCCCGTGCCGGCCTCGGACATGCCCAACGAGAAAACGTCGCCCACCCAGCCTTTCCCGACGAACCCGCCGCCGTTCGCCCGCCTCACGTTCACCGTCGACGATCTGAGCCCCTTCCTCAGCGAGGCCGACCGCGCCAAATTTCGCGCTGCCATCCTGGCCGCCCGCAATGAAGGCCCGTTCACGCCTCCGGCGCGCCAGGGCACGATCCAGATGCCGGGCAACAATGGCGGTGCCAACTGGGGCGGCGCCGCGGTCGACCCCGCGCACGGCACGCTGGTCGTGGTCTCGAAAGATCTGCCGAGCCTTCTCAAGCTTGAGGAGAAGCAACCCGCCGAAACCTCGGCCGCCACGCGCTACGAAAGCGGTTTCGGTTTCATGATCGCCTCGGATGGACTCGCCGCGATCAAGCCGCCGTGGACCTCCCTCACCGTTTACGATCTCAACGCCGGCACCATCAAATGGAAGATCCCGCTCGGCGAAGTGCCCGAGCTGGCCGCAAGGGGCATCAGGAATACCGGCACCCACTATCCCAAGGTGGGCCCGATCGTCACCGCGACCGGCCTCATCTTCACCGGCACGCGCGACAAGAAGGTCCGCGCCTTTGACATCGAGAACGGCACGCTCCTTTGGGAGCACGAGATCGAGACCGCGATCGAGGGTATGCCCGCCGTCTACGAAGTCGCCGGCAAACAATACCTCGTTTACTGCGCGTCCGCCCAGGTCGGGCTCACGCCGGCCACGCAGGTTCCCATCCGCGGGGCCTACGTGGCCTTCGCCCTGCCCTGACCCATCGAGGTGCAGCCGGTCGGGATTTTGATCGGGTTAGGCCGGGCGACGCTTGCAGATGATGAAGGGGAAGTCGCCTTCCTTGGCCTGCGAAAGCTCGACGAGCACCGGCACGAACGCATTGGCGAGCGCATCCAAAATTTGCCGACCCTTCTCGGCCGTGGCTTTCTTGGGGCTGCCGACCCCGGTGTCCTGCGTGAACGCCGGCCAGTCGCGGACCACCCAGACTCCCGGCGTGGTCGACACGGCGGGCAGCTTGCTCGGCGTCGCAATGCCCTCGCCGGCGGTATCAAGCGGCGCGACCCAGTCGGGCACCAGATGCAGCATCAAACTGGTCTCGAATTCGTTCGCGTGATCGCCGCCCTTGTCGTCGAGGAAGGGAGTCCAATCGGCCGTTTGATAGCCGTTTACCTGCACAATAAAAATGGGCAAATCGAACATGATATCGCGGATCATCGACCGGAATTCGTTTCCGCCGTGGAAATTCAGCACCACTAGACGGTTTATGCCCTGCCGCACCAAGCTCTCGGCGACATCGTAAAGCACTGCCTGTTGGGTCGAGGCCCGCATCGTGATCGTGGCGATCTGCGGCGAATTCGCCTGCGAGTGATCGATGCCGAAGGGCACGCACGGGAGCAGAATGCAGCGCGCCCCCCGGCCGTTGGCTCTTTCGACGGCAAGTTCGCCGAGCCCGTTCGCCTCGGTTACGTCGCAGCCATGGGGAAGATGATAGTTGTGCGCTTCCGTCGCGCCCCACGGCAGGACGGCGACGTTGGGTTTGAGGTCCATCGTCTGGCGATAATTAGCCTCGTGGAGAACGAACGGGCGGGCAGTGAAGGCGGGGCGGGGGTTCATAGTCCGGGCAGGTTGGCCAACACCGCCCGAGGCCGTCGAGATTGAATCGCCGGCCGTTGGCGACCGGGATCAGGCCGACGATTCGGAGCTTTTCTGCGGACTACCTCGCCACGCCCCGCGCCGCGTAGGGACCATGGACTGAGAGCACGTTTCCGTCGGGCCGGCTGTCGTCGAGCACGATCACGCGATAGGCAGCGCCGCCCGAGTCGACCCGTACCAGCACATGGCCCCGGCGCGCCGTGGTCTGCGCGATCTTCTCCAGCAGCCACACCGTCTCGACCTCGCCAAACAATTTCACCATGTGCGTCCGCCGACCCGGCCATTCGCTGTTGGTCATGAAAATATCGCGCGGCCCCGGGTAGATCCGCTCCGAGAGCATGCGCCGCATCACGTCGGGCGACGGCTGGCTCGCCGCATACGTCGACAGGATGTGCACGCGCGGCTGGAGGACGCTGAGGAAAAATGCGTTCGCCGCGTCCTGCGTGCCGTGGTGATTCAGCGCATGCACGTCCACCGGTCCGGTTACCCAGGCGACGGCGGATTCCATCTCGGCCCACGCCGGCGAACTCGCCGCGATAAACCCGGCCATGTCACCGCCGTTGAAGTACGCGAAGGCCCCGTACGTCAGGCGGAAGGCGAGGCTGCAGTTGTTCTCCACCGGCACCACGCCGGCCGGATAACGGTTGCGCGTGACGGTGCCCGCGCCGGTCCACACATAACCATTCGCCGCGATATTGCGGATTTCGAAATTGGGAAATGCCTGCGAACTCCGGCGCAGCACAATTTGGTCGGCCCGCCCGGCTTCGAATCGCTCCACTTTCAAGCCGCGGTGCTCCCTCTGCCATTTCAGAAACGCCTGGTAATTCTGCATCAGCACGCCACCCGACGGCGCGGGAAAATCGTACCCCGGCCAGCCGCGGTCGAGCAGCGTGCGGATCTTGATCTGCTCGGCCACATCGGTGATGCCCGCCAGCTGATACGCTCCCGCGGCGGAGCGCGGTGAATCCGGCTTCACCGACCCCATGTGATCCTCGTGAAAATGTGTCAGCGCCGCGTAATCGAGTTCTCCGCGCGCACCGTCGGGATGCACCCGGCGGATGTAACCCGCGATCGACTGGCCCGGCCGCAGCGCGGTGTCCGGGCGTTGCGGAGCATCGTACTGCGGCGGACGATCCTTGCTGCGATCGACCGCCCCGGCATCCAGGAGAAACGTCGTGCCATCGGGCAGGATGAAGAGCGCAGCGTCACCGGTGCCGGTGTTGATCTGATGAATGTCCAACTGGCCCCGCTCCCACGCCGGCAGCGGCCGGCCGGCCACCGGCACCTCGGCGGAAAATCCCGATGTCAGCAGCGTAATGCAAGCGAACCCGCGGACCATGACTCGAATCGACGGAGCAAAAAGCCAGCAGCGCATAAAGCACCATCGCGGCACAACCGTCCCGGATGTCGAGCTGGAAGCCGACACACGCCGGCCGGGCCTTCCCTCCCGTTCACGCAGATTCACCAGGGCAGCACGGTGCCGTCGTGGTTGAACGGCTTGTCGCTGTTGGCCTGCGTCAGGCCGGCGATCACCTTGATCATGCCCGCCACGCTGTCCTGGGGGCGGAAAGCTTTCGACGCTTTCTCCCGTCCCATCGCCTGCCGGAGCATATCCGTTTCGGTTGCACCCGGGTTGATGAGACCAACCGCCACGCCACGGCTCTTCAGGTCCGCCGCGAGGGTGATCATGGCCATGTTCAAAGCCGCCTTGCTGGCCCGGTAAAAGGGATTCCGGCCACCGCCGCCGCCCCGGCTCAGCGTCCCGGAGCCGCTGGTGATCGCGACGATCTTCTTCTGCTCGCTCCGGATCACGTTTTCGCGAAACGCCTCCGAAACGGCCAGCGGCCCGTACACATTCACGCTCATGACCTGCTGGAAATTGGCGTAGTCCAGGCTGCCGAACGTCTGGCCGGGAATATCGCCGAAGACGCCCGCGTTGTTGAGCAGCACGTCGATCGCCTGCCCCTGATATTTCGCCGCGAGCGCCTTGATGCCCGGCAGATCGAGGACATCGAGTTTCTCGATCACGATATTCTTGTTCTTCGCCGCCAGCTCCTTGAGCTCCGGGGCGCTCTCCGGATTGCGCGTGGTGGCGATCACCGTCCAACCCTGCGCCGCGTATTGCCGGACGAACTCGTAGCCCAAACCGCGATTGGAACCCGTGACCAGGACCGTCGCGGCGTCAACGACGCTCGCACAGGCGAAAGCCGCGCCGACGGCGGCAATGAAGAGGGGTGATTTCATCCCTCACCGGATAGGTTGGCATCCCGCCGGTCGCGACTCAATTCCTGCCAACGACGGGCGGCGCCGGCTACTTGTAGTCCGTCAACCAGTCGACGATCGCCGGATTGGCACGCTCGGTGCCCGGCTTCCACGTGACCTTGCCACCGGACGCGGCATACGCGGCATGCGTCACCGGCGCCTGCTCGTCGTGATCGCCGATGACCAGCAGTTTTTTCGGGGCATTGAGGGCCAGCAACGCCGGCACGTCGCCGTACTTCACGATTCCGTTGATGAAATTGGCGTCGCGGTAGTCGTTGAGCTGCGTGAAGCGGAATCCCGCCACGGCGACTGCCAGGCCATCGACCGCATCGCCCGACACGGCTCCCGCGGCCGCCACGACCGGGCCGATCCCGCCGACGCCGACGAGCACGGTTTGCTTGAGGCCGCGCTCCTCCGTGCGCACCCACTGGATTATCGACAACACATCGTGCGCCCGCTGCGCGAACAGCGAGTCATTGTAGGTGTAAGTGAATCCGGAAAATTGACGGGGATTGGCAACGACCCGGTTTTTGTCCGCCGCCAGACCGCCGCGGAGGAACTCTCCCTGGGCAAACAGATCGGCCGAGACCACGGCATTGCCCTGCTCGACGAGCCGGCGGACCTCCGGGATCGGCGTGCCATCGGCGGCAAAAATCCCCCTCTTGCCCTGCCCGGTGAGCCACACCACCACGCGGCCATTCCATTTCGGCGCAAGTGGGCGCACCGAGACGACCGGCAGTTGCTCGCCATGCGTCGGCACCGTAATCACGTCGGTGAAAATTCGATAACCGCCCTGCTCGATCCGGCTGAGCGCGGTGGCCTTGACCGGTCCGACGGACGCAAGGGTGCGGCCGAGGAGCGTTTCCACCGCCGCGCCCACCACGTCGCGATAGCCGGCGAGCGAGCGGGTGTCCTTCGGCCACAGCGCCTTGATCTGGCTGTCGGACTGGGCGGACAATTCGGCGAGCAACTTGCGTTCATAGGCATCGCCCCGCTCCTTCGGCGCGGGATGCGCCTCGTTCCAGACACTCAGGCTCGGTGGTGCAGTGCCCCGGTCGCCATTGGGATGTTCCCCGAGCAGTTCCCAATCTCCCTCCACAATCGGGTCCTTCAATCCCAACTTCAGATGCTTGTTGAAGAAGGAATACATTCGGGCCCGGGTGACATAGTTGTAATTGTGGGGAAACTGCGGCTGCGGCGTGCACTCGACGTTGGCCGGCGCCCCGAGCATTTTATAGAGCTGCTGCAGTTCGGGGAAGCCGTGCGTCATCATATCCCTGGTCCAATCGTTGGCGGTGGTCATCGCCTGGGGACGCGGAGCGAAGAGCGCGGTGAGTTCCACGTTGCCCGTGCCAATCCGCAGCAAGCTCGTGTTCTCACAAGTGCAGCCGCCCTGCATCGCGGTCGAGACCATGCCTTGGGCAAAGGTGACCACCGGGCGCGGATCGATCGCGGAAAGCAGAATGGTCTGCGTGCCCCCGCCGCTGCCCCCGGTCACGCCCAGCCGCGTGGCATCCACGTCGGGCAATCGCTCGAGGAAGTCCAGTGCCCGAATCGAGATCCACGTTTGCAGGCTCATGATCGACTGCACCCGCATCTCCGCCTGCGCGCTGAAGAATCCCCAGTTCTTCGGGACCTCCATTTCCGGTCGCGGCTTGGCGTAACGATGCGCCAGCTCGAACGAAAGCTGCGTGTTGTCGGCATAGCCGATCATGTCGTAAATGAAGGACACGCAGCCCATGCGGGCGAGTTGCGCACACAGGGCCAGCTTCGGAAAACGACCCGACGCCTCAAAGCGTTCCTCGCCGAGCACGATCTGCTTCCGGATCCCGTCGACGCCCACGTCCTGCAAACGTCCGCCATGCCCGTGCGGGCAGAGCACGCCGGGAAACGGACCCGGCCGCCCGGTCGGCCGAAACAGCATGCCGGTGACGTAATAACCGGGCACCGCTTCAAAATACACCTTCTCGACGGTGAAACCCTCGCGTTCGACTTTGCCGTGAATCACCGCGTTGAGCGGCGTCTTGGAGGGCATCGGCCAGAGGCCGGTTGCGACCAGGATCCGCCGTCGCAGTTCTTCCGCCCGGCTGGCCCACGCTTCCCGCGACTCGGGCACGACGAACGGGAAGTAACCATCCAAATCCTTCGGCGGCGCGAGGCGGATGTCCTGCAGCGTCTGTCCTTCGGGCAGCACGACCGGGTCGTTGCTACCGTCGGCGCGTAGAGCATTGATGCCCGTGGTGCTCAGGACGAAGGCGAAGATTGGCCAAGCCGGTACAGCGGGAATCCTGAATTTCATGAGACGTGATGTTGGGGGTTGGGGAAGTTAGCCGGCCTCCTCGCGGCCGGCCAAATGGGGAAGGCGCAGCCCGATGCTGCGCCAGTCACTGCAGCCTGAACATGGGTGTCAACCCACCGCGCTCCTGGCACCACGCGTTTCGATCTGCCGCAGCTGCTTCGCCGCGAGCGCGCGATAGCAATCCGGCAGATCGAAGGTCTTCAACGCGCTTGGGACCAACGACGAAAGCGGCCAGTCGTAGTCCTGCGCCTCGGCGACATCGCCGTAGCTGGAGAGCGCGTGCTTGAGGGTCACGCGCGTGATTCGTTCCTCGAACAGCGCGGCGAAGGTGGCCGGAATCGTGCCCCAGCCTTTCGCGACCAGATGAATCTCCTCGTGGCCGTGCGCCTTGAGCCAGTCGCACAAACGGAGGAGATCGAACGTCCGCTGTCCCGGATAAGGCTGATCGAACATGATGCCATAGATCGCGTAAAAATAGTCGCTGCCGTAGGGATCGGTGGATTCCTTGCTCGTCGTGTTCGGCTCCGATTCGCCGATGCCGCGGACGTCGCAGGCGAACACCGCCGCCGCCGGATCCGCCGCCATCACCTCGCGAATCAGCGGCTCGTCCCGGAGCTCGGCGTCGGCCGAACGGTGCGAAACGTAAAGGATCGCGCGTTTCGGTCCCCGCGGGACGCGATACGACAGGGACTGATCGCCGAGCCGGTAAACCAGGGCCAGGATGCCCGGCTCGGTTTCGACCGCGTAGTTCGCGGCGAAGCGTTTAGGGTAACGCCGGGCCGGCACCGCCGGGAGGATCCGGTAATCGGGCACCTCACTGACGCGCGGTAGCAGGTACAGCGCCGCGCTCACGGCACGCTTCAGCGCCTCGCCCGCCAGCGCCGGCCGCTGCGCGCGCAGTTTCTGCGACGCCTCGCGGGTGAACGACAGCACCGTGGCCGGCTGCAGCGGCGCCACCTGTCCCTTCGGCGTGCACCACAGCGTTTCATCCTTCTCGATCTTCAGGGCGGGTTCCACGTTCGTGCCCGCGACCCCGGTGAGTTTGTTGAACCAGCCGTACATCGCCTCGCGGTTCTTGCGGGAGTAGCCGTGATAATCGGGCCCGATGAACAGCGCCTCGTGATCCTTAACCCCGAGCAATGTGTAGAGGTGCTGCAGCCGGCCGTGGGATACTTCGAGCCCGCGCGCGTCGAAAAGATCCTTTTCCTGTCCGAGCAGCAGCAGGTGCCGCGGAATGAAAGGAACCAGAAAATCGGCGTGATCGAGCCCGAGCGCCAGGGTATGCGGCGGGCATTGCTCAGTGTCGGCCGGTTGTTCGCTCTCGAACATTCGCCGCAGCGTGTTGATGAAACAGCTCGGCGCGGCGGCCACGAACCTCGGCTCCAACGCGCACAACCACGACGTGATCGTGCCACCGCCGGAATTTCCCGTCGCCATGATCCGTTTTCCGTCCACCTCCGGCCGCGTCAGCAGGTAGTCGAGCGCGCGAATGCCATCCCACGCCTGCCAGGTCCCGAAGAATTCGCCCACGAGGAACTGCTGGTTGCCCACGTAGAGGTGTTCGCGAACATTCCCGAGCTGCACCGGCCGCAGGGCCGCATCGACGTACTGATATCGCTCACCCTGCCCGATCGGATCGATGATGAGCACGATGTAACCCAGCCGCGCGAGTCCCTGGGCGAACGACTGGTAGGTGTCACCCGCCTTGCCGTTTTGCGAGTGGCCGCACACCCCGACGACGGCCGGGGTCGGGCCCCGGCGATTTTTCGGGAGGTACAGGTTGCCCGTGACGGGAAAGTTCGGCCGGCTTTCGAAGATGACGTTTTCGATCGTGTAGGTGTCGCGCTCGACCACGCCGGTCACGCGCGGGTTGAGCGGCGTCTTTTCCGGCAAAGGCCCGAAGCACCGCCGCACTTTCTCGGTGGTTTCGCGCACATATTTTTCCGCGGCCGCGCCTGTGCTGATCCGGGCGATCAACGCATCCGCGGCCTTCTCCCGACTCACCATCCGCGGGCCGAAATAATCCTGCATCATCCGCGGGAAGCGCTGCAGCGGCTTCAATTCGGCCGGCGATCCCGGCGGTTGCTTGGCGGGCGCGGCCGCCGCCAGCACCGTCGATCCCGTCAATTGCAGTCCCGAGGCGCCGAGAAGGCCGAGGCCGGCCTGTTGGAGCAGGTGGCGTCGCGTGAGAGCAGAAGTGGGGCGGGGTTCAGCTTGATTCATGTAAACCGAGTGAAGGGTTCCTGCGCTGGCTTGTCCATTCGTGTTCAACCCGAATGCTCGTGAAACCATGCCGCGCGTTTCCGTCGTACTACCGGTGTTCAATGCCGCCGCCACCGTGGCGCGTGCCGTGGAGAGCATTCGCGCGCAGACTTGGTCCGACTGGGAACTCGTCGCCGTGGATGACGGTTCGACGGATGGAACGAGGGAAATCCTCGAACCACTCGCCCGGGACGATGCGCGGGTGCGGATCGTGACGCAGGACCATGCGGGCGTGGCGGCCGCGGCCAATGCGGGACTGGCAGGCACGCGCAGTGAATTGATTGCGCGGATGGATGCGGATGATGTCGCGCATCCCGAGCGGCTGGCCCGGCAGGTGGCGCTGCTCGATGCTGACGCGACGCTCGGGGTCGTAAGTTCATTGGTGGAGTTCGGCGGAGATCGCGCGGCGCGGGCGGGTTACGCCCTGCACGTGGATTGGTTGAACTCGCTGGTGACTCCGGAGGAGATCGCGCTGAATCGCTTTGTGGAATCACCGGTGGCAAATCCGAGCGTGCTGTTCCGGCGCGAGCTGGTGGAGCGGCACGGAGCTTTTCGCGCCGGAAATTTTCCGGAGGACTACGAGTTGTGGCTGCGATGGCTCGATGCGGGCGTGCGGATCGCGAAGGTGCCCGCACCGCTGCTCACGTGGCACGACGGGCCGAACCGGATTTCGCGCACCGATCCGCGGTATGCGCCGGACGCATTCTTCCGAGTGAAGGCAAAGTGGATTGCGCGCGAGTTGGCCCGCGTGGCCGGCGAGCGGGAGATTTTTGTCTGGGGCGCGGGCCGGCACACCCGGAAACGCGCCGCGCACCTGGCCGGCCACGGCGTGCGAATCGCCGGCTATATCGACGTCGACGCGAAGAAGACGGGGCGCGGACTGGGCGGCACGGGCGTGCCAGTGCTGGCGGAGGGGGCCCTGCCCCCGCCCGGAAACATTTTCGTGCTGAGCTACGTCACGACTCGCGGTGCGCGGGACTACAATCGAGGCCAACTCACTGCCCGTGGTTACGTCGAGGGCTGGGATTTTCTGATGTGCGCGTGAGATCCGCGAGCCGCTGCCGTTGCCGGCCGGCGGCGTCGAAATTCTCCGGCGCCAGCCAGCGCTCGAAAGCCGCTCGCCGCGCCGGCCATTCCGAATCGAGGATTGAATACCACGCGGTGTCGCGGTTGCGGCCCTTCACCACCGTCGCCTGGCGGAAAATGCCTTCGAAGGTGAACCCCAGCCGCAAGGCCGCCGCGCGGGAGGGCGCGTTCAATGCGTCGCACTTCCATTCATAACGGCGGTAACCCAGAGCAAACACCCGCGCCATCATCAGCGCCATCGCCTCGGTGGCGGCCGGAGTGCGTTGCAACCCCGGGGAATAGCCCAGGTGACCGACCTCGATGGCGCCGTTCGCCGGATCGATCCGCAGGTAACTGGCCACGCCGACGGCGCGGCCACTGCCGGCGTCCACGATGGCAAAGAACAGCGGATCGTCGCCGAGCCACTTCGCCTCCATGCAGCCACGATAAGCGGCGAGATCCTCGAAGGGCCCGTACGGCAGGTAAGTCCACATGCGACCTTCGGTGTCGGCCACGTTGGCCGCGTGGAGATCGCCGGCGTGCCGCCCGGGGTCGAGCGGCTCGAGGCGGCAAAAGCGCCCGACCATCGCGTCACGCGACAGCCGGACCAGCGGGCGCCAGTCCGGCAGCGCAACGCCCACGGGTTGATTCTGCAGATTGTCGTGAGCGGGCATCATGCCGGAAAAAGACAAAGTCGGTCGGCGCGACCGTTGCCACTGACGGGCGGCAACGCAGCGCGAAAGGCAGCGACCGTTTACACGGGGCTTCAGGCCTTGCGCCCGTCGGCGGCACCCCACGGTGCGATCTGGCGAAGCTGCTTGGCTTCCAGCGCGCGATAACAATCCGGCAGGTCGAAGGTGCGCAACACGCCGGGCAACAACGCCGACAGCGGCCAGTCGTAGTCCTCGGTTTCGGCGATATCGCTGTAGCTGGTGAGCGCGTGCTTGAGCGTGATCTGGGTCACCTCGGACGAAAGCAGCCCGGCAAAGGTCGCGGGGAGCGCGCCCCACCCTTTGCCGACCAGATGAACTTCGGTGTGGCCGCAGGACTTCAGCCAGTCGATCACCCGCAGCACATCGTGCGTTTTCTGTCCGAGATACGGGTAGTCGAGCATGAGCCCGTAAATCGCATAGAGATAATCCGGACCGTACGCGTTCAGAAACCCGGCGTCCGTGGTGTTCGGTTGCGATTCGCCGACACCACGTACATCGCACGCGAACACCGCCGTGTCGGGTTCGGCGCGAATCAATTCGGCCACCAGCGGCTCTTCGCGCAGCTCGGCGTCGGCGGAATGATGTGACACGTAAAGCAGCGCGCGTTTCTGACCACGGGGCGGACGCGACATCAGCGGGTTGTCATTAAGCCGGTAAACCAGCGCGAAGGCGTTGGGCTCGGTCTCCACCGCGTAGGTGCCCGCATAACGCTTCGGATAACCGCGCGCGCCGCCGGGCCGCAGGATCCGGTAGTCCGGCGCGCCTTCGCGCGCGGGCAATTTGAGCGTTTGCACGACCGCCTGACGCAACGCCGCGCCACCGACCTGCCCGCGCTGGCGCCGCAACGCCTCGGAGGTCTCGCGCGTGTGGGAAAAAATCGTGCGCGCTTTTCCCTCGGCGACCTGGCCGCGCGTCGTGCACGTGAGGACCTCATCCTTTTCGAGCACCAGCGCCGGCTCCGCCTGGCCGCTGGAAATTTTTGTGACCCGGTTGAACTTGCCGTACATCGCCTCGCGCACCGGCTTCGAGAAGCCGTGATAGTCGGGACCGATGAACAACTCGATCGCCTGCTCCGCCCCGAGCAGCCGGTAGATGGGCCGCAACTTCGCCAGGTTCTCCTCGAGCCCGCGCACGTCGAAATAGTCCTTCTCCTGGTCGAGCATGATCACCGGTTTCGGCGCCAGCGCCGCGACGAAGTCCGCGTGGTCGAGTCCCAGCGCGAGCACGCGCGGCGGACACTGCTCGGTGTCGGCCGGCAACTCGTTCTCCAGATTGCGGCGGAACGTCGTCATGAAACAGCTGGGCGCGGCCATCGTCCACCGCTGCTCCACGCCGCAGAGCCAGGTCGTCATCGTGCCGCCGCCGGAATTACCGGTGACGCCAACGTGCCGCGGGTCCACCTCCGACCGCGTCAACAAGTAGTCGAGCGCGCGGATGCCGTCCCACGCGCGCCAGGCCCCGAAAAACTCGCCCACCAGGAACTGCTGGTTGCCGCCGTGCAAATGCTCGCCCACGCCGACACCCATGCGCGGCTTCAACTCGGCAGTGACATACTGCAGCCGCTCGCCCTGCCCAATCGGATCGAAGATGAGCACGACGTAGCCCTGGCGCGCGAGGCCCTGGGCGAACGACTGGTAGGTGTCGCCGGCCTTGCCGTTGACGGAGTGCCCGCAACTGCCGACGACACCGGGCAGCGGGAACGCGCGCCCCTTCGGCACGTAGAGATTGGCGGTCACCGGAAAGCCGGGGCGGCTCTCGAAAATCACGTTCTCGATCCGATAGGCGTCACGCTCGGTCACCTTGGTGACGCGCGCATTCAACGGCGTCTTCTGCGGCCAGGGTCCGAAAATGGACTGAATCTTGCCGCGCACCTCGGTCACGTAGGCCTCCGCGTCGGCCTTCGAGCGGATCCTCGCGCGCCGGTCCTTCGCGCTGCGTTCCACCTCGCGGACCCGGGCGACGTAATACTCCTGCACCGAACGGCCGAAACGGTTGAGCGGCACAAGCGGGCCCGTGGGCCCCGCGGCGGCCTTCCCCTTGCCCTTGGGGGCGCTGGCGGCCGAGGCGGAAGGCGCCCCAACGAGCGAGGCACCGATCAGGCCCAGACCGGTCTTTTGCAGCAACGCGCGACGGGAGAGCTTCGGGGTCGGGGTAGAGGTAGGATCGTTCATATTGGGGAAAAACGGAGTGGGCACCGGCAGCGCGCCAATCGGGGCAGATTCGAATCCGCAGCGTTGACGGGAGCTCCAAGGGTTGTCGAACACCTCCTCAGGATGTCAACGCGCGTCGGGCGCCACCACGGCCCGGCTCCAGAGCAGCACCCGGGCGAAAGACGCAGGTCCAAGGACCAGCCTATTGTTTGAAGACTACGCCGCCCTTCATCACGAAGCTGACTTTCGAGGCAAGGCTGATGTCGGCGAGGAGATCCCCGGGCACGCCGACGAGATCCGCGAATTTGCCCGGCTCAATCGTGCCAAGGTCTTTTTCGGCCCCAACGAGAATAGCGGCCTCGAGCGTCGCGGCCTTGATCGCAGCGAGAGGGGACATGCCCGCCTCGACCATGAAAACGAATTCGAGGGCGTTGTCACCGTGCGGGGCGACACCTTGGTCGGTGCCGAAGGCGATCTTCACGCCGCCAGCGTAGGCCCGCTGGAGGGTGGCTTGGATGAGCGGGCCGATGGCGGCGGCCTTGGGACGGACGACCGGGGTGAAGTAGCCGTCGATCCTGGCTTTTTCGGCGACGAATTTCCCCGCGCTCACGGTGGGCACGTAGTAGGTGCCATGCTTTTTCATGAGGGCGATGATCTCGTCCGTCATGTACGTGCCGTGTTCGATGGAGTCGATGCCCGCCTCGATGGCGCGTTTCATGCCCTCGGTGCCGTGGGCGTGCGCGGCGACCTTGAGACCGTAGTCGTGTGCGGTATCGATCAGGGCCTTGAGTTCCTCGGGTGTAAATTGCGGGGCCATGCCGCTGGTCGCCTGACTGAGCACGCCACCGGTGGCGGTGATCTTGATGACAGTGGCGCCGTCCTTGTAGCGCTGGCGAACGGCCTTGCGGGCTTCGTCGGGGCCGTTGATCACGCCCTCGACCGGGCCGGGATCGCCCTGGAGTTCGCGCGCGCGACCGTTGGTGGGGTCGGCGTGGCCGCCGGTCGTGGCGATGGATTTTCCGGAGGAGTAAATGCGCGGGCCGTCGACCAGCCCAAGGTTGACGGCACGGCTGAGAGCGAGCGTGGAGTTCGCGTGGTCGCCGAGATTCCGGACGGTGGTGAAACCGGCGAGGAGCGTCTTTTTCGCGTAGAACGCGCCGTTGAGCGCCCAATCCCCGGGATTGAGCTGGAAGTCTTCGAGGACGGACGTGGCGGAGTACTGTTGATCGAGGTGGACGTGACAGTCGATCCAGCCGGGCGTGACCGTGGCGGATTTGAGATCGACGACCCTGTCGCCGGCGGCGGGGGCCGCGTAGCCAGGCTCGACCGCGACAATCCGCGCGCCGTCGACGATGACGGTCATTGCTTTCTTCGGCACATCGGCGCGGCCGTCGATCAGGGTGCCGACGTGAAGGAGGGTGCGGGCCGGGACGAGTGGAACGCAGGCAAAGGCCAGCACCACCACGAAAAACGGGGAGGGGTATCGCATGGTGGATTACGGAATAGGTGTCATCCGACCCGGGAAGCAATTGTGGACTTTCAATCCAGGGCGAACTGGGTGGGCCCCGTTCTAAGAACGAGGAGCAAGGCGAGCGCCCTCACGGCCTTGGCGCCGGCCGCGTCGCGAACTGCGGATGATCCTCGATTCGCTTTTCAAACTGCGCCCGCGCTTCCGGCGGCACCAAGGCGGGGACTTTCGAACTGCTCCGGCGCCAGCGGGCGAGCCATTCCTCCCCCAGCAGGCGCGGCGCGCGTGGGTGGCCATCGGCCCCTCCGGCCCGCGTGAAGGCAATCGTCGTCTCCGCCTTGGGCCCCGTGCCGACGCCGCCGGCAACGTGAAACCCCGCGCTGAGCAGGGCCACGCGAACCGCCGTCGCCGCCGAATAGGTGTAGAGTTCGGCGGGCTTCGGCGCACAGGCCTGCCGGATGCGCGCGAAGGTTTCTGCCGTCCAGAGGGCGGAATCCGTCTTGTAGGAAAACGGGTCGTAGAAAATCAGGTCCGGCGGTTGGGCCGCGTTCATGTGCTCCAGGAAATCGCCGTGAACCAGCTCCCAGCGCATCCCGCCCGAGGGGTCGGTCCAGTGGCCGCGCGTCAAAATCGCCTGCGGCGCGCCGTGGCGAACGTGCGGAAAATAAGCCGCCTTCCCCGCCGCCAGTCGCAGCGGATCGAGGTCGCACTCGAAACTCACGAGCCGCAACGTCCGCAATGCGCCGGCGCCATGCTCCGCCACGCACCGCTCATGACAACGCAAGGCCGCCATCGCGTTGGTCGCCGCCCCCAGCCCCACATCCCAAACGACCAGTTCGGTCGCCGGGGCTTCGCCGACGGCCAGCCGCCCGGCGAGCGCCGACTGCTCGACGTAGAGCCGGTTGGCCTCGTCCTCCGGCCGGTTGACCGAGTGCATGACTTCGCCGGAACTGATCTGCCGCACGCGGCTGAATCCGCCCGGTCCCTGATGGATCTCGTAGTTGCCGAGCCGTGGGAATTTGAACGGCCGCGCCTTCTGCGGGATCAGGCTGGGGTTTTCCTCGTCGGTTCGCGCCAGCTCCACCCGCATGCGCTCGTAGAACGGCACGAACGCATCCTGCAGAATGCTCGTGCGCATCGCCCGCATCAGGCGGTGATAAAACGCCAGATTGTGAATCGTCAGCAGATGCCAGCCAAGCACTTCGTCGGACTTCACCAAATGGTGCAGGTAGGCGCGCGAATGGTCCCGGCACGCCTGGCAGTCGCACCCCGGGTCGAGCGGCTCCTCGGAAAATTTATACACCGAACGCCGGAGGTGCCGCTTTCCCTGCGCGGTGAACACCGTGCCGCGCTTCGCGAGCTGCGACGGGATGATGCAGTCGAACATGTCGACGCCCCGGTGCACGGCCTCGAGCATGTCGAGCGGCGTGCCGACGCCCATGAGATAGCGTGGCAGATTTATTGGCAGGTGCGCCGTGGCCACACCGGTAAATTCACAACGTTCCGCCGCGGTTTCCCCGACCGCGAGACCGCCGATCGCCAGTCCGTCAAAGGGCAGTGCCCGCAAAAACTCCGCGCTCTTTTGGCGGAGGTCGGGATGACAGGCGCCCTGCACGATGCCGAACAACGCCTGCGGCGAATCGCCCCGCGCCGCGAGGGAGCGCAGCGCCCAGCGATGCGTGAGCTCCATCGCCGCCTCGGCCTCCGCATAAGGCGCCGTCGAAGGGATACACTGGTCGAGCACCATCATGATATCGCTGCCGATCGCCCGTTGCATCTCGATACTGGTCTCGGGCGAGAGCAGGTGCATATCGCCATCGACGTAGCTTTGAAAACGAGCACCCTCTTCGTTCATGCGCCGTGACTCCGGCAGGGAGAAAATCTGGAAGCCGCCCGAGTCGGTAAGCACGGGCCCGTCCCAGTTCATGAAACGGTGAATCCCCCCGATTTTTCGAAACACCTCCAGGCCGGGACGCAGCAACAGATGAAACGCGTTGGCAAGGAGCACGCGGGCGCCGGCCGCCTTAAGCGTGTGGATCGTCTGGCCCTTGACCGTCGCCTGGGTGCCGACGGGCATGAAGATCGGAGTTTCAACCTCACCGTGCAGAGTCTGAAAACGCGCCGCGCGGGCGCGTGAGCCGGTGGATTCTCGTTCGAGCGTAAAGTTAAGGCGGGACATTCTGTGAATTGAAACGGGCGTGAACCGCCTCCAGTAGGAGAGACTTTCCGCCACATACGACGCTTCTTTCTGCGGGCCGCCAGTCGTGCCGGCAGAGGCGCCGTGCAACCCGGAGTTGCCCGGGGACGATCCGCCGCCATGGTCGGGCTCATGACGCGCCGCAACTTTCTCGGCACCACTCTCGCGGCCATGGGCGGCGCTCCCCTAATCACCCGGGCCGCGGCGGCAGACGGATTCACCATCGGGCTCGCGGCGGATGCGCAATACGCGAACGTCGATCCGAAGGGCACCCGTTTTTACCGGCAGGGCCTGCCACGGCTCGCCGCCGCGGTTGAACACTTCAACTCCCGCGCCGTCGCGTTCTGCGTGCATCTGGGCGACCTGATCGACCGCGAATGGCGGAGTTTCGACGATATCGTGCCCGTTCTCTCTCCGAGCCGGTCCCGCTGGCACCAACTCCTCGGCAATCACGATTTCGAGGTGCTGGACGAGTACAAGGCACGCGTGCCCCAACGTCTCGGCATGGCCACGCGCCACGGCTTTTTCGACCATCAGGCTTTTCGCTTCGTCGTGCTGGATACCAACGACGTAAGCATCTACGCGCATGCCGCCGGCAGGGCCGAGCACGCCGCCGCGGAAACCGAACTCGCGCGCTTGACGGCGGCCAAGTCGCCGCAGGCCCAGCCGTGGAATGGCGGTATCGGCGTGGCGCAGCTCGCCTGGTTCGATCGCATCTGCCGGGAGGCGCGGGCGGGCGCGAAGAAAGTCATCGTCCTCGCGCATCATCCGGTTTTTCCGGACAACGTGCACAATCTTTGGAACGGCCCCGCCGTGCTCGCCATCGTCGACCGTCATCCGCACCTCGTGGCGTGGTTCAACGGCCACAATCACGCGGGGGCCTTCGGCGAACGCCATGGCGTGCCGTTTCTCACGCTGCACGGCATGGTCGAGACGGCGGACACGACTGCATTTGCCACCGCGCAAGTGCTCGCCGACCGGATCGTGCTCACGGGGCACGGACGCGAGCCGTCGCGGGAGATGGTGTTTCGCCCGCGTTGATTCGAACGACCGGGGATCATTTTCGCCATCGACCAGCGGAGTCGCGGCAGTTCTCGCCGCCGAATTCAGGCCCAAAGAATCTTGGTTTCGGCCATCCGATGCCCAATGCTTTTGGCCTCCATTTCCCACGCATGATCCGCGCCCTTATCTTCGACTTCGACGGCCTGATCGTCGACACCGAGACCCCGCTCATCGATTCCTACGCCGACGTGCACGCCACTCATAGCGTGCCCTTCGACCGTGCACTGTTTCTCCGCAACGTCGGCCACGCCGACTATGCATTCGACCCCTGGCACGGCTTCAGCCCGCACGCCGACCGCGCCGCCCTGGAACTCGACCGTCGCACCCGAAATGATGCCCGGCTCCAGCGGCAACCGGTGCTGCCGGGCATCGTCTCCCTGCTCGACGCCGCCCAGGCCAGCGGCGTGCGGATCGGCCTCGCCTCCAATTCCGGGCATGTGTGGGTGGAGAGCCATCTCACGCGCGTCGGATTGCTCGAGCGCTTCGAGTTTCTCGCCTGCCGCGAAGACGCGCCGTCGCCCAAGCCCGAACCGGATCTCTACCGGCTGGTGCTCAATCGCTTTAGCCTGCGGGGCCACGAGGCGATCGCGTTCGAGGACTCGCATACCGGCTCGCTCGCGGCGAAACGCGCCAATGTGTGGGTGGTCGCCGCGCCGAACTCCTCGACGGCACATCACGACTTCACTCACGCCGATCTGCAAGTGACCTCACTCACCGAGGTCACCCTCGCATCGCTCCGCACCCGGTTCGAAAAATAGGGGCCGATCCCTCGCCCACCGCGCAGGAACTCGACGCTTCGCCGAACCCATGAAACGGAATTGTCGATGAACTGGGATGATTGGGAGATGATCTGGCGGCGCCCGCAGCTCCCGCTCGGGGCGGCCGCCGACCTCGCGAGCCTCAGAAGCTGTGAAAAAGTCTGTTCCCTGGAAGGAGAGAATGTTTAGGCTGATAGATGGAAGCGAAAAGAGAGCCGTATCCAAGCAGTGTAACGCAGAAAGAGTGGGCGGTAGTGAAGCCCTTGCTGCCGAAAAGCGGAAGGCTGGGGCGGCCGCCGCGCTACGGACAGCGGG
>SIBR01000001.1 GCA_009695065.1 Opitutus sp. | reverse complement strand
GCTGCGTTGCCTCGACATCGCAAACTCACCGCCCACGTCGTGCAAAAAATCCACCCCCATCGCTTTGTGGTGTTGCCCAAGCGCTGGATCGTCGAACGCACCTTCGCTTGGCTCGGCAACTTCCGACGTCTCTCCAAGGACTATGAAGTAAAAACCAGCCACTCCGAGGCCATGATCTATCTCGCTGCTTCCGCCCTCATGCTTCGCCGACTCACCAAATCTTGAGCATGAGGGTTTTTTCACAGCTTCTTAGAGGTGTGGACCGGACACCCGCTCCTGACCACCAAGGCGGCCGGGATTTCCACAATCTCAACACTTACCCTCGAAGCAGGCTCAGCCTAAGGCCGCAGGGTCATTTGCAAACCCTCGACAGTTTTCGGAGGACCACCTCCCCTCACTCTTCCTTCGCGCCGCCGTTGTAGCGGATGGCGTGGCCTGCTTCGAGCAGGGCGTTGTTGAGGAACGTCGGCGCGGCGCCGGGCTGAAAGCCATGAGCTGGGGGCGGAGAGCCTGAAATTCTATCTCCAGGCTCCGAGCTCCGGGCTCCAAGCTCGCCGACGAACACGTCGGCGAGATATCGGTCATATTTATCGGGCTTCGTCGTGCTGATGTTCACTTCGTCGCCGGGCTTGAGCTGGGCGTCGACGAACGCTTTGGCGGCGCGGCCGGCGGCGGTGGAAAGCTCGGGGCAGTCGAGTCCGCGCAGGCGGAGTTTCAACTGGTGCGTGTAGCCGGGCGCGATCGCGAGCGCGACGAGCAGGGTGTCGCCGTCGATCACTTTGCGCACCGTGGCGGTGTAGGTGAAGAGTTCGGCTTTCGTCGCGTTGTCCACTTTGCGGACGCCATCCTCATTGAGGCGCACAATGTCCTTCGTGGTGAGTTTGGAAGCCGAGCCGAGTTCACGGTAAATCTTGAACCCGAGATCGACTTCGGGCCCGTCCCCGAGGTCGACGACCGGATGCAGCCCCGGGGTGCCGCGGCGGGGCGTGAGGAGTTCCACGGGAGCGGCCTCCTCCGAGGCGAGCGCGACGGCGTTGCAGGAGCGGACGCGGGTTTCGAGTTCGGCCTTGGTCCAGTGATTTTTCAGGGCCTCCTTCAACAATTTCATCCGCTGCGCTTCGTCGCTCACCTGGCAAATCAGCCGGGCCTTCGACCAGTCCAATTCGGCGCCCGGGCGCCGAATGGGGAAATACCGGTGGAATTGGGCGCATTCCCGCAAGGTCCGGACGCTGATGGCGGTGTCCGCCGCGAGTTTTTCGTAAACCTTGGCGCCCTAGTCGGCGCGGTCGCGAAACAGCAGGGTGTGTTCGTTGATGAGCCGGCCGGTCTCGTGATAGGTATCGAGCCACGCGCGATCGATTGCGCGGCGGCCATTGACGACGACGGCGACCACCGCATCGCGCAGTTGCGCGTAGGTCTTCGGCGTCGGGGTGATCGCGCGCGAGGGCATGGGGAAGCGGGGCGGCGGGATACTCGGATCGGGCGTGCCGAGTGACAAGTGGCTTGTGACGATTCGCCCTAGTCTGAGTGGTGGGGCCGCTTCTCCGAAGCGGCCTGGGTTTAAGGGTGATCGTGCCCGCAGGCGGGAAAGTCGGGAAAGGGAACCCAGACCTGCTCGGAGAGCCGGCCCCACCCACTGAGCCGGTCCGCCCGGGGATCAGCCGGATCTGCCCTCAGAACTTCAAAAGCTGCTGCGTGAGAAAGGCGGTCTGCAACGCGGCGATTTCCTTCAGGCCTTTTTGCGAGACCGCCAGGAGGGCCTGCAACTGGTCGCCGGAAAACGTCGTTTCCTCGCCGCTGCCCTGAACCTCCACGAATTGACCGCGGCCGGTCATCACGATGTTGGCGTCGACCTCGGCGTCCTTGTCCTCGATGTAGTTCAGGTCGAGCAGCGTCTGGCCGCCGAAGACGCCGGCACTCACGGCGGCGACGGAATCAACCAGTGGGTTCTCCGCGATTTTCTTGGCATCGAGCAGTTTTTGGATGGCGAGTCGCGCGGCGAGATAGGCCCCGGTGATCGAGGCGGTCCGGGTGCCGCCGTCGGCTTGCAGCACATCGCAATCGATCCACAGGGTGTTCTGTCCGAGCTTTTGGAGGTCGAGTACGGCGCGCAACGAGCGGCCGATGAGGCGCTGGATTTCGACCGTGCGCCCGTCGAGCTTGCCCCGGGAAATGTCGCGCGGTTTGCGGTCCAGCGTCGAGTAGGGGAGCATGGAATACTCTGCGGTGAGCCAGCCGCCGGGGACTTTTTGCTGTTTCATCCACGTCGGCACGTTGGCCTCGATCGTCGCGGCGCAGATCACGCGCGTCTGGCCGAAGGATACGAGAACCGAGCCCGTGGCATGGGGCGCGATGTTGGATTCGAAGGTGATCT
The DNA here is from genome assembly GCA_009695065.1 of Opitutus sp. The sequence goes on along the minus strand of SIBR01000001.1, from coordinate 227,070 downwards.
TGCGCAGTTGGTCGGGCTGGCGGCCGTCGGCGCGGGAGGCGGGAGATGACATGGGCGGGCACCGTAGCCGCCGGGGCAGGCAGCGCGACTCAGAAATTGACGGATCCCGGGAACACGTCGCCGGCGCGAGGTTGTGGGCGCCACGCCGGTCCGGGACGCGGCACCGAAGCCGGTTCAGGTGCCGGGGGCGGCTTCTTCGCGTTCGACCGGCTTGATCTTCGTAACCGGTGGCTGCTTCGCCTGCTCGTTCATGAAGGCGATGAGGCGGTCGTTGAAATCACGGGCGGGGTTGTGCCCCATTTTCTTGAGCGCCTGCGTGAGCGCGGCGACCTCGACCAGTCGCGCGATGTCGCGGCCGGGACGGACGTAGAGCTCGATGTGGGGCACCTTCATGCCGAGGATCTCGTAGTAATTCTCCTCCAGGCCGGTGCGTTCCTCGATCGCGTCGGGGGTCCACTCCCGCAGCGAGACGACCATGTCGATCCGCTTCTCCAGCCGGACGCACTTCACGCCGAACATTTCCGCAACATTGATGATGCCGATGCCGCGGCACTCCATGTAACCGCGGTTGAGCGGGCGGCTGGAAGCCATGAGTTCGCGCTCGTCGAGCAGCTTGATGACCGTGAGGTCGTCGGCCACGAGCGAGTGACCGCGTTCGATCAGGGCGAGGGCGCATTCGCTTTTGCCGACGCCGGAGTCGCCGCAGAGCATCACGCCGACCCCCTTGATGTCGAGGGTGGTGGCGTGCTCGGTGCCGGCGGGGGCGAACTCGTTGTCGATGGCGAGGGTCGCGCGATTGATCCAGTTCATCGTGATCATCGGGGTGCGGATGATCGGCAGGTTCATCTCGGTCGCCACGGCGAGCAGGGGATGAGTCGGATTGTAGTTCCGGGTCAGGACGATGCAGGGGATGCCGCGCTTTAGCATCTGCTGGAGGATCTCGATCTGCCTGGTCTGTGTGAGCGTCTTCAGGTAGGTCATCTCGGCGGCGCCGAGCACTTGGACGCGCTTGTTCGCGAAATATTTGAAGAAGCCGGTGAGCGCGAGGGCGGGCCGGTTGATGCTGCCCTCGTGGATCAACCGGTGCAGGCCGGCTTCGCCGGTGACGAGTTCCATCTTCAACTTCTCGCGATAGAGCTCGAAGAAGTGGGCAACCGTGATGCCGTGGATCGCTTTCTGCATGGAGGGAAAGGAATCTAAATGTGGAAAACTGGAAAGAGAGAAAAGACGGCACGGCTCGATTCCCTGGTTCCCGCCTGGCCGCCTTTAAACCGTCCGACAGGGAAGGGTTACAAATTGAAATCCTCGCCGAGGTAGAATTTGCGGGCCTGTTCGTCGCGGATCAGGAAGTCACCGGTGCCCTCGCTCAGCACCTTGCCCTGGTGGATCAGGTAGGCGCGGTCGACGATGCGGAGAGTTTCCCGGACATTGTGATCGGTGACCACCACGCCGATGCCCCGCGATTTCAGTTCCAGAATGATTTTTTGGACTTCGGCGACGGAGATGGGATCGATGGCGGCGAAGGGCTCGTCCATCAGCAGGAATTTCGGGCGGGTGACGAGGGCCCGCGCAATCTCCAGCCGGCGGCGCTCGCCGCCGGACAGCGTGAAGGCCTTTTGTTTCGCGACGTGAGTGAGGTGCAGTTCCTCCAGATGGGTGTGCACGCGGCTGGCGCGTTCGCGGCGGGGCACCCCGGCGACCTCGACGATGGCGCGAATGTTCTCCTCGACCGTCAATTTGCGAAAGACCGAGGCCTCCTGCGGGAGATAGCCGATGCCGAGCCGGGCCCGCTGGTGCATGCGCAGCCCGGTGATATCCCCGCCATCCAGCCGCACGCGGCCGGAACTCGCAGGCACGAGACCGACGACCATGTAGAACGTCGTCGTCTTGCCCGCGCCATTGGGGCCGAGCAGCCCGACGACTTCGCCGGCGCGGAAGCGCAGGCTGACGCCGTCGACCACCGTGCGGGAGCCAAACGATTTGACCAGATTTTCGGTCTGAATCTCGGAAACCGGAGCGGCGGGCGCGGTCATTTGAGCGGTGCGGCCCGAGGCGGGGTGCTGCCGGCGGGCGCGGCCCCGGAGGGGGCGGCCGGCTGCTTGGGGTCGAAGCTGAGATCGCGGATTTCGGGGCCTTCGAATTCCGAGCCTTCGATCACGACGCGGCGCTCGCCGCGAAACATGGTGATCTTCCGGCCGGCGCCGCGCCAGTCGATGCCGCGGTCGATGACGACGGGCTTCTCCGTGAGCTCGATCTTGTCCTCGCGGGGGAAGACCTCCGCGCGGCCGCAGGTGGCTGCGCGGTCGCCCTGGACAATCTTCACGCGTCCGGTGGCGAGCAGGTATTTGAATTTCTCGATCGTGGGGACGGTTGCGTCGGTGCCGCCGACCGCGGTGGCGATGATCTCGAGGTGGTCGCAAACGATCGTGAGATTGGTGCCCGTGAGGGTGACCTGTTTCTCCGGCAGTCCGTCGAACACGGAGCGGGTCTCGTCGCCGACGGTCCGCATGTCGAAATGCTCAGCGGCGATGGCGGTCCGGAGGGGCGGGGTGGACGGCACGGCGGAGTTCGCAACGACGGCCAGCAGGGCCAGGGCGGCGAACAAACCGGAAGCGTGGGCAATTTTCATTTCAGCAGGTCTTTGATCTCGGCGTTGAAGACTATCCGGACATTCCCGTCGAGCGTCACGTGTTTTTGGGCGTGGTCGTAAACCCAGCGCGTGCCGGTGGCCTCGAGGTCGTTGCGCACGATGCGGACCGATTTGTCGCCGAGGGCCCGATTTTCCTTGGGTAGGAAAGTGGCCAGCGGGCTCAGAAAGATCGTCTCGACGCGCGATGCGGCATCGCCGGAAAAAATCGTGATGCTGAGGTCGGTCACGGCGATGCTGTTCTTATCGAGCGGTCGCACCTGCGAGCCACGGGCGGTGAGCGAGCGATGGCCCTCCTTGTCGGTGAAGATCGGCAGGACCCAGTTGGTCGCGGGCGAACTCCGTTCGACGGCCCACAGGCCGGAGGCGAACGAGAGCAGCGGAAGGATGAGCTGGAGCCACTTCATTGGGAGCCCGGTGAGACCCGCGCGGCCAGGAGGTGTTCGCAGACTTCGCGCACGGCGCCGTGGCCGGCGGCCCGGGTCGGGATGTAGTCGGCGGCGGCGAGGGCCGAGGGCATGGCCGCGCTTGGGGCGACGCCGACGCCGGCCCAGGCGATGGCGGGCGTGTCGACGTCGTCGTCGCCCATGTAGGCGCATTGCCGGGCTTCGAGCCCGAGCCGGTGCGCGAGTTCCTGCAGGGCGGTGAGCTTGTCGGTGCGGCCCTGGATGAGATGGGGGATTTTCAGCTCGGTGGCGCGTCGCGTGGTGGCGACCGAGGGGCGCCCGCTGATCCAGGCGAGGGCGACGCCGGCCTGGTCGAGCCGCCGGAGGCCGAGGCCGTCGAGAATGGAAAACGCCTTGGCCTCGGAGCCGTCGGAGGAGATTTGCACGGTGCCGTCGGTGAGGACGCCGTCCACATCCATCGCGAAAAGGCGGATGGCGGACCAGCGCTGATGAGAGATGGGAGGTGGCATTTGAATCGTTATCGGTTTCTGGAACTCGGAAGCAAAAGAGAACGAGAACGATTCACCCCATCCAGCCGGCGATGCGGTCGATGATTTTCTCCTTCGTCGGCCGGTGGGCGTGTTCGAGTTCCGGGGCGAACGGCACCGGCAGGTCAAGCGAGGCGATGCGCAGCGGCGGGGCCTTGAGCGACGAAAAAAGTTCCTCGGTCAGGCGGGCGACGAGTTCCGCCCCGAAACCGTGCGTGCGCCGGCCCTCGTGCAGGATGACCAGCCGGCCGGTGCGGGTAAGCGAGGCACGGATCGAGTCGAGTTGCAGCGGCGCGAGGGCGCGGAGATCGAACAGGTCGAAAGTGGCTTCATATTCCGACGCGAAATAGTCGCAGGCCTCATCCGCGAGATGCACCATTTCGCCGTAGGTGACGAAGGTCGCGTAGTCGCCCGTGCGCAGTTTTTTCGGCTGCCAGACCTCACGGTAGTTCGGATCCCACTGCACCGGCGCGCGGCCGCGGCGGTAGAGCGCCTTGTGCTCGAAGAGGAAAACCGGGTTGTTGTCCTCGTAGGCGGCGAGGAGCGCGTTGAAGGCATCCTGCGGCGTGCTGGGATAGAGCGCCTTGAACCCGGGCATGGAGAGAAAAAAGGACTCCAGTTCCTGCGAGTGAAACGACCCGAACGTGAGCCCACCGCCGCAGGGCAGGCGCAGCACCAGCGGACAGGCGGCCCCGGAACGAAAATGCATCGTGGCGGCGTTCAGCGTGAGCTGAGTGGTCGCCTCGGTCGCAAAATCGGCGAACTGGAATTCCTCGATGGGCCGGTGGCCGTTGAACGCGAGGCCGATCGCGTAGCCGGTGCAGGAACTTTCGGCGAGCGGTGTATTGAGCACCCGCGGCCGGCCAAACTCCTTGAGCAAATTTTCCGTGACCTTGAAGGCGCCGCCATACGTGCCGATGTCCTGTCCGAGCAGGAGCGATTCGGGCCGCTCCGTGAGGATCTTGCGGAGACCGAGATTGAGTGCCTGGGCGGCATTGAGCTGAACCGGGGCGGCCGGTTCGGGCCGCCAGGCGATCGGCGGCGCGGGGGGGGCGTAGACGTCGGCCTCCATGCCCTCGGGCGTGGGCCGCGGCGTGGCGTGGGCGACGGCGACGCAGGCCTCGAGAAAGGCATTCAGTTCGTTTTCGATGCCTTCGATTTTCGCCGCGCCCGCCTCGGCCACCAGTCTGGCCCGCAGCCGGGGCAGGGGATCACGGGCGAAGAAACCTTCGCTTTCCCCCGGGAGCAAATAATCGCAGGTGTCGTACGCCGCGTGCCCCCGAAGACGCAGCGTGTGCGCCTCGATCAGGACCGGACGCGAGGTGGTGCGGACCCGCTCGATGGCGGCCGCGAGGGTGCGGGTGGTCGCCTCGACATCGGTGGCGTCGAGCGCGAAGCCCTCCATGCCGTAACCGGCGGCGCGCCGCCATAAATCCGTGCCGGCGGCGTACTGTTCGGCGACCGGGGTGGAGTAGGCGTAGCGGTTGTTCTCGATCAGGAAGATGACGGGCAGTGAAAGCAGCGAGACGAGGTTCATCGTCTCGTGCACGTCGCCGGTGCTCGAACCGCCATCGCCGAAAATCGCAAACCCGACGGCGGGCCGGCCGAGGCGGCGCTGGGAATCCGTAGCGCCAGCCACGTTGGAAAGCATGGCGCCGAGATGGCTGATCATCGGCAGGGAGCGGTTCGCCGGATCGCCGTGGTGGATGTTACCCTCGCGCGCCCGCGTCGGGCTGCCGGCGTTGGCAAAATATTGGTGGAGGTGGTCGCAGAGGTGGCCGCTCCAGATCAGATGCCCGCCCGAGTCGCGGTGGGAGAACGAGACCACGTCGATCGCCTTGTCGGCGAGCAGCGTGAGGGGAACGATGAGGCCCTCGTTGCCCTGGCCGCCGGTCACGGTGCCGCGGATGAAGCCTTGGCGGAAGAGTTCGAGGATGCGATTGTCCGAAATCCGCATGAGGTGCATCCACGCGTAGATGCGCAGCAAGGCGGCGGAAGGATCTTTCTCGAACTCCGCGGCACGCAAATCGTGCGACGTCAGAAGGGCGGGAGGAATGGGAAATGCCATGAACTTTGGCGCGACGGTGAAGACCCCGCCGAACGTGGGCAAGCGAGAGATTGGGCTGCGGCCAGGCGCCCGGCGCGAACGGCGGCAGGAGAGATCCGGAGGCAGGCCGGATTTTCGCGGGAAGTAAACTTTGCCGCTTTGCGTCCGCCGTTTTCCGGCCAACGCTGCCGGCGATGAAACAAGATCGCTGGCTGCCGTTACGTGCAGGCCGCAGGCTGATTTGCCGCTGGGGGACGCTTCTGGCGCTCGTGACCGGCGGGACGTTGCTGGGGCAGGACCCCCGGCCGCTCGTCATCGCCCACCGCGGTGCGAGCGGCTACCTGCCCGAGCACACCCTCGCCGCCAAGGCGCTGGCGCACGGGCTCGGCGCGGACTTTATCGAACAGGATCTCGTGCTGACGAAGGACGATGTGCCGGTCGTGTTGCACGACATTCACCTCGATACGGTGACGGACGTGGCGGCGCGTTTTCCGGGGAAGAAGCGGGCCGACGGGCGTTTTTATGTCCTCGATCTCACGCTGGCGGAGGTGAAGCAACTACGCGTGCTGGAGCGGTTCGACGCCAAGACGGGCAGGGCGGTATTTGCGAAACGCTATCCGTCGGCGACGCAGCCGGCGGAGTTTCGAGTTTCGACGCTCGAGGAGGAACTGCAGTTGATCCAGGGACTCAACCACAGCACGGGACGCAACGTAGGGATTTACCCGGAAATCAAGCAGCCGAAATGGCACCGCGGGCAGGGGCACGACATCAGCAAGATCGTGCTGCCAATCCTCGCGCGCCATGGCTACGCGACGAAGGCCGATGCGTGCTTTCTCCAATGCTTCGAGTTGACCGAGGTGAAGCGGATCCGCGGTGAACTCGGCTGGCAGGGGCGGGTGGTGATGCTGCTCAACGCGAAGGGAAGGGAGGCGGATGGCATCGATCACGACGCGCTCTGCACGGCGGCGGGGCTCAGGGAGATCGCGCAGGTGGCCGACGGTATCGGGCCCGCGATCAGCCGGATTGTGACGTGGCCAAACTCGACGGAGAAGAAGCTCACGACCCTGGTGAATGACGCGCACGCCGTGGGCCTCGTGGTGCATCCCTACACGATTCGCGTGGATGAGCTGCCGAAGAATTGTCCCTCGGTGGACGCGCTGCACGCGGCGCTCCTGCGCGAAGCGGGAGCGGATGGCGTGTTTACCGACTTTACGGATGTGACGCGGGCGTGGCTGAAGAAGTAGGCGCGGTCGAAGCTAAATCTCCAGGCAATCGCCGGCCTTCATCACGCGTGCCTCGTGGCTCGATTGTGCGGCGCGGGCGGCGAAGGCGTGCGGGTCCTGGCGGATTTTCTCCGTCGTGTCGTAGTGCATCGGCACGGCGAGTTTCGGTCGGAGGAGATTGAGCGCCTCGACCGCATCGGCCGGACCCATCGTGTAGAAGTCCCCGATGGGGAGGAGGGCGAGATCGAGGCCGTGGCGGCCGATGAACGACATGTCGCCGAAGAGGGCGGTGTCCCCGGCGTGGTAAAGGGATTTGCCCGCCGCGCGGATTAGGTAGCCGGCGGCGACGCCCATCGCACGGTTTTCGCCTTTGGGGAGTTCGAGCGCGGAACTGTGTATGGCCGGCGTCATCTGGATGCGGCCCCAGGGGAGATCGATCCCGCCGCCGGGCATCAGGTCGATAGTGGCGGGGCGCGAGGCGTCGGCGGCGAAATGCTCGGCCAGTTCGTAGGGTGCGACGATCGTGGCCCCGTGAAGGCGGGCGAGCGTCACGGCATCGCAGATGTGGTCCTCGTGAGCGTGGCTGCAGAGCACGTAATCGCAGGGGACCGAGGCGGGATCGACCGCGCCGTGAGGATTGTCGCTGAGGTAGGGATCGAGGACGAGCCGCGCGCCGGGGACTTCGACGAGGACGCACGAATGGCCGAAGTAGGTGAGGCGCATGCGGGCGGAAAAACGATCGCCGGGGTTCGCGACGCGAAGGCGGCCTACGAGGCCACGGGGCGCGAAATCGCGTCGAGGCGGTCCATCACCGAGGGGGCGAGCCGGTCGACGACATCGAGCGCGCCGAGATTTTCCTGCAACTGTTCCACACGCGAGGCCCCGAGAATCACCGTGCTGACGTGCGGATTCTTGAGGCACCAGGCCACGCCGAGGCGGGGCAGCGTCGTGCCGAGTTCGGCGGCGAGCGCGGCGAGGGCGGGCACGGCGGCGATCTTCTTTTCGATGCCGGGCTGCTGGAGGATCAGATCGCGCAGCCATTCCATTCCGGGCGCGCCGAGTCGCGAGCCCGCGGGCACGCCGGCGTTGTATTTGCCGGTGAGCAGGCCGGACGCGAGGGGCGACCAGATGGTCGTGCCGAGACCGGGCGTGCGGTAGAGCGGGGCGTATTCCTTTTCGACGCGGGAACGGTGAAGGAGGTTGTATTGCGGCTGCTCGACGATGGGCGCGTGGAGGTTGTGCCGGTCGCATTCGCGGTGGGCCTCCTGCAACTGGGCCGCGCTCCATTCGCTGGTGCCCCAGTAGAGCACTTTGCCCTGCACGATCAGGTCGTGCATCGCGCGCGCTGTTTCCAAGATCGGCACGGTCGGGTCCGGCCGGTGACAGTAATACAGATCGAGGTGGTCGACCTGCAATCGCCGCAGAGCGTCGTGGCAGGCCTCGATGACATGTTTGCGGGAGAGACCCGATTGGTTGGGTTTGTCGTCCTCCCAGCCGAAGAAGACCTTGCTCGAAACGAGGTAGGAACTGCGGCGCCAGCCGGCGGACTTGAGGATCTGCCCCATCACGATCTCGGCCTTGCCGTCCGCGTAGGCCTCGGCGTTGTCGAAGAAATTGATGCCGGCGTCGTAGGCGGTGTGGAGCAGTTCCTTCGCCGTCGCATCGCCGATCTGCTTGCCGAAGGTCACCCAGGCGCCGAAGGAAAGCGCGCTGATCTGGAGGCCGGACTTACCGAGCGGACGATAGAGCATGCTCATGGGATGAGCATGAATGACGAATGGCTAATGTCCAATGCCCAAGGCTCAATCGCCGGGGGTGGAGTGACGCCACGAACGGAGAAAGTTACCTGGCGGGTAGCCAGGCTTGCGCGGCGGCGATATCCGCGGGGACGAGGGCGTGGCTCGCGGGATGTGACTGCACCGTCACCGTGGCGCCGCCGGCACGAAACAGCGCGGCCAGGCGGGGCGGGTGATCGAGCGGCACCAGCGGATCGACATTGCCCGAGGAGGTCAGGACGGACTTGCCGGTGAGCGAACCGGGCATTGCGGGTTGATCGAGCACGACCATCGGTCGAAACAAGATGGCGCCGGCGAGCGATTCCGGACGCAGCAGCAACAAGGTGCCGGCGATGTTGGCCCCATTGGAAAACCCGACGGCGATGAGGCTGCCGGCGGCGACACCGTAGTGTGCGGTCGCGGCGGCGAGGAAATCCGCGAGCGCGAGGGTGCGCCGGGTGACTTCGGCCGGATCGAAGACGCCTTCGCGCAACCGGGAGAAGAACCGCAAAGCGCCGCCTTCGTTCACGTCGCCGCGCGGACTCAGCAGGGCGGCGCCGGGCGCGAGCTTGCGGCCCAACCGCAAGAGATCGTGCTCGGTGCCGCCGGTGCCGTGCAGGAGCAACAACGTGGGCGCCCCGGGGTGGGTCGCGGGCTCGAAAACGTGGTGGTAGGAAAAATTGGGCATCGTGGGCGAATAGCGGAAAACGAAACGTCTTCCGCTCGCGGCAAAAGCAACCCGTGCGTCCGGCCGTTCCCGGCGGGAGGATCAGAGGCCGTCGATCTTCCGGATCCGCGCGAGATGGCGCCCGCCTTCAAATTCGGTTGCGAGCCAGGTGCGCACGATCGCCAGAGCGAGGGGTTCGTTGACCGTCCGCTGGCCGATCGAGAGGACGTTGCCGTCGTTGTGGGAACGATTCCACGTGGCCAGCTGTTCGTTCCAGCACAGGCCGCAGCGGATGCCGCGAACGCGGTTGGCGACGATGGCCTCGCCGTTGCCGGAACCGCCCAGGACGATCCCGCGCTCGAACTCGCCGCGGGCCACGGCCTCGGCCACGGGCCGGATGAAGTCCGGATAATCGCAGGCCGCATCCGAATAGGTGCCGAAATCCCGTACCGTGTGGCCCTCCGCGAGGAGCATGGCCTTGATCGCCTCCTTGTAGGCGAAGCCGGCGTGATCGGAACCGATGGCGATGGTGAAGGTGCGGGACATGAAAGGAGGGGCGGAAAACCGGGCAACCCGGTTTATTGGTGGCTGTCGTTATTTGTGCCGGGGTTATCCGCAGCAAACAAATTTACCGTCATGAACCCCCAATTCTGCCTCGGAATGGCGATGGTCACCGTGCTGCTGGCGGCCGCGTGTTCGGGTGTCGATTCGCGCATCGCGAAACACCGGGACGAATTTTCCACCTGGCCCGCGGCGGTGCAGGGCAAGGTGGTGATCGGGCAGATCGACGTCGGCTTCACGCCGCAGCAGGAGCGGGTGGCGCTGGGCGAACCCGACTACGTCTCGACCCGCACGACCGTGGACGGGACGTCCGAAGTCTGGGGTTTTCGCGATCCACAGCCCCGCTTCGCCTTCGGAATCGGTCTGGGATTCGGCCGGGGGGTCGACGGCGATGGACGCCGGGGTGAGCGTGGGCGAGGATGGATTTCGCGACGACGAAAAGCCTCGGTTCGTCTTCGATCGTACGGATCACTTTGCAGTGATCGAGGAAGCGAAGCGGCGGTAACGCGAGTCCGCGGGCTCGGTCGCGTCTGTTCGCCTGGGCCGCGGAGCGTGCGGCATGAGGAATTCGCCCTACTCGCGGAAGATTGCGCTTTGCCGGTTTCGGGCTGCGGATTGCAGCCGGCCAGTCGCACTTACCCGATGGACCGCGAACGCCGACTGGCCGCAGTGAAATGAATCCGACTTCTTTTCTCGCCCGCCAAACGAGACGAAATTATTCCGGATGCCTTGGCTTGGTCGTGGCGCTCGGTCTCGCGGTGACGGGCCTTTTTTCCGGGGGATGCGTCTCAAGACCCGATCGGCAGAACATCGAACTTTTCGTGCAGCGCGCACCCCTACCCACGCTGGTGCCGTCCGGTCAGGTGCTGGCAGCGGCGGAGCAGCGGGCGGCCGCGCACCAGGGCGATTTTGTCCTGCATGGTGTTGGCGCCTCGATGGAGCCGGTCTATCTCAGTGGCACGGCGGTCGTGGTGCACCCCTCGGCGTTTCACATGCTGCGCAAAGGCATGCCGGTCGTTTACGTCAATCGCCTGGGCCACCACGTCGCGCACATGTTGATGGAAAAAGTGGGCGGAGGCTGGCTCGCGATCGGTCTGAACAACGCGGACCCCGACGATACGCTGGTGACGCCGGATAATCTGGTGGGAATTGTGCGGCACGCGTTTGTCGCCGAAGGCACGATTTTCCGTCCGGAGATCGCGACGCGGATCGCGCTGAAAGCCGCGATCGAAGGGGCCGCGCCGCTGGCGGTGCTGCGGTAGCCACGAGGCGGCGTCAGGGCGGGATTTTACCGCTCGAGATACGGTTCATCGTTGGCGCCGAAGCTCACCTTGGGCTCGGGAAACGGTTGGATTGAATCCATCCTTCCGTTCCGGCTGTTTAGGAACCAGGGGTGCATCTCGCCCTTGCCCTTGATCTCGATGGCGCCGCGTTCCTCCAGCGTGAACGAGTCGTCCAATCGCCGCCGGGTGTCATCGGTGATTTGGATTCGTCCTGACACCCCGTGCGATTCCATCCGGCTCGCCGTGTTCACCATGTCGCCCCAGAGGTCGTAGACAAATTTCCGCTTGCCGATGACCCCCGCAACGGCCGCGCCCGTGCTGATCCCAATCCGGACCTTGAGCTTGTCGGAACTCTCTTCGTTGAAGCGGTCCATGACCGCGATCATGTCCAGCGCCATGTGGGCGGCGCGCGCCGAGTGATCCGCCACCGGGATGGGCAGGCCGGCGGCGGCCATGTAGGCATCGCCGATGGTCTTGATCTTCTCCAGACCCCGACAGTCGGCGATGCTGTCGAAGCGGGTGAAGATGTCGTTCAGAACGCCGACCAGACGCTCGGCGCTCAAGGTCGAGGAAAAATTCGTGAATTCCACGATGTCGGCGAACAGCACGGTCACCTCAGAGAAGCGGTCCGCGATGCGTTCGGTGAAATCTTCCGTCTCGCTCTCGGGCCGCCGTTTCAGGCGCTTCGCGATGGACTGGGGCAGAGTACATTGAGCAGCAATCGCTCCGACACCTTCTGCTCTGCGACGACTCGCTCGTAGAGTTGCTTCGTCTCCAGGTGCAGCAGGCGGATTTCGACCATGTTGTAAACCCGGAGCAAAATCTCGGCGAGGCCGAAGCGTTTGCTGATAAAGTCCTTCGCCCCGGCTCGCAGCGCCCGCAACTTGTGTTCCGGCTCGGCCGTGAGAACGAGGACCGGCAGATATCCGGTCGTGTCGATTTTCTTCAGCTCCGCCATCACTTGGAATCCGTCCGTGCCGGGCATCTCCAGGTCGAGCAGGAGCCAGTCGAAGCGGTGCTGGCGATAGAGTTCGGCGACGGCCCGCGGATCCCGTGTCGACGTGACGGAAATATAGCCGGCCCCCTCCAGCATTTGCTCAGAGAGAGCGACGTTGGCCGCCTGATCGTCGACGATGAGGATTTTGCCTTGGAGGATGTCCGATGGCGGAGGAGGAGGGATTCGAACCCCCGGTGAGCTTACGCCCACGCCTGATTTCAAGTCAGGTGCCTTAAACCAACTCAGCCACTCCTCCGGATCGGTCGTTGACTGTTGCCGACGGTGTGAAGCGCATGGTCGGCGTCAATCGCGGACCTGAGGCGGTGCGCGGTGGCGCCCGGGCCCGTGCTCCGAAAAGGCGATCGAAGCCGGCGGCCGGTGCCGGCGCGTCGGGCCATCGAACAACGGGCTGGACTGCCGGCCGTGGCGAAGACGAAACTCGTGGCATGAGCGCGCGTGGTTCCGTCGTAGCCGAAATCCAGGGACTCTACGGGGCGTTTTCGTTTCCGGAAAAATTGCTGCAGAAAATCTGGCTGCGGGGCGATTTTAACCGCGCGGCCGCCGTGACTTCGGATGGCCGGCCCGTGCGCGTCGTTTATCCCGGCAAATGGAATCTGCTCGGTGGACCGGATTTTCACGCGGCCCGGCTGGTGCTGGGAAATGGCGCCGAAGTGACGGGTGACGTCGAAGTACACCTGCACGCCGCGGACTGGGATGCGCATGGCCACGCGCGGGATCGAGCCTATGACGGCGTGATTCTGCACGTGGTGCTGTTCCCGCCCGAAGCGAGGCGGGTGACGCGCGGGGCGGGCGGCCGGGAGATCCCGACGGTCGCGTTGTTGCCCCTGCTGCATCACGATTTGGAGGAATTCGCGGCGGAAGAAGCGGTTGAGAGGCTGGCGAACCATTCGTCGACGCGCCTGACCGAGGCGTTCGCGCTGCTCCCGCCGCGCGAACGGGTCGCGAGTTTGCGCCAGCATGCGGAGCGGCGGTGGCGGCAGAAGGTTTATTTTGCGCGGTTGAGGGTGCGGCGGCTGGGGTGGTCGGCGGCCTGCCATCAGACCGCGCTCGAAATCCTCGGTTATCGATTCAATCGGGGGCCCATGCTCCGGCTGGCCGGTCGGTGGACGATCGAGTCATGGGGGCGGGGAGAAATTGGCGTGGCGACCGCGTATGCGGGCGAAGCGGATGCCTGGAGCCTGCAGGGCGTGCGTCCGGCCAATCACCCGCGGGTGCGTCTCCGGCAGTACGCCCGCTGGACTCACGAACGTCCGGACTGGCCGGCCCGCCTCGCCGCATTCGCAGAACGTCTCCCGGCGGTGAATGTGGCCGACGAAACCCGGAGCACGCGCCGGTGGCACGGTTTCACGGCCCTGCGTGACCGCCTGGCCGATGAGGTTTGTGCCGGCGCGATCGGTGGGTCGCGGTTTGAGACCCTGGTTTGCGATGGGTTCCTGCCCTTGGTCGCCACGCAAGCGGACCGGTCGTTCGATGGTCTCTGGTTCCATTGGTTTGGTGGCGACCTGCCGCCGATTGTGACGCGTGGACTGCGTGAACTTGGGGTGTTGGACGCTCGAGCCCAGCCGGCCTGCCACGGCATGGCGCAAGGTGCACTCGGCTGGATGATCGATCAGGACACGGCGCATTAAGGAACTGGCGCAACCGTGTGGAGTTGCGTGTGGGCTGAACGGTTTCCGAGGGTGATTTCAGAGCGCGGTCAGGGCCGGGGGGCTTGACAAAATTTTGGGTCAGCCGATACGCTTACCGACTCAATAACACTCACTTTTCAAAAAGTGGGCCCTGCGGCCCGCTTTTTTTTTCCCATAAATCTTCACCTATGAGCAGCGAAATTCTTTCCGTCCTAGAATACATGGAAAAGGAGAAGGGTATCCCGCGCGCGGACATGATCTCGACGATCACCAATGCCCTGAAGACCGCCGCCCAGAAAGGCATCAACTCCGGGCAGGAGCTGAAGATAGATATCAACCCGAAGAACGGGCAGTTACACGCTTGGGCGGTGATGAAAGTGGTGGATTCGATCAGCAATCCGAAGACCGAGATCCATGTCGAGAAGGCTCAAGCGGTGAAGCCGGGAGCTAAGATAGGGGAGATGATCGACAAGGAGATCGACCCGTCGACGCTGGGCCGGATCGCGGCGCAAACCGCCCGGCAGGCCGTCATGCAGCGGTTGCGGCAATTCGAGAAGGACCGCATTTACGACGATTTCAAGGATCAGGTGGGCAACATTGTCACGGGCACGGTCCGCCGGCGGGAACGCAACGACCTGTTCGTCGATCTCGGGAAGGCGGAGGCGTTCATGCCGGCGAAGGAGCAGGTGCCTGGTGAGGAATACCAGCCGGGCGAGCGCATCCGCTGCCTGCTGCTGGAAATTCAAAGCACCCCGCGGGGGCCGGAAATCATTTTGACCCGCGCCAGCCCGAAGTTTGTGCGGCGGCTATTCGAACTTGAAGTCACGGAAGTGGGCGACGGCACCGTCAAGATCGAGGCGTTTGCCCGCGAGCCGGGTTATCGGACCAAGATCGCCGTCACGAGCAGCGATCCGAAAGTCGATCCGGTTGGCGCCTGCGTCGGGGCCCGGGGTGCCCGGGTCAAGACGATCGTGCGCGAACTCGGTGGCGAAAAGATCGACATCATCAAATATTATGCGGATCCCCGCGAAATGATCATCGAGGCGCTTAAACCCGCCGTGCCGCGGGAGATCGTGCTGGATGACAAGACCCACCGTATCCTGCTCAAGGTGGCGACCGACGATCTCGCGGTGGCGATCGGGCGCAAGGGTCAGAACGCCCGGCTGACGTCGCGCTTGATCGGCTGGCGCCTCGACATCGAGGAATTCAAAGCCTTGGGGCCGGATCCGGAAGGCGATGCGAAGCGCAAGCTCGCGACGGCCTTGGGTATTCCCGAGGCGACCGCGTTGCGGCTCGTCAAAGCGGGTTTCGTTTCGCTGGAGCTGTTTGAAGGCGTCGAAGCGGGCGATTTGGAAAGCGCCGGTTTCACGCCGGAAGAGGCTGTCGAGATCATCGGCCGTGTTCGCCAGTAAAGTCTTAATTTTTCACTACAGAACCAAAGCTGCATGAGCATTCGCATCCACAAACTCGCCGAGGAACTCGGCTTGGAGAACAAGGAGCTGATCGCGCTCTTAAAAGAGCGGAAGATCATCGCCCCGGATGTGAAGTCGGTCTCGAGCACGGTCGATAATATCAACGCATCCGCGTTGCGCGAGGAGTTTGCCGCGAAGCAGCCGCCGGTCCCCGCCGCGGAGGTGGCTGTGACGCCGGCCCCGCCCACGCCGGAAGCGGCCGATGGTCCGCCGAAGATGCACATTCCGGCCGGTGTTTTCGTGAAGTCGAAGGTCGACATTGATCGGGAGAAGGAAGCGGCCACGGCCGCCAAGCTGGCGGCGTCCAAGCCCCCGACGTCCCCGCCGGTGGTGGTTACGCCTGTTCCACCGCGGTCGGTTGCTCCTGCGCTGCTTCCGTCGCGGCCGGTCTCGTCTCCGCCGCCCATCGTGCGCGCCCCGATTGCGCCCCCCGCCCCCCGCCCGCCGCCGCCGGTACAGCCCACGCCGCCACCGATGGTGCCCGTGGTCCTCCGTCCAGTTGCGGCCCCAACCCCGCCGCCGGTCGCCCCCGCTCCTGCGCGTGATATTTTGCGTCCGAGTGCATCGCCTGCGGTGGTCGTTCCGGTTGCGCCCGTCGCGAAGGCTCAGTCGCTGCCGCCGCCGTTGCCCGCGCCGGTGATGGCCCCGCGCCCCCCGCCACTGCCGGGTGCGATCGTGTCGGCGTCCGCCGCCGCGTCCGCCTCGCAGATCACCATCGAGGGCGATATCAAGACTCTTCACTTCAAGCCGCCGATCGTGGTCCGCGACTTCGCCGTCGCCCTTGGTCTCAAGCCATTCAAGCTGATTTCCGAACTCAACCAGCTCGTCGGGTTCGCGGCGATGAACTCCACGATCGAGGAATCGGCCGCGCAGAAGGTCGCCGAGAAATACGGTTTCGTGCTGGATATCAAGCATCGGGGCGATCCTGCGGTCCAGCAGGCTGCGAAGGAAAAGAAGGAGAAGAAACCGGTTGAGGAGGACGAGGCCCAGCATCTCGTCACGCGTCCCCCGGTCGTGTGCATTCTCGGCCACGTGGATCACGGCAAGACGTCGTTGCTCGACGCGATTCGCAAGGCGAACGTCGCCGCGGGCGAAGCCGGCGGCATCACCCAGCACATCGGGGCGTATCAAATCGAATTCAACGGCCGGAAGATCACGTTTCTCGACACGCCGGGCCACGCCGCTTTCACGAAAATGCGCGCCCGCGGTGCGAGCGTCACGGATGTGGCGATCCTGGTGGTCGCGGCCGACGACGGCTTCATGCCGCAGACGGACGAGGCGTTGAAAATCGCGCTCGGCGTCAAGGAACAGCAGCCCGACCGCTTTGCCCTCATCGTAGCGGTCAACAAGATGGACGTGAAGGGCGCCAATCTCGAACAGGTGAAGGCGCAGATGCAGCAGCGCAACATCGCGCCGGAAGACTGGGGCGGGGAGACGATCACCGTGCCGGTTTCGGCGATCAAGGGGCAGGGCATCACCGAGCTCCTCGAAATGATCTTGCTGCAGGCCGACGTGCTTGAGCTGAAGGCCAATCCGAAGGCGGAGGCCAGCGGGGTGGTCATCGAATCTGAAATCGATTTCGGCCGCGGCCCGCTCGCGACTCTGATCGTGCATCGCGGCACCCTCCGGGTGGGCGACGCCGTGGTCTGCGGCCCGCACTACGCGAAGGTCCGGGCGATGTTCGACGATCAGGGCAAGAACGTGAAGGAAGCGACGCCCGGCACGCCGGTCCGGGTCATCGGCTGGAGCGGTTCGCCCGACAGCGGCGCCGTTTTCAAAGTCGTCAAGAACGCCCGCGAGGCCGAGAAGCTCGCCGACGAGGAGCAGTTGCGCCTGAAAAAGGTTACGACCACCGCGGACGCCGTCCCGAAGGAAGTTTCCGTCGAAAAGTTGTTCGCGAACATCGCGGCCACCCAGGCGAAGGTGCTCAAATTGATCATCAAGACCGACGTCTTCGGCTCGTCCGAGGCGGTGTGCAGTGTCCTCGAGGGCATCAAGAGCACGAAGGTTTCGGCGGAGATGGTTTCCGTCGAGGTCGGTCTGGTGACCAAGAACGACGTCCTCATGGCCGGTGCCTCGGGCGCGGTGATCATCGGCTTCCATACCAAACTCGAAAACGGCGTCACGCCGCTCGCCAAGCACCACGGCGTGCGCGTCGAGACCTACGACATCATCTACGAAATGAGCGACAAGGTCCGCGAGATGATGGCCGATCTGCTCGACCCCGATCTGAAGGAAACCAAGACCGGGGCCGCGGAGGTCCGCCAGGTATTCCCGCTCGCCAAGGGTTTCGTGGCCGGCTGTCTCGTCACCGAGGGCAAAATCAACCGCAACGCCTCCGCGCGGTTGCGGCGGGGCCGCGAGATCATCCACGAAGGCAAAGTCGGCACGCTCAAGCGTTTCAAAGACGACGCCAACGAGGTTCGCGCCGGCCTCGAGTGCGGCATCAAGCTCGACGACTTCAACGGTTATCAACTGGGCGACGTCATCGAGTGTTACGAGGTTCAGAAAGTCAGGGCGGCGCTTTAACCCACGGCCTATAGAAACTGGACTTCGGAACGTTTTCTCGACCGGAAACCTTCCGCTCTCCCGTTTCGGCCTCCACTCCCGATGAGCAACCGCACCATTCGCGTCAACGAACTCGTCCAGCGCGAGATCAGCGATATCCTGCGCAAGCGCTACCAGAGCGAATCGGTGGTGGTGACGATCACGGAAGTGCGGGTGTCGCCCGACCTGCGCGACGCGCGGGTCTTCGTGTCGGTGCTGGGCGACGACGAACTCGCGACGGCGAAACTGCGCTGGCTGCGATCCAAGGCGGGGGAAATCCGCGATGAGGTGGCCCGCCGGGTGGTGCTGAAATACCTGCCGAAATTCGAATACGTGCTGGATCAGTCGGCGCTGCGGGGCACACGCATCCTCAAGATGCTCGACGAGATTGAGCGGCCGGCCCCGACCGAAGACGACGAGCAGACCGGGCGCTTGTAGATCACCGATCCCCATGGAAAAATTTTATCCCGCCCTGTCGGAGGCTTTCGTGCGTTTGCTGACGGATCTCGCCGGACGGAAGATCGCGGTGATCGGTCATGCCCGGCCGGACGGCGACTGCATCGGGTCGCAGGTGGCGCTGGCCCGCGTGCTCGCCCGGCAGGGTTTCGACGTGGTGTGCGTGAACCCGGATCCGGTGCCGCGCCGGCTGCAATTCCTCGTGCCGGGAATGAATTTTCTGCGCACGGACGATGTGCTGGGGAAGCATGAAGACCGGGTGGCGATTTTCGTCGATTGCGCCGACCACTTCCGGGCGGGAGAACGGCTGAAACAGCGGTTTCCCGCGCCGGTTGCAGTGATCGACCACCATCTTTCCAATCTCGGATACGCGACGGCGAACCTCGTCGACAGTGCTTCGGCCGCCACCTGCGAGATTCTGGCTGGCATGTTCTTCGACAACGGCCTGGAGGTGGATGCACAGTCGGCGCAGGCGCTCTACACCGGCATTCTGACGGACACCGGCCAGTTTCGCTTCAACTCGACTTCGCGCCGCTGCTTCTTGCTGGCAGGCGAGCTGGTCGCCCGGGGGGCGCATCCGGCGAACGTCGGCTACGAGCTCTACGAACGCGAGACCGAGGGCAAATTGCGGCTGTTGCAGCATTTTCTCGCCTCACTGCGCATCGAATGCGCCGGGCGGGCCTGCGTTGGAGTGCTGCCGGACGGGATTTTCAAGAGCACCGGTTCGGACCCGGAGGACACGGAAGGCCTGGTCGACTACGCCCGCAGCATCGAGGGGGTCGAGGTCGGCGCGCTGATCGAGCGACGTTCGGACGGCAGCGTGAAGGCGAGCCTGCGCGCGAAGGATCCGGCCTATCGCGTCGACTTGATCGCGGGCCAGTTCAACGGCGGCGGCCATGCCTGCGCGGCGGGTCTCAATTTGAAAGCGCAGACGGAAAACTTCTACGCCCGGCTGGTCGCGGCCATGGCCGCGAGCATTGCCCGGGTGGATGCGAAAAAAGCAAATCGCTAACGCCATGCTTGTGCAGCCCAGGGAAATGGAGGGCATCCTCCTCGTCGACAAACCGGCCGACCATACGTCGCACGACGTCATTGCGCGGCTGCGGGGCAAATTGAAGATGCGGCGCATCGGCCATGCCGGAACGCTCGATCCGATGGCGACAGGCTTGCTCATCGTTCTTGTGGGCAAGGCGACCCGGGTGTCGCAATACCTCATCAGCCTCGACAAGGAATACGAGGGCACGGTCGAACTCGGCAAGGTTACGGACACGCAGGACGCCGAGGGCGAGGTCATGGAAACGCGCCCGGTGCCGGCGTTGACCGAGGCGGACGTGACGGCGGTATTGAAGGGATTTTTCGGCGATCAATACCAGACACCGCCGATGTACTCCGCGATCAAGATCAACGGAGTGCCGTTGTACAAGAGCGCGCGGAAAGGCGAGGACGTGGAGCGCGAGCCGCGATTCATCCGGGTGATGAGCTGGGATCTGACCGGTTTTGCGCCGCCGCGTTTCGATTTCCGTCTCCGGTGCACGAAGGGAACGTACGTGCGAACCCTGGCGCATGACCTCGGCCAGAAGCTCGGTTGCGGCGGGCATCTGGCGGGCTTGCGCCGGACCGCGACGGACAAGTTTCATGTTTCGCAGGCCCTGACACTCGACCAAATCCAGGCAATGCCGCTGCCCGAAATCGAGAAGCGCCTGCTGCACGTGCGCGAGGCGGTGCCGAGTTTTGTGCGGTGAGCGCAATTGCCCGTGGCGGGGTGGGCGGCCACAACCTACCGTTCGAGGAATGAAATTGCCCCAACAGTTCGAAGGATTGGCCGGCGCCCGTCTGCCGGAACGGCCGCTCCACCTCGCGATCGGCATGTTCGATGGCGTGCATCTCGGACATCGGACCGTGATCGAACCGGCGGTTCAGGCGGCCCGAAGCAGGGGCGGCGTGGCCGCGGTGCTGACCTTCTGGCCGCATCCCAGCGTCTTGTTCCGGCCGGAGGCACCGACGCGGCTCATTCAAGACGGGTGGACCAAAGCGCATGCGCTGGGCCGGCTCGGGCTTGACGCCATCATCACGCAGCCCTTTACCCCGGAGTTTGCGCAACTCGCGGCCGCGGCCTTTCTGCCCGCGCTCAAGCAATGGCTGCCGACGCTGGGGGGAATCTACGTGGGGGAGAATTTCCGATTCGGTCGCGGGCGGAGCGGCGACGTGACGACGCTCGCCGCCGCCGCGGCTGCGCTGGGCCTGACGATTTTCCGCGCGCCGCGGGTGACGGTCGGCGGACTGCCGGTGAGCAGCACGCGAATTCGCGAATTGCTGGAGGCCGGCGAATTGGATGCGGCCAACACCCTGCTCGGTCAGCCTTACGCGGCGCATGGGATCGTAACGCCCGGCAAGCGGCTCGGCCGGAGCATCGGATTTCCCACCCTGAACCTGGCTTGGTCGCCGCCGCTCCGTCCCCGGTTCGGAGTCTACGTGGCGCAGATTTCCGGTGTCGCTTCGTCCGCGACGCGGTCCGCCGTCGCCAATTACGGACTGCGGCCCACGGTCGAGCAGGCAACGGAACCGCGCCTCGAAGTACATGTGCTCGGCGAATGTCCGTTCGGCGAGGGTGACGAGGTCATCGTGGAGTGGGAGAAGTTTTTGCGGCCGGAAAAGAAATTCGAGGGGATCGACAATCTCCGGGCCCAGATCGCGCGGGATCGCGAGTCGGCCTTGCAATTCTTCGCGGCGGAAAGCCGGCGGACCTGAAGGCACAACGGCGTGGTCCGCTCGACGGCCCGAGGGGGAGAACGTTCCGTGCGGCCGACGACCCGGTCTATTTCGCCATTCCGCCGGCCGCGGCGGCAGACTCGGCCTCGATTTCCGACACCGGCTTTGGGGTCAGATATTTCGTGAACCGCTCCATATAAAGGTAGAATACGGGCGTGATGTAGAGCGTGAGAAGCTGGGAAACGACCAAGCCGCCGACGACTGCCAGGCCGAGGGTGCGCCGGGCCTCGGCGCCTGCGCCCCAACCCAGCGCGATCGGGAGCGTGCCGGCGAGGGCGGCAAACGTCGTCATCATGATGGGCCGGAACCGGACGAGGCAGGCTTCAAAAATCGCGTCGGCCGCGGGTTTGCGGTGCGTGCGCTGTGCTTCGAGGGCAAAGTCGATCATCATGATCGCGTTTTTCTTCACGATGCCGATCAGCATGATCAGTCCCACGTAACCGTACATGTTCAGCTCCTCGCGAAAAACGAGCAGCGTGATCAGCGCGCCGAAGCTCGCCGCCGGCAAACCGGACAGAATCGTAATGGGGTGGATGAAGCTTTCGTAGAGTACGCCCAGCACGAGGTAGATCACGAGCACGGCGATGATCAGCATGAGGCCGAGGCCATCGAGCGAGTTCGTGAACGCCGCTGCGGTGCCCTGAAACGTGGAGCTGACGGTCACGGGCAACTCGGTCCGGGCCAGTTCCTCGATCGGGGCCGTCACCTGGCTCAGCGAAATGCCCGGCGCGAGATTGAAGGTGATCGTCACCGATGGCACCTGTCCCATGTGGGTGACGGTCAGCGGAGCGACGGTATGCCGGACCCGGCTGACCGACTCGATCGGGATGAGTTTGCCGTCCCGGTTCCGAATGTGGATGAGCGAAAGCGTTGCGGGATCGCGCTTATATTTTCCCTCCAATTCCAGAATGACGAAATACTGGTTGGTCGACGTGTAGATGGTCGATACCTGGCGGGAGCCAAAAGCGCTGTAGAGCGTGTCCTCGATCTGCTGGGCGTTCACGCCGAGGGCGGAGGCCTTGTCGCGGTCGATATCGACGATGAGCTGCGGGCTGGTGATCTGCAGGTCCGACGAGATGTCGATCATCCCCGGGATTTCGCGGACTTTTTCGAGGAAACCCGGGACGATGCGGTAGAGTTCCGCCAGATCGGTGCCGTAAAGCGTGTATTGGAAAAGCGAGGAGGAGGCGCGCCCGCCGATGCGAATGCTCGGTGGCACCTGCGGGAACGCGCGGATGCCGGGAACGCCGGCCAGATCCGCCCGCAACTTCTGGGCGATCTGCGCCGCGGGCGGCCGCTGATCGCGGGGGATGAGACTGGCGAACATGCGGGCGGTGTTGTTCGCGCCGCCGCCGCCGCGGCCGGAGCTGCCGAGGTAGCTGGTGACGGTTTCGATGTAGGGATTCTTGATCACGATCGCGGCGAGGTCGTGTTGATAGCGCATCATCGCCTCGAACGAGACGTCCTGAGCGGCCTCGGTATTGATCATGATCCGGCCGGTGTCCTCGGTGGGGATGAAGCCCTTCGGCAGCACGATGAGCAGCCAGATGGTCAGCCCCATGGTGGCGACGGCGACGAGCAGGACAGTGCGGCGAAATCGCAGTGAAAGTCGCAGCGTGCGTTCGTAGAAACCGAGGCTGCCCTGGAAAATCGCCTCCGTGACCCGGTAGAACCGGCCGTGGTGCGCGCCGTGCTGGATCGGTTTCAGGAAACGGCTGCAGAGCATCGGCGTCAGCGTGAGCGAGATTAAGCCGGAAATCAGGACGGCGGCGCTGATGGTGATCGCGAACTCGTGGAGGAGCCGGCCGAGGATCCCGCTCATAAAGAGCACGGGAATGAAGACGGCCACGAGCGAAATGGTCATCGAGAGAATGGTAAACCCGATCTCGCGCGAACCCTTCAAGGCCGCCGCCATGGGCGTCTCGCCCAGTTCGATGTGGCGGACGATGTTTTCCAGCATCACGATCGCGTCGTCGACCACGAACCCGACCGAAAGAGTCAGCGCGAGCAGCGAGAGGTTATCGATGCTGAAATTAAAAAAATACATCGCCGCGAACGTGCCGACGACGGCGATGGGCATCGCGACGCTGGGAATCAGGGTGGCGGAAACCGAACGGAGGAAGAGGAAGATGACCAGCACCACGAGGCAAATGGCCAGGGCCAAGGTGAACTTGACGTCGTGCACCGAGTCACGAATCGCGATCGAGCGATCGCTGTAGATGTCGAGGTTGATGGTGGCGGGCAGCTGGGTCCGAAACGCCGGGAGCAACGCCTTGATGCCGTCGACGACCTTGATGGTGTTCGTGCCGGGTTGACGCTGAACGAAGAGTATAATGGCCCGGACTTCGTCGCCGGCCTGAGCACCGACAAGTTGTTGGTCGGCCCCGGCGTTCTTGTTCATGAAGAAACTGGCGACCTTGTCGTTTTCGACGCTGTCGATCACCTTGGCCACGTCACCCAGCCGGACGGCGGCTCCATTCCGGTAGCTGACGATGACTTTGCTGAATCCCGCGGCGCTCTTGAGCTGGCCGGTGGCAAGAAGGGTTACGGCCTTGTCGGAACCGTCCAAGGTTCCCGCGGGGAGATTGACGTTGTTGGTATTGAGGGCGGTGCGGATCTCGTCGAGGCCAATGCCACGGGCGGCGAGCGCGCGGGGATCGACCTGGACGCGCACGGCGTATTTTTGCGAGCCCATCACCTGCACCTGGGCCACGCCGGCGACGGTGGAGATACGTTGCGCAAGCATGGTCTCGGCCCATTCGTTCACCTCGGAGAGTGGCAGCGTCGCCGAGGACAACGAGAGGAGCATGACCGGGTCGTCGGCGGGATTCGCCTTTCGGAAGGACGGCGGGTTCGGCATGTCCTGGGGCAGACGGCGCTGAACCGCCGAGATCGAGGACTGCACGTCCTGGGCGGCTCCGTCGATGTTGCGGTCGAGATTAAACTGGAGGGTAATCTGGGTGAGTCCCAGCGAACTGGTTGACGTCATCGAATCGATGCCGGCAATCGTGGCGAACTGCTGCTCCAGCGGAGTGGCCACGGAAGCCGCCATGGTTTCCGGGCTCGCGCCCGGCAGACTGGCGGAAACCGTGATCGTCGGAAAATCGATGTTGGGCAGATCGCTGACCGGGAGACGTTGGTACGCCATCGTGCCGAAGATCGTGATGGCCGCGGTGACGAGGGTCGTCATCACGGGCCGGCGGATGAATTGTTCGGGGATGTTCATGGCGGAAATGGGGTGACGGAGGCCAACGGGGCTGCGGGAACCACCGGCTCGGAGGATCGCCGGCAACAATGGCGACGCCGCGCTCAGGTTTTCTTCTTCTTTTTTTCCTTTCCGCTTTCGCCGCTGACGGGGGCGCCGGCGTTCTTGATCTCCACGGGCTTGCCCGGGATGACGCGCAGCTGGCCGTCGGTGACCACCGTTTCTCCGGGCGCAAGCCCGGAAGCAATCACGGAGTCGGCTTCATAGGTGCGCTCGACGACGACGGGGCGCAGCTCGGCGATATTATCCGATTTCACGACGAACACGTGCCGGCCGGTCTGGGAGTTCTGGATCGCCGAGCTGGGCACGACTATTACCTCTGGCGAGTCGAGCGTGAGGCTGACCGTGGCGAATTGCCCCGGCCACAAACGGTGGCTCTCGTTGGGGAAAGCGCCTTTGAGCTTCAGCGTGCCGGTGGCCGAATCGACGGTGTTGTCGAGGAACGTGAGTTCGCCCTCCTCGGCCTTTTCGTCGGCCCCGGGCGGGACAACCTTGATCTTGAGGGTGCCGGCCGCGCGATAGCGGGCCAGCGCCGCCAGATGCTGCTGTGGCACGCCGAACGTCACGTAGATGGGATTGAGCTGATTGATGGTGACGAGAATCGCCGTGGCGTCGCTCGCCCGCACCAGGTCGCCCTCGTGGACCCCAAGATTGCCCGTGCGCCCGGCGAGCGGAGCGCGAATCGAACAGTATTCGAGGTTGAGCCGGGCGGTGGCTACGGCTGATTCGACCGACGAAGCCTGGGCCTCAAGCGCGCGAGCGTCGTCCTGGATTTTCTGAAACTGTTCCTTCGAGACCATTTGATCGGTGCTCAGAGTTCGATAGCGCGCGACCTGGGCTCGCGCGTTTTCCAGTTGCACGCGGATTTTCTGGAGATCGGCCTCGGCGGATTGCAGCGCGTTGCGAAACGGGCGCGAATCGATTTCAAAAAGCAGATCGGCCTGCTTGACGTCCTGGCCCTCCTGAATCGCGATCCGGTTCAAGATGCCGGTGACGAGAGAACGGACGGACGTGGAACGCATGGGTTCCGCGGCGCCGATCGCCTCGATGGTCAGGGGGACAATCTTCCGTTCGGCTCGGGCCACGATCACCGGTGCCGCACCGCCTCCGCCACGTACCGCCCGCCCGCCGCCTCCGGAGGTCTGGGCCTTGTCCGCACAACCGGCCAAGCCGGTCATCAGGAGCGCGCAAAGGAATACGCCCGGGCGAGATGTGATTTGACGCGGGAAGAGATACGCGAGGGTCATGATTAAGGCAAAAGGGCGGCGGGCGCGCCAGTGAGGTCGCATCGACGAGATGGACGGATCGAACGGTGCGAAGTTGCGCCCAACCTCCGCAGGTCGAAGACAAAGGGTAAATCGAACGGCATGCGCAACAAAAGGATTTTGGCCGGGCGAGACCTTGAGCGGGATGAAGTCGGCGCGCAACCCTCCCGGTCATTTCTGCCCGGATTTTTCCCGCGGAGCGCCGGTGGCCGGCCAGGGTCGGTCATGGCCAAACCTTTTCCTTGCTAGCCATGCCCCGCGCGATTTCCCTCGTGGGCATTTTTCTCCAATGAAAGTCCTCGTTGCCGACAAGATCTCACCCAAAGGAGTCGCCTACCTGCGCCAGCAGCCGGGCTTCGAAGTCGTCGAGGCTTACGGATCCTCGCCCGAAAAGGTGCTGGAACTCGTCCGGGATGTGCATGCCATTGCCGTGCGGTCCGAGACCAAGATCACGGCGGACGTGTTCAAGGCGGCGCCACTCCTGAAGGTGGTGGGCCGGGCGGGCGTCGGGGTGGATAACGTCGACGTCGAGGCCGCGACCGAGCATGGCGTGGTCGTCATGAACACGCCGGCGGGCAATACGATTGCGACGGCCGAGTTGACCTTCACGCACATCCTGTGCGGCGCCCGGCCAGTGCCGCAGGCGGGGGCGTCCATGAAAGCCGGCCAGTGGGACCGGAAAAGTTTTTCGGGCCTCGAATTATTTAAGAAGACCCTTGGCATCGTGGGCCTAGGCCGGATCGGCGGCGAGGTGGCCAAACGGGCGCAGGCCTTTGGCATGCGGGTCCTCGCGTTCGATCCCTACCTCGCTCCCAGCCGCGCCAAGGCGATGCAGGTGGAAGGCGTGCCGCTGGACGAACTGCTCAAGCAGTCGGACTACATCACGGTGCACATGCCGCTGACCGACGACACGAAATACATGATCGCCGAGGCCGCCTTCGAGAAATGCAAGAAAGGCGTGCGGATCTTCAACTGCGCCCGGGGCGGCATTATCAAGGAGACGGCGCTGCTGGCCGCGCTGAAATCGGGCAAGGTGGCCGCCGCCGGTCTCGACGTTTTCGAGGACGAGCCGCTCGCGGCCGACAGCGAATTTCGCAAGCTGCCGAATGTCGTCCTGACTCCGCATCTGGGTGCCTCGACCGCCGAGGCGCAGGAATCGGTGGGAATCGAAATAGCCGAGCAGATCGCCGACGTGCTGAACGGCGGCGTCATCTGCAACGCCGTCAATGTCCCCTCGATCGACGCGACGTCGCTCAAGGTTCTCGGGCCCTATCTCGATCTCGGGACGAAACTCGGCACGCTCGTCCAGCAAATCGCCCCCGCCCAGATCGCCCAGCTCACCATCACCTATTGGGGCAAACTGGTTGACCTCGAGGTCAACGCGGTGACCCGCGCCATCGAGCGGGGCTACCTGCGGCGGATCAGTGGCGACGAGGTCAACTTCGTCAACGCGCCCGTTATGCTCGAGCGCCTCGGAGTTCGCGCCCAAGTGACCAAATCGACGGGCGACTCCGGTTATTCCGAGCTCATCCAGGTCGAGGCGACGGCGCCCGATGGCTCGGTCTACTCCGCCGCCGGCACGCTGATCGGCAAGGCGAATCAGCCGCGCATCGTCAACGTCAACGGCCGCGAGGTCGAGGTGCTGGCCGACGGCAAGCTGCTCGTGCTCGAAAACGTGGACCAGCCTGGCATGGTCGGCACGATCGGCACCATTCTCGGCCGGGACAAAGTGAATATCGCCGACATGTCGTTGAGCCGGCTGACACCCGGTGCGACTGCGTACATGGTGGTGCGGGTGGACAGCGAGCCGAGCGAGGCTGCGCGGCAGGAAATCAAGGGTCATCCGGCCATCAAGCTGGCGAAATTTGTCCAGCTATGAGGCACGGGATTTCCAAATCGAATACGGAGCCGGCTCATCAAGCCGGCTGGCGCGGACTTAGCCTTCCCGGCTGAGCATGCTTACGCCCGCGCTCATCGCCCTTCTCGCCGGCTACCTGCTGGGCTCGCTGCCCTTCGGGTATCTCGTCGCGCGGGCGAAGGGCGTGAACATCTTCGAAGTCGGCAGCAAAAGTCCGGGCGCGACCAATGTCCGCCGGGTGCTCGGATCCGGCTGCGGCAACCTCGTGTTCGTGCTCGACGCCTTGAAGGGTGCCGCGGCGGCGCTGGCCCCATGGGGCTGGCGCCGGCTTGCGCCTCCTGTCGGTCCGGTGCTCGACGCCACGCAGTATGGCTACCTCGCGATTGCGGGTCTGGTCGGCGCGGTGCTCGGGCACAGCTTTTCCTGTTTCACCCGCTTTCGCGGCGGCAAGGGCGTTGCCACCGGTGCCGGTGGATTGCTCGTGTTGTTTCCCCTCGGCGTGCTGCTTGCCGCGGTCGTTTGGGGCGTGACCGCAGCGCTCACGCGCTATGTTTCGCTCGCCTCGGTCTTGGCGGCGCTTTCGCTGCCCTTGCTGGCGCTGGCTTTTCAGCGGACCCCGGTGCTGGTCGGGGTCTCCGCGGGAGTCGCACTTTTCGTCGTTCTCCGGCACCGTGCCAATCTCGCGCGCCTGCTCGCCGGCACCGAAAACAAGATCGGCCAGAAGGCCCCTCTGTCCCAACCATGAGCGAACCCCTGACGATCAACATTGGCCTTTGCGGCTTCGGCACGGTGGGGCAGGGCGTGTGGAAACATATCTCGGCCCACCGCGCGGACCTCGAGTCGCGCGTCGGCGTGAAATTTAACCTCGCCCGGGCCGCGGTGCGCGACCGGCACAAGGTCCGGACGGTGAAAATCCCCGCCTCCAAGCTCACCGACGACCCGCTCGCGATCGCGAACGACCCGGCCATTCACATCGTCTGCGAATTGATGGGCGGAACCACGCTGGCGCGAAAAGTGACGCTCGCCGCCTTGCGCAATGGCAAGGTCGTCGTCTCGGCCAACAAGGCGCTGATCTGCCAGCATGGGGCGGAAATCTTCGCGGCGGCGCAGAAGTATGGCGGACACTTCTACTTCGAGGCCTCCGTAGCCGGTGGCATCCCCATCGTCAAAGCCTTGCGCGAGGGACTCGTCGCCAACCGGTTTCCGCGGATCTACGGCATCCTGAACGGGACCTGCAATTACATCCTCACCCAGATGGAGGACCGGGACGCCACCTACGGCGACGTGCTCGCCGAGGCGAAGCGCCTCGGCTACGCGGAGGCGGACGAGTCGCTCGATGTCGACGGCTGGGACACCGCGCACAAGGCCTCCGTGCTGGCCTGGCTGGCGCACGGCGTTTGGGTGAAAACCGACGACATGATCGTCGAGGGCATTTCGCGGATCACGCCCGCCGATTTCAAAAACGCCTCGGTCCTCGGTTTCGGCATCAAATTGCTGGCCGTCATCACGCGCGATTTTGCGAAGAACGAACTTTATGTCCGCGTGCATCCCACGCTGCTGCCCGAGGGCAACGTCATCGCGAACGTCAGCGGGGTGTTCAACGCGATCTCGGTGACCGGCGACGTAGTCGGCACGACGCTCTACAGCGGGCGGGGCGCCGGCCAGGACGCGACGGCCAGTGCCGTGATCAGTGACATCGCGGACGCGGCCTCGCTGCTCAAGCACGGGAAGGGCGCCCATCTGATCGGCGAGGAGAACGTGTCGGCGCGCAACGGCTGCCGGCTGGCCCCGCCGCAGAACATCCGCTGCCGCTATTACGTTCGGCTCACGGTGAAGGACCAGCCGGGCGTGCTGGCGCGGGTCGCGTCCGTCATGGCCCGCCACCACGTGAGCATCGCGAGCGTGATTCAGAGTCCGGCGGAGCGGGCCGGCGCCGCCTCGCTCGTGCTCACGACCCACGAAAGCAACGAACGGGCGATGCAGGGAACCCTGCACCAACTGAGCGCGCTGAAGAGCGTGCTTGAGGCGCCGGTTTTGCTGCGCATCGGAGATTTCAACGATTGAGCGAGCCGGGGATTTCCCGCCGGCTGCGCGTCCCCGCCGATAAATTTCCCTCCTGACATGGCACGAATCGTTCAAAAATACGGCGGCACCTCGGTCGGTGACGTCGATCGCATCAAAAACGTCGCGTTGCGCATCAAGGCGATTCGCGATCAGGGCCACCAGCTCGTGGTCGTCGTCTCCGCCCGCGCCGGGGTGACCAACGAGCTCATCGCCCGGGCCAAGGCGGTATGCCCGATGCCGAGCGAGCGTGAAATGGATCAACTGCTTTCCATCGGCGAGCAGGAGACGATCGCCCTCACGGCGATGGCGCTGCACGGTATCGGCGTCGAAGCCGTGAGCTACACCGGCGCGCAAGCCGGTATTTTTACCGACAAGGTGCACACCAAGGCGAAGATCAAGACGATCAACGCGAAGCCGCTCATCAAGGACCTCGATGCTGGCAAGGTGATCATCGTCGCGGGCTTTCAGGGCATCGATGAGGCCGGTCAGATCACGACCCTCGGGCGCGGCGGCTCCGATCTCACCGCCATCGCCCTGGCCGCCGCGATCAAGGCCGACAAATGTGAAATCTACACCGACGTGGACGGCGTTTACACCGCCGATCCGCGGGTGGTGAAGGACGCGAAGAAACTTTCCGAGATCAGCTACGACGAGATGCTCGAACTCGCATCGCTCGGCAGCAAGGTGATGCAGTCCCGCTCGGTCGAGTTCGCGGCCAAGTACAATGTCGTTTTTGAAGTCCGCTCCTCCTTTAACCAAAACCCAGGAACCATCGTGAAACAGGAAGTCGCCTACATGGAAAAGATCGTCGTGCGCGGAGTCGCCGTCGACAAGGACCAGGCGAAGATCATCGTCAGCAACATCTTGGATAAACCGGGTTCCGCCGCGAAGGTCTTCAAGTCGCTGGCGGATGCGCATATCAACGTCGACATGATCGTGCAGAACGTCGGCCGGCAGGGGGTGGCCAATCTCACCTTCACGGTGCCGCAGACCGAGACGGCGAAAGCGTTGAAAGCGCTCGAGCCGGTCTTGAAGGAGACGGGCGGCGAAGTCGCCGTCGACGAACGGATCGCCAAGCTTTCCGTGGTGGGCGTGGGCATGCGGACGCACAGCGGGGTGGCGGCGACCCTGTTTCAGGCGCTGGCCGAGGCGGGCATCAATCTTGAGCTCATCAGCACCTCGGAAATCAAGATTTCGGTCGTGATCGACAAGACCCGGGCCGATGAAGCCGCCCGCTTGGCGCACGCGGCGTTCGGGCTGGAGAAGCTGTAAGTCTGAGTAGCGGGTAGCCGTTGGCGAGGAGCGAGCATCACCCGGTTCGCTTCACTCGCGCGACGCTCCCCCCACCTCGCACCTGTCATGCGCTTTATCTCCACTCGCGGGCAGACGCCGCCGACCGGTTTTTCCGACGCGGTCGCCACCGGTCTGGCACCGGATGGCGGACTTTTCCTGCCGGAATCGTTGCCGGATTTCTCGCCGGACTTGCCTCGGTTCGAGAGTCTCGGCTACGCCGGCCTTTGCTTCGAATTTTTGCGCGTGTTCGCGTCGGACATCGCGCCGACGACGCTGCGGGCGATCATCGCCAAATCCTACACGACCTTTTCGTATCCGGACATCGCTCCGCTCAGGCAGCTTGCCCCGAAGTTGCACGTGCTCGAGTTGTGGCACGGTCCGACGCTCGCCTTCAAGGATTTCGCCCTGCAGGTCCTCGGCAATCTCTACGAGCATCAATGCGCGGTGCGCCACAAGACGATCAACGTGCTCGGGGCGACCTCCGGCGACACGGGTGCGGCTGCGATTCACGGGCTCCTGGGCAAGCCCGGCACGGCCATTTTTATTCTTTATCCCGACGGCCGCGTTTCGCCGTTGCAGGAGCGGCAGATGGCCTGCACCGGGGCGGACAATGTATTCGCGCTCGCCGTGGATGGCACCTTCGACGACGCGCAGGCGGCGTTGAAGGTGATTTTTGGAGACCAAGAGTTCCGAACCCGCCACCGTTTGTCGGCGGTCAACTCGATCAATCTGGCGCGCGTGCTCGCGCAGTGCGTCTACTACCTCCACGCGTGGCTGCGGCTGCCGGCGGGCGATCGCGCGAACGTCGAGTTTGTGGTCCCCACGGGAAATTTTGGCAATGTGCTCGCGGGTTGGCTGCTTCAGCAGATGGGCGTGCCGATTTGCGGTTTCAAGGTGGCGACCAACCAGAATGATATTCTCCACCGGATGTTCGCGACGGGCGAGTATCGCGTCGGGACCGTCCAGCCGAGCCTCGCGCCCTCGATGGATATTCAGGTCGCGTCCAACTTTGAGCGCTTCATCTACTTCGCCGTCGGGCGCGACCCGGCTCGGGTGCGCGAAGTGATGACCACGTTCAAGGAGACGGGAGCCTATCGTTTTGCGGATTTCGATCGCGGCACGTTTTCGGCCTCGCGCTGCACCGACGCCGAAATTCCCGGGATCATCCAGCGGGTCCATCGCGACTATGGTTATGTCGTGGATCCGCACACCGCCTGCGCCTTCAAGGAACTGAATCCCGATCGCGTGAATGTGGTGCTTTCGACCGCGAGCCCGGCGAAGTTTCCGGAGACCATCCAGGCCGCCATCGGGATTGCGCCGACGCACCCGAGCCTGGAGGCGTTGAAGTCCCGGCGGGTGGTGAAGCACCGGATCAAGGCGACGCCGGCGGAGATCCGCTCGTTCATCGACGCGCACGCCGTGCAGTGAGGGGGCGCAGGTAATCTTCACGTCCCGGAGCGGAATCGGCCAC
This sequence comes from Opitutus sp., assembly GCA_009695065.1. The sequence goes on along the minus strand of SIBR01000001.1, from coordinate 194,827 downwards.
AATGCCCTCCAACCAGCTGGGTGAACGCTTCAAGGCGGCGTTGCTGCATCATCGGGCCGGGCGATTGGGCGACGCCGAGGCGGCCTATCGGGCGATTCTGGCGCAGGATTCCTCGCACGTCGGCGCGCTGCATTACCTCGGCGTCATTGCTTTTGAGGTCGGCCGGCACGAGGTGGCGGAAGGCTTGATGCAGCAGGCCCTGCAACTGGCCCCCACCAATCCGGAATTGCTCAGCAATCTCGGCGAGGTCCACCGCCACCGCGGGCAAGCTGAACTGGCGTCGGCTTGTTTTTTGCGGGCGATCGGAAATCGCGCCAAAGTTTTCCGACCCCCACAATAACCTCGGAGCCCTGTTGGTGACGCAGAATCGCATTGCGGAGGCCGTGTCGCATTTTCGTGCCGCGGTCGCCGCCAATCCCGCGGCCTTCGGGGCCCGCGTGAATCTGGCGAGTGCGCTTTTCAACGTGCAGGCCTTCGATGAAGCCGTCACCCACTACGAACGCGCGTGCGCCCTGGCGCCGCCCGAGGCCGGCCTCCTCACGGACTTCGGTTGTGCGCTCGAAGCCGCCGGGCGGCTCGACGAAGCGGTCGTCCGTTTCGAGGACGCGCTGCGCGGCGATCCGAAGTTTCCGCGCGCCCACCGGTGCCTGGGTTACGTTCGCTTTCATCCCGGAGAGGTGGAGGCTGCGGCGGAATGTCTCCGGCGCGCGTGCGAACTCGAACCGACCGACGCGGCCGGACACAGCGCCCTCCTTCTCGTGCTTAACTGCCATCCCGACTGCGGTCCGGAGGAAATCGCCGCCGAGCAGGCCCGTTGGCGTGAGCGTCACGCGGCCCATTGGCCGCGGTTGCGCGATTTTCCGAACGATCGGGAAGTGGGCCGACCGCTGCGGATCGGCTATGTTTCTCCCGATTTTCGCGGCCACGCGCTCGGGTTTAACCTGCTGCCTTTGTTCAAGCAGCATGCCCGGGCCGAAGTGGAGATTCATTGCTACGCTGAGATCCGCCAACCGGATATCGTGACGGAAGAATTCCGGCGATACGCGCAGGCCTGGTGCGAAACGAACGGATTGTCCGACGAACAATTGGCGGAGCGGATCCGGGCAGACCGCATCGACATTCTGGTGGATTTAACGCTCCATTCGCCCAATCACCGACTGGGCGTTTTCGCCCGCAAGCCTGCACCGGTGCAAGTGACCTTCGCCGGCTACCCGGGGAGCACGGGGCTCGACACAATCGACTACCGGCTGAGCGACCCCTGGCTCGATCCCGCGGGCGGGTTTGAACGCTATTACTCGGAGGAAACCTAGCGGCTGTCGCATAGTTTCTGGTGCTTCGAAGCCTTCGACGAAAATGAGGTCAGTCCGCTGCCGGCGGCACGTAACGGATATGTGACCTTTGGCTCGTTGAACACCTTTGGGAAAGTCAATGGACGGGTATTGTCGCTCTGGGCCCGGGTGCTCGCCGCCGTGCCTGAATCCCGTCTGCATCTGATGGTGCCGGCGGGAAGCGCCCGGACCCGGGCCCTGGAGATATTGGCCCGGGCAGGAGTCGATTCCACGCGGGTGACGTTTTCCGGCCGCCAGTCACGCCATGAATATTTCAAGACGTATCAGGGAATCGATATCGGCTTGGATCCATTTCCCTACAACGGGCACACGACCAGCCTCGATTCGCTTTGGATGGGCGTGCCAGTGGTCACACTCGTGGGCCGCACCGTGGTGGGGCGCGCGGGAGTGAGTCAGTTGTCGAACCTCGGACTCACGGATTTGATCGCCAACGATCCGGACGAGTTTATCCGTATCGCGAAAGCGCTGGCGTGCGATCGTCCGAGGCTGTCCGAGTTGCGCCGCACGCTGCGCAGCCGGATGCAGGCTTCGCCATTGACCGACGCGGTCGGATTTGCGCGCGGGGTGGAGTCGGCTTATCGGGCGATGTGGCGCCGGTGGTGCGAGGCAGGCGGGCGATGAGCAAAAGCTCCCTTGCCAGCAGCCGCGGTGCTCGCAAAACTTGACCCTTAGCATGAGTACCGCCGTCAAAATCTACGACACCACCCTGCGCGATGGCACGCAGGGGGAGGGGATTAGCTTCTCGGTCACGGACAAGCTCCTGATTGCCGAGAAGCTCGATCACTTCGGGGTGGATTACATTGAGGGCGGCTTTCCGGGCTCCAATCCGCGGGACATCACGTTCTTCCAGGAGGCGAAGAAGCTGAAGCTCAAGCACGCCCGGCTGGCCGCGTTTGGTTCGACCCGCCGCGCGGGCACCAAGGCCAGCGAGGACCCCCAACTCCGCACTCTTTTGGACAGCGACATGCCGGTGGTGACCATTGTCGGGAAGACGTGGACGCTGCATGTGACCGAGATTCTGCGCACGACGCTGGAAGAGAACATCGCGATGATCGGGGACTCGGCGCGCTACCTCGTGGCGCAGGGGCGCGAGGTCGTCTATGACGCGGAGCACTTTTTCGATGGCTACAAGGCCGATTCCGACTACGCGATGAAGACGCTCGCGGCGGCCCTGCGCGGCGGGGCGGGCAACCTCACGCTCTGCGACACGAATGGCGGCACGCTGGTCGACGAGTTCAAGGAAATCGTGGGCCGCGTCGTGCGGGAGTTCGGCGGCGACAAGGTTGGCGTGCATTGCCACAACGACAGCGGACTCGGCGTTGCCCTGTCGCTTGGCGGCATCGCGGCGGGCGCGACCCTCGTCCAGGGGACGATCAACGGCTACGGTGAGCGGGTGGGCAATGCGAACATGACGACGATCCTGCCCAATCTTGCCCTGAAGATGGGGTGCACGATGCGCTGTGCCGCGAATCTCGCCCAGTTGCGCGACCTGTCGCTGTTCTTCGACGAACTGGCGAATCTGCGCCCGGATCCGAAGGCGCCGTTCGTGGGACATTCGGCCTTTGCCCACAAGGGCGGCCTGCACGCCAACGCGGCGCAAAAAGTGGCGCGCAGTTACGAGCACATCGATCCGGCGCTGGTCGGAAACCGCACCCGGGTGCTCGTGTCCGACATGGCCGGTCGCAGCAGTCTCACGCTCAAGGCCCGCGAGCTGGGAATCGAACTCGACGAGAAGCGGCCCGAGATGAAGGTGCTGATCGAGGAGCTCAAGGCCCGGGAATTTCGCGGCTACGAATACGAAGCCGCCGATGCGTCTTTCAAGCTCCTGGTGGCGAAGTCGCTCGGGCAGACGAAAACGTTTTTCGAGGTGGAGAATTATCGCGTGATCGTGGAGCGGCACGATGGGCAACTGTGGGCCGAGGCGACCGTGAAGCTCAAAGTCGGCGGCCAGACCGTGCATACCGTGGCGGAAGAATCCGGCCCGGTCGGAGCGCTCGATCGCGCGTTGCGGATGGCGCTGGAGACCACCTACCCGCAGATTCGCGACATGAAGCTGCGCGACTACAAGGTGCGCATCCTCGAGGGCAACAGCGGGGCGGCAGCACGCACGCGGGTGCTGATCGAGAGCGGCGACGGCCAAAGTATCTGGGGAACCGTTGGCGTGAGCGACAATATCATCGATGCGAGCTGGGAAGCGCTCCGCGAATCGGTGGAGTTCAAGCTCTCCAAAGGCTGAACTGGCGGCTACCGCAGTCGAGTCGCCATCGATTCGACCAACGCCCGGAGGAAACGGGTATCGCCGGCGAGCGAGTTGAAAACGGCGATGGCCGCCTCGGTGTGATCGCGTGCGATCTGTCGTGAGGGGTCGAGACCGCGGAGCCCGACATAGGTGGTTTTTCCCGCCCGGGCATCTTTCCCCGGAGTCTTGCCGAGTGTCGCGGAATCGGCGGTGGCATCAAGGACGTCGTCGATGATTTGAAACGCGAGGCCGAGGTGCCGCCCGGCCCGGCGGAGCGTGGCGATGGCGACATCGTCCGCCCCGCCGATCAGTCCGCCCATGACCAGGGAAGTCTCGATCATGGCGGCCGTCTTGTTGAGATGGATGAATTCCAGTTCGGCCGCCGTGGCGTCGGCTTTTTTCTCGGCCAGCAAATCCTCCATCTGGCCGCCGATTAAGCGGCGGCTGCCCGCCGTGTCGGCGAGTTCGCGGACGAGCGCGGTGGCAAGCGCGGGGCGGTCCGTGTAGCTGGTGGCGAGGAGGGCAAACGCCTGGGTGAGCAACGCATCGCCGGCGAGGAGCGCCGTCGCCTCGTCGAAGGCCTTGTGGGCGGTGGGCCGGCCGCGCCGGAGATCGTCGTTGTCCATGCACGGCAGATCGTCGTGGATGAGCGAATAGGTGTGGACGCATTCGAGCGCGACGGCGGCGGGTACCGCCGCGTCGTCCGTGACGCCGCAGAACTCGGCGGCGGCAAGCACCAGCACCGGTCGCAGCCGTTTGCCTCCCGCCTCGAGACTGTAACGCATGGCGGTGTGCAGCCGGGCGGGGCGTTCCGCGGCCGGAGGGACGTGCAGGTTCATCCCGTTTTCGACCCGGGCGACGTGGCGGCTGAATTCGCTGGAAAAATCCATCGGCCTCTTGCGTGGACGAAAAGATTACTTGGCGCAATCCCGGGCGTGCGGCGCGCCAGCTCCGGGTCGTGGTTTCCGCTGCGCTCGTTCCTCCCGTGGATGGATGACGGTTCATCAACCCGGGGGTGGAACTACAAACTCGCCAACCCGCGCCGCGTCACCCATAACCGTGGGCGATCCTGATATGCCGACCTACGAGTATGCCTGCCAAAAATGCGGTTATGAATTCGAGCAGTTCCAGTCGATGCGCGACGAACCGCTCAAAAAGTGCCCGAAATGCAAGAAGGCCGGCCTGAAACGCCTGGTCGGTGGCGGCGCGGGCCTGATTTTCAAGGGCACCGGGTTCTACATCACCGACTACAAGAACAAGAGCGGCGGGAAAAAGGACAGTGGCGGCGAGTCCAAGCCGGCGGAATCGCCGCCCGCCGCCGCGAAGCCGGCGGGCGGCGGTGAATCCAAGGCGTCCTCCGCGTCCGCCAAGAAGTAATTTCCCCCATGAGCAAAAAAATCGATCGTGCGGTTCACGGCCCGAGCTGGGCTGAAGTCATCCTCGGGGCCGCTCTCAGCCTGGTGCTGGGGGTGGTGCTGGGTGCCGCCCTGCTGGTCATCAAGCCGATCGCCCAGGTCAAGGAGCTGCCGAAGGAGGCGGATCGTGACGCGAAGGCGGTTTACTACATCGAAGGCTCGCGCGACGGCGCAAAAGCGCGGCAGGCGCTGGCCAAGCGGAAGGCCTTGGTCGACGGGCAATCCGTCGAAGCCAACGAAGACGAGCTTAACACGCTGGTCGGCGCCGCACCCGCTCCCGCGGCTCCGAAGCCAGGGGCAAAAAAAGAAGAAAAAGCGGCGCCTCCGCCGGCCCGCACGGACGATATCATCACCGCGGGCACGCCGAATTTTCGCATTCGTGACGGAGAGATGCAGATCGGGATTCCAGTTACGATCAATGCGATCGGCCAGAAGGTGATCGTGCAGGCCCGGGGCGGTTTTGTGAAGAAGGGGGAGGGTTTCGTTTTTGAACCGTCGCAGCTTTATCTTGGATCCTGTCCCGTCCAGCGGCTGCCGTTCCTCGCCGGTCTTGTCGGGAGCAAAATCTTCGGCGCTCAAGCCATCCCCGAGGACATCGCGACCGCTTGGAAAAAAGCGACGAATGTAACGATCGAGAAAAATACGGTTAAAGTGGCGATGCAGTGATCCGGGTGCTGGCAGCGGCAGTTCGTCATGGCGCGGTGCCGCGCCGGTTCGGCCGCCGGGAAGCCGGCCGGTGGCTTTGGTTGGGATTTTTATTCACCGGTGCGGTCGTCCGGGGAATTTCGCCCACGCCCGTGATTTTTCAAAGTGGGCCGGGACGATTCGAAGTCGCGGCCATCGATTCGTCGGCCGCGCGGTCGGCGACGGCCGCCGCCGATGCGGCGTGGAGGTGGCTGACGGTGCCTTTCGGTCTGCCGGAGCGCTTTTCCTCGCCCGTTCTCGTCCGTCTCGTGCCCGCCGCCGAGTGGAATGGGACGGGATTTTTTCGCGTCATGGTCGAGCCCGGCGGGGTCGTTTCGGTGCGCGTGCGCTGGGAAGATTCGCTGCCCGACCCCGTTTTGCGAAGAGCGATCGTGCAGGGATTGCTGACGCGGCTGGCCGTCGCCCATCACGGCCCGCGGGATGATCTGGTCGTGCCGTTCTGGCTGGAACAGGCGGCGCTCGGCTGGTGGCGCACACGGGCCGATCCTGCGCAGCTCGACGCGCTGAAGCAGGCGTCCGCAAAACATTCCCCACCGTCCAGCGCCCGGCTTTTCCAAGGGAGACGGGGGGAGGCGGAGCCGGCGGAACACCGCGCGGGCGCGCTCTGGCTGCTGACTTTTTTCCAGCAGGAGTCGGGCGGCGGCGAGTGGCCCGCGTTTTTGAAGAAGCTGCTCCGGGGTGACGAGCCGGGGGCGGCGCTGGCGGCCAGTTATCCGGGGCGGTTTCGCGACGCTCGCGAGCGCGAACTCTGGTGGCAGACGGGCTGGCACCACCTCCGGCGCGGGCGCAGCCTGCCGACTTTCGAAGCGGAGGATTCGCGGGAAGCCCTGCAGCGGTTGGGTCGCTTTGTCGTCGCGCCGACGGGTGGGGACGAAGTGCTTTCGCTGGCGGCCGTCTTGGCGCACGGTCGCCAGCCCTTTGTGCGGGCGGAAGTGGAGCGGCGCTCGCTGGAGTTGAACCGGCTGTTGCCGGCATTGCATCCGTTTTATCGGAATGCAGGCCTTTCGCTCGGCGAGGCTTTCGCGGCGCGAACGGCGGACGGCGCGGCGCAGGCCAGGGCGTGCGGAAGGTTCGAGGGCGATTGGCGCGAGGCGGGGGCGCTCGAGGCGGCGGCCAACACCGCGCTGGACACGCTCGAGCAGACCCTGGGGACCCCGATTCCGGACGACTCCGGATTTTAGATGCCTGCATCGGACTCCGCTGCACATCCGGCCATGCGGCGCCACCAACGGGCTTGCCGGCGCGCGGAGCCGCCCCGCACACTTTCATCGTGTCGAAGAAGCTGAAGAACATTGGCGTGATTTCGCTGCTGACCGTCGTGTCACGCTTCCTGGGGCTTGCCCGGGATTTGCTGAGCGCGGCGATTTTTGGCGCGAGTCTGCTCAACGACGCGTTCGTCACGGCGTTCAGCCTGCCGAATCTTTTCCGCCGTTTGCTGGGGGAGGGCACGCTGACAGCGGCTTTCATCCCGCTGTTGCAGGACGAACTGCACGAGCGGGACCGGAGCGGGGCTTTCGCGCTGCTGAGCAAGGTGGCGAGCTGGCTCGCGATGGTGACGGGCGGGCTCGTGCTTCTGGCGATGGCCGTGTTCAGCCAGTCGCGGCTGGTGCCGGCTCACGATCCGGCCTGGTACCTGATGGCGGATCTTAGCGTGATTCTTTTTCCCTACCTCGCCTTCGTCTGCATCGCGGCGGTTTTCAGCGCAACCCTCAACGTGCTCGGCCGATTCGTCGAGCCCGCGTTATCACCGATCTGGCTTAATTTGACGATGATCGTGTCGCTGGGCGGCGCGGGGCTTAATTTTGCCGCCACCGACCTCGGGCGGATGCACTGGCTGTGCGCGGGCGTGCTCGCCGGCGGATTTTTGCAGATGGCGGTGCCGGCGGCCGTGCTAATGCGCGAGGGCTGGCAGCCGCGTTTCGACCTGCAGCTTTCGCCCCGCGTGCGGGAAATAGCCCTCCTGATGGTGCCGGGGCTTTTCGGCACCGCCATTTACCAGATCAACATTTATGTCTCGCGACTGTTCGCGCTGTCGGCGGGCGAGTCCGCCGCGACGGTCCTTTTCTATGCGAACCGGCTGATGGAATTGCCGATCGGTGTCTTTGCCATCGCGGTCTCGACCGTCGTCTATCCGCTGATCGCGCGGCATGCGGCCCAACGCAATTTTGTGGGCATGGCGGAGGATTTTCGGAAGGGATTGCGTTTGATCCTCGTCATCAACGTGCCGGCGGCGATCGGGCTGGCCCTGCTGAGCGAACCGATCGTGCGCCTGCTGTTTCAGCACGGGAGGTTCAGCGCGGCCGATACCCGGTTGATGGCGCCCCTGCTGGCGTTGTTTGCCGTGGGGATGCCATTCTTTTCCGTGACGAGCCTGACGACGCGCGCGTTCTTTGCGGTGAAAGACACGACTACCCCCGTAAAAATGGCCGCCGTGAGCTTCGTCGTGAATCTGGGTCTGAGCCTGCTCCTGCTGAAGCCGCTCGGGGCCTTCGGCATCGTTCTGGCCAGCACCACGGCGATCGTCGTGCAGACCTGGATGCTGCAGCGCGCGGTGGCGCAGCGCCTGCCCGGCCTGGCCTTCGGCGAATTGTGGCGCAGCCTGGGCAAGGTCGTGGTGGCGACCGCGGTGATGGCGGGCGTGGTTGGCGGCGGCTGGCAGGGGCTGCGCCACGGGTGGCCGGGTCTCCGTATCGCCGATGCGGTTGCGATCTTCGGTCTGATTCCGCTCGGGATCGCCGTCTACGCGGCGGTTTTATGGGCGCTGCGGATCGAGGGGCGCGATGAACTCGCAATCCTGGTGAAAAAATTCCGGGCGAAACTGGCTGACGCATGATTTCCGTGGTGTCGTCATGAAATTTAAGCCCGACTGGTTCCTCATTGGCATGATGTTCGCCACGTTTCTCGCGTGGATTGTCCCGGGGCCGGGGGCGGCCGGGGGCTGGATGCATCCGGGATTGCTGACCAAGGCGGGCGTGGCGCTCATCTTTTTTCTTCACGGCGTCGCCCTCTCGTTCCAGACCCTGCGCGACGGCGCGATGAACTGGCGGCTGCACATGTTCGTGCAGTCGTGCACCTACCTGATTTTCCCGCTGCTGGGGTTGGCGATCAATGCCGCGCTCGGCAGTCACATCGCCCCCGAACTGCAGCTGGGCTTGTTTTTCCTCTGCGCGCTGCCCTCGACCGTCTCCTCCTCCGTGACGATGACGGCGGTGGCGCGCGGCAATGTAGCCGGCGCGGTTTTCAATGCGACGCTCTCGAGTCTCGCCGGAGTGGTGCTGACACCCTTGTGGGTGGCCGCGGTGATGCGGACGACGGGCCAGGCGCAGCCGATCGGGCCGGTCGTGCTCGATCTCGTGCGCTGGTTGGTGCTGCCGCTGGCGGTCGGTCAGTTGCTGCGGCCCTGGCTCGGCGAATGGATGCGAAAACGGAAGTCCGCCATCGGCATCGTGGACCGCCTGATCATCATCCTGCTCGTTTACACCTCGTTTTGCGATTCGTTCAAAGACGGCATCTGGACCGGGCGCGGCAGCGGACAGCTCGTGCTGATCACAGTGGTGTGCGCGGCGCTGTTTGTGGTGTTGCTCCTCGCGACGGGTGCGGCGGCGCGCGCTTTTGGCTTCAGTCGTGAAGATCGGATCGCGGCGATTTTTTGCGGTTCGAAGAAGACCCTCGCCTCGGGCGTGCCGATGGCAAAATTGATTTTTGCAACCCATCCGGGGATCGGGCTGATTCTCCTCCCGATCATGATCTACCATCCGCTGCAACTGGTGGTGTGCGGCGTCCTGGCCCAACGCTGGGGCCGGCCGGGAGACGAGGCCGTCGCGCCATGAGCACCGCGGAATCGATCCTCGTGCGGCACAACGTGCCGGAGCATCGCTTCGAAGTTGAGTCCGCTGGCGATCTCGCCGTCGCCGAATACGAGTTGCCGGAAGGTCGCATGGTCTTCACGCACACCTTCGTCCCGCCGGAACTGCGGGGCCGGGGGATTGCGGAAAAGCTGGTGCGGGCCGGCCTGGAGTACGCCCGCGCGGAAAAGCGTGCGGTCGTGCCGCTGTGCTCTTACGTCGCGCTGTTCATCAAGCGAAACCCGGAATTTAGTGCGCGAGTGGAGTGAGCGGCCGGCCGGCACTTCCTCCGCGCGGATGGACGCGGGTCGCCCCGGGGTAACCGCCGGGTTGCGAAATCGGCGACATGTGGTTGGTTCACCACCCTCATGGCCCACCTTTTTGAACCGTTGACCGTCCGGTCAATCACGTTGCGCAACCGCATCGGCGTTTCACCGATGTGCATGTATTCGTCGGACGACGGGGTGGCGCAGGACTGGCATTTGGTGCACCTGGGGGCGCGCGCCGCCGGTGGAGCCGGCCTCGTGCTTGCGGAGGCGACCGCGGTGTCGCCGGAGGGCCGCATCTCGCCGGGAGACGCGGGGATCTGGGCGGACAAGCACGTCGAACCGCTGGTGCGGATCACCCGGTTTGTGAAGGCGCAGGGTGCGGTGCCGGGCGTGCAGCTGGCGCATGCCGGGCGCAAGGCGAGTTCGGCGCGTCCGTGGGAGGGCGGAGGGCATCTGGCCGACGATGCCGGCGGCTGGCCGACCGTGGCGCCGAGCGCGGTGCCCTTTGGCGACACGTTGCACAAGGTGCCGCGGGAGCTGAGCTTGGCGGAGCTCGCGGGCGTGCAGCGGGATTTTGTCGCCGCGGCCAAACGATCGCTGGCGGCCGGCTACGAGTGGCTGGAACTGCATTCGGCGCATGGGTATTTAAGCCACGAATTTCTTTCGCCCCTCTCGAATCGTCGAACCGATCGCTACGGCGGAGCCTTTGAGAATCGCGTTCGGTTTCTGATGGAAACGGTGCAGGCGGTGCGGGCCGTGTGGCCCGAAGCGCTGCCGCTGATGGTGCGGCTGTCTTGCACGGATTGGATGGAGGGCGGATGGACAATGGACGAAAGTGTCGCGTTGGCGCGACTGTTGAAGGCCGCCGGTGTGGACATGATCGATTGCAGTTCCGGCGGTTCGTCGGGGGCGGCCCGCATTCCGGTGGGGCCCGGTTACCAGGTGGGCTTTGCCCAGCGGATCCGGCACGAGGCGTCGATTCCGACGGCGGCGGTGGGTATGATTCTGGAGCCGGCGCAGGCCGACCAGATCGTGCGCACGGGCCAGGCCGACATGGTGCTGCTCGCGCGGGAACTCCTGCGCGACCCGAACTGGCCGTTGCGCGCGGCGCGGGCGTTGCACGTCAAACCGCTGTCGGCTGCTCCGGACCAATATGCCCGGGCCTGGTGAGACAGAATTTTTTCCGAGCCCCATGCCTAAAGCCATTCCGCCGGCGCAATTGATCGACGTGTTGAACTGGCGCTACGCCACGCGCAAGTTCGATGTGGCGCGGAAGATTCCCGCTGCCGAATGGCAGGCGCTGGAACAGGCGCTCGTGCTCGCGCCGTCCTCGATCGGATTGCAGCCGTGGAAATTCGTCGTCGTCACCGATGCGGCCATCAAGACCCGGCTGGCCGCCGCGGCCTGGCATCAGTTGCAGCCCGCCGATTGTTCCCATTTTGTCGTATTCGCGGTGCGCAAGGACCTGGGCGCCGATCATGTCGACCGGCATATTGCCCGGATGGCCGAGGTGCGCGGCGTCACGACGGATTCGCTGGATAAGTTTCGCGCCATGACGCTGCGCAATCTGGACAAGGCCCGGGGCGAAGGCCGGCTCGACACCTGGCAGACCCATCAAATCTACATTGCCCTCGGGCAGTTCATGACCGCCGCGGCCTTGCTCGGGATCGACACCTGTCCAATGGAGGGTTTCGAGCCGGAGAAGTTCGATGACATCCTCGGCTTGCTCGGCACCGACTATGCCAGCGTGGTGGGCTGTGCCGCCGGGTATCGCATGCCGGATGATCGTTATGCGGCGATGAAGAAAGTCCGGTTCAGGCCGGACGATGTGATCGTCAGAATTTAGACCGTGTTACCTCAAGGGAGGAACGCGGTGGTCACCGCCTGTGCGGTCGTGATTTTCCCGCGCGGCAGGATTCCGAGGTCCTCAAGCTGGGCGATCTGGGTGGCATAGCGCGCGGGATCGAGCCGGCCAATTTTGGCCGCCCCGCCGTCGGGATCACGCCCCGTCACGAGTTTCTCGTTCAGGATCATCTGCCGGGAAAACATCATGAATTCGTCGGTGTTCGTCGGATTGGCCCGCTTCAGGGCGGTGTGCGCCGGCGTCGGATCGCCTTCGAGGTAGTCACGCCAGCCGCGGACATAGGCGCGGACAAATGCGCGCAGCTCGGCCGGGTGCTCGCGGGCGAATTTCCGATTGGTCACGAGGACGGCATAGGCGCGGAAGCCCGCATCCCAGGTGGAAAGGAAGCGCGGAGATTTTCCCCCGGCCTGCGTGATGTGGTAGGGCTCGGCGATGAAGTAACCCTGCTGGAGGGCCTCCTTGTTACCCATGAATGCGGCAACCGAAAAGTTCTGCGGCACGATGTTCACCGTGAGGCCGTATTTTTTCTGGAGGAACTTGAGGAAGGCCCATTCGGGGCGGGCAATGACGGTTTTGCCCTGCAGGTCTTCGAATTTGCGCACCGGGCTGTCGGCATGCACGAGAATGCCGGAGGGATCGTCCTGAAAAACTGCGGCAAACTGAACAACGGGCAGGCTCTCCGCCTGCTGGAGCAGCGTGTTGGTGCTGTCGGCCTGGCCGATGTCGGCCTTGCCGGTCGCGACACTGGGCATCACGAAGGCGTTGGGCCCGCCGGGAACGAGCACGACGTCGAGTCCGGCCTCACGAAAGAAACCGCGCGCCTGCGCCTGATAGAATCCGCCGTGCTCCGGCTCCGCCACCCAGTCGAGCTGCACGGTGATTCTGGTCGGTGGCCGTTCGGCGGCGGCGGCCGCCCCGGAAAACGCCAGGATGAAGGAAGTGAAGCAGCGAAGGGGGTTCATCGGTCGGGTCGTTCGTAGGAGTCGTGCCATTGATGCAATGCCAGCCAGCTCAGGGCGAGCACGGCGGCGGTGAAGACGAATCCCAAGATGCACGTGATGGCGGCGGTGGCAAAGAGCGCCGCGTATTTGGCCTGGCTGGAATAGATGATGGCTTGGAATCCGAGGCCGCCACCGTCGCCGGCGGAGGAGCCGGCCGCGTAGTCCCCGACCAGCGCCCCGATCGGGGCCAGCGTCGCGGCGATGCGCAGCCCGGTGAAAAAATAGGGCAGGGCGGCCGGTGCACGGAGGTGCCGCAGTTGCTGCCAGCGACTCACCCGCCACATGCGGAAGAGTTCGACGAGATGGCGGTCCGTCGAGACGAGGCCCTGGGTGGTATTTACGACCAAGGGGAAAAAACAGATCAGAAAGGTGATGAAAGTGACGCTGCGAATTCCGGCTCCGACCCAGAGTACGAGGATGGGTGCGATGACAATGACCGGTGTCATCTGCAGGATCATCAAATAGGGGTAGAGGCTCGCGCGAATGAGCGGCGAGAGCGAGAGGATCAGGGCTAGGACGATGCTCAGGGCCACCGAAGCGACAAAACCGAGCAATGCACCCTGTGCCGTGTTGAGCGCGGCGTGGGCGAGGGAATCCCCGTTGGCCCGCAGCGCGGCGATCACCTGGCCGGGCTTCGGCAGTAGAAACCGCATCTCCTCGGCGAGCAGGAAGTGAATGCCGTACCAGCCCGCCAGGACGAGTGTGCCGATCAGGGCGGGAAGAAAAATGGTGGGAAAGGGGCGCGACACGGTGGGTTCAAGCGGCGAGCGTTTCGACCGAACGGAGCAGGCGTGAGATCTGGACAACCCAATCCTGATATTCGCGCGACAGACGGGTCTCGGCGGTACGTGGCCAGGAGAGCGGAATCTCAATCTCCGAATGAATGCGGCCGGGCTTGGCCGACATGACGATAATCCGGGTCGAGAGAAAAACCGCCTCGGCGACCGAGTGGGTGACGAAGAAGGCCGTCCACTCCTGCCGGGCGCGAATGGCGAGCAGTTCCTCGTTGAGATGCTCGCGGGTCATTTCGTCGAGGGCCCCGAAGGGCTCGTCGAGGAGCAGGATCTTCGGCGCGAGGGCGAGCGCGCGCGCGAGGGAGACTCGCATTTTTTGTCCGCCGGAAAGCTGCCGGGGATAGGCGGCGGGCTGCTCGGCGAGCCGGACCAGATCGAGCATGCGGGTCCGCGTGGCGGCGCGCTCCGGTCCGGCGACTCCGCGGAGCCGGAGCGGTAACTCGACGTTTCCGGCGACGGTGAGCCACGGCAGCAAAGTGGGCTCTTGAAAGACGAACCCCAGTTCCGCGGCGGCCGCGTTCGGGGTTAGTCCATCGACGTGGATCGTGCCTGCGCTTGGTGGAGTCAGGCCGGCGATGAGGCGGAGCACGGTGGATTTTCCGCAGCCGCTCGGCCCGATCAGGGAGATGAACTCGTCGCGGCGGGCCGCCAGGGAGATCCGGTCGAGCACGACGGGTCCCTCGCCGAAGCGCTTGGACACATCGCGAAACTCAACGAGAGGTGGCACGGGCATGGGCAAGGATTGGTGAGCGCGAGGGCCAGCTGTCGAGTGGTAAAGTCGCGGTCGGCCGCGTGCTACTTGAACCGGCGCAGGGCGTCGCGGGCGGGGCCGTAGTCGGGATCGAGATCGAGCGCAGCCGTGTAAGCGGCCCGGGCAGCGGGGGCGTGGCCCAGCTTCTCCTCGATGGTGCCGATGCGATGCCAGACGGCCGGGCGCGGTGGCGCGGCGGGACCGGTTGGGTCGAACGTGAGGCACGTTCGCAGATGGGCGAGGCCGCGGGCGAGATTCTGTCCGCTCAGCGCCGCGGTGCGCCCATACTGAAAAAGCGCGGTGTAATCGGCGGGATTTTGGGCGAGCACCTCTTCGCAAAGACGGAAAGCGGCGGTAAAATCCCGCACGTTGATCCGGCTGGCGACGGTGACGATGGTCGCGCGGTCCGGGTCACGCCGGCGGATTTCCTCGAGTTGGGTGGCGGCCCGTGTCCCGCTCCCCAAAGGCCACGGCGCTTCGCGGTAAAATCGATACAGGCCCTCGCGCGCATCGAGATTCTGCGGATTGAGCACCAGGGATTTTTCCATGGCGGCACGCCCCTTGGTCGCGGCCGAATAGGACCGCGTCCGCTCGGCGAGCAGCAGCGCCGTGCCGCCGTAATCCGCCAGGTAGGCGGCGTTTTCCGGCGCGAGTTCGACGGCCCGGGCCAGCCACTTGACCGCTTCAGTGCAGGCGGCGTTGTCCTGGCGGAGCCGCCAGACCATGCCGAGGTGATAGCAGGCGGCGGCGTTGGCGGGTTCGGCGGCGACAATTTTTTCCAGAGCAACCCGGGCCTCAGGATAGCGCTTCGCTTTTTCCAACGCGAGGGCCGCATCGAGCGGGGTTCCGGCTTGGAGGGCGGCGGCCGCGGTGAGGGCAATCAGGAGCAGGCGAAAAGGCATGGCTGGTCGATGCGATGATCAGACGAATGGGGTCGTCGCGTTTAAGGAAAGGTAACCTGAAAAATACGCACCGGATGGGCCGGAGGGTGCGGTGCTTTCGCGGGATCGAAACCGTCCCAGCCGCTGTTCGCGACGACGGCCGGCCGGTCGTTCACGAGGGTGACCAGGGTGAGGTCGGTTAAATACGGGAGTCCGGCGGCGAGAATCGTCACGGTCTGGATCGTTGCCAAATCCGGGGCGAGCGCCACGTGAATGACGCGGGCGGGCTCAATACCGTTCTGAGTTGCGATGAGTCCGCCGGGAACGCCGACCACACCGTCGATCCCGAGCAGGGTGGTGCCGGCCGGTGGCGCCAGGGCGCGGATGTGGCCGCTATCCGGATCGATGGCGAAAAGGCCGTTGGCATGGTCGGCGACGAGCAGCGTGCGGTTTACGATCGCGATTCCCTGCAGGGACGCGAAATCGCGGGACTCGACGAATTTCTCGATTTCCTCGACGCCGGGCGAGAGCCGCCAAAGCACGGGCGCGGCGCTGTCGGTGGCGTAGATGGTGCCATCGGATGCCACGACGAGGTCGTTGAGTTGATGGTCCCGGCCGTCGCCCGGCACCGGAATCACCCGGCGCAGTTCGCTCGTGCCGAGGTTGAACTCGGCGAGCGCGGCCTGACCTTTGTTTTCCTTGGTGAACCCGGACATTTCAGGCAGGGCGGACGTGGCCGCCCAAAGGGTGTTGCGCGTCTCGTCGAGGGCCACTCCGAAGACCCCGAGGATTTCGTCATCCTCGACGGTGAAACGCGTGATGCGGCCAGCGTCGTCGCGCCGCCAGATGCAGCGGTGATGGACATCGCCGAAAAACAGGTCGCTGGTGCGCGGCCGAAATGCGATGCCTTCGATGAGGCCGGTGCGCCCCGGCAGTTCGGCGAGCACCTCGGCCCGGCCTTGGGGTTCGCGATTGTTGGCGAGAACACGGAGAACTTCGTTGAAATCACGAGTGCCCTGCAGGATCGCGAAATCGGAGTCGCGACCGGCATGCATGAAAACCCCGAGCGCGGCGACGCGGCGGAGATAGCCGAGTGCCGCCGGCTTGTCGCCGGTGAGGGCGGAAAGCGCGGCAAGATTGTAGAGGTAGCGCGCCGAATCGGGCCGCAGGGCGAGCGCGGCGGCCATGGCGGCGGTGGCTGCGGGATAGTCTTTTCGATCGTAGGCGCGGTCGCCCTCGGTCCGGAAATCCCTATGTGATTTGGCGGATTCCGCGGCACGGACCGCGAGCAGGCCGCAAAGCAGAAAGACCAGGGATCGCATGGGGGACCACGGTGGGCGGCGCTCGGGTGGCACGCAATCCGGGCCGCGAATTTTTAAGCGGCTTTGAGCCGGGCTCGATTGTCTCCGGTCCGCGGACCAATCCGGAGGAGTCGCTGCATCACCCGGTCCGGGGCGACCCGGCCGCATTCTTATTCGTAACGCAGCGCGTCGATCGGGTCGAGCTGGGCGGCCTTGCGCGCGGGATAGAATCCGAAAAAGACGCCGATGGCGGCGCTGAAGCCGACGGCGATGACCACCGAGGAGGTGGAGACCAGGACCGGCCAGCCGTTGTAGTAAGAGACAAATTCGGATGCCCCGATGCCGAGCATGACCCCCATCACGCCGCCGAGGGAACTGAGCAGAATGGCCTCGATCAGGAACTGGGTGAGCACGTCCTTGCCGTGAGCGCCGATGGCGAGGCGGATGCCGATCTCGCGAGTGCGCTCGGTCACCGAAACCAGCATGATGTTCATGATGCCAATACCGCCGACGACGAGCGAGACACCGGCGATCGCCGCGAGCAGCAGGGTCATGGTCTTGGACGTTTGGGTCGCGGCGGCGGCGATTTCCTCCTGGGTGCGGACGGTGAAGTCGGGTTCGCGCCCCTTGCGGCGCTGGGTGAGGAGGTCCTCGACCGCGAGCTTCACCTTGTCGAGCTTGTCGGGAGCACTCGCCTGAATGAGGATGGTTGTAATATTGGTGCGACGCGAAACGCGGCGCATGTGCGATGTATAAGGAATGATGACGACGTCGTCCTGATCCTGGCCGCCGATGTTAAATCCCTTGGTGCTGAGCACGCCGAGAATACGGAAGGGCAGATTGCGGATCCGCAGGGTCTGGCCGATCGGGTCCTCGTTGGGGAAGAGCTGATCGGCGACGGTCTTGCCGATGACGGCGACCTTGGCGAGGGACTTGACCTCCTGGTCGCCGAACATCGAGCCCGAGGCGATCGGCCAGCTGCGGATGTAAGGATAGTCGGGCGATTCGCCCATGACCGAGGTGTTCCAGTTCAGGCCGTTGGCGAGGACCTGATTGCGGTCGCGAACTTCGGGGCTCACGCCATCGATGTCCTCCACCTCGGCGGCAATGGCCTCGGCATCCTCCGGCGTGAGGGTCAACGAGAAGCCAAAACCGCTGCGCATGCCGCCCTGGCTGAAACTGCCCGGGAAAACCGTGATGATGTTCTGGCCGAGCGAGGCGACCTGGGCTTCGACCTGGGCCTTGGCGCCGTTGCCGATGCTGACCATCGTGATGACGGCGCCGACGCCGATGATGATGCCGAGCGCCGTGAGGATCGACCGCATGGTGTTGCGGCGCAGGGCGCGAAGGGCGACGAGAATAATCGTGGTGAATCGCATGGCGGGCGGGCGTCAGGCAGCCGGGGAGACCGTAAGTTTCGCCGCGGTCTCGGCCTGCTTGAGTTTGGCCATTTCTTCTTCCGCGATGTGGCGGTCGCGCGTGGGTTCGTCGCGCACGACGACACCGTCGCGCAGGATGAGGTTGCGCTTGCAATAGCTGGCGATGTCGAGCTCGTGCGTGACCATCACGATGGTGATGCCCTGATCGTTGAGTTTCTGAAAGACGCCCATGACCTCGACGGAGGTCTTGGAATCGAGATTGCCGGTGGGTTCGTCCGCGAGGAGCACCTGCGGGCTGTTGACGAGGCCTCGGGCGATGGCGACGCGCTGTTGCTGACCGCCCGAGAGTTGATTGGGGAAATGGTCCGCGCGATTCGACAGGCCGACGATCTCCAAGCAGTGCATCGCGCGTTCGTGGATCTCGTTCATCGAGAGCCGCCGGTGCCGGCCGTAAAGCATGGGCAGTTCGACGTTTTCGAGCGCCGTGGTGCGGGCGAGGAGGTTGAAACCCTGGAAGACGAAACCGAGCTTCTGGTTGCGCAGGTCGGCAAGTTCGTTGCGGTCGAGCTTGTCGATATCGATGCCGTCGAGAAGGTAGGTGCCACGCGTCGGCCGGTCGAGGCAACCGAGCATGTTCATCAGGGTGGACTTGCCGGAGCCGCTCGCGCCCATCAATGCGACGAATTCGCCCTTCTGGATATCGAGCGAGACGCCGCGAACGGCGTGCACGGGCACTTCGCCGGATTCGTAGATCTTGTGGAGTTCCTTGATTTGGACGACGGGAGCCATGGAGAGGTCGGGAGGCGGAGAAATCGTGACGGGTAGGGCCGTGCTGATCAACGGCCGCGACCACCGGCGCCACTACTACCACCCATACCACCCATGCCGCCGCGGCCCTGCTGCTGGAAGGGGTTTTGCGCACTGCCACCGGGGGCCGCGAGTACGGGCGTGGCGCCGGGCATAATCACACCGGTGACAACGGTGTCACCATCGCCAAGGCCGCTGAGCACCTCGGTGGTGAAACCGTCGGACACCCCGAGACGGACGGAAATCGGCTCAATCTTTTTCTCTTTCGCGGCCGGATCCACAAGTTTGTAGAGGGTGCGCGTAACGACGGTATTGTTGAAACCACTGTTGCCGGCACCACCACCACCGGCACCGCCACCCCCACCACCGCCACCGCGGCGACCACCGGGCATCGCGAGGCGCGCGGCAATCAGGTCGGGATCGAGGCCCTTGTCCTTGGCGAGCTGCTTGGCTTTTTCGATTTGCTCGGGCGTGGCCGGGGTGCCGCGTTGAAAACCGATTTCGCTCATGATGGCCATCGTGGCGCGCATGCGCTCGTCGTCGGTCATGGTGGCGGCGGCCGGCGTGCCCGTTTTCGCGCCGGCTTTGTCGGTCCCCGCCGCGGCGGGCGCCTTGGGCAGCAGTTCCTGCGGAATCCGTACGCGGAGCGAGCTGTTGGCGACGCGCAGCACGTTGAGCCGCTGCGACACGACGATCGAGACATTGGCGGTCATGCCGGGCTTGAGTTTCAGGTCCTCGTTGAGGACGTCGATGATCGTCGCATAGGAAACCACGCTCTGGTTGACGGTGGCGGCATTGCGGACCTGCCGGACCGTGCCGCTAAACGAGCGATTGGGGAAGGCATCCACCGTGAATTTGACTTCTTGTTTTTCGGAAATCAGACCGACGTCGGCCTCGGCGACCGCGGCATTGATCTGCATCTTTGACAGATCGTTCACCAAGGTGAACAGGGTGGGCGCGTTCATGCTGGCGTTCACGGTGCGGCCCTTGTCGGTCTTGCGATCCAGCACAATGCCATCAATCGGGGCGGTGATGGTGCAGTGCTCCAGGTCGAGCCGGGCGTTCTCCACGGCGGCGGTGCGCGTCAGCTGCGTCGCGTTCGACTGGGCGAGCTGGGCGTTGATGCTGTCGAGTTCCGATTGCGAAACGAGGTTCTTGGCGAAGAGATCCTTGGTCCGGTCGGCATTAATCTTGATCAGTTCGTTGTTGGCCCGGGCGGACGCGAGGTCGGCCTCCGTCTGTTTCAGCTTTTGTACGGCGTTGGCCGGATCGATTTTCGCAAGCACGTCCCCGGCCTTCACGCGGGAGTTGAAGTCGACCAGCACCTCTTTGATCTGACCGGACACCTGGGCGCCGATGTCGACGGTCACCACCGGCTGTAAATCGCCGGTCGCCGTGACCGATTGGATGATATCGCCCCGCGCGACCTTGACGCTTTGAAACTCGGGCGGCTTTTCCGACTTTCCGTTAAAATAGTACCAGCTGCCGGCCGCCCCTCCGGCAACGAGCAGAACCAGGAAGATGAGACCACCGTAACTTTTGGATTTGGCCATGACTGGGAAAGAGATCGCTTGAAGGAAAAGATGGGTTGAAAGCAACGCGACGAATGTCCCGAAAAGGCTCGGAGCGACTCATAGTGGTGCTGTCCGCAAAGACGCGGGGAGGGATGGAAGGTGACGGAAAATCTCGGAGGCGAAGGCCCTTTGATCGACCGTTACCCGGTGCTGGTGGTGGGACTAGGGACGGAAAGCGTGTTTGAGCGCGATCGCAACATTCGGCGGCACAAAGTGGCTGACGTCGCCACCGAATCTCGCGACCTGCTTGACCAGGGAGGAACTCGTGTAGCTGAACTGCTCGTTCGGCATGACAAACAGGGTTTCCATCTCGGGTTCGAGGTGCCGGTTCATCAGGGCCATGTTGAACTCCAATTCGAAGTCCGACAGCGCGCGCAAACCCCGGATGATCGCGTCGGCTTTTTGGGAGACACAAAATTCGACCAACAGGCCACTGAAGGTTGTCACGTCGACGTTGGGGTAGGCGGCCAGGCTGGGGCGGATCATTTCCAGGCGCTCGGCCGCGCTGAAGAGCGGAGCTTTGCCCGCGTTTTCGGCAATCGCGACAGTCACGCGGTCGAAGAGTTTCGCGGCCCGGGCCAGCACGTCGAGATGGCCGTAGGTGATGGGGTCGAAAGTGCCCGGGTAGATGCAATGGCGCATGGAGCGATGGGTTGCAGTGAAAACGGCCGTTTTGGGTGTGGCGACTGCGTTTTTGCGCAACCAAGCGTTTTTGCCGACGACTTGCTCCACGCTTGCCTTCGGGAAAGCGACGACTGATTTCTGACGCTGTCTGCCATGAACCTGCCCAATCTGCTCACGATCTCGCGCGTGCCGCTCATGTTTATCGTGGTTGGCCTGATGTATGCGGATTTTCACTGGGCGGCGACGCTGGCATTTTGGCTCTACATCGCGGCGGCACTGACGGACTGGCTCGACGGCAAGATCGCGCGCGAGCGCGGCGAGGTTTCGGCCTTCGGCCGGTTCATGGACGCGGTGATCGACAAGGTGATGGTCATCGGCCTGATGATCGCGCTCGTGAACGAGAAGGGGAATTTCATGGGCCATGGCATTTCGGCAATTCTGCTGCTACTCTGCATTCTCTGCCGCGAGTTCGCCGTCTCGGGCCTGCGCATGGCGGTGGCGGTGAAGGGGCAGGTGGTCGAGGCCGATGCGGGTGGCAAGGTGAAGACGTTCGTGCAGCTGAATGCGATCGGCTGGCTGATGGGCGCCCGGATGCTGGAGCGCGACCTGGGCTTCGGCGGCGATCAGGCGGGCTCGGTGACGGGGGTGCGATTGATCGGCGTGGGACTTTTCGTTCTTTCCGCGGTGCTGACGATCACTTCGGGGATCGCGTATTTTCGGCGGCACGGGCGGGCTTTGATGAGCTGAGGCCATGCGCTGGTCCCAGCCGCTCTGGCCTCGCGGATGGCCGACCCGGGTGGTGGTTGGCTGCGCGACGTTGGGGCCCCTTGGCCGCAAAATGCCGGCGCCCGGCACGTGGGGATCGCTCGCCGGGCTGCTGTATTTCGCCGTCTTCTTTACGCGGACCGATGTGATGGGAACGCTGCTGGCCACGGCGGTGGGCGGTTACCTGGCGGTCGGTCTCTGCGGCGAAGCGGAACGCCGGATGGGGAAAAAAGATCCAGGCGAGGTGATCCTGGACGAGTTTGTCGCCATGCCGCTGTGCTTTCTCGGCTGGCCTAGCCTCCCTCGAACGGTCCCGTTGTGGGTGCTGATGCTGGCCGGGTTCGCGCTGTTCCGGTTCTACGACATCCTGAAACCGCTGGGGATTCGCCGGCTCCAGGCGCTGCCGGCGGGCTGGGGCGTCGTGGCCGACGATATCGTCGCGGCGCTCGCGGCCGCGGCGACGCTTCATGTCGGCCTCTGGCTCTGGACGCTGCGATGAACGAATTCTGGGCGCAGGTTTCCTGGCGGGTTTCGGATTTTTTATTTCCGGACGGCCGGAAGACGCCGATCTGGGCTTTGGTGGGCCGCGGCGTCCTGCTCGTGGCCGTGGCCGCCTATGGCTGGCGCTTCCATCGGATGACGATGTTGCAGTTGAGTAATCCCGAGCAGGGAGGATCCTTTTTGCATCTGGTGCATTTGGTGTTTCACGAGGCGGGGCATGTCCTCTTTGCGTGGTTCGGCCAGTTCATGGGCGTGCTCGGCGGCTCCCTGCTGCAGGTGTTGATGCCGGTGATCTGGTTCGTCGCGGCCCGCTTTTGGGGCCGCGATGCGTTTGCGGGGGCATTATGCCTCTGGCTCGCCGGGCAAAGTCTGGTCGACGTCTCGCCTTACATCAACGATGCGTGTTCGCTGCAGCTCATGCTTCTCGGCGGCGGCACCGGCCGCGAGGTCGAGGGCCACAATTGGGAATATCTGCTCACCGAACTCAATCTGTTGCACAAGGACGTTTATATCTCCCGGTGGGTTCTGCGCACCGGACGCTGGATCATGGCGCTGTCACTGCTTTGGGCCGCGGCCTTGTTGCTGGTGCAGGCTCGCGACCGGGCGCGCGACGAGCCCGGGCCCCCGGCGGCGTAGCGGCTACGGCTGCGGCTGGAGATATTCGGCCGGCATCTTGACGAGCAGGCCCTGCTGCAGGACATCGACGGAGATCACGATGCCTTGGGGATTGGCCGGGTCGTCGACAAAGCCTTCGAGTCCGTGCAAAGGCCCGCCCACGATCTTCACGCGCCGGCCCTTGGTGAGCAGCGGCATCACGCTGAGTTCAAAACCCGACGCGACGATCGCCTTCACGTCCTCCAACTGGCGCAGGAAGCGCGCCTCGTCCTCAACCGTGATGGCGCGCGCGAGCAGATCCTGCTGGTAAATCCGGGCCTTCTTTTCCCGCGGCAATTTTGTGAACACGCAGCCGGGAAATAACGGCTTCGTGAACCGCTTGGTTTGCTGCCCGTAGCGCCGGATGCTCTGCACCAGCGGGAGATAGTGCTCGAAGTTTTCGGCCGCGAGCAGCGCCGCGAATTTCTTTTCACACCGCGGTTTGGTGTGACAGACCAGCCAGAAGTCGTCGCTCATCCGTCCTCAGCCTTTAAGGAGAAAACGCACCGCGGCGTGATAGCCCTCAAGCCCGAGTCCGGTGATCACGGCGATGCAGGTGGGGGCCGTCAGCGACGTGTGGCGGAATTCCTCGCGCTTGTAGATGTTGGAAATGTGGACTTCGACCGTGCGGAGATGGGCGCCGGCGAGGGCGTCGCGCAGGGCGACACTCGTGTGCGTGAACGCACCCCCATTGATCACCAGGCCGTCGAATTTCGCATCGGCCAGCGCGGCGACCTTGTCGATCAATGCGCCCTCGTGATTCGACTGGAAGAATTCGAGCTGCGCGGCGGCGCTGAATTCGGCGCGGAGGGCCTGCTCAAGGTCGGCCAGCGTCGCGCGGCCATAGGTCTCGGGTTCGCGCTTGCCGAGGCGGTCGAGGTTGGGGCCATTGAGGATCGCGATCTTTTTCATGGGACGGGTGCCCGCGAATGCAGGCGAATTGCCGCCAATTGCCAAGGATTCATTCGCGGGTTCGCCGGCCGCTGCGCTTCAGAGCGGATTGTCCGTGCGGATGAATTCCCACGGGAGCTTGAATTTCTTCGCGAGCTCGGCGGCCAGCGCCTGCACCGCGTGAACTTCCGTCGCGTAGTGGCCACAGAGGTAGAGGTTCAGCTTTTCCTCCTGAGCGCGGTTGAACCACTCCTCGCGCAGTTCACCGGTGACGAGCGTGTCGACTCCGGCGGCGGCGAGTTCGGGCACGGCGCTGTTGCCGGCGCCGCTGCAAAACGCCACGCCGCGCGGGGTGGCGCTGCCGTATTCGATCGCGATCACCCGCAGATAGAGCCGTTCGAGCCGGGCGCGCAGCGTGGCGCGGGGCAGACGGTTGACCGCCTTGCAGCCGATCGCCTCGCCGTCGCGGATCAGGAACGGCCGCGTCCGCGTGAACCCGAGCTGGTGCGCGAGCAGGGCGTTGTTGCCGATCTCGGGATGGCCGTCGAGCGGAAGGTGATTTGAATAAAGCGCGCAGTTGCCGCGGATCAGCGTGGCGACGCGATCATAGACTCCCGCGGTCAGGGGCCGCGGCATGTCCCAATACATGCCGTGGTGCACGATGAGAAAATCGACCCCGGCCGCGACCGCGGCCTGAAAGGGAACGAGGCCCGCGTCGACCGCCGCGCCGATCTTGGTGACGAGTCCGTCGTTGGCGACCTGCAGGCCGTTGAAGGCGCCGGGCGCATCCTTGAAGGCGGCGCGGCGGGTGCGTTGGTCGCAATACGTTACGAGGTCGGTGAGTTTGGCGGGCATGCTCGTGATCGTGCTCTTGCTCGTGATCGAGGTGGGAAGGATCGAGCACGATCACGCGCACGATCACGAGCACGATTCTAGCAGCCCAGCCGGCAGCTGTGGGCGCTGAAGCCGGCGCCGAAACTCACCAGCCAGAAATCACCGGTCTCAGCCGGGCTTTCCTCCTCCAGCGTTTCTTCAAGTGCGAACAGCACGGAAGGGCTGCTCATGTTGCCATGATCGCGCAGCATCCGCTCGCTCGCGGCGAGGGAGTGCGGGGCGACGACCGGGGCGAGCGCTTCGAGCACATCGCGGCCGCCGGAGTGCGCGACCACGCGGGTGACGGGGCGGCTGCTCCGTTCCTCCCATAGCTGGCGCACGGCGTCCGCCGCCAGATCAGGGACGGAACGATGCAGGAGGTTGCGCAGTTTGCCGTCGCGTTGCTCGAAGCGCAGCTTGTCGCGCTCGGCCGGCCGGTGCGTGGTGTTGAATTCGAAGGCGCGCAGGCCGCCCGGCCCCGGCATGCCCCGCCAGATTGTGGCCGCCGCCCCGTCGCTGAAAAGGCAGGCGCTGATGATGACGCCCGGGTCGTCGTCGAGGAAGAAGGCCGCGGAGCAGACCTCCACTGCGACGCAGGCGACGACCGCGTCGGGTTGGGCCGCGAGGATGTGACTGGCCGCGCGCAAGGTCGGAATGGCGGCGCCGCAACCCAGGCCGACCAAGTCCTGCAGAAACGCGTTGGGGCGCAGGCCGAGCTGTTCCGCGACGTAGCTGGTGACGCCCGGGCAGAGATAGCCGGTGCACGTGCAGATGAGGAGCGCATCGACTTCAGCCGGCCGGACGCCCGCGCGTTCGAGGGCCGTGGTCAGGGCGCGGCCGGCAAGTTGCGGGGCGGCGAGACGGAAAGCCGCGTTGAGCTGGTCGGATGAAAGATCGAAGACGTGCTGGATTTCGGGCACCGCAAAGTGGCGCGTCGCGATGCCGTGTTCGCCGCGCAGGATCGTGTGCAGGATCAGCATCGAGCGTTTTTTCAACCGCTCGCGCAGTTTCGAGCGCTGCGTAATTTCCCAGCAATCGGCCTGCGTGTAGGTGGTCTCAGGGACGGCGGTGGCGAGAGCGTGAAGATACATGCGTGAGGCTGGAGGTCGGTTAGTGAAGGATCGTGTAGAGCGGGCCGAAGGGCAGGAGATGGGCGCGGCTGAGCGCGGCCAGCCAGCGCTGGCGGCGGGGACGAAGGAGAAACGCGTGCAAGGCGCTGGCCGAGGCGAGCCGACGACGAAACCGACTGCGTAAAGCCGCGTGGGTTGCGCGGCACGTGGCGGGCCAGTCGCTCTCGCGCCGGGCGAATGCCAGCAGGGGGTCAAGGACCGTTTCCGCGCTTTGGAAGGCCATGGCCATGCCGTTGCCGGTGAACGGCGGGATCATCGCGGAGGCGTCGCCGATCTGGATCCGGTCCGACGGCCGGACCGCCCGATCGAAAGCGAGGGCGGCGACCGCACAGCAGGACGTGACGTCGATTTCGGCCTGTGCCAGCCGGCCGGCGAGTCCGGCCAGGCCGGAGGCCCGCAGGTAGTTCAACAGCAGCCCGGGGCCGCGGCCCGCGAGCGGGCGGCGACGGAAGAGGCCGCACACGTTCACGGTAGCGCGATCGACGCGGGCGAGTCCCACGTAGGCATGTTCGCCAAGGCACAATTCGAGGTCGCGCTCCAGGACGATGTTGCGGACGTGAAACTTCAGCCCGAGCCAGGTGGACCGGCTGGCCTGGCGGCCGGTAGCGAAAACGCGGCCTGGTTTGCCGATGGGATCCACCAGGCGCGTTGCCGTGCGCAGGGCGCCGCCGGCGGCGAGGAAAGCGGTCGCAAGGCGGGCGTCGAGCACATGCCGGCTGAGGCCCAACGCCGGGGCGGGCAGTTTCTGGATGCCAGTCGGCTCGGCGCCGTGAAACCACGCGACCTGCCGGTGTTGCAGCGCATCCTCCAAGTGCGGGCCCAAGCCGAGCCGCGCGATGGTTTCCGGAGCGAGGCCGGTGATAAACTCCCCGCAAACGCGATGCCTCGGATAGTGGCCGGCCTCGAAAACGACTACGGGTACGCCGGCCCGCCGCAAGGCGAGGCCGAGGGAAAGTCCCGCGAGGCCGCCACCAACGATTTCGATGGGGCGCGGCGAATTCATGCGCGTTTGACGGCGATCATCCGATAGGCGCCGAGCGCGGTCGTGGTGCAGCGCACGTCCCAGGCCGCCCGCTCCAGCCCGAGCGCCCGGGGCAATTCGTCGTCGCGAAATCCCGCGGCGATGCTGACGTGCGCATCGTGCAGGGAGACGTGGTTTGCGCCGAACATCGGCCCGAAGACGCGATAGAGGATTTGCGAGACCCGCCGGCGGACCGGCTCCGAGGCGAGGATCACCCGCGCGGAGCGTCGGATATTTTCTCCAAGGGCGCCGAGTTCAGCGGTGGAAAATTGGTGAAAGATCAGGTTGCCGACCACCGCGGCATAGGCCGGATAGCCGTCGAAGGTGCGCAAATCGGCCTCGTGCCAACGGCGATCCCCCGGCCAGATCGCTGGGCGGGGACAGCGGTCCAGCCCGTCGACGACTGCGCCACACCGGGCGAGCCGTTGGCCGAGTTCACCCGTGCCGGCGCCGATTTCCAGTATCCGCTCTCTGGGTCGCACGAGCCCCGGCAGTTCGCGGCAATACCAGCGGTGGTTGCCCATGGCGTGATTGGTCAGCCGCAGATCCCGGCGATTGTGCAGGGCGTCGGGGTGGTCGTGAGGCAGGGAATCGAGCAGTTCGGGCTGCAGCCGGCGTTGCATAAAAAAATCGGCCGGGCGTGGGTGGGGGGCGCCGCCGTCGATTTGAGAAGTAAGGTTGCCCGCGCCCGCCAACCTGTCCAGATTCCCCGGCAGATTTTCATGAGCCTTTCCGCCACGCCTGCGCCCGACAGGCCCGCCGTTCCCATGTTGCCGGTCGACCTGATCGCCGACGCCGCGAGCAGGTTTCCCCACCGGCCGTCGTGGGACGAATACTTCATGGCGACGGCCGTGTTGATTGCGTCGCGCTCGAATTGCGAGCGGTTGCACGTGGGCTGCGTGATCGTCACGGGTGGAGCGCGCAAGAACCGGCTCGTGGCGGCCGGTTACAATGGATTCCTGCCCGGCACGCCGCATGTCTCGCGCCTGCGCGACGGCCATGAGCAGGCGACGGTGCACGCCGAGCAGAATGCGGTGGCGGACGCCGCGCGGCGGGGCAGCTCGGTGGAGGGCTGCGTGGCCTACGTCACCCATTTCCCGTGCATCAATTGCGCGAAGATCCTGGCGGCCGCGGGCATCGCGGAAATCCGCTACCGCGCCGATTATTCGAACGATCCGCTGGTGGCGCCGCTGCTGGCCGACGCGGGCGTGACGGTTCTGAAACTTTAACCCCCGCGAAAGGTCCGTCATGTCGATGCGCGGGAGCAGAAAGGTTTTGAAGGAAACGCTGGCCGGGTCGCTGCTGCTCGCGCATCCGGCGATGAAGGATCCGAATTTTCGGCGCAGCGTGGTGTTGATGTCGATGCACAATGCGGAGGGGGCGATGGGCGTGGTGCTCAATCGGCCCTACGGCAAGCGGCTCGGCGAACTGAGCGGCGAGTTTGCGCTCGGGGCGTTGGCGCCGGTGCCGTTGTTCATCGGCGGCCCGGTGCAGACCGAGCAGTTGGTGCTGGCGGCGTGGCAGGTGCAATCGGACGGATTTCGCCTGCATTTTGGAGTGGAGCCGGAGAAGGCCCTGCAGCTGCTGGAAGAGGAGGGCACGCACGTGCGGGGTTTTCTGGGTTATTCCGGATGGTCGGCCGGCCAGTTGGAGAAGGAGATGAAACAGAACACGTGGATCACCGCCGACGTGCCGGAAGACCTGCTGACGCACTCGCAGGACGTGAGCCTGTGGCGCACCGTGCTCGGCCGCGAGGGGGCGGAGTGGCGTTTGCTGGCGGGAGAGCCGGACGACCCGGCGCGAAATTGATTGATAACGGGCGGTCCATTTCAATCCGCGCGCCCCGCGGGGGGGCGCGACGCTACGCGCTCCAGACTCTAACGGAATGGGCAAGCCGCACCGAGGGAAAGCTATGAATCCATATGGTCTTATGCAACGGGTACGACTACCGGAAATCCGGTAGTTGCGCTTCCTAAAGTCGCCTTCCGCGGCGAATGATGGGGAGCAAAATCGCGTGGCGATTCCGGATATTCCGTTGACAGGGGTGAGGTGGCTCTATGCTTTGGCGCCTTTTATGAAAGTTGTTTCCTCCATTAAGTCTGCCAAGAAGCGTCACCCGGCCTGCCAGGTCGTGCGCCGCAAGGGAAAGATTTACGTCATCAACAAAGTCGAGCCGCGTTACAAGGCGCGCCAAGGCTGATTTACCTTTTACCACGATGAAAGCCGAAGGTCATCCCGCTCTGAACAACGTCTGCTTCCTGGATATCGGAACCGGCCGTCGTTTTCTCACCAAGTCGACCATAAAGTCCGCCCGCAAGGAGCAGATCGATGGTCAGGAATATTTCGTCATCGCCCGCGACGTCACGATGGATTCGCATCCCGCCTACACCGGTGAGAAGCGCCTCGTCGACACCGCCGGCCGCGTCGAGAAGTTCACCACGAAGTTCAAGCGCGGCGCCGCGAAGAAGTAACCCTGGCGCGCCTGCTTTTCCAGATTTTAAAGCCCTCCGGCAACGGAGGGCTTTTCTTTTGCCCTCTCCGGAAGCGCTTGGGTCGCCGGGTTCAAGCCGCGGGCGCGATCGCGGGCCAAAAAATAAGCCCAACATGACACGCGGGGTTTGAGTTTTTCCGTGGGTTCGGTCTGGTCGGTGGCAACTTTTCCATTTTTCCAGCCATGCGCATTCATCCGTTTCAAGGCCTCGTCCCAACTCCGCCCAGCGCGCCCGAAGTGGCGTGCGTACCCTACGATGTCGTCAACGCCGCGGAGGCCGCCGCCCTCGCGGCCGGCAAGCCGCACAGCCTGCTGCACGTCGATCGTGCGGAGATCGATCTCCCGGCGGGAACGGATCCCTACAGCGAGGCCGTCTACGCGCGGGCCCGCGATAATTTCCAGGGTTTGCAGCGCGCCGGGGTACTGGTCCGTGAAACGGAGCCGTGCCTTTATGTTTACGAGCAGCGCATGGGCTCGCACCGCCAGCGCGGGCTCGTCGCGGGTTGCCACGTCGACGATTACGATGCGGGGTTGATCAAGAAGCATGAGAAGACCCGCAAGGATAAGGAGGACGATCGCATGCGCTTGATCGACACGCTGAGCGCCGACACCGGGCCGGTGTTTCTCACCTATCGCGATGCGCCGGCGGTCACGGCGCTGGTCGAAGCCACGACGAAGGAAAGGCCGCTCCACGATTTTACCGCGCCCGACGGGGTCCGTCATACGGTCTGGCGGATCGCGGGTGGCGCGGAGTGGGTGAAGGCGTTCGGCGGCGTGCCGGCGACTTACATCGCCGACGGTCATCATCGGGCGGCGAGCGCGGCCCGGGTCGCGCGGCTGCGGCGGGAGCGGAATCCGGCGCACACGGGCGCGGAGGATTACAACTGGTTCCTCTGCGTGATGTTCCCGGCGAGCGAACTAAAGATCCTGCCGTACAACCGCATCGTCACGAATCTCAACGGCCACTCGCAGGCTGATCTGCTCGCGAAGGTGCAGGCCGTTTTCGGGCTGGAGGAAAATGCCCTAGCTTCGCCGCCGGCGGTCGGCCGCGTCAGCATGTATCTAGGCGGAAAATGGTACGGCCTGAAGTGCCCGGTGGATCCGAAGGCGGATCCGGTCGGCCGCCTCGACGTGAGCGTGCTGCAGGACAAGCTGCTGGCGCCGCTGCTGGGCGTGGACGATCCGCGCACGAGCAAGAAAATCGATTTTGTCGGAGGCATTCGCGGCACGGGTGAACTGGTGCAGCGCGTCGATACGGAGGGCGGGGTGGCATTCTCGCTTTATCCCGTGACGCTCACGCAGCTCATGGACATCGCCGATGCAGGTCAGATCATGCCGCCAAAGAGCACGTGGTTTGAGCCGAAGCTGCGCTCGGGGCTGTTCGTGCACACCTTTTAACGGAGGGCGTTCGTCCTCACGCGCAATTTGTCGTGGTTTCTTCGTGGGATGGAGCCGCGGCGCCTTCCGGTCGCGAAAAAAGCCCGCCGCCGTCCGCGCCGGCTTGCGCCCCGTTGTACGCTTGGTTTGCTGAAGGCGATGACTCCACGGGCTGCGTTTGCTTTCTGTCTGGCCGGGCTCGCGTGGATCGTCCCGGGCGCGGCGGCACAGGCGGCCGGTTCGCCGGCTTCGCTCGCGCCGCTTTCGTCCGCTCCGTTGCTGGCGGTTTCCGCGGGCGCGGCCGATATCCCGGCGCTCCTGATTGTGCCGTTCGGCTTGCTGCTGCTGTTGATTGCGACCATGCCCCTGACCCCGGCCCGGGTGAAGCACGTGTGGGAGCACTACTATCCGCATGTTTCAATCGCGCTCGGCGCCGGGGTCGGGCTCTACTACGTCGCCCGAATTCCGGGGGGAGCGACGATTCTGGCGTACACGTTGCACGAATATTTTTCGTTCATCGTCCTGATCGGGGCCCTGTTCGTGGTGGCCGGCGGGATTCACATCAAAGTCAGGGGCGAGGCGACGCCCCTGCAGAATGTCGTCTTTCTCTGCGTCGGCGCCGTGATGGCCAACTTCATCGGCACGACGGGGGCCTCGATGGTGCTGATCCGGCCGTGGATCCGGATGAACAAGATCCGCATCAGTTCGTTTCACATCGTGTTTTTCATCTTCGTAGTTTCGAACATCGGCGGCGCGCTCACGCCCATCGGTGATCCGCCCCTGTTTCTCGGCTATCTGCGCGGAGTGCCGTTTTTCTGGCTGATCGAACACGTGGTCGAGCAATGGCTGTTTACGCTCGGATGTGTGCTGGCGGTCTTTTACGTTTTCGACCGGCGCAGTTTCCGGCACATGCCGAAGCGCTTGCAACGTGAGGCCGAGCAGGAGGAGACGTGGCGCTTCGAGGGCATGGTCAACGTACTGTTTATGCTGGCGATCATCGGCGCCGTTTTTCTCCCAGCGACTTTCTTTCTGCGCGAAGCGGCGATGCTCGGGGCGGCGGGGGCGAGCTATTTTCTGACCCCACGCCTCGTGCATCGGGAGAACGCCTTTACCTTTGGGCCGATCAAGGAGGTGGCTTTTCTCTTTGTGGGGATTTTCACCACGATGATGCCGGCGCTCGGCTACCTGGAGCAGCACGGGCAGGAGTTGGGGTTTCATCGACCGCTACAGTACTACTTCGCGTCCGGGGCACTTTCCGCGGTGCTCGACAACGCCCCGACCTACGTGAATTTCCTGCAGCTCGCGGAAACGACGGCCGCGGCATCCAACCCGGCGGCGTTCGGTGCGCTGGCCGCCGGCTCACCGGCGGCGGTGCGGGCGCTGCTGGCCGCGCAACCGCTCTTCGTGGTTGCCGTCAGCCTGGGGTCGGTCTTTTTCGGCGCGATGACTTACATCGGCAACGGGCCGAATTTCATGGTGAAGTCGATCGCCCACGACGCCGGGGTGCACTGCCCAACGT
Organism: Opitutus sp.; assembly: GCA_009695065.1. Next base: position 162,807 of record SIBR01000001.1, on the reverse strand, counting down.
TCTTCGGTTATGTGTTCAAATACAGCCTGCCGGTCCTGCTGCCGATCTTCGCCCTCGGCGGGTGGCTGTTCCTGCGCTCGTGACCGGGCGCGGCCGGTCGCACCGGGTGATTTCCGCCCCGCTCACAGCTTATGGGACCAGTTTTCGTTTCGCTTCCTCGGGCACTTCAACGCGCGTCGTGCCCACCCCGTTGAGCTTGGTCGTGGCCTCCTGGTTCACCTCGATTTCCCGGCGGTCCAGCCCGGCTTTCACGGCCAGCGCTCCGGTCAGTCGCACGTGGTAGCGCACGAGCGATCCGTCTTTCAGCCAGAGGTGGAAGGTGCCGCCCGCCTGCAGGGGAGTGATTTCCTTTTGTCCGGAATGGACGAGCAACAGCTTCGCCCCGAGATCGGTGAGGCTGCCGCTGACGCCGTCTGACTCCGTCTTCCATTCCCGGGCGTTGGCCACGATGATCGCGATCTCGTCGTGCGGGCGGCTGAGCGTGAGTTGCAGGTTGCTGTAGGGCGGAAGGGTGGCCGTTTCGTTGGAGCGCCGCCGACCGCTCCCCGCGCTGGCGGGTGCCTGGCCGCGGGCGGCGGCTTGGGAAGTCGACGACAATTCGGCCGGTGTCTTCCACGTGCCGTCGACTTCGATGACCAGATTGTGATCACCGCGAAAAATCGCGGTCACCTGGTTGTCCGAGTTGCCGGCACCGAGGCCCGCATGGCGGCGCACGGCGGAAATCATCGGCATCGTGACGCGGGAGAAATCGCCGGCCCGCTCTGTTTTGCCGGTGATCGAGTAGGTGCGGGCGTCATCGACGACTTCGGTTGTCCACGCGTAGTTCGGCGCGTCGGGGAGCTTCATCGCGGCGACGATGGCGGCTTCAATCGGCCCGGCCCGCAGGCCCGCGCTGCCGATAACCACCAGACAAAGACCGGCGCGTAACCTGCGTCCGATCACGCGCGGTGGCGGTGATCGGCTGGGATGCAAAATGGACGCTGCGTCCCGGCAACCGGGTTCGGCCGGGCATCCGCTCACGGAAAGAGCCCGCGGCTCATTTTCGCATCGGCGACCCGTTGGATGCCGAGGGTGAGCGCGGCGAGCCGGCGGCTGAACTTGAATTTCCGTTTTTGGTATTCGACCGACTCCTTCGCCTTGTCGAGCATGCCGTACAGCTTTCCGATCACTTCGTCGCGGCCCCAATAAAAACTGGAGAGGTTCTGCAGCCATTCGAAGTATGATACGATCACACCGCCGGAATTGCAGAGCACATCGGGGATGATCTCGATGTCGCCGCGACTTTCGATGATCCGGTCCGCCGCGTTGGTGGTGGGACCGTTCGCCGCCTCCGCGAGGAGCCGGCATTTGAGCTTCGGGGCGTTTTGCTCGGTGATCACGCGTTCGAGTGCGGCCGGCACGAGCACGGTGCAGGGCAACTCCAGCAATTCCTCGTTGGTGATCGGCTCGCCGCCGTGGAAATCGCGCAGCACCTTTTGGGATTGGACGTAGGCGAGGGCCTTCTTGATGTCGATGCCCGCCGGGTTGTAGATGCCGCCGGTGTAGTCGGAGATGCCGACGATCTTGGCGCCATAGGCGGCCAGCGCACTCGCCGTTTCGCTGCCGACGTTGCCAAAGCCCTGGATCACCACGGTGGCCTGATCGACGCTCAGGCCCATGTCATCAAGGTATTTCTTAACGAGGTAGGCGACGCCCGCGCCAGTCGCTTCGCGGCGGCCCTGGGAACCGCCGAGCGAGATCGGCTTGCCGGTCACGACGGCCGGCACGACGTGGCCGACATGGTTGGAGTAGGTGTCCATCATCCAACCCATGATCTTTTCATTGGTGCCCACGTCCGGCGCCGGGACGTCGGTGTGCGGTCCGAGGAAGTTCACCATCTCCTGCATGTAGCGGCGGGAAAGGTGTTCGAGTTCCGACTCGGTGAGCTGGTTGGGATCGACGATCACACCACCCTTGGCGCCGCCATAGGGCAGGCCGACCAGGGAGCACTTCCAGCTCATCCACATCGCGAGGGCGGCGACTTCACCGATCGTCACGCTGTGGTGGAAACGAATGCCGCCCTTGGAGGGGCCCGTGGACAGGTTGTGCTGCACGCGGTAGCCCTCGAAGACGGTCACGCTGCCGTCCTGCCGCTTGACGGGCAGCGAAACCACGAGGCAGCGGCGGGGGTATTTCGTGCGATCCCGAATGGCGTCGGGCAGGTTGATCGCGTCGGCCGCCTGGTCGAACTGGCGGCACGCCATGCGAAATACGTCGGAGTCGTAAAGGGAGGAAACGATGACTTTGGACATGGGAGTAAATCCGTAGGCCGGGACGGGTTAAGCGACTGCGTGCCGGGGAGCGTGGCCCGGGGGGGACAGATTAGCAATTGGCTTCGGGAACCCGGAGCCTTGAATGAGTGACTCTCATGCTGCGGTAACGCCGCATGATAACCATGGCTCTCATCGTCCAATTTCTCCGCTGGGTCTTCGAAAAATTCGCCGCGGCCGCCCTCATCGTCATCCTCGGCGTCGCGGCGGCGGGACTGTGGTTTTTCCTGCGGGACAACGTCGATTTCGACCAGTGGCGGGGCGACATGATCCGGGCGGTCAACGGCGAGCGCGCCCACGTGAAGGAGGCACTGGCCGATGTGCACAAGCGGATGGATCGCATCGCAGCTGAGATCACCGCCGAACAGCAGCGCGGGGTGCAGGCCGACAAGGTGATCGCGCAACTCAACGAGCTGGCGAGCACCTGGGATCGCTACGTCGGCGACCGCGAGCAGCAGAAGACGAACGACGAACGGCTCGCGCGCGTCACGGCGTTGCGGCAAGGACTCACCGCGAAGATTCAGGCGCTGCAGCGGGATTTCAACCGGGTGACGTGGGAACGCGACGGGCTGGAGATCGCGCTGGGCAAGCTCGACGCCCGGATCCAGGCATTCGAGGCGCAACAGTCGAAGGTGATGCATTATTTGGAGCGCACGTGGGAGCATCCCGTGGGCCGGGCTCCGGTGGTGCTGCCGTTGAAGTGGTGGGTCGGCATCGCGCTGCTGTTTTATTTTCTCGGGCCGACCATGGGCAAGTTCGCCCTCTATTTCGTCGTGGCACCCTTTATCGCGCGCGGCCGCCCCGTGTGGCTTGAGCCGTCGATGACGGCGCTGCCCGAGATCGGGGAAAGCCGGGCGGCGACGGAAGTCACCCTGCGGCCCGGCGAACGACTTTGGGTGAAGGAAAAATTCCTGCAGGCGTCCGACGAAGGATTGCGGCGGAAAACCCGCTACCTGCTCGACTGGCGGATTCCCATCACCTGCCTGGCGACCGGCCTCGTGGAACTGATCGAACTGGGTGCGAGGGAGGATGGCGACGTGAATCAGCGGTTGACGCTTTCAAACCAGGGGGATCCGCACAGCGAACTGGCGGTGCTCAGCCTGCCGGAGGGCGCGGCGCTCATCCTGCGGCCGAGTTTCCTCGCGGGCGTGGTGGTCCAGCCGGGGCAACGCGTGGTGATCCGGCGGCGCTGGCAGCTTTTCCGCTGGCAGGCGTGGGTGACGTTGCAGTTTCGGTTCTTCGAATTTGTCGGTCCCTGCCGGCTGATCGTCGCCGGCAGCCGCGGGGTCCGGGCGGAACGACTGGGCGATCGCGGTGGCGAAGGGATTCCGGCGCGCCGTACGAACCAGGATGCGACGATGGGGTTCACGCCGAACCTCAAATACCGACCCGTGCGGGCCGAAACTTTCTGGAGCTACTACCGCGGCATGAACCCGCTCTTCGACGATCTGTTCGCCGGGCGCGGGCTTTTCCTGTGTCAGCAGGTGGCGATGGCCGGCGACGCGAAGCAGGCCCGGAAGTTTTGGAGCGGAGTTTGGGGCGGAGTGCTCAAGGTTTTCGGGGTGTGAGGGAGCGGCGAAGGCGGGGGCGTCGGACCGCCGGCGCAGACGTGCATTGATTTTTTCGCCGAAGCGGGCACGGTGGGGTCAACCCTGCCACGTTCGCCCTTCTCGCGTGCCGTTTACCCCTCACTTTCCGTTTTTCGCCGTGCGGCCGATTGATCTTGTCCGGCCCAGCGTGATGGGTCCGCTCCGGTTGCTTGGCGTGGCCGGCTGTCTCGGCGGAACGCTCTCGCTGGCGGCGGATTCCCGGTTGGCCGCGAACTTCCATCAGTCGATTGAGCCGCTGCTGGTCAAGTATTGCTACGATTGCCACGGCGATGGTGTCAGCAAGGGCCAGGTGGCCTTCGACGAATTCGAATCCGAGGCTGCGCTGTTCGCCCGCCGCGAGTTGTGGCAGGCGGCGCTCAAGAACGTCCGGGCCGGTTTGATGCCGCCCGACGACGGCGGATTGCGCCCGGCTCCCGACGAAATCGCGCGGCTCGCGGGTTGGATCAAACAGGCCGTGTTCGGCATCGATCCGGCGAACCCGGATCCGGGCCGCGTCACGGCGCGCCGGCTGAACCGGGTCGAATATCGCAATACCATCCGCGATCTCATGGGGATGGATTTCAACAGCGAGGCGGAGTTTTCCCCCGACGACAGCGGCAACGGCTTCGATAACAACGGCGACGTCCTGACGGTCTCGCCGCTCCTGCTGGAAAAATACCTTGCGGCCGCGGAGACGATCGTCGAACGCGCCGTGCCCAGGGTCGCAAAGGTCGTGCGGGAAACGGTCGCCACCGGTCGCGACTTTCGGGGCGAAAACGGGCAGGGGAACGGCGAGCGGTTGAATGCCCGCCAACCCGCGAAGGTCGCCCGCACGTTCAAAATCGATCGCGCCGACCGTTACCGGCTGGCGATCGAACTGGAGGCGCGGGGCTCGTTCGATTTCGATCCCAGCCGGTGCAAATTCATCTGCCGCGTGGATGGCGAGGAGCGCTTTGTGGAGGACGTGGTCTGGCACGAGGGGAAGACGCTGCGCCACGAATACGATCTCACGTGGGAGGCGGGGGAGCACACGGTGTCGTTTGAACTCGTGCCGCTGCCGCCCGTCGAAAGCACTCCGGCGGCGGGATCGACGGCGACGACCGGTCCGGCGGTCCCCGTTGCGAGCGCGGCGGCTCCCGGCGTCGGAGTGCCGGCGGCCGCGCCCATCCCCGGCAAAACGAGGGTGGAAGTGCGGATCCTCTCCGTCCAGGTGCGCGGCCCGTTGAGTCCGAAATTCTGGGTTGCGACGAAAAATCACGAGCGGTTTTTTCCGGAGGGTCCGGCGCCGGAGGAGCCGGCGGCGCGTGATCGTTATGCGGAAAAAGTGTTGCGGCGGTTTGCGACGCGGGCTTTTCGCCGGCCCGTGACGGACGAAAAAGTCCGGCAGTTGGTGGAAATTGCCCGCAGTGTTTACGCGTCGGGCGACAAGACGTTCGAGGAGGGGGTCGGCCGCGCGATGATGGCAGTGCTGGCGTCGTCGCGGTTTCTGTTTCGCATCGAGGCGCCTCATCCGGCGGATTCAGCCCGGCCCTTCGCCCGGATCGACGAACATGCCCTGGCGTCGCGACTTTCCTATTTCCTCTGGTCGACGATGCCGGACGACGAATTGTTCCGCCTGGCGGATCGCGGCGAATTGCGGAGCGGACTGTCGGCCCAGGTGACGCGGATGCTGCGGGACACCAAGGCACAGGCGTTCGTGCGCAGCTTCACCGGTCAGTGGCTGCAGGCGCGCGACGTCGAGTTCGTGCCGATCAATGCCCGGGTGGTGCTCGGTCCCAATGCACCAAAGAACCGGGATGGCCGCATCGAGTTCGACGGAGAAATGCGCAAGCTGATGCGCAGCGAGACCGAGATGGTTTTCGATCACGTGATCCGCGAGGACCGCAGCGTGCTCGAACTGATCGAGAGCGATTATACGTTCTTGAACAGCCGCCTCGCGGCTCACTACGGCGTGCCCGGCGTGACGGGAGACCAGCTGCGCCTCGTGCAGCTGCCACCGGACAGTCCGCGTGGCGGTGTCCTGACGCAGGGCACGGTACTGGCGGTGACGTCGAATCCCACCCGCACCTCGCCGGTGAAGCGCGGGCTTTTCATCCTCGATAACATTCTGGGCACGCCACCGCCACCGCCGCCGCCGGATATTCCGGCGCTGGAGGAGGCGAGGGGCAAGATTGCCGGACATGAACCGAGGCTCAGCGAAATGCTCGCCGTCCACCGGGCCGACAAGCGCTGCAATTCCTGTCATGCGCGGATGGATCCACTGGGCCTGGCTTTCGAAAATTTCAACGCGCTCGGCGGCTGGCGCGACGAGGAGGCGCGGCAACCGATCGATGCGGCCGGCCAGCTCGTGACCGGAGAGGTTTTTGCCAGTGTCCGCGAGCTCAAGCACATCCTGGCGCATGACCGGCGGACCGACTTCTTCCGCTGCCTGACGGAAAAATTGCTCACCTACGCGCTCGGTCGTGGACTCGAGGATTACGATACACATGCGGTGGATCAAATCGTCGACCGGCTGGAGCGCACGGGCGGGCTGATGTCCACGTTGCTCATGGGGGTGATCGAATCCGTTCCCTTTCAGAAGCAACGCACGCAAAAGTATCTGGCCCAAACGTCTTCTCCCGCCATAGTGCCAACCTCGGTCGTTCAAACGGAGTCCCAGCCATGAAGCAGCACCCCCTGTCAGCTCGTGACGTCGCCACGGAGCGTCATCTCGCCTTCAGCCGCCGGAAGTTTTTGCGCGGGCTTGGTGCGTGCGTGGCCCTGCCGGTGTTCGAGTCGGCCCTGGAGTCGGCGGCGCGGGCCGCTTCGACGGCGCCGCTGCCGGGTGGTGCGCTGGGCGTCACCTCCACGGGGGCGCCACTGCGCATGGCCTATGTTTATTTTCCGAACGGGGCGCATCAGGACTACTGGTGGCCGACGGGCTCCGGGGCGGATTTCACTCTGGGCCGCACGATGGCGCCGCTCGCTCCATTGCAGAACGCCATCCAGGTTCTCGGCGGGCTGGATCACAAGAATGCCAAGGCGGGCAACGATGGCGCGGGCGATCATGCGCGGGCCAATGCCACGTTTCTCACCGGCGCCCGGGCTCGCAAGACCGACAGCACCGACATCCGCGTCGGTGTTTCGGTCGACCAGGTGGCGGCGCAGCGCATCGGTCACCTCACGCGGTTTCCCTCGCTGGAGCTGTCTTGTGACGCGGTGCGCAAGTCGGGCCGTTGCGACTCGGGCTATTCGTGCGCCTATCAATACAACCTGTCGTGGCATTCCGCCTCGACGCCGATGGCGCCGGAATCGAATCCACGGCTCGTGTTCGAGCGTTTGTTCGGCAGCGGCCGGCCGGAAGAGCGGCAGGCCAATTTCCGACGCCGGCAGGACACGCAGCGCTCGCTGCTCGACTTCGTGCTCGACGACGCCCGCTCGCTGCAGCGCCAGCTCGGACGCAGCGACCAGCAGAAACTCGACGAATACCTGACCGGCGTGCGCGAGATCGAGCAGCGGATCGAACGGGCGGAGAGTTTCGGCCTGCTGCCGGATCCGCAGGCGGACACGCCGGCCGGCATTCCGTCCGATTACGGCCAGCACATGGAGTTGATGTACGATTTGCTGGTGATGGCGTTCCGCACGGACTCGACTCGCGTTTCGACCCTTCTGCTCGCCAGCGACGGCAGCAACCGCGCCTATCCGCAGATCGGCATTCCGGAGGGTCACCATTACTGCTCGCACCACCAAAACAATCCGGAGCTGGTCCGGAAGATCGGCGAAATCGATTTCTATTACATGCGCCACTTCGCGCGTTTCCTGCAGAAGCTCGATGCCACCAAGGACGTCGATGGCAAATCGGTGCTGCACAATTCCATGATCGTGTACGGTTGCGGCAATTCCGACGGCAACCGGCACACCCATGATAATCTCCCGGTAATCCTTGCAGGTGGGGGTGGTGGAACACTGACGCCCGGCCGCTACCGGAAGTTCGGCGGCCAGCCGATGAGCAATTTATTCCTCAGCATGGTCGACCGCATGGGCGTGGCGGGAGTCGAGCGGATCGGCGATTCGAGCGGATTGATCACGGCGGTGTGATTGATGGGGCGGGCGAGCGTCAATTCGCCGGAGACAAGCCAGCGTCTGATGGAAGCGATGGAGGCGCGCGCAATCTTGCGGCATCTTCGACTACATCGAAGCATTTTATAATCCCCTGAGACTCCACTCGAGTCTCGGTTACGTCAGCCCGATCCCATTCGAGTCCAAACTAAACCAGGAATCACCCCGAATTCCGTGTCCGGCAAATCGGGGCAAACCGATTCTCCTCCTTTTCGACCGGGTGTTTCCCGGGCGCAGCGGGTTCTGCTGGAATGAAAGCCTCTTAAGCTCAAAGACGACCGCTCCGATGAAAACGCCGCGGTAGGACTTTAGGAGGTCGGATCACGACGCATCAATCTGCCGCGCCACGCGGTTCGCCGAGCGGGTCGCCGCATCCTGGCCCCACGGCAAATTGTCAAAAGCGGCACCGGCGAAATGAATGCGACCAACGGGCTCGATGAGCCTGGGCCATATCCGCGCCAGCTGGCCGAAGGGAAACGCGAGGCGTTCGCAGCCGTAGGCGAGAGGTTCCTCCTTCCACCACTGGTGCACGATGCATTGCTCGATCGTGTCCGGGCGCTTTCCGGGATAAAACTTGCGGAAGGCCGCGATGGTCTCTTCGGGTGTCTGAGACGGCTGGCCGCTTCCCATCAGGACGCGACGCGGGCCGGGGACATCGGCCGCCGTTTCATACACCAGATTCATCTTCGGTTCGCCCGTTTCGAGATTGATGCTCGGCACGTCGCCGTCCCAGAAGGCCCCCCGGGTTACCAGCAGCACGCGTGATTGCATGCCCATCGGGGTGTTTTGCAGTGCAAAGGCCTTGGCCTCGGGCCACGCCGGCGTGATCCGGATCCGCGGTAGCACCAGGGGCGAGACGCACAGGACGAGGTGTTCGGCCGTGAGCGTGTGTTCCTGATCCGCCTGGGTGAAATGCACGGTGACCGAGGTGTCGCTGTGTTCAATGGCGGTCACTTTGCTGTGGCGCTGGACCCGTTCGCCGAGCCGGGCGGCAAAAGTGTCGGGCAGCAGCTGGTTGCCGCCCTTGAGATGAAAGACCTCGCGCTTGAAGAGGGGAAGGCCGCGCATTTTCGGGATGGCCGTCTGCCAGACTCGGAAGAGCGCGGAGGCGCCATGGGTGGCCTTCTGACCGGGATCGGTGCGCGCCGCGCCGATGAAACGCGCCGCCGCATCGGACAGGCCCGCGTCCGCCAGCACGTCGCCCAGCGGCAGATGATCGAGGTTGTCGAGGCCCACGCCGAAGGGCTGATATTCGTCTTTGAACTTCGCCACGTACGGCGCGAGGTAAAGCATCGGCAGCTCCCGCCAGCCGTGCTCACGGATGTAGTCGATCTCGCGCGGGTTGAAGCCGAAACCGGCGAGCACAGCCTTGTCCGCGAGCTGCGCCTCGGTAAACCATTGGCCGTTGATGCGCTGGTACATGTTCTGCCGGCGCGCCCACCGCAGCACGGGCAGATCAAAATTTTCCACATATCGCCGGTAATCGACGTATCCCGGATTGGTGAAATGCTCCGCGCCCACGTCGGCGTACAAGCCGTCCGGCAAGGGGTCGCGGATCGTCTTCACATGTCCGCCGGTTCGGCGCGATGCTTCCAGCAGCGTCACCGTGTGTCCGCGCTCCATCAGTTCATAGGCGCAGCACAGGCCGCCGATGCCGCCGCCGACAATGACAATGCTTTTTCGGCGGGCTGGAGTCGCTGCTCGTGATGAGACGGCGCCGGCGAGCAGCAGCGTGCCCGCCGTTTGCAGGGCCGTCCGACGGGTAATCAATCGGCTCATGCAGCAGAGAATTTAAAAATAAGCATCATGACAATCACGGTTTGCACGGTTGCGCGCGTTCCGAAAACGCGTCCGGGTAGGCTGCCTCCCTGAGCTTTTCGCCGCCGCACATCGCGGATTCCACGATCTTGCGATCACCTGCGCAACGCTGGCCGGTTTGCGAGCAGTCGTAGAGGTTTCGTGCCGTGCTCCGAGGGCTTGCGCACGGATGACATTTTCCCGGAAGGGCGATGGCCGCAGTCGAAATTACGCTACCTCATTGCAGGAAACTGGATTTTCCGGCGGGGGGCTTTAAGGGTAGGGTGGCGGGGAAAACGGAATCGGACCCCGTTAGGCCCCCACGCTTCAACCCGGTGTTGCCGTCATCGTAGGTCACGCGACTGAAATTCAATCGCCCGACTTGTTTGGGAGGCGCACGGGCTGCGCGTGCCCGCTATTTGGGAAAGTCGCGCCACATCCAGCGAAGAATGTCCGGCAGAATCGCCCCGCCGTGGGCATCGGAGTGGGCGCCGTCGCCCCATTCATGGCTCACGTCGTAACGCGGGCCGGCGGTCCGGCTCGCGGCGGCGGCGGAATTCGCAAACTCGAGCGCGGAGAGGATCTGCTGGTTCGCGAGAAACCAGTTGCCGTGCCGGTTGTTCAAATCGTTCGAGCCGTCCTGCAGAAAAATCCGGATCGGCTTGATGGGATTCTTTCGGATCAGCGTGGGATAGAGATCGCCCCCGGCGACCATCGGTTGTCCATCCTGGGCCGGGCGGTAGGCGATGGACGTGTAGCTGCCGATCAGGCTGATGACTTTCCTAAAGTGATCGGGGCGCTGCCAGGCGACGGTGAAGGCGCAGATGGCTCCGCTGCTCGAGCCGCCGATCGCGCGGCCGTCGGGATTGTCCGTGAGTTTATATTTCCTGCCCACCTCCGGCAGCATCTCTTCGATGAGAAAGCGGGCATACGTGTCGCTGAGCGAATCGTATTCTTGTGCCCGGTTGTTCGGATCGCCGCCTTTGTCCGGATAGTCTTCGCTCCGATTTCCGGGGGTGATGAAGATGCCGATCGTCACCGGGATCTCCTTTTTGTGAATCAGGTTCTCCAGCACCTGCGGCACACGCAAGGCGCCGGTCGGATTGGTGGCCCGCTGGCCGTCCTGAAATACGAGGACACACGCGGGTTGCTCACCCGTGTATTGGGCCGGCACCCAGATCCAATATCGCCGCACCGTGCCGGCGATGATCCGGCTGTGAAATGGAAACGGGCCTTCGAGCCGGCCTTTCGGCACGCCTGCTTGGGGCAACGAATCGGGGCCCGGAGGATATTCGCCGGCCTGACGCGCGGGGGCGGGGCGGTCGGCGGCGGTGAGGCAGGTGGTGCCGAGGGCGAGGGTGAGTGCGATGCGGGCGAGAACGCGCATGAGGGGATTTGCTGGAAGGGGATGCGGCAGGTTGACGAAATCCGGTGGCGACACGAAGGTGAAATTGCCGGTGGGAGTCGCATTGCTGGACCCAGTGAGTTCCCTGCCGCCGGCCCGCTTCTTCATGCTTTTCAAACTCACCTCGGATTATCAACCCACCGGCGATCAGCCCCAGGCGATCGAAAAGCTGGTCGCGTCGCTGCAGGCGGACAACCGTTACCAGACGCTGCTCGGCGTTACCGGTTCGGGAAAGACCTTCACGGTGGCGAATCTCATCGCGCAGGTGCAGCGGCCAACCCTGATCATTTCGCACAACAAGACGCTGGCGGCGCAGCTCTACTCCGAGTTCAAGAATTTCTTCCCGGAGAACGCCGTCGAATACTTCGTCAGCTACTACGACTACTACCAGCCCGAGGCCTACGTGCCGTCGAGCGACACCTTCATCGAGAAGGACTCGTCGATCAACGAGGAGATCGAGCGCATGCGCATGGCCACGACGAGTTCGCTCGTCTCGCGGCGGGACGTCATCGTGGTGGCCAGCGTTTCGTGCATCTACGGCCTGGGTTCACCGCAGGAGTTCATGGCGATGCGCATCGCGCTGCGGCGCGGTGAGCGGATCGGACGGCAGGTTTTCCTCGAAAAACTCGTCGACAATATTTACGAGCGGAACGACTACGAATTGAAGCCGGGGCGTTTCCGGGTGCGCGGCGATGTGGTCGACGTCATGCCAGCCTATCTCGAGCACGGCCTGCGGGTGGAGTTTTTCGGCGACGACGTCGAGGCGTTGAGCGAATTCGATCCGCTCACGGGCAACGTCCTGCGGACGCTCGACCAGTTCGACCTCTATCCCGCGAACCAGTACGTGACGAGTCGGGGCAAGCTCGAGCCGGCGATTGCGGCGATCAAGCGCGAACTCGACGGGCGCGTGGCCGAGTTCGAAAAAAAGGGACAGTATCTGGAGGCCCAGCGGATCCGCATGCGCACCAACTACGACTTGGAGATGCTGCAGGAAATGGGGTTCTGCAACGGCATCGAAAACTACTCGCGGCTCCTCACCGGCCGGCAGCCGGGTGAACGGCCATTCTGCCTGCTCGATTTTTTTCCGAAGGACTTCCTGCTGGTGATCGACGAGAGCCATGCCACGGTGCCGCAAATCGGCGCCATGTTCAACGGCGACCGCGCGCGCAAACAGACGCTGGTCGATTTCGGTTTCCGGCTCCCATCGGCACTCGACAACCGGCCGCAGAGCTTTGCGGAATTCGAGGAAGTGACCGGGCAGACGGTTTATGTCTCCGCGACGCCCGCCGAGTTCGAAATGAAGCGCTCCGCGGTCGTGGCCGAGCAGCTCGTGCGGCCGACGGGGCTGCTCGATCCGGAGATTACGATCCGGTCAACGAAGGGCCAGGTCGAGAACCTGATCGCCGAGTCCAAGGCGGCCGCCGCCGCGGGCGAGCGGGTATTGGTGACGACGCTGACGAAGCGGCTGTCGGAGGATCTGACGAGTTTTCTGCGCGAGGCCAAGGTGCGGGTGGAATACCTGCACTCCGACATCGACGCGATTGAGCGGGTCGAGATTCTGCGCAATCTGCGACTCGGAAACTTCGACGTGCTCGTGGGGATCAATTTGCTGCGTGAGGGCCTGGATCTGCCGGAGGTGGCCCTCGTGGCGATCCTCGATGCGGACAAGGAGGGGTTCCTGCGGAGCGAAACCAGTCTCATCCAGACCGCGGGCCGGGCGGCGCGCCACGAAAAGGGTCGCGTGATTTTTTATGCCGACCGGATCACCGAATCCATCAAGCGCACCCAGGCGGCGGTGGCCTACCGCCGGCAGAAGCAGCTGGAGTACAACCAGGCGCACGGCATCACGCCGCGGAGCGTGAAGCGCTCGGCCCAGGCGAGCCTGCGCGTCTACGACGGGTCGGGCGAGCGGGCCACCGAAGCGGTGGTGGCGGAGAGCGCAGACGATGTCGCGGCGGTGATTGCGGAACTGGAGGAGGAAATGCAGGAGGCGGCGGGCCGGCTCGAATTCGAACGGGCCGCGGTGTTGCGCGACCAGATCAACGCGCTGAAGAGCGGCGATTACCGCAAGGCGGCCGCGAAGACGGGCAGGGAGTACCCGCGGGCGCGCCAGACGGCTGCTGCGGTACGCGGGAAACCGCGGCGGATGTGAAGGCGGTCCAGGTGAACAGCGTTCCGGTGGGACGAACGACAAGGCTTTCGGCGTCGCTCAGGCCGGCGGCGTTTGCTTTTCGGGCTTGAGGACGCCGATGCAGGGGAGATTCCGGTAGCGCTCGGCGAAATCCAGGCCGTAGCCCACGACAAATTTGTCCGGAATCGCGAAACCGACGAAGTCCGCCTCGAAGTCCACTTCGCGCCGGCCTTTTTTGTCGAGCAGCACGCAGGAACGCAGGCTCGCGGGTCCCAGATCGCGGATCAGCCCGCTCACCAGTTTCAGGGTCTTGCCGGTGTCGAGGATGTCATCGATCAGCAGCACGTGCCTTCCGGCGATATCGAGCGTGAGGCTGTGGATGATTTGCGGCGTGCCGACGGACTTGGTCTTGGCGCCGTAGCTTGAAACGCGGATGCAGTCGAGCCGCACCGGGTTGTCGATCTCCCGCATCAGATCGGCGGTGAACATCACCGCGCCGTTGATGAGCGAAACGATCGTGAACTCACCGTCGCCCAAGGCCACTTTGATTTCCCCGGCGAGGGTGCGGACGCGCTGCCTGATTTGCAGGTCCGTGAACAGCACCTCGGCAAGATCGGGATGGAGGGCGGCGGGCCTGGGCAGCGTCGGCATGGGGAGTTTTTTGCGGAGCAGGAACCGGAAAGTCACCCCAATTTCAGGACGGCCGCGACGGGTCGAAAGCCGGGCGTGGCGGGAGCACAGATTGCTCCCGGAGCCGGCGCGGAAGGCGACCACCGCGTGCCCGGATTGGTGGGATGAGTGTGGGAGACGGTTTGATGCCGCGGCGGTTCGGAAGAGGAAACTCAGTCGCGGGGTAAGCCCGCGACTACTTTGGCTCAATGCCTCGGGGCTTGCCCCGAGGCGCTTTACTCATGCAGATCTTTCGTTGCCCGCCCCTGATCGCGCAGTCCCGGCCCCGGACTTTCAGTCCCGGCCGAAATCGGTGCGGCACTACCTCCAACCCCATGACCCCGACTCAAGCGTTTCTCGAAGCCCGTGATTTCCTCCTCGCGCACCGCGAGGACTATGCGGCGGCGTATGCCGGATTCCACTGGCCCGAGCTCGAGGGTTTCAACTGGGCCATCGACTATTTCGACGTGCTGGCGCGTGATAACACCCGGCTGGCCCTGTGGGTGACCGACGAGGACGGCCGCGAGACCCGGCTCACGTTTGCGCAGATGAGCGAGCGTTCGAACCGGGTGGCGAACTTCCTCCGGCACTTGGGCGTGCGGCGCGGCGACCGCCTGCTGATCCTGCTGCCGAATGTCCCGGCGCTCTGGGAAATCACGCTCGCTGCGATCAAGCTCGGTGCGGTGATCAGCCCGGCCTCGACGCTTTTGCCGCCGGCCGATCTCGAGGATCGCATCGTGCGGGGCAAGATGCGGCACCTGATCACGGATGTCAGCGGCACGGCGAAGTTCGCGAAGATCGGCGCCGGGTGCAGTCGGGTCGTGGTCGGCGGCGGCGCGGACGGTTGGACGGAGTATGCCGGGGCGGATGCTGCGCCGCCGGATCTGCCGCGCGACCCCGAGATCCGGGCCAACGATCCGCTGCTCCTGTATTTTACCTCGGGGACCACGGCAAAACCGAAAATGGTACTGCACACGCAGATCAGTTATCCGGTCGGGCATCTCTCGACGATGTACTGGCTCGGGCTCCGGCCGGGCGACGTGCATCTCAACATCAGTTCACCGGGCTGGGCCAAGCACGCCTGGAGCAGCGTCTTTGCGCCGTGGAATGCCGGCGCGACGGTCTTCATTCACAACCAGGCCCGGTTCGATGCCAAAAAGATGCTGGATGCCTTCGTGCGCTGCGAAGTGACGAGCCTCTGTGCGCCCCCGACCGTGTGGCGGCTGTTGATCCAGCAGGATCTTGAGGCGTATCGAGTCCACCTGCGGGAACTTTCGGGTGCCGGTGAACCGCTCAATCCCGAGGTGATCGACCGGGTGCGTGCGGCGTGGGGACTGACGATTCGCGACGGCTACGGCCAGACCGAAACCACCTGCGTGGCTGGCAACTCCCCCGGCCAGCCGGTGAAAACCGGATCGATGGGCCGGCCGATGCCCGGCTACCGGCTCGCCTTCGTCGGAGTGAACGGCCAGGAAGCCGACGAGGGGGAGATCTGCCTCCGAAGGGATCCCGCGCCCATGGGCCTCATGGCCGGCTACCTCGACTACCCGGAACTCGGCGCCGACCCGATGACGGGAGAACACTATCACACGTCGGATTTCGCCCGTCGCGATGCCGAGGGGTACATCGAGTTCGTGGGTCGCACCGACGACGTGTTCAAGAGCTCGGACTACCGCATCAGTCCGTTCGAATTGGAGAGCGCGTTGTTGGAACATGAGTCGATCGCCGAATCCGCGGTGGTGCCGAGTTCGGATCTTGTGCGGCTGGCGGTGCCGAAGGCCTTCATCTTGCTGCGACCGGGCGTCGCGCCCGACCGTGCCACGGCGCTGGCGATCTTCGATTTCCTGCGCCGCCGGCTCGCACCGTACAAGCGCGTTCGGCGGATCGAATTCTCCGACCTGCCCAAGACGATCTCCGGCAAGATCCGCCGCGTGGAATTGCGGGCGCTGGAGGAAGCGCGCCGCGCCGCGACCGAACGCGGGGCCCAGGAGTTTTGGGAAGAGGATTTTGCGGAGTTCCGATGACGATCGGCGCGCTGACTCGTGGTCGAAGCCGGCAAAACCGGGAGTGCGTGGGGCCCGAAATGGGATTGGATGACAAGGCTTGAAACCCTGCTCGGTACGCCGAGTTTGGGAAATCGGGGCTAGCGGTATGCCGAATTTTTGTTTCCCTAGGTTTTTTCCGAGGCCACCCGATGATTTCGATTCGCATCCAGCAACTCACGAAGCGCTTTGGGACCGTAACCGCGCTGCAGCGCCTCGATCTCGCGATCGAGCCGGGCGAACTTTTCTTTCTCCTGGGTCCGAGTGGCTGCGGCAAGACGACCCTGTTGCGCAGCTTGGCGGGATTTTACATCCCGGAGGAAGGGGCGATCTTTTTTGGCGACGAGGACGTGACGCGGCTGGCGCCGCACAAGCGGAATACGGGAATGATGTTTCAGAGTTACGCGCTGTGGCCGCACATGACCGTGGCCGAGAATGTCGCGTTCGGACTGGAGGAACGAAAAGTGGCGAAAGCCGAGATCAAGCGCCGCGTGGGTGAAGCGCTCGAGTCGGTGCGCATGGGCGCCTATGCGGACCGGCGGCCCAATGAACTTTCGGGCGGCCAGCAGCAACGGGTGGCGCTGGCACGGGCGCTGGTCATCCGGCCGCGATGCCTGCTGCTCGATGAGCCGCTCTCCAACCTCGATGCCCGGTTGCGGCTCGAAATGCGCACGGAGATCCGGCGGGTGTGCAAGGAGTTCAAGCTGACGACGGTCTACGTCACGCACGACCAGAAGGAGGCGCTTTCGATCTCCGACCGGATGGCGATCCTCGACCAGGGCCGCGTGTTGCAGGTCGGTTCGCCGCGCGAGGTGTTCCGGCGGCCGCGGAGCAAAACCGTCGCGAATTTCATCGGCGAAACCGATTTTGTGCCGGGCACGGTCGTGAGCGTGGACGCCGGCCGGGCGGTGGTGGACACGGCGCTGGGCCGTTTCGAAGGCGTGCTGGGCGATCCGGCGGCGCGGCCGGGGCCGGGCGCGGCGGTGACCCTGTCGGTGCGCCCGGAATGCTGGGTACTCAGTCGCGAGGCACCGGGGCGCAATGCGGTGAAAGGACGGATTGGCGAAGCGGTTTACCTTGGGGAAATCGCCCAGTACGAGCTCATCGCCGGCGGGCAACAGTTGAAGATTCTTGAGCTCAATCCGCGCTTCATCGACCAGTCGGCCCGCGGCGAAGTTTTCGCCCGCGCGGAGCCGGAGGACGTGGTGGTGCTGAGTGAGTGAGCGGAGCGTGGCGGCCCGGGAAGCAACCGACCTCGGATGATCAAACGGCTGTTCATCATCGGCGCGCTGGTGCTCATCATCGCGTTGCCGTTCTGGCTGCGGCCGGCGCACGTCGCCCCGGCGAAGGCGGACGACACGCTGGTCATCATTACACCGCACAATGAGGCGATTCGCTACGAATTCGGGCGGGGATTTGCGGAGTGGTATCGCGCTCGCACCGGCCGGACGATCGCGCTCGACTGGCGGGTCATCGGCGGCACGAGCGACATCGCACGGTTTCTCGAGAGCGAGTACGTGGCGGCGTTCGAGAATTTCTGGCGGCGCAAACTGGGCAAGGGGTGGAGCACGGAAGTGCAGGCCGGCTTCCAGAATGCGCGGTTGCCCAAGGACGCGTCCGCCAGCGTGCAGGAGGCGCGGGCGGCCTTTCTGGCTTCGGAGGTCAGTTGTGGGATCGATCTTTTTTTTGGCGGCGGCACCTACGATTTTGAAAAGCAGGCCGCGGCGGGGCGGCTGGTCGACTCGGGGGTGCGCCAGGCGCATCCGGAATGGTTCGGCGATGCCGCGATCCCGCGGCGGTTTGGCGGCGAGGACTACTGGCAGACCGGGGGGCTTTGGTTGGGAACCGTGCTGAGCTCCTACGGGATCATTTTTAATCGCGACGCCCTGCAGCGGCTGGGGATCAGACGCGAACCGGCGCAGTGGAGCGACCTCGCCGCGCCCGAGTTGGTGGGCGAAGTCGGGCTCGCCGATCCCACCAAGAGTGGGTCCGTGGCGAAGGCGTTCGAGAACGTGATTCAGCAGCAGATGCAACGCCGCCTGACCGCCGTCGGTAAAACGCCGCCGCCGGAACAGGAGGCGGATGCGGTGCGGGCGGGTTGGCTTGACGGGCTGCGCCTGCTTCAGCTCGTAGGGGCCAACGCCCGCTATTTCACCGATACGTCGCAAAAGCCGCCGATCGACGTCGCTTCGGGCAATTGCGCGGTTGGCTTGTGCATCGATTTCTACGGTCGCCAGCAGCAGGAGGCGGTGCGTCGGCGCGACCGGTCCGAGCGGATCGGCTACGTTTCGCCGGCGGGCGGGTCCGTGAGTTCGGTCGATCCCATCGGTTTATTGCGGGGCGCGCGAAATCGCGTCGCGGCAGTGGCGTTCATCGAGTTCGTCCTTTCCCTTGAAGGGCAGAAGCTGTGGAATTTCCAACCGGGCACTCCCGGGGGCCCCCTGCGATTCGTGCTGCGCCGCCTGCCCGTGCGCCGGGATTTCTACGCCCAGGCGGAATGGAAAAAATGGCGGAGCGATCCGGAGGAGTTTCCCTTCGATCAGCGCGATCCCCTGGTGTATCGTGCCGCGTGGACGGGCGGAATCTTCCGCGAAATGGCGTTTGTGATTCGCGTGATGTGTCAGGACACGCACCCGGAACTGGCGAAGGCGTGGCGGGCAATTATCGTGGCACCGGAACCGGTGCGATCCCGGGCGCTGGCGGTATTGCAGGACTTGGCCGCGGTGGACTACGGCCGGGTCGAGGGGGAGATCCGCCGGGCGTTGAGTTCGAAGAACAAGGTGGACGAGGTGCGCATGGCCAAAACCCTCGCGGATGGCTTTCGGCGAAATTACGCCCGCGCGGAAGAGATCGCCCGGGGTCGGTAGGATCGATTGCGGTCCAAACGGCGTGGGCCGTCATCCTGTCGGCGCCGCCCTGTCACCGAGCGTGGATTCAGGCCGTTGCGACGTCAGGATTTTTTTGCGGCCCTTTGTTGGTAAACGTCGAAATCGCATTTCTCCATGTGCCGTGCGGGATGGGCAACCACGGCGAACCCAAACCGGGCGTAGAGCCCGTGCGCATCCGGAGTGACGAGATGCTGGCGGCGAATTCCCTGGAGCTTGGGGTGGGTCGTTACGAGTTGCACGGCGGCCTTCGACAGGCCGCGTTGGCGATGCGCTTCCAGCACGTAAACATCACAAAGATACGCAAAGGTGGCGTAGTCGGAAATGACCCGGACAAGTCCGATTTGTTCGCCGGCCGGCGTGTAAATGCCGATGCAGAGCGAGTGGGCGACGGCGCGCGCGACCACCTCGCGGGAGATGCTTTCGGCCCAGGCGCTGCGTGTGAGGAAGGCGTGGATCGCGTCGACGTCGAGCCGCGCCGGATCGTCCGAGATCAGATAGCCGGCGTGGCGAAGTTCGTGAGGCATGGCTCGGACTGGGGAAACGAACGGGGTAAGATCCGGTTCACGCGCCGGTCCTAACCGGTCGTGGGCGGCGGCGTTGCCACGAGAATCGCATCGCCGGTGCGGATCAGGCCGGTGCTGAGGATTTGGGCGCGCAAGCCGCCGCGATGGACGAGGCCGGACAGGACCTCGGGGCGCGTCTTTTTTGCGAGGTAAGCGCACGGTTCGCAGAGCCGGATGCCTATGATCATCACTTCGCCGATGGAGAATTCCACGCCGACGAGCTCGTTGAGACGAATGTTACGGGTGACCAGATTTCGCCGGGCCTCGGCGGCGGTGAACGGCAGTCCGGATTCCTGGGTGAAGGCTTCAATGGCTTCGCTTTCGATGAGCGTCAGTTCGAAGTCGGGCTTCTGCGGGTGCGGCGAAAACGTGCCCGTGCCGGTGAAGTAGCGGTCGTCCTCGAGCCCGCGAGTGGGCACGGCCCGGACTTCGCGGCGGGTTTCCATGGCTGCAGCGGGGGAAGCGGCGATCAGGATTTGCACAACGTGGGCCATGGGCGGAAGACGGACGAAGAGGCGTCGGGGGTTACAAATTGGCGAACGCAGTGGCGAACGCGGCCCGGTCGGTGGCCCGGAAAAAGGAGGTTCCGGCCACAAAAATGTCGGCCCCGGCGGCGCGGCATTCCGCCGCGGTCGCGAGATCGACGCCGCCGTCGACTTCGAGGCGGAAAGCGAGGCCGCGTTCGCGGCGCCAGCCGTCGATCTGTTGCACCTTCGGCATCATGTCGCGGCGGAAGGCCTGTCCCCCGAAGCCCGGTTGTACGGTCATCACGAGGACGAGGTCGACCTGCGCCAGGAAAGGCTCGATGGCGGCCGCCGGGGTGCCGGGGTTGAGCACGATGCCGCACTGGCAGCCCAAGGCGCGGATGCGGGCGAGCATGGCGGCATGGTCGTAGGCGGGCTCGATGTGGATGCTGATGAGATTGGCGCCGGCTTTCGCGAAGGGTTCGATGTAACGGTGTGGCTCGTCGAGCATCAGGTGGGTGTCGAAAAAAAGCTTCACCCCGCTCCGGCGAAGCGCGGCGAGCGTCTCGGGCCCGAAGGACAGATTCGGCACGAAATGGCCGTCCATGATGTCGCAATGCAGCCAGGGCAGTCCGAGGTCGGCGACGCCGCGGACGCTCGCCGCGAGGTTGGCGTGGTCACCGGCGAGAAGGGACGGGTTGAGCAAAGGAGAGTAGGGCGAAGGCATCGCGCCGCCAATCGACGCTGAGGCGGGGAAAAGCTCAATCCCGGATTGCCCGGTTCGCACGGCGCCCGCCTTACTTCTCTTACCACACGTCCAGGGCGGCGCGGGCGATTCGAGCGGAAAGCGCCTCGGCGAGCAGGGGCAGCGTCTGGTATTCGGACTGGAGCTGGCCGCTGTCGGTGAAGGCTTCCCGGGTCGCGTTGACGGGCCGGTTCTCAAAAAGAGTTTTTCCGGCTCGATTGTCCCGAAGCGTGCAGATGGTGCCGAGCACGAGGTTGAATTTGCGGGCCAGTCCGGTGTCGTCCTCGCGCACCGCGGCGATTTCCCGGTGGTAGTCGCTGATGACGACCTGAAGGGTGGCGTCCGCCGAGGCCGGTGAATCAACGAGCGTCACGCGGCCGTCGCGGAGCAAGGTCTCGCGCAGCTGCGTGCTGAGCAACGCCCGGGCCTGCGGCAACAGCGTCTTGTTTTCGACGGGAGCGACATAGAGGGTGCGAAAACTGACGGTCGAGCCGGTGCCGAGCTGATAGTGCGCGCAGGCACCGAGCCCGAACACGAGAAACCAGGCGAAAACGATCAGCCGCAAGCGCGCGACGGAAAATCGCGCCCGGGCGCGGATGGGCAGGGCAGTCGGCGTTTCCACGTTAACGCGGGTGCAGGGCGCCAGGCATGCGATCGTTGGACGCCGGAGATGGCCCGCGGGTGGAACAGTTGCTTCAGGCTAGAACAGCCAGAAACGCTTTTTCTTCGGTGCGTCGCCGGGCGCCTTGCCCTCGGGGGCGACGGCCTGACCGGCGGCCTTGGCTTCGACGTCCACCAGACGGAGCTTGGCGCGCTGGGCGGTTTCCGAATCGGGATAGGCGGTGATCGCCTCGTTGTAAAACACGCGCGCCGCCTTGTAGTTCTTGCGGCGATAAAAATAGAAATCGGCGATCCGCATTTTGCTGTCGGCGAGCATCCGCTTCATGGAATCGAGACCCTTTTCCGCCACGTTGATGCTGGTGTCGCCGGGGAAGAGGATCATGAAATCCTCGTAGTAGGTGATCGATTCCTTGGTATTGGCCTGATCGTAGTAGGGTCCGTCCACCAGCTTGGCGTGAGTCTGGGCGAGCTTGAGGTAGGCGTCGGGCGCGAGGAGGCTTTTGGGGTAATTGTTGATCATGCGGTCGAGCGCATCGATGGCCGCCTCGTCGTTTTTGAATTTCTGGTGAGCCCGGGCGATATTCATCAGCGAGAGCGGCGCGTAGTCGCTGTAGGGGGCATTGACCAGAATCGACTCGAAGTACTCGATCGCTTTCTCCCGCTGCCGAAAGCCGGGAAGTATCCCCAGGAGTCCGCGGGCGCGGGCGCCGTCCAGCAAGGCGCTCGCGATGCGGTATTGTTCCCCTGTGATCTCGTTGAATCGTTTCGTGTTGGGGTAACGGCTTAGCACGGCCTGGAAATTGTCGAACGACTTGTTGTACTGATGCCGTACCAAGTAGACTCGTGCGGCGCGATAGAGGGCTTCCGGGGCGTAGATGGAGTTCGGATAGCGCTTTCCGACGGCGAGATAGCTCTTGATCGCGCCGCCCAAGCTCCCGTTTTCCTCGTCCGTCCGGGCGCGATTCATCAAGTCCAGGGCGTTGCGCGCGTCGGCTCCGACGACGCCGGAAAGGGCGCCCCCTTCGACGCTCCAGCCGCTTTGCTTGGTCCAAACCAGGTCCGCGCGGGCGGTGGTGGTCAGGAGGCAGGTGACCGCAAACAGAAAATGGAGTGCAACGGTGGCGCGGGCGGAAAGGAGACGCATCGAAAAAGGAAGTTACCAGCGAATCAGCGCGCTTCCGTAGGTCAAGCCCGCCCCAAATGCGACCATCAGGGTGATGTCGCCCGGTTTGATCCGGCCGCTGCGCCGCGCCTCGTCGAGCGCGATTGGGATCGAAGCGGACGAGGTGTTTCCGTAGCGGTCGACGTTGACGAAGAAGCGGTCCATCGGAAGTTCGAGATATTGGGAGATGGCTTCGATGATCCGGAGATTGGCCTGATGCGGGATAACGAGCGAAATCTGATCCGCGCGCAGGTGATGTTGTTCCAGAATATCGCACGCGGCTTCGTCCATCACCCGAACCGCGAGCTTGAAGATTTCCTTGCCCTTCATCTTGACGAAATGTTGCCCGCTCGCGATCGAGGCCGCGGTCGCCGGGATGCTGCTGCCGCCACCGGGAATGCAAAGCAGGTCACCGCTCTCACCCAGAGCTCCCAAGCGGGCGCCGAGAAAGCCGCGACCGGGTTCCGTGCCCGGCCCGATCACGACGGCGCCGGCGCCATCGCCAAACAGCACGCAGGTGGTCCGATCCTGCCAGTCGATGAGGGTCGACAGTTTCTCCGCCCCGATCACGAGGGCATGCCGATAGCGGCCCGAGGACAGCATGGCGCACGCCGTATCGAGCGCGTAGACAAAGCCCGAGCAGGCGGCATTGAGGTCGAAACATGCGGCCGAGGTCGGCACACCCAGTTTGTGCTGGATCATGCAGGCCGTTGCGGGCATCGGCCTGTCCGGCGTCATGGTCGCGACGATGAGCAGATCGATGTCGGCAGCCTTGAGTCCAGCGTCCTCGAGGGCGCGGCGCCCGGCCTGGACCCCCATCTCTGAGGTCGGTTCGTCGGGGCGGGCGATGTGGCGTTCGCGGATACCGCTGCGGGTGATGATCCACTCGTCCGAGGTGTCGACCATGCGCGAGAGTTCGTCGTTGGTGAGGACGCGCTCGGGCGCGTAAGACCCGGTGCCGAGGATGGCGGGGGAGAGTGCTGCCGGGCCGGTCGGGAGGTGGCGCGGGGCCGAAACGGCGTGAGGCCTCACAGGAAAACGGGTTGAGCGAGCAATTCGTTGGCGCGTGCGATGTCGGCCTCGATGTGCTGGTTGATGTCGGCCTTGATCATTTCGTTCGCGGCGTGAATCGCGTGCTTGATCGCACGGCGGTTCGAAGAACCATGGGCTTTCAGGATGTGGCCGTTGAGGCCAAGCAGCGGGGCCCCACCGTAGCGCTCCGGGTTCACGCGCTCCTTGAAGGCGGTGAAGGCGCCCTTCGAAAGCAGGGCTCCGGTCGCGCGGAGGGCGTTGGCGCCCAGCTCCTCCTTGAGTATGGTCTTGAAGAAATTCACGAGCGACTCCCAGCTCTTGATGAGGATGTTGCCGACGAAACCGTCGCACACGACGACATCGACGTGTTCCTCGAAAACGTGGAAACCCTCGATCGGACCCTTGTAATTGATGAGGTCGCCCATCCGGCGCAGTAGTTCGTTGGTCTCGGTGATCAGCGCGTTGCCTTTGCCCTCCTCGGTGCCGATGGTCAGCAGGCCGACGCGGGGGTGGGCCACTCCGAGCATGACGCGGCAGTAGTGACTGCCCAGGATCGCGTTGTGCACGAGGTGCTCTGGCTTCGCATCCGGATTGGCGCCGGCATCGATCAGCACGAAATGGCCGCTCTTGCGCGGGCAGATTGCGGCCAGCGCCGGTCGGGAGACACCTTCCATGGTACGGAGCCGGAGGGTTCCGCCGGCCATCAGCGCGCCGGTGTTGCCACAACTCACCACGACCCGGGCCTCGCCGCCTTTGACCAGCTCAATGGCGCGAACCATCGAGGCGTCCTTCTTTTTCTTCAGGGCGTTGAGCGGCTTGTCCTCCATCGTGATAACTTGGGAGGCGTGATGAAGGGCAACACGGGGGTTGTCCTTCAGTCCGGCTTCGGCCATGAGGGGACGCAACAAAGCCTCGTCGCCCACCAAGGTGATGGCGTTGAGCACGGAATACTGGTCCAGCGCAAGCTTTACCCCGGCAACGACCTCGGCTGGGCCGAGATCTCCGCCCATGGCGTCAACGGCAATAAGGCCGGGCCCGGAATGGTTGACCATCGCAGGGATGGCTGGCGGGAGCGCCGGGAGGATTAGACCTCGACGTTAAGCACCTGGCGACCGCGGTACATCCCATTCTTGGGATTCACGCGGTGTGGGCGGAACATGCTGCCATCGGTCGGATCCTTGGCGAACTCGGGCGCCTTGAAAGCGTTGGCCGCGCGGCGGTTGGCGCTGCGGCGTTTGGACTGCTTGCGTTTCGGATTGGCCATGGGAGGAGCGTGTTGAGTGCGCGCGTTTCGTGAAAAACACCCGCGGGTGTGTTGAAAGGGTCGGAGTAAAGGGCGGCGATTCGACGCGTCAAGCGTCATATGGGCGCTCGTTTTCAGAGGTGGAAAGTGAGCACCCGCGTTGTGGGATCCGGCCGCGCGAGCGGGCCCACTTTTGGCCGAAATTCTGATCCGTGGCTGGATTTAAAGATAGAATAAGACCGCCAGGAGGGTTGCGAGTCCGAGGCGATACCAAGCGAACACGGCGAGCCCGTGCCGGGTCAGCCAATGCACGAGAAACCGCACACAGACGGCGGCGGTGACCGCGGCCACGATCGCGCCGAGCAGGACCTGGGACCAGCCGAAGACCTGAATCATCGCGGCGCCGCTCTTGTAGCTCTTGAAGAGGGTGGCGGCGCTCAAGGTTACGAACCCGAGCAGGAAGCTGAATTCGGCGGAGCGTCGGGGATCGAGCCCGGCAAAATAGCCGCCGACGATCGTTATCATCGATCGGCTGGTTCCCGGCCAGAGGGCGAAGCATTGAAGAAAGCCGATCATGACGGCAGCGCGGGGTGTGGGTTCGCGGGCATCGGCCTGGGTGGGCTGTGTCCAACGCCGGCGGCGCCACGATTCCGCGTAAAACATGAGCCCTGCTCCGGCGACCTGGGCCACGATCACCGCGCCGATGGAGAAAAGGTGTTCGTCGATCCAATCATGGGCGAGCAGGCCGATGACCGCCGCGGGAATAAATGCGCTGATGAGGTTGATCGCCAGGCGGAGACCCGCGGGATCGCGCCCGAGCAGACCGCGCGCCACGGCGATCAGCTGCGACCAATAGAGCAGGGCGACCGCGGCGATTGCGCCAAATTGGATGACGACCGTGTAGGTATCCGCCGCGAGTTTGAGCGTGAGTGGCTCGCCGGCAGGATGTTTTGGCGAGGGCTTGCGATACCAGAGCGGTTTGCCGTCGCGTCCGAGCAACTGCTGGCGGGACTCCAGTCCGAGGAACCGGTTTGCGATGATCAAGTGGCCGGTCGATGAGATCGGCAGAAATTCCGTCACTCCCTCCACGATGCCCAGCGTGATGGCGTCGGGAATGCTGAGTTCGGCCGCCGCCTCGGATGAGGCCATGGCCGGACCGACGGGCGGCGTGGCCGCGAAAACTCCGCGCGCAAGCAGGGAAAGAACAAGGGCGACGACGATGTTCCGCACGCGGCTTGTTTTCAGCTTTGCGAAAGCGGCGCAAATTTATTTGCGGCGAGCGGGATGCGCGGCTGACTCGTCGTTGCATGTCCCTGCTCGTCGAATTGACCGCCCAACTCCTCGCCCGCCGCGATCTGGCTCCGGCCCAAGTGGAGGCGGCGGCGACCGCGCTGGCCGCGATGGAGGTGTCTGAGTCCGAGAAGGCGGAGTTCCTCACGGCGCTCGCGACCAAGGGTGAATCGGCCGCGGAGGTGGCGGCTTTTGCCACGGCGTTCCGGGCACGCGCCCTCAACCCCGGGGTGGAGGCGTGGGCCGGTCGGGCGATCGACATCGTGGGCACTGGGGGCGATCACGCGGGCGGCTTCAATATTTCCAGTCTGGTGGTGCTGGTGCTCGCGAGTGGCGGCATCGCCGTCATGAAGCATGGCAACCGCGGGATCACGTCGAAGTGCGGCAGCGCGGATCTCCTGGCCGGGCTGGGGGTAAACCTTGAGGCGTCGCCGGAGCAATTGCGGCGGGCCTTGGACGAACTTGGTTTCGTTTTCTTTTTTGCCCCGCGTTATCATCCGTCGTTCAAGCACATCGCCCCGGTGCGCAAGACCCTGGCGGCGCGCGGACAGCGGACGGTCTTCAACATTCTCGGGCCGCTGATCAATCCCGGCCGGCCGGCGCACGTCCTGCTCGGGTCGTTTTCGAGCGCGTGGGTGCCGAAGCTGGCGGAAGCCCTCGATGCCTTGGGCGTAGCGGCGGGGCTCGCGGCCCACGGGGTGATTTCACCCGATCGCGGCATCGACGAATTGACGACCGCGACGGCCAACCGCGTGCGGGGCTTCGGCCGGCTGCGGGAAATCGACGGCGAGTGGCACGTGCGCGATTTCGGACTCGAGCTTTCCCCCTTCACGCATCTTGCCGGCGGCGACCTGGCGGAAAATCTGGCGATCGTGAAAGCGCTGCTCGAGGGGCGCGGTCCCGCCGGCCTCGTCGATACCATCGTCCTGAATGCCGCGGTCGCGATGTGGATCGTCGGCCGGGTGCCCACGGTGCGGGACGGCCTCGCTCCGGCCCGCGACTTGTTGCTGGGTGGAGCGGTGAGAAAGAAAATTGCGGCAACGCGGGAGTTTTACCGTTCATGAGCGCCGGACGGTTCGGGTGGGAGAGCGCGGCGGGCCGAATGGGCCGAGGCGCGCCCGGTTGGGTCCACCGATTTTTCCACGAATGAAGCGGCAATTTTTTGGCACCGATGGCGTGCGGGGTCCGTATGGCGGACCGTTGATCAACGACGACTTCGCCGCCCGCCTCGGGTATGCGGCCGCCTGCTGGCTGGCGGAAAACGATCCGGCGGCATTCTCCACCGGCAAGCCGCAGGTCTTCATCGGACGCGACACGCGTTCCTCCGGCGTCGCGCTCGAAGCGGCGGTGGCGCGGGGGCTGCGGGCCGGTGGAGTCGAGCCCATCGGCCTCGGGGTGTTACCCACTCCGGCGGTAGCCCAGGCGGTGCGCGCAGAAAATGCGGCGTTGGGCGTGGTGATCACGGCCTCTCACAATCCGGCCGAGGACAACGGCATTAAATTTTTCGGACGTGGCGGCATCAAGCTTACCGATCAGGACGAGGTGCGAATTGAAGCGCGGTTGCCGGACACGCTGCCAACCGTGCCGGGGGACACGACACCTGTCCGCGGCGCGGAAGCGCGCGCGGTTGACAACTATATTGCAGCGGCGAGCCAATTGTTGCCGGCGGGCGCATTGCGCGGGTGGCGAATCGTGGTCGACACGGCGAACGGTGCGACCTGGGTGACGACGCCGGCGGTCCTGCGGGTCTATGGTGCCGACGTGATCGCCATCGGCAACGCGCCGGATGGCGCCAATATCAACGCCGGCGTTGGGAGCGAATATCCGGCATCGCTGGCGGCCCGTGTTCGCAGTGGGCAGGCCCGACTCGGGATTGCGCACGACGGCGACGGCGATCGTTGCGTGTTGTGCGATGAACGGGGCGAGGTCCTCGATGGCGACGAGATCCTGACGATTCTTGCCGTGGATGCCCTGGCGCGGGGACGGTTGGTGAAGAAGACGCTGGTGATCACGGTGCAGAGCAATCTCGGCGTGGACGCGGCGGTGGTGGTGGCGGGCGGAAGGGTGGTCCGCACGGCGGTGGGTGACCGCTATGTGATCGAGCGGATGCGGGCGGAGGGCTTTACGCTGGGCGGCGAATCGTCGGGGCACATCGTTTATTCGGAAATTTCGCCGACGGGCGATGGTCTGATGGCCGCGCTGAAAGTGATCGAGGTAATGCTCACGACCGGCCGGCCCCTTTCCGAACTGCGGCGCGCGCTGCAGAAATTTCCCCAGCGAACCGCAGCGCTTAATGTGCGGGAAAAAAAGCCCCTCGAGTCCCTGCCGGGACTGGCCCGGGCGGTCCGCGCGCTTGAGACCGAGTTGGGGGCGCAGGGTCGCGTCCTGGTCCGGTGGTCGGGCACCGAGGCCAAATTGAGATTGCTGGTCGAGGGGCCGACGGAAGCGGTGGTGGCCGACGGTATGGCGCGATTGGAAGCCGCCGCGCGGCGGGAGTTAGTCGTGCGGTAGTTGCCCGGCCGCATCGCTAAAGTGACGTGGCGTCTCACCGTTCTTCTTAGCAACCACTATCGTCCGCGTCTCGACGCGGTCAGCGAGCTCTCCGGAGTATAATTTGTTGCGCTCGCCGCTCCGCTATCAGGTGAAATTCCGATTCGAGCATTTTTACTAAAGCGTCGGTCTTGTCCGCCCGCAAGATGCCGCTTAATGCGAGGTTTTCCAAGGTGGGGTCCGCGATGACGAATTGCTGCCGGTTATGCCGGTTTATTTTCGCAACCACCTCCTTCAAAGGGGTCCCGCTAAATTCCAGGCGGGGGATCCGCCAGGAAAGTTTCTCCTCCACTAATAATGCGCTTGCTATCGTGAGCGACGAAATTAACCATCCTGACCACTCCGATCCGCAGCAGTTGGGCGGCGGGAGTGACGTCCCTAACATCATCATCATGAAGCTGAAGCTCTTCATAGGAAACCGACAAAAAAAGCGATGAATAAAACTAAAACCTCCCCTTTGGCATTATTGGTAAGCGGGATCACGCTGGCCTTGGCACCAGCACAAGCGGTGCATGCGGCGGAAACGGGTGCGTCATCCCAGCGGGCGGTGGCCCAAGGCACGGTCACGGGCATTGTGACCAACGCGGCCACGGGGCGCGCGCTCGAAGGCGCCCGGGTTGTCCTGCAGGGATCGGGCCGCGAGACGTTTACCGACAAGGAGGGAGCCTATCGCTTCTTCGACGTTTCCGCCGGGAGGATCGCGGTGACGATCTCCTACACCGGCCTCGATAGCATGGATCTCCCGATCGACGTTGCGGCGGGGAGCACCAGTCGTCGCGACGCCGGTTTGA
This sequence comes from Opitutus sp., assembly GCA_009695065.1. The sequence continues at coordinate 133,418 of SIBR01000001.1, read as the reverse complement.
CCGCCAATATTTATACCCTGAGCAAATTTGTCGTCGCCGGCGAGCGAGAGGGTAATGCCCTGGCAATCACCATCCAGCGCCAATCCACGGGGGTGAAGAATGTCGTCTCCACGGACGCCTTTGGCAGTCTTGGGGCAAATCCGGCCGACCTGCTGGCCCGCCTCCCGGGCGTTCAGGGTGAAACGGATGGCAGCGCCATCCGCTATGTGCGGATCCGTGGGCTGGATTACAATTTGAATTCGATCACGCTCGATGGAAACCGGGTCGCCAATGCCGCGTCGGCGGGGTCGTCGCGGGAGTTTCAATTCACCCAGATCGGCGCCGACTCGATCGGTCGGATCGAAGTGATCAAGTCGCCGACGCCGGACATGGATGCGGACTCGATCGGTGGCGCGGTCAACATGGTCTCGAAGAGTGCCCTCGATAGCAAAGGCCGCCGGCTCGGCGGCCAGTTGGGGGCGATCTACCGGATTCAACCGGGTTTCGGCCAACCGCCGAAGCGGGCCTATGCCGTTTCGTACTCGGAAGTCTTCGGAGAAAAATTCGGGGTGACTTTCAACTACGGCAATCGCTCCCATTATTCGCCGACGCCCGCGACCAGCCGGGCTTACGAGAATAAACTCGCGGACCCTGCCTTCACTTACCGATTTGGCACCGAGGATTACTATCACAAGCAGACCCGGTGGGGTGGGGGCTTGAAACTGGACTACAAGTTGAGCGAGAACACGCGGTTTTACGGAAACATCACCCGCAATCGCATGATGGAACCGTCCTTCAACCACTACATCGATTACGCCACCGCCGAAGGCGTCGCGACGGTGGACGCCGCCGGCAACCTGACCGGGTCAGGTGGCGTCGTTCCGGGTTATACAAAAACGATGACCGAGTGGCGGCCGATCGCCGCCAGCACGGTCACGGCCAACAGCTCCTTCGAATGGAAGCACGTCGAGGGAGTTCACGGTGAAATCGGCGCGGTGCATAAATTCAAGGGGCTTGACGTGGATTATAACGTCTATCGCTCGGTCTCGACCACGAACTACCCCCACAACGATCAGACCAACATCATCGCGCGGGGAATCGGCCTGCGCATCGAGGATACCTCCGATCCGAACTTTCCCACGCTCACGCAAACGGGCGGGCCCGACATCAAGAATCCCAACAGTTACAGCACCGCCCGGCGGGATCTGCGGATTGCCCAGGGCAAGGATGCATTCGTGGGCGGGGCGGTAAATCTCAAGCAAAGTTTCGAAACCGTCGTGCCGACCTGGATCAAGGCGGGTTTGCGCGTCCGCAAACAAAACCGCGATCTGTTCGCCGATCAGTTCCGCTGGGACTATGTGGGCCGTGACGGTGTCACCGGGTTGAATTCAGCGACCGGGCTCAACGACGACAATCTTGCGCAGTTCGTCAACCCGGACATCCGGCGTTGGGGCGGTTTGGGTAAATATCCGCTTCTCCCGGTTCTGAATTGGGCGACCTGGGGCTGGAATCCGGGCGGAAGTTACAAGCCTGGACCGAGCTTGGAGACCGCGGTGCGTGACAATCCCTCCCTGTTCGTCGAGGACGTCGATCTGCGGACGAGAACAGCCCTGGCCAATCGGATGAAGTTCGAAGAGTCGATCAATGCCGCCTACATCATGGGCAATATCGAACTCGGCAAATTACAGGTCACAGGCGGCCTGCGAGTGGAACAGACCAAGACGAATGGCGAGGGCGCCAAGAACGAAGTGACCCCTGCCGAGGTCGCCCTGCGGGCCGCATTTGTTGGCCCCCTGACTCCCGCGGAAATCATTCGCCGTACGACGGCCCAATACAGCGGACGCCAGCGGGCGAAGGGCGAGTACCGCCAGGTGTTTCCGGGACTACATCTTAAGTATGCCATGGCTAACGGGCTGCTCATCCGGGCCAGTTACGCCACGAACATCGGTCGGCCATCGGTCGGCCAGCTGATTCCCAATACGACGGTCGACAACATCAAACGCACTTTGGTGATCAGCAATCCCAGCTTGAAGCCGCAAACCGCCAATAACTTCGACGTCGGGGTGGAATATTATTTTGAGCCGGTCGGTGTATTTTCAGCCGGCGTCTTCCTGAAGGAGATCAAGCAATTCATCTACACCCTTTCGGGCTCCATCATCCAGGATCAGGGTGGTGACTATGGCCAGTATCTTGGCTACACCTATACTTCTCAATTGAATGGCGGTTCGGCGCGCGTCCGGGGATTCGAACTGGCCTACCAACAGCAGTTCACATTCCTGCCGGGAATATGGAAGGGGTTTGGCGTCTATGCCAATTACTCCCGGAACGAGACGCAGACAGATTACTTCGGCACGGTCGCCACCACCAAGGTCGCCGGGTTTATCCCCGAAACCGGTAATGCCGGCATCTCCTACATCCGCTTTCCCCTCACGATACGCTTTCAGTATAACTACGTGGGCCGCCGGCTGGTCAGTGTGTCGAGCAGCCAAGCCCGCCTTCAATACCGGATGGCCACGGGAATCTCCGATATCAAAACCGTCTATGAGATTAACAAGAACTTCTCATTCTATTTGGATATGTGGAATATCTTCGACGAGCAGGAACTTGCTCAGGAATTCGAGGGCGGCCGTCGTGGCCGGAATTTTCGCACGGGTCCCCAGTTGCTCGGTGGCATCAACTGGCGCTACTAACCTTGGCGTGCAGCCGGCGGAGCCGCCGGCTGCACCCGGTCGGGATATCGTTCCGGCGCTGGGAAAAATTCGTTCACGCTTGGATGTATCTGGCTAAAGCTCATTGCCGCTCCATGGGATCTGCGGGGGGCCGGCCATCCGGTGGCCTTGGCACCCGGCGGAGCTCGGAGGCGTCCAAAAGCCTCGCGACGACCGCCCGCTTTGGACCATCAACAAGGAGAATCGCGGCGCGGGCTTCTGCCGGGGATTATTCGATTCCAATCTACACAATCGTGAAAGGCCGGCTGGTCTGCGCGGAAACGGCGTGGAGGTTTTGATCGAAAAAATGAAATCAATGAGGTTGCCGGCCTCGTCCGACAAATCCGGTTATGACGAATCGTGTTGGGCGAAGACGTGCGGTCGCGACCGTCCGGGCCCGGTATAATCAGGACTCGCCTGCGTCCGCTAACCGGGTGGAGCGATATTCGATTAAGTCCCCCAAAATCTTGAGTAAATTTATCTCGCGTCACTTCGATCGACGTTGCGCGTGAACCACGTTTGACCTTTTGAATTCTGCCCACCCCTACCCAATGAAAACCAACTCGTCAAAATGGTGCCAGCACGCGCAGTCGTCCGCCACGGCGCTTCAGCCGGTCCGCCGAAGGTTCGGAATCTTACTTTCCCTCGTGGTGCTGGGGGCGACTCCAGCCACCATCGCGGCCGACAGTCATCTCTGGGCGGGCGCGGCCAAGGTGGACATCACCAACCGGGAAGTGGGCTTGGTCAACGATCCGCTTTTTGTGAAGGCCCTGGTGATCGGCAACGAAACGACGCGGGCAGTGATCATCACGGTCGACGCCGTCGCAGTGGCCGAAATCGGCAGTATCCGCAACGACTACGTCGGCAATGTCCGGGCACGGCTCCAGAAGGAGCTCAAGGTCGTGCCGGCGAACGTCATGTTTAACGCCAGTCACTGCCACGGGGTGCCGTGCAGAGACGTCGAGGAGCGCACGGTCCAAGCCGTCAAGGAAGCGTGGTCGAAGGTGGTGCCGGTCACGGTCGGGGTCGGAACCGGCTTCGAAAACCGGGTCATGGAAAACCGGCGGGTCAAATTGAAGAACGGACGCGATGCCGATGTCCGGCAGGCGTATTCGTTTCCCGCCGACCAGGAAGTTGCTTCCGTCGGACCGGTCGATCCGCAAATCGGGGTGTTGCGACTGGACCGGAAGAGCGGTGGGACGCTGGCCGTGCTTTATAATTTTGCCATGCATCCGATCCAGTCGGTGCCGAATGGCGGAAATTCGGCGGACGTCACGGGATTTGCGAGCAAGGTGATCGAGGAAAATCTCGGCCATGGCGCCATCGCGCTTTTCGTGCAGGGCTGCGGCGGCGACATCAACCCGTTTTTGTATCGGGAGGACGCCATTCCCCGGGATGCCGAACCGTTGGGCAATATGCTCGGTCTTAGCACGATGCGGGCGGTGCAAAAAATCGAGACCGCGGAGACCACTGCTTTCAAGGTGATCAACGAGACCCTTTCACTCCCGAGGTCTGACAACGCGGGGCGGATCAAGGAGCTGGAAGCGGAGCAATTGCGACTGGTCCGATCCCTCAGGGGCACCTACCTCAACCTCAAGATGTATGTTCCCCTGGTGGTGCGGTACAACAACTCCAAGGATTTTCCCTCGTCGCACGCCTACCGGTATATGCACGACAAGATGATCGGCCGGATCGACATGATCACGCTGGACGCCGAAAACCGCAAACGGATCGAGGAATACACGCGGAATATCTATATCATGGAGGAGCTGACGCGGCTCCAGACGAACCTGGCGCTGCTGACGAAACATCAAGCGCGGAATCAGGCGGCGGGAAAGACCATCGAGGTGGAAGTCATGGGAATCCGGGTGGGCGATTTTCGCGTGGTGACCTTTCCCGGCGAATTGACCGTGCAAATCGGGCTCAATCTTAAAAAGGCCTCGCCGCACAAGCTCACCTTTGTGGCCGGGTATTCGAACGGGTACATTTACTATTCTCCGACCGCCGAGCAGCTCAAGAACGTGGGCAACGCGCAGGAGGACAGCGACTGCCTGCTGGCGCCGGAGTGGCAGGCGCTTTACGAAGCGAAAGCCCTCGACATCTTGAAGCGGCTTTAGGCCCGGCCCGGCAGCGCGCATCGCCCGGCCGGCGAACCGACCGGTGCGGCGTGGGGCTTCGGAGCGCTGCTGAAGGTTGCCCGCGCGGTGGCAGGGCGACGGGCCGAGACCGCACGTTCCAGGCCGCGCCAATTTTCCCTTCGCCGCGAACGGGTGGGTGCTGGCGATGCCCTAGTGCGGTTTTGCGTAACGGGAGGCCAGGTCTACCGAGCGCTGGCGTTGGTCGATTCTTGCTGCATGGATCGCACCCGCGCATGAAATCAATCAACCCCCGTGACGTTCCCCGTCGCCGCTGATGACGATTCGCGTTTCGATGCGCCTCGGATTTGAAAACGTTCCGAACTGAGGTCATCCACCACGTGAAAGTGATCTTCGGTGCGTCGGCCCCCACGGGCACCAATTTTATAAAAACACTCCGTTCGCGCAGGTTCGTTCAGTCGCTTTGGTTGGGGAATTCCCGGCGGATCCTTGGATTGATGCGCCGCACCACCGCGATCGTGACTGTCGCCTTGCTGGCGCCCCGGCTGCCGGCGGCCGCGGCCGCCTCCCAACTCTGGGCCGGGGTCGCGAAAGTGGACATCACCGTTCCCGGGGTGCCCCTGGCGAACGAGCCGTGGTATGTGACGGCTCTGGTGATCGGCAATGAGACCACGCGGGCGGTGATCGTTTCGGTCGATGCCGTCGCCGTGGCCGAGATCGGATCGATCCGAAATGACTACATCGGCAATGTTCGGGCCCAGTTGCAGCAGGACCTGAAGATTCTCCCGAAGAATATCATGTTCAATGCCACCCATCGCCACGGCTCGATCTGCGCGGATATCGAGCAGCGCACGATCCGGGCGGTGAAGGAGGCCTGGGCCAACATGGTCCCGGTCTCTGTCGGCGCAGGCGCGGGACACGAGGACAAGATCATGGAGAACCGGCGCGTCCGTTTGAAGAACGGGCGGGAGGCCGATCTGCGCCACGCTTATGCGCTGCCCGCCGACAGCGAGATCGCGGGCGTCGGCCCGGTCGATCCGGAGATCGGGGTGATCCGGCTGGATCGGAAAAACGGCCAGCCCCTGGCGGTGCTCTTCAATTTTGCGATGCATCCCAACCTTTCGTCGCCGCACGGGGCGAATTCGGCGGACGTCAACGGATTTGCCGCGAAGGTCATCGAGGAGAATCTCGGAAATGGCGCGGTCGCGCTTTTTGTGCAGGGCTGCGCCGGTGATGTCGCTCCGATCCTCTACAAGGACTACACCGTCCTGCGGGATCCCGAGCCGCTGGGAAACCGGCTGGGCCTGAGCACCCTGCGGGCCGTGAAGAAGATCCAGACGCAGGAGAGCGGGGTGTTCAACGTGATCAACGAGACCCTGGCGCTGCCCCGCGCGAACAACGCCCATGTCATCGCCGAGTTGCAGGCAGAACAGGTCCGGTTGCTGCAGTCCTTGAAGGGGACGCCGCTGAATCTGAAGACCTACCTCCCGATGGTCATGCGGTACAATTACTCCAGCGAGTTTCCCCTCGGCGATGCCCAGCGCTACCTGCGGGAAAAGGCGATGGGGCGAAGCGACCTGCTCACTCTTGATGCCGATAATCGCAAACGCATGCAGGATTACACCGCCAACATCTACATCATGGAGGGATTGGTGAGGCTCCAGACCAACCTGGCATTGTTGAAGACGAATCAGGCGACCAACCAGGCGGCGGGAAAAACAATGGAAGTGGAGGTGATGGGGATCCGGATCGGTGACTTCCGCTTGGTTACTTTTCCGGGAGAGCTGACGGTGCGGATCGGGCTGAACATCAAGAAGGCCTCGCCGCATGAGCTGACTTTTGTGGCGGGTTACTCCAACGGCTACATCCACTACGCCGCGACCGCCGAGCAGCTCAGAAATGTGGGCCACGCGCTGGAGGACAGCAATTGCCTGCTGGCGCCGGAATGGCAGGCGATCTTCGAAGCCAAGGCCCTGGACTTCTTGCAGCGGTTGTAGTCGTGGCGCATATTCGGGCTCACCCGCATACCCGCCGCTTTCGGTTCAACAAGCGGCTCCAACGAGTGGTGCTCGATCCCTCGATTCAATCCTCTGCCTCATGCTCTCACGCCTCCTCCTCCTGACTGCGCTGCTGATTGTATCGGGTCGCGGAGCGGCGCTGTCCGCCGCTCCGACTCATGTCGTCTTCATGATCGGTGAAGAGGAGTATCACACGTGGGAGTCGCTGCCGGTTTTCGCCGAAAAGGAACTCAAGCCGCGCGGTTATCGGGTCACGATCGTCACCGCGGACCCGCAGAACAAGCATCACTTCCCGGGCCTGGTGACCGCGCTCAAGGATGCCGACGTCCTCTTCCTCAGCGTGCGGCGCCGCTTTCCGCCGAAGGAGCAACTCGACGCGGTGCGGGCTCACCTTGCCGCCGGCAAGCCGCTGATTGGCATCCGGACGGCCTGCCACGCGTTCGCGCTCGCCCGCAACGAGAAGCTTCCCGATCCGGAACTCGCCACGTGGGAAGGATTCGATCCCGAAGTGCTGGGGGGCCACTACACGACTTACTATCGCAACAATAAGACGACCGCGGTCGCGTTCGCGGCGGGTGCGGCGGCCCATTCCATCGCACAGGGGCTCGATTTGGCCAAGCTGGTTGGTCACTGTCCCCTTTACATCGTCAGCCCGCTGGTGCCGGACGCCATGCCCCTGTTGGTCGGCACGACGCCCGTTGCGGTCGGCCAGAAGATCGAACTGAAGTCCGAGCCGGTGGCCTGGACCCGGCGCTACGGACCGCGCGACGCACGGATTTTCTACACGTCACTCGGCGATGCCGAGGATTTCAAGAACGCCGAGTTCCGCCGGCTGCTCGTCAACAGCGTGGCGTGGGCGGTCGATCGGTAGTCGGCGGGCAGTTAGCGTTCGAGGGGAGCGGTTCAATCGCCCGGCGAATGCTCCGGTGCGGTCGATATCGGCTTGCGATCCGCGCGATTTTCTTACGAGGGATATGTCCGTCCCTTTGCTGACGACGGCCCGGCGACCTGCCGTGCCAGTCGGTGGCAATCGGAATCCAGGGCCTCTCTGTCCCGCGCCACGCTCTCCGCTTGATTCCCCGATGACTTCGCTGCTCTTCCAAACACCCCTTCGCGGGTTTGCCCTTGGCCTGGCCGCGGGCCTTGGCCTTTCACCCGGTCGTTGCGCCGATGCGTTTCGCACCGCCGACGGTGTCGTGGTCGAGCAGGTGGCGGCCGATCCGCTGGTGAAGTATCCGCTTTTCGCGTGCTTCGACGATCGCGGCCGGCTCTTTGTCGCCGAGGGCACGGGAAAGAATCTGCCCGGCCCCGAGATCGTACCGCTGAAACTCGGCCGGATCGTCATGCTGGAGGACACGAACGGCGACGGCAAATTCGACAAGCGCACGGTCTTCGCCGACCAGTTGATTTTTCCGCAGGGCGTGTTGTGGCGCGATGGCGCGGTCTATGTGGCGTCGCACCCGGCGATTTGGAAACTCACCGACACCGATGGCGACGGCGTTGCCGACCGGCGCGAGGAACTCGTCGGCCGTTTCGGTTTCACCGGCAACGGCTGCGACATCCACGGGCCGTTTGCCGGACCCGACGGCTGGCTCTACTGGACCCAGGGGCGTCACGGTTATCGGATCGACACGCGCGAAGGCCAGCATCTGGAAGGCCTCGCTTCGCTCGTGTGGCGTTGCCGGCACGATGGCACGGGGCTCGAACGCGTCGCGGGCGGCGGTTTCGACAACCCCGTGGAACTGGCGTTCACCGAGACCGGCGATCTCATCGGCACGGCGGACCAATATCCCGGCGATATGCTGCTCCACTATGTCGAAGGGGGCGTTTATCCGCGGCATGACGAACCGACGCTCGCGGAATTTCCCCGTACCGGTCCGCTGCTGCAACCGCTCACGGCCTTCAGCGCGGCCTATCCGGCGGCGCTTTGCGGTCTCGTTCGGCTGGAGTCGGATCACTTCGGGCCCGGCTTCCGTGGCTCGCTGCTGTCGACGCAGTTCAACGTGCGGCGGATCCAGCAACACTCGCTGATCCGCGACGGTGCGACGCTGCGTTCGGTCGATAAAGATTTCATCGTCACCACCGATTGGGACTTCCATCCCACCGACGTTCTCGAGGATGCCGACGGCAGTGTGCTCGTGGTCGATATGGGCTCGTGGTTCAACTACGCGTGCCCCACCCAGAAGATCGCCAAGGCGGAGGTGACGGGTTCGATCTATCGCGTCCGTCGCGCCACTGCACCGCGGAGCGACGATCCGTGGGGCAACCAGCTTGCGTGGGGCACGTTGCCCCCCGGGCAGCTGGTGGGATTGTTGACCGGGCCAAATCCGAAGGTCGGTGCGCGTGCCGTGGAGGAACTCGTCAAGCGCGGGAACGCCGCCGTCGCTCCGCTCGCATCGCTGGTGCGGGGAAATGCGGCGGACGCCTCCCGGTCGCGCCGGGAAGCCGTCTATGTTCTTTCCCGCATCGGCACCGCCGAGGCGCGGGCGGCGGTGCGTGCCGCGCTCGACCACCCGGACGCGAATCTGCGCGAGGTGGCCTTGCACTGCGTGGGCGTCGAACGCGATCGTGCGTCGCTTCCGGCTCTGACGCGGATCGTGGTGTACGACGGTGCGCCCCAACGCCGAAAAGCGGCGGAGGCGCTCGGGCGGATCGGCCGGGCCGAGGCGGTCCAGCCACTGCTCGCGAGCCTGCGTCGCGGCGCCCTCGATCCGTTCCTGGAGCACAGCCTGATCTATGCGCTCATTCGCATCGGGGCCTTCGATGCCACGCTGGTTGCGCTGCAGGACCCGAATCCGCGAGTGCGGCGGGCCGGGCTGATCGCGGTCGATCAGATGAACGGCGTCGAACGTCCCGCTCCTGAATTGCCGCGCAACGTGGGCAACCGCGCGGTCAATCCCTATCGCGGCAGCACGTTCATCCACGGCACGAACGCTCAACTGACGCGGGCCCATCTGGCGCCGCTCCTTGCCAGTGAAGATCTCGACCTGCAAACCGCCGTGGTCGAGACCCTGGCCCACCGGCCCGGCTGGACGCCGGAACTCCTCTTGGTGGTGGCGAAGTGGGTGCACCACCCGGCGCTCGACGAAGCCCGGACCCAGGCACTGGGGACCGCATTGCAGGCGTCCGCGTCAGACGACAAGGTGCAGCAGTTCGTCGCCCGGGCCCTCGTCGACGGGACGACACCGCTGGCCACGCGGCGCGAACTCCTCGGCGTGCTTGGTCGCAGCCAGCTCGATGCGATGCCACCGGTCTGGCTCGACGCGTTGGAGAGAATCCTGCGCGGTTCGGAAGCCGTGTTGCAACGCGAGGCCCTGACGGTGGTGCGGCTGCGCAAGCTGGCGACGCTGGACAAGGTGCTCGGCGAACTGGGTGGACGCACGGACGTCTCCGCCGAGATCCGCACAGCGGCGCTCGCCACTCGCGCGCCCCGCACGGCCCTCGATGCGGCGACCTTCGAGCGGCTCACCGCCCAGTTGACCGCGGCGGGCGATCCGCTGCTGCCGGTGACGGCTGCCACCACGTTGGGGACAGCGCGGCTCGATCCGGCGCAACGCCTGGCGCTCATCAAATTTATCGCGACCGCCGGTCCGCTCACCGCGCCGCTGCTCACCCCGGCGTTTCACAATACCCGGGACGCCCAGACGGCCGTGGCCCTCGCCCGGGCACTGGTGGTTTCGCCCGGCGCGAGTGCGGTGACGGCCGACGAACTGGAGGAGATTTTTGGCCCGATGCCTTCGGCGGAGGTGCGCACGGCGGCGCAGCCGTTGTTCGAGCGCCGGCATCAGACCCTGGCCGAACAAGCGCAGTACCTCGGCAAGCTCGGTTTCGAAATGAGTTCGGCCGCGGCCGATCCCAAGCGGGGCGAGCAAGTGTTCTTTTCGAAGGAAGCCATGTGTTCGGTCTGTCATGAGGTGAACGGGCGGGGCGGCCGGCTCGGGCCGGATCTCTCGCGCATCGGGGCCATTCGCCGCACCGTCGCGCTCCTCGAATCGATCGTGTTTCCGAGTTCCACCATCGTGCCGGACTTCCGTGCGTACACGCTCAAGTTGAAAGACGGCCAGACCGCCCACGGGCCCATCGCCCGGGAAACGTCCGATGCGGTCTACCTGCGTTCCGTCTCGCTCGCGGAAACGCGCATTGCGCGGACGGACCTCCAGTCGATCGCACCGTCGGAGGTTTCCTTCATGCCGGAGGGTCTGGAAAAAACCATGACGGCGCAGCAGCTCAACGATCTGCTCGAATACCTCTACAGCCTCAAATGATGTTGCGGCCGAGCGGGCGGATTTGGCGGTGGGCGTGGGCCGGCTTCACGCTGGCGGCCAGCCTCGCGGTGGCACGGGCCGACGACCGGGTGGGTTCGCGGTTCGCCTACCTCGATGCGTTGGATCCCTACTATCCGGACTTGGCGACGGCGAAGCTCACCACGCCCATGTGGGTGGGGGAGGAGGGGGTTGACGCGGTCGTCCAACTTTCGATCGACGACATGGGGCGTTCGAATTCGCCGTTCAAGTTGATGGCCCTCGCAAAATTGCCGCCGTTCTATTATCAGTTCCTGCAGCCGACGATCGAGCGGCTGCAAAAGATTGACGGGCGCGCACCGATCTCGATTTACACGCTCCAGGCGGACCGGGGCGATGCGTGGCTGCAGCGGATGTTGCAGGAGGGATTGTCCATCGAGGCGCACACCTTTTCGCACCCCGTGCCTTATTTTCGCACCGATCCGTCCGGCCGGGGTGACAGCCTCGAATGGTGCATTCGCGATTTCCTCGATTGCGTCGCGGGTCTCAAGGTTGCCACCGGTCGTTCGCCCGTGGCGTGGCGGATGCCGGGCTGCGACGCGCGCAACACGACTTCGCCGCGTTTCTACACGGAAGTTTTTCCGCGGCGGACCGGCGCCGGGGATTTTCTCGCGCTGGACAGCAGCATTTTCATGATCTTCACCTCCGCGGACCAAACGCTGCCGCGCGACCGGGTGCTCGATGGGGAAGGCCGCGAGCGGTTCGGTCGCTTTGTCACGGGCATTCCGTTCACCAAGCAGTTCGTCAACACGGTCATCAACTACCCGTATCCCTACGTCATCAACGGCCTCCTCTGGGAATTGCCGCCCGTGATGCCGGGTGACGCACACGGGGTGCATGCCTACCAGGCCGGCAGTCCGCTTGTCGTGGAGGATTGGCAGCGCGCGCTGGACCTCGTGGTGGTCAAGCAGGGGTTGCAGACGATTTGCTTTCATCCCCACGGCTACTGCCTACCGGCGCACCCGGCGGCGCTGGTCGACTACGCCGACCGCACCTACGGGCGGCGCGTCAAGTTTCTCAACTGCCGGGAGATTCTCGATCGTCTCACGACGAATCTCCTCGCCGGCACCCCGCTGCGCTCGGCCACGGGCGCGGACAACGGCGTGCGGCTCATCGACGTGAATGGCGACGGCTTCCTCGATGTCGTCATCGGCAACTCGCACCGCCAGATCACCCGTGTCTGGCAGCCCGCGGAGAAACGCTGGCGCGAAACGCCGCTGCCCGTGGCGTTGGTGACGACGGAGAACGGTGCGCGGTCCGAGCCGACGGGCGTGCGCTTTTTCACCGCGGCGCCCGACGGTCGGGCCGGTCTGGCGGTGGCCACCGCGCAACGGGCGGCGGTTTGGCATTTCGAAAACGGCCGGTGGGTAGAGCAGAAGAGTCGGTTGCCCGCCGAGGCCGATGGCTCACCGCTGTTCACTGCGCGCGATGGCGTCGACCGCGGTGTGCGTTTCCGCGATCTGAATGGCGACGGTTTTTCCGATCTGATCGTGAACAACGACACCCAGAACGCCGTGTTTTTATGGAACTCCACGAATGCACAATGGACCCGCGCGTCCTTCGCCCTGCCCACACCGGGATGTGTCGTGGATGCGCGCGGCGCCGACCAGGGCCTGCGGTTCGTGGATCTCGATGCCGACGGGGACGACGATCTCGTGCTCTCCAACGAGCGCGAATACTGGGTGCGCACCTTCGCCGGCCCGGCGCGGGGCTGGGCTAACCGCACAGTGGCGGGCAAGGCGAGCGATCCTCGCGCGCTGCCGGCGATCACCCGGAATGGCGAATTGATGGGGGTCTGGTTTCATTCGGGCGCGATGATCCAGGCCAACGAATTCAACGCGAAGAAACCGGACTTGATCGAGCGTCGGCTGTTCAGCGAGCTCCTGTCGCCGTGAGGTGCGCGCCGGCGCCCGGCTACAAGATCTGTGACTTGCGCACGCGCATGGCCCAATAGGCCTCCGCGAATTGGGCGCCACAGCTGGCGCCGCGATAGCGGGCCAGCGCAGTCCGCGCGGTCTGTGTCGCGTCGGGCGCCAGCGGATCCTGCGGCTTTTGGTTCACAAACTCCATCAGCCGGCCCAGCCATTCCATCGCGGAGGGCCACACGTCGCTCACGTCGACAAAGGTGTTGGGCTCGAAGCCGATCGTGTGGCCGGGGCCGTTGTCGTAGAGAAAAGTTTCCGGCGCTTTCAGGGTCGCATCGCCGAGGATGAGACTCGGCAGGCTCAAGGCCGCGCGGCTGATGGCCGAGGCCGCCTCGTGATCCGGATGGCGGTCGTCGCGCCAGAGCGTGAACGCGATATTGGGTTTTACGTCCGCCACGACTTTCGCGACGTCGCGCTTGGTCTCTTCGTTCAGGTGAAACCGCCCCGAGGCGTAGTCGAGGAAACGCATTTCAATGCCGTGATAGTGGGCGAGCGTCTCGCTGACTTCGCGGAGCTCCTTCGCCCGGCCCTTGGCCGGTGGCCATTGCGTGTAATCGCCGATGATCGAGAGGATGACCACGCGGTAGTCCTTGCGCACCGCCTGCAGCAGGATGCCGGGAATGCCGAAGACGCAGTCGTCGTAGTGGGCGCCGATCGCCAGAAGGGTCTTTTTCATCGTGGGGTGCGGTGAACTGCCGGCTAGGTCGCGACAAGCCGAAGAGAGCGTCAATGCAAATGAAACCGGCTTCCGCTCGCGAAACCGGGCTCGACGAGCATTTGCGGATTCGCAACCGGCCGCGACTGTGCATCGTTCGGTCTGACCCCACGCCGTCCCAACGATGTTGTTCCGTAGTTCTGCATTTTCCGCCGCTCTCGCATTCGCCCTGTCCGCGCCGCTTTTCGCCCAGTTGGGCGATTCGTCCGACAAGGCCGGAACGGTGCAGCCGCCGCCTCCGGCCGAGTGGAAGGTTCCGGCCGCCCCGGTGCTGTCGCCCGAAGCGGCCTTGAAATCGTTCCGGCTGCCGGCGGGCTTTCGAATCGAACTCGTGGCCAGCGATCCCCTGATCAGCGATCCCGTGGCGCTCGATTTCGACGCCGAGGGGCGTCTGTGGGTTTTGGAAATGCACAGCTACATGCCCGACGTCGACGGCCGCGGCGAAAACCAGCCGGTCAACCGCGTCGTGGTCCTGGAGGACACCGACCACGACGGTCGGATGGACAAGCGCACGGTCTACATGGATGGACTCGGGCTGGTCCGGGCCATCAAGGTGCTCGAGCACGGTGTGCTCGTGGGCGAACCGCCGAATCTCTGGTTCGCGCGGGATACCAACGGCGATGGCCGGGCGGACGAGAAAGTGGCGATCGCGACGGACTTTTCGACGGCGGAGGCGAATCCCGAACTCGGCGCCAACGCGTTGCTCTGGGGTTTGGACAACTGGATCGGCGCGGCCTATTACGGCCGCCGTTTCCGGCTGCAAAACGGAAAGTGGCGCGAGTCGCCCGTAGTGCATCGCGGGCAGTGGGGCCAGGCCATGGACGACTACGGGCGGCTGTTTACCACGATCAACGTAAACTACATTCGCGTGGATCTGGTGCCGGCGCATTATCCGGCGCGAAACCCGAACCTCGTCGTGACGAATCGCGTGGCCGCCGGGTCGACCGGCGTCTACCAACTCGCCGATACCGAGCAGGAGGTCTGGCCGATCCGCGTCAACCCGGGGGTCAACCGCGGCTACACCGAAGGGCAGCTCCGCAAAGACGGGACACTGAAAACCTTCACGGCGGTGTGCGGCCCGGCGATTTACCGTGGCGATAATTTTCCGGCCGAATTCCACGGCAACTATTTCGTCGCCGAGCCCGCCGCGCATATCGTTCGCCGGGCGGTGATCACCGACGACAATGGGATCCTGAGCGGCCGGAATGCCTACGAGGGCCGGGAATTTCTGGCCTCGACGGACGAGCGCTTCCGCCCGGTCAACGTCTATTCCGCTCCCGACGGTACCCTGTACGTGGTCGATCTCTATCGCGGCCTCATCCAGCACCGGCAGTACATGACGAGCTACCTGCGGCGGCAGATTCTTGAACGGGGATTGGACGGGCCGTCCGGGCGGGGCCGGATCTATCGCGTCGTACATGAGGCGAAAAAAGCGGGCCCGGTCCCGGCGCTGACGAAGGCCTCGGCGGCGCAACTTGTCGAAAATCTCTCGCATCCGAACGGCTGGTGGCGCGATACGGCCCGCCGTTTGCTGGTGGAACGGGAGGATAAATCCGTCGCGCCACAATTGCGGACGCTGGCCGCGGCCGCGAACGCCAGCGCTCCCGTACGGCTGCAAGCCTTGTGGACGCTGGAGGGAATCGGTGCGCTCGACGAGACGACCGTCGCCCGGGTCATGGAGGACCCGTCGCCGAAGCTGCGCGCGGCCGCGATCCGGTTGAGCGAACCCTGGCTCGCGACCGGCAACGCGGCGGCCTTGGCGGGTGTCGGGAAGCACGCCCGCGATCCCTCGCGCGAAGTTCGCCTGCAGGCGGCGTTGTCGCTGGGCGAAGCGCAGGAGCCGGCCACCGCCGCGATGCTGGCCGGGTTGCTGCGGGCGGAGGTCGAGGCGCCCTTCCTCGTGCCGGCGGTCGTCAGCGGCCTCGCGGGTCGGGAACTCGCGTTTTTGGAGCGGCTCGCCGCTGCTCCGGAGTGGCGTGAATCGGGCAAAGGCCGTGCGAGTGCCTTCGAAGCCGTGGCGGCGGCGATCGCCCAGGGCGGCGACGCGGAAAAAATTAACCGCCTTTTCGCCCTGGTCCGGTCGGAGGGGCAGCCGCGCTGGCAGCGGATGGCGCTCTTGAATGGAGTTCGCTCCTCCGCCACGCGGAAGCTCGCCGCGCTGCCGCGCGAACTCGAACTCGCCGCCACGAGCCCCGACGCCGAGATCGCCCGGGGGACGGGCGAATTGTTGCAGCGGTTCATCTGGCCCGGAAAATTCGGGGCCGGCCCGGTTCCGCTCACCGCCGCGGAACAGCAATTGTTTGAAAAAGGCCGCACGATCTACGCCAGCGTCTGCGTGGCCTGCCATCAGCCGGACGGTCGCGGGCTCGCAGGGGTGGCATTGCCGTTGGTCGATTCCCGCTGGGTGTTGGGCGCGGATCAGGTTCTCGCGCGGATCGTCCTCAAAGGGAAATCCGGCCGCTCGGGCCAGGCCATGCCGGCCCTGGAAATGCTCTCCGACGAAGCCCTGGCGGCAGCCTTGACGTATATTCGTCGCAGCTGGGGGCATGATGCTCCGCCGGTGCTGCCGGCGACGATCGGCCTGATGCGCCGCACGATCATCCTGCACGCGCAGCCTTACACGGACGAGGAACTCGCGACGCTGCCGGTCCAGCGTTGACCGGGCGCAGCGGGGCGATTTCGTTGCACGCACCCGTATGGCTGAAGTTCCGATCACCGCGCTGGAGTCCCGCCAGCAAAAAATGGTGGAAAATGCCCGTGTCGCCCTCGAGCGGACAAATTTCGACTACGTGATCGAGGTAACGACGCAGGTGCTCAAGGCCTCGCCTGGCTGCCTCCCGGTGCGCCGGCTCCAACGGGTCGCCCAGCTGCGGCAGGCGCGGGCGGCGAAGGGCGGCTTCATGGCGAAAGTATCGAGTGGCCTTTCGACTGCGCCGTTTATGTTTGGTGGCGGACGAAAGGATCCGGCCAGGCTGCTGGCGGCGGCGGAAGCCTCACTCGCCCGGGATCCAACCAACGTGGTGGCCTTGAAACTGCTTGCGGAGGCGGCTCAGGGGCTGGGGCTGCGGGAAACGGCGGCCTTCGCGCTCGACGCGGTGCGGGAAATCGAGCCCGCCAACCGCGCCAATTTGCTGGCACTCGGCGAAGCGTGGTTCGCCGCGGGGTTCATGGCCGATGCGCTGAAGGCGGCCGACGAGATTCTCCGGCTGGATCCGGTGAGCCCGGAGGCGCAGGCCTTGATGCGCAAGGCCTCGGTGGCGCAAACCGTGGCGAAGGTCGGCTGGGAAAAGGCGGGCACGTTTCGGGAGAAGCTGCGCATGGAGCCGGCGGCGGTCGCGCCGGCGGCAGGGGAAGGCCTGACGAATTCCGCCGCGACGACGCGAAGTGCGCTGGCCGAGGCGCTGGCGGCCGCGGGCCGGGAGCCGCAGAATCTCAATCACCATCGCACCGTGGCGCAGGCGTACCGGCAGTTGGGGAACCTTGACGCCGCGCTCGAATGGATTCGCAAGGCGCGGCAGCAGCCCGCGGGCAGGACGGATCCCACGCTGGAAAAACAGGAGTCGGAGCTGGCGACCGCCGTGCTCGAGCAACGGGCCGGAGTGGCCGGGACTGCGGCGGCAGCGGCACCCGGCGACGCGGCCCGGCAGGCGCAGGCTGCGGCGGCGCGGGTCGAACTCACGGCCTTCAAGCTCGCGGAGGCGAGACGCGCGGTGGAGCGCTACCCGAACGATGCGGCGGCACGTTACAGCCTCGGCGCGCTCCTGCTCGAAGCGGGCGAGATCAACGGGGCGATCGCCCAGTTCCAACAGGCGCAGAAGGGCGCGCCGGTGCGCATCGCTTCGCTCGTCGCGCTCGGGCGGTGTTTCAAGGCCAAGCGGCTTTACGATCTGGCGGTGGTGCAACTCAACGCGGCGCGCGCCGAACTCGGCCCGATGGACGACCTCAAGAAGGAAGTCACCTACGAGCTGGGCGTGTGCTACGAATTGCTGGGCCGACCCGACGCGGCCATTGCGGAGTTCAAGGCTGTCTACAGCGAGGACATCGGCTTTCGCGACGTGGCGGAGAAGATCAACGCGTTTTTTGCCCGTTAGCAGCCTGTCGGATTTAGGTTCGGGAGTTGGTGGGAAGACGAGAGTCGGTCCGGCGGGCCAGCCGGCGCTGCCCACAGGCTGCTAAACGAAAATGCCCTTGGCATTTTCGGCCGAAAAGCTGCTGTGCCTGGACCATGGCCACTCGCCTCGTGAACGTGGATCGGGATACGCCGCTGTGGTTGCCGCCGGATTCCGGCGGCGCGGCTACGCCAAGGTCGCGACGGAATGGACCTTGGTGTGTCTTGGCCTCCAACTTGCGCCGCCTCCACACGCTCCAACTCGCCCGAAAAGGGCTCGTCTCCGCCTGAACGAGGGCGGCCAGTCGCCCTCGGCGCAAGAATCCGGACCCGTCGCGCCGGCGCGACATTTTAGCAGCCCGTCCGGGAAGGCCCCTCCGTTCAGCGCAAAAAATCTACGAGCTGCGCCGACGTAACCTATCGCAAGTCCGACGGGCTGCTAGTTTGGCAGGGTCGCCGCGTTGATCGTCACTCGCGCCGTCACATCCTGTCCGCCGGAAAGAAGCTTCGCCGCGTTCATTCGCGCCGGCAGCCGGACACCATGGGAAGTCTGGCCGGCCACAAAACGCAAGCGCCAGACGCCACTGACGGCAACCGCACTACGATTGGGTTGAAAGAGATCGCCGCCGACGATGAGGGTGTTTTTGGCGTAGCCGAGTTGGAAGACCGGCCGGGCGTCTCCGAAGGCGGTGATGTTGCCGACGTTGACCGGACCGGAAAATCGCACTCCGGGTGCATCGATCCCCGTGATCCCGGTTCGCGCCGAAAACTGGGTGTTGCCCGCCCGCACGCTGCCGAAACGCCCGTTGCGGCTGGCGATCGAAACGGCCGCAAGCTGGGCTTTGCCATCACCAGCTTGCTCGGTCCCGGGTGCGGAACCTCGCATCCCTAGCCGCCGCCGGGCGGAGAAAATTGCCAGATGAGTGGAATCGTCGGCGTCCTTGATCGTGACGGTTGCATGCCCCTTCAGAAAGGCCCACCGGCGCTCCTTCCCCAGCAACGGTGGCTCAACCGGAGTCGCGGACCCGAGGTTGACCGTCATTGTGCCGGCGCCGCTGAGATCAACATGGACGAGATTGTCGTGCAGATCGACGAACGAAACCCGCATCGGCTTGCCGTGGGCGGCGGAAACGGTGTCGGTCGGATTGCGCAGCACGAGTTCGTCGTAGACGATGCGATTCGGCGCGACCTTGTCCCGTTGGATCATCGCTGCGGCGTCACCGAGTTCCAACCGATGTTTGGTCATCACGAGTTCGGCGCCCCGCGCGGTCGGGATCAGAAACCCCACCTGATAACTCTCGGGTGGCAGGAGCCACCGGCGAAGGGCGAAGTAAAAACCCGCCTGACCCCAACGTTCGCCCGGAAACGTGGTGATCAAATCCGATCGCGGCACCGTCATCGTGGTGTGCACGCGTTTTTCATTGGCCGAAATTAATACCAGGCGCACATCTCCGGGCCGGGCCACGCGACCGGCTACCGCGGCCCATCCGTCGATCGTCACCATGTTTTCATTCACCGCCAACCGGTCGATGCTAGTTGAGAAACCGGTTCCGGGTAGAGTGACGGGAAGCGGGCTTTCCACCGACGCGCTGGGCATTTCGAACACGTCCAGCTCCTCCGCCTGTCGAATGACGCGGGTTGCGTGATCGGGGTGGGGATGCAATTTCGCCACGCCGGTCCCATCGCGGCCATGACGGGTAAAATCAGTGACGGCCTGATCGCGCTCGGCGATCCAGCGCCGGGCCTCGCCGGCAAACTTCAGATTCGCGGCGAGATTGAAGATCGCCAATCCCGGGACCAGCCAGACGAGAAAACGGTGGGGGCGGGCTTCATCGCGCCACCGTTGCTGTAACATGAAGATCGCGAGGGCCCACGCGAGCGACGCCAGGACATAGTAGCGCGAGCTCAGCGCTCCCGCCCCGAGATTGGCGCGCCCCACGGCTACGAGTCCCAGACTGCCGATCGCCCAGAGCGCCAGCGGCAGAGCGATGCGTTCCCGGCGCAGCCTGAATGTCCAGACTTGCCAGGCCAGCAAGGCCACCAACGCCGCGCCGAGTGCCGGGGCCAAATTCCGTTCTCCCAGCGCGAGGGGTGCGCCTAGCAGTTCGAGCCAAAAGCGGAGGATGCGTATAGTTCCACTGCCGGAAAAGGCGTCGACGTGGTGCGCGGGGTTGAACTCGAAGGTCAAAAAATACACCCCGCCCGTCACCGCCCCAAAGAAGAGCCAGCCGGTCAGATGCCGCCAGTGCCGGTCGGCCACCAGCATCAAGGCGCCCACGGGCCAGACCACCAAGCCGTGCGCTAGCGTAAACGTTGCCAACAAAGCCAGAGCGCCCGCCCCCAGCCAGGCCAACCGGCTGCCCCGGGCCAGCAGTACAATCGCCCCGCCCGCCAGCAGCGGAACTTGAAAATGGTCGATCGAGGAGCCGGACCAGAAAAAATTCTCGAAATGTTGCAGCTGGAATAAAAATCCCACCAACAGCAGAGCCATCCCCCACCGGCGCTCTGTCGTTCCGGCCGTGCGGACCAGCAACGCACACAGCCCGCAAACAAACAGATTTCCGATCACGCCCAGGATGTGGAAATTCACCGTGCCCGTCAGCCAGTAGCTTAGGGTGACGAGTAGCCGACTCGTTGCCATCCGGTGTTCATTGGAGACTTCGAAAAGCCAGCGAGTGAGGTCGGACAGGGAAGATCCTTCGTGGAGCCGGATCAGCAACATCAACGTGCCGTCGATGTCGTCCATATAGGCGACGTTGCGGCTCGCCATCAGTCCGCGGGCAACCATGTAAACCACCGGGGCAAGCGTGATCGCACAGAGTAGAAACAGAGTATAACGCGGGAGTAATTCCCGCGACCTCGGTTTAGGAGGGGCAGTCATGGAGGGGTATATCCACGGCGAAGATCCCTGATTTCGCCGGAGTCGGTCAATGGCATAAAACCCCGTCCGCCAATATACTGTCCAACAGCCAAATACGGCATTCATTCGCTTTGGATCTAATACTCCGAAGCTTGCTTCGGCTTGGCTGACTGAGGCTGTAGAAGCGGGATTATCCCACGATTCGGCAAGGCATCGCGGCGTAAAGCCGTTCCTACAGAAGACAAAGTTGCGGGGCGCAGCTGGGTGATGGTCGTCTTGAGCAAATGCCTCGCAGCTTGCGGGATGTTCATTGCCCGGCCCGTGCAAATTCGCGTCGGGTGCGGCGTTGGCCGACGGGGAGCGCGGTCCGAGTCGTCGGCGCAAAATCGCGGCGGCGGCCTGGCACCGGCGTGGGGCAAAATTTACAGTGGAAACCGGGTGACTCTGACGATTGTTATGAAGGGCCGACTTACCCCATGAAATCCCCTGCCTGCCTTGCCCTTGCTTGGTTCGCGCTCGTCGCGACCGGGTCTCTCGTCCACGCCGGTCAGAAGGATCGGGCCCTCGATGTTTACTGGATCGACTCGGAGGGCGGCGGCTCGACCTTGATCGTGACGCCGAATGACGAATCGGTGCTCATCGATACTGGCAATCCCGGTGGCCGCGATCCGGCCCGGATCGTCGCGGCGGTCAGGGCGGCGGGCCTGACCCGGCTCGACTATGTTCTGCTCACGCATTTTCACGTCGACCACTTCGGGGGCGGCGCGGAGGTGGCGCAGCAGATTCCGATCGGCATGATTTTCCAGCGGGCGATTCCGGAGCGCGATCCGGACGGGCGTCCGAATTCCTCGTTTCCGCTCCTGATCAAACCGTGGCGCGAGATCGCGGCGAAACGCGCGATGCTGGCGCCGGGCGGAGTGATCCCCCTGCGCGCGGTGGCGGGCACCGGAGCGCCGAAACTCGAACTCCGCTGCATCGGCGCCGACCAGAAATTCGTCGAGCCGACCGCGGCCCAACGGAAAGCGAAAAATTCGCTCACTGGTTCGCCGCCGGCCAAGCCGGTGGACACCAGCGACAATGCGAACAGCGCCGTGTTCGTGCTGCAGTTTGGCGCGTTCCGGTTTTTCGATGGTGGCGATCTCACCTGGAACCTGGAGGAGCGGCTCGTTACCCCGTACAACCTCGTCGGGGTGGTCGATGTCTATCAGACGAATCACCACGGCCTGGCGGTGAGCAATAATCCGGTGCTGGTGCAGAGCCTCGAGCCGACGGTGGTGATGATGAACAACGGGCCGAAAAAAGGCGGCGAAGCCGGAACGTTCGCCGCGATCCGGGCGGCAGCCAAATCCGTGCAGGCGCGTTACCAGGTGCACCGGAGTTTCAATGTGCCGGACGAGGAAAATGCCGCGGCCGAGTTTGTAGCTAATCACGATAACCTCACCGGTGCCGATGCCGCGAAGTGTCCGGCGAACGTGATCAAGATGTCCGTCGCGCCGGACGGGAAGAGTTACACGATCAGTATTCCGGCGAACGGGCATTCGCGTACATATCGGACGAAGGGGTAGGAAGCCGACCCTCCCGGGCGAGCGAGGGTGAGGGAGAGGACTGAAGCCGTGGCGCCCCTGCGGCGGTTTTCGAAAGCAACGCGCCGAGGGCGTCGCGTCTCCATCAATGCCGGGTGTTGCGGCTGGGCGGTTTCCGTCCGGCCAGCCAGACGGCGCCGGCCATGAGCGCGAAACTCACGAGCAGCAGCCACGGGTTGCTGGCCCGCTCGCCAAAAAACAGCAGCGAGCAGGCGACGCCCAGTGGAACCTTGGCGTTGTTCATGACGGCGAGCGTCCCGGCGTTGACGCGCGTGGCCCCGACGTTCCAGAGGAAAAAGCCGAGCCCGGAGGCGATCACGCCGAGGTAGACGAGCGTTCCGAGTTGGACGGGATCGCGGGTCAGCGTCATGCCGCCGGAACGGAGCAGCATCGCGCCGAGCGCGATGGCGAAAGCTCCGGCGTAGAGGAGGCCGAAGACCTCGCGATCGCGCAGGTCCGGCTGGCGTGCCCGCAAGCGGCGATAGAGCACCTGACCCACGGCGAAGGCTCCATTGGAGAGCTGCACCAATCCGAGGCCGGTCAGCGTGACCCGCACGTCGGGTGACTTGACCACCATCACGGCGGCCCCCAGCACGGCCAACAGGGCGGCGGCGAGGGCGGTCCGGTGCAGCCGCTGGTCCAGGGCGTCGGCAAAGAGCGTGACGAACACCGGGGTCGTGATCGTAAAGAGGACCACCTCGTAGGCCTGCAGGTAGCGGTAGCTCTCGTTGAACGCGAGGTACATGAGTCCGAACTGCACGGCGCCGATGGCGGCGAGGATGCATGCGGTCCGGACCGTGAGCCCGCGCGTGCGCAGGAAAGGAAGAAAAACGGCCAGTGCCAGCCCGAGGCGGACCGTGGAGATGAACGTGGCGTCCAGCCCGGCGAGCTTGCCCTTGGTCAGACCGAATGAAAACGCCCAGAGGAGGGAAACGACGATGAGGAAGGGCATGGTGTCGGGCGCGGGCTTACACCCGGAAAATCGCGCCGAGTCGCTTGCCGAGCAGCAGACTCAGCCCGACGATCGTCACCCCCAGAAACACCATCGCCCACACGCCGAGTGCGCTCGCGATGAACTTGCCGTCGCCGAGCAACTGAAAGAGTTCCATGATCGCCTTGGTGATCGGATAGTAGACCTGTTTTTGCGCGAGGATCAGCGAGTCGCTGACCTCCAGCATCGCGAAGGCGAAGGCGAGCAACCCGCCGGCGATCACGTTCGCCATGATGAGCGGCAGCGTGACCCGCACGACGGCTTTCAACGGTGGGCACCCCAGGTTTTGCGCGGCTTCCTCCAGCGTTTCGCTCGTCTGCTGGAAACCCGCCACCGCAGCGCGCACGACGTAGGGCAGCCGGCGCACCGAATACGCAATGATCAACAGGACCGTCGGGTCGCGGACCGGGTTGAGGAACGCGAAGAACTTTCCCTCCTGCGACATCGCGAGGTAGCCGAAGGCGAGCACGAGCCCCGGCACGGCGAGCGGCAGCATGGCGAGAAAGTCGAGGATCTGCCGGCCCGCAATCTTGCTGCGCACGATGACGTAGGCGATGGCGAGGCCGAGCACGATGTCGATCACCGTGGAAATACTCGCGAACCGCAGGCTGTTCGCGATCGCGGGCACGGTGAGGTCGTGCCCGAGCGCCAGGCGGAAGTTGTCGGCCGTCCAGTGCTCCGGCACCACTGTGCCGTACCAATCCTGCGAGCAGGCCACGAGGATGACGCCGAGGTGGGGCAGCACGGCGACGAAGATGACGCCGGCGAAGAGCGCCGTGCACCACCAGCCCTGCGCCCGGGGCAGGGCGCGGGGGCCGCCCGAGGTGGTGGCTTTCGCCATCATGGCATGACCGGCGCGTCCAAACAATCCCTTGCCGATGCCGTAGAGCGCGATCGAACAGAACAGCATGACCGCCACGAGCGCGAACGGGAAGGGATTCGCGCCGATGTCCTTCAGCCCATAGTAAATTTGCACGCTGGTCACCCGATTATAGTCGAAGATGAGCGGAGTGCCGAGCTCGGTGAACGCCCAGATGAACACGATGGTGCCGCCCGCGAAGAGTCCCGGCCGGATAAGCGGCAGCGTGATTTTCCGAAAACGGCGGAAGCCGGTGCAGCCTAGGTTCTGGGCGGCCTCCTCCATCGCGGGGTCGATGTTGGCGAGCGCTGCGAGGGAATTCAGGTAGATGATCGGATAGAGCGAGAGCGCCTCGACCACGGCGATGCCCCAGAACTGGTGCAGCGCAAACCAGTCGATGGTCCGCTCCGGCGCGAGGAGATGCACGTGGTGCAGTAGGGCGTTCAGCGCGCCGTATTGCCCGAAGATCTGCTTGATGCCGATCGCACCAACGAACGGCGGAAGGATCATCGGAATCAGGATGAGCGAGCCGAGAAAGCCCTTCGCGGGAAACAGGAAGCGGTCGCTGACGAACGCGAGCGGCAGCGCGATGGCGGCGGCGAAGGTGGTCGTGGCACAGGCGAGGAGGAAGGAATTGCGCAGGCCGCCGAGGTAGGTCGGATCGGCGAGCAGGGCGCCCAGGTAGGCGAAGGTCAGTTTGCCGTCCGCGTCGATGAATCCGCCCTTCAGGATCTGCAGGACCGGCCACAAGAAAAACGCCGCGAAAAACACGGCGGTGACCGCGAACACGAGGCGCGCGAAAGACTGGGACATCGCCCCGACTCTGGCCGGTGCCTTCCGGGCGCGGCAAGGGGGAAGTCGGCCGGGCGGCGGGGGTGCGGTGCTCCCCGGAGTGAGGGCGCCGGGCCTATGGCCGGATTTCACTGGCGGGCGCCGGGAACTTTCGCCTTCACTCCCGCATGATTTTTTTGGGGCGTTTGGGCGCCGGCGGGCTGGTCGCGTGTTGGTTGCTGGCTGGCGGATCCTGCGGCACCGCGCAGGTTACCGAGACCCCGGTCACCGTCGCGCCCGGCAACATGCTGGTGAGAATGGACGGAGTGATACTTGGCTTCGACCGCGACCGGGCGCCGGCGGCAGGCAACATCTACACCGCGGTGGGAGTTGGCGGCACCGTCGTTTCCGCGGGGCTTACCTCCAGTGTGGACGTGCAGGTTGGGTTCCAGCTTTTCCTGCGCCAGACCTACGAGACTGCTGGCGGTGCGCGGACTTCGAGTTCCGGGCTGGGTGATCTCCAGTTTCGCACGAAATGGACGTTCTGGCGCGACGACAGCAGCGGTGCCGCGGCCGCCGTGATTCCCGATGTGAAAGTGCCGTCCAACTCGGGCGGCGTCGGCAACCGGGCGGTGGAGAGTGGATTGCTGGTGCCATGGGCGATGAACGTGGGCGGGGGAGCCCGCGCGGGTGCGATGCTCCGGTGGGATGTGTGGTGCGCAACGATGCCAACAACGGCTACGATGCGCGCTGGCTCGCGACGGGTTTTTTCCAACGGAATTTGACGAAAGCGATCGGCGGCTACAGGGAGACGACGCTGGCGGTGGCGTCGACCGGCCTGGCCGACTGGCGGGGCTCGCTCGGTGCCGGGTTACTGTGGAGCCTGACGAAAAACCTGCAGCTCGATTACGAATTGACGCGTGGACTTAACCGCAGCGCGACGGACTGGGTGCACATCCTGCGACTGAACTGGTTGTGGTGATCGGCGGGGTTCCGCCCGCCACGGTGGCCGTTAACGCGCCGGTTCGACGAGGATCCGGCCGGCGGCGGCGAGGCTGACCACCAAGGGGCGGGTCCCGGCGCGCTTCAAGGTGACCAGCCCGGCGACCAGATTCCGATCGGCCACCCGCAGGCCCGTGCCAGGCTGCAAACCGTTTTGCTCGGCGAACTGCAGGAATTCCGCCGACTGGTCGGTGACGCGTACGATGCGCAGCGGTTTGTCGAGGACGCAGGTCGCGAGGGTGGGGTAAATCTGGGAGTTGAGCTTGCCCTGCCGGCTGGGAATCGGGTCCCCGTGGGGATCGGTGGTGGGATGGCCGAGCAGGGCATCGAGGCGGTCGAGCACTTCGTCGGAGATCGCATGTTCAAGCTGCTCGGCCTCGGCGTGGACCGCGGCCCAGTCCATCTTGAGAACGTTGACTAGGAAAGTTTCCACGAGCCGGTGCTTGCGCAGCACGCTGAGGGCGACCCGCCGGCCCCCGGCGGTGAGGCGCACCCCGTGGCGCGGGCGGTGCTCGACGAGGCCGGCGTCGGCCAGCGCCTTGACCATCGTGGTGACCGTGCCCGGCACCACGGCCAGCGCCTCCGCCAGCGCGCCCATGGGAATCAGGTCCTCCGCCCCCTCGGAAAGCAGCAGCACGTGCTTGAGATAGTTTTCGACCGTACTCGTCGCCATTGCGCAGCGATAACGGTTCCCGGATTCGAATCAACCGAGGATTTATTTTGACTACTCAAAATAAATGATTTCAGCATTCGGCCATGTTCGCTGCTCGCGCCTTCTCCGCTCCCGCCGCCCCGTGGTGTGGCCTGCTGGCGTTGGTGGTTCTGGCCGGCCCGGCCGGCGCCGCCCCGCGGGAATTCAGCAGCGACCGGCCGGACGCGACCGAAGGCCCCTTTACGATCGAGCCGGGTCGCGTTCAGCTCGAAATGGATTTCGCCAGCCACACGCGTTTCCGGGCGGCGGGGGCGGAGGTCGTCGAGCGGGAAATCGCCCCGTTTGCGCTGCGCTTCGGCCTTACGCCCAGTCTGGAGGGCGCCATTCAGCTGGCGCCGTGGAAGCGCGAGCGGGAAACGCTGCCGGGCGGCGGCCACGAGACCCGGTCCGGCCGCGGCGATGTCACGCTGCGGGCGAAACTCAATCTCCAGGGCAACGATGGGGGAGGGACGGCCTGGGGTGTGATCGTTGACTTTAAGCTTCCCACCGGGTCCCGGGCCCTGACGAACGGCAAGACCGAAGCCGCCGTGTTGTTCCCCGTGGCATTCGATTTGCCGGCGGGCTGGAGTGGCGGCGCGATGACGGAGGCGACGGTGGTTTATTCGGAGCGGGGCGGATACCGGCCGGCATGGACCAACAGCGTTACCGCCGGCCATGCGGTTGCCGGGCCGGTTGGCGGCTTCGTCGAATTGATCTCCACGGTGGGTGACGGCGCGGCCGTCGCGCTGTTCAATTGTGGACTGACTTGCGCGCTCGGCTCCGAGGCTCAGCTCGACGGTGGAGTGAAAATCGGCCTCTCGCGGGCCGCGCCCGATGTGATATTTTTAGCCGGGATCAGCCGGCGTTTCTGAGGAATTTCACGATGGAACCCTCCCCTCCATTGCCCGAGTCACCCGACCAAGGTTGGCGGCGGACGTCCGAGATGGTGAGCCTGCCCGAGGTGCACCGGTCCGTCGCGGTGCCGCTCAACGCCTCGTTCTGGCGGAAGTGCCTGGCGTTTGCCGGACCGGGCTTCATGGTCGCGGTCGGCTACATGGACCCGGGCAACTGGGCGACCGATCTCGCGGGCGGGTCGAAGTTCGGCTACACGCTGCTGTCCGTCATCATGATTTCGAATCTGATGGCGATCCTGCTCCAGCACCTCTGCGTAAAGCTGGGGATCGCCACCGGGCGCGATCTCGCACAGGCCTGCCGCGACCACTATTCGCGGCCGACGGTGTGGTTCCTGTGGATCATGTGCGAACTGGCGATCGCGGCCTGCGACCTGGCGGAGGTGATCGGTTCGGCGATCGCGCTGCAATTGCTCTTTGGTATCCCGCTGGTGTGGGGCTGCGTGATCACGGCCCTCGATGTGATGGTGGTGCTGCTGCTCCAAAACCGCGGCTTCCGCTACCTCGAGGCGGTCGTCATCACGCTGATCGCGACGATCGGCACGTGCTTCGCGGTGGAGCTGTTCATCGCGAAACCCGACGTGGGCGCGGTGGTGGCGGGATTCGTGCCGACGATGGAAATCCTGCGCAACCCGGCGATGCTTTATGTCGCGATCGGCATCCTCGGCGCCACGGTGATGCCGCACAATCTCTACCTCCATTCCTCGATCGTACAGACGCGCCGCTACGAGCAAACGGTGGGTGGCAGGCGGGAGGCGATCAAGTTTGCGACGCTCGACTCCACCTTCGCCCTGATGTTTGCGCTGTTCATCAACGGCTCGATTCTCGTGCTGGCGGCGGCGGCCTTCCACCAGACGGGGCATCCGGAGGTGGCGGAGATTCAGGACGCCTTCCACCTGCTCGACGGCGTCCTCGGGGTGACGTTTGCGAGCGTACTTTTCGCGGTGGCGTTGCTCGCGTCCGGCCAGAATTCGACGCTCACCGGCACGCTGGCGGGGCAGATCGTGATGGAGGGTTTTCTCAACATCCGGCTGCGCCCGTGGCTGCGCCGGCTGATCACGCGCGCCATCGCGATCGTGCCCGCGATCATCGTCATCGGCTTGTATGGCGAGAGCAAGTCGACCGAACTCCTCGTGGCGAGCCAGGTGTGCCTGAGTATGCAACTGGGGTTTGCCTGCTGGCCGCTGATGCGGTTCACGGGCGAACGGGCCAAAATGGGCGAGTTCACCAATCCGCGATGGATTAAACTGCTTGGCTGGACCACAACCCTCTTGATCATCGGACTCAACCTGAAGCTTCTGCTCGACATCGCCGGCATCACCGGCGGCGGCGGGTGACGGGCCCCACCTCCCGGCCATGTACAAGAAAATCCTCGTTGCCCTCGAAAACGGCCGCGCTGACGAAGCCCTCCTGCCGCACATCGCGGAACTGGCGCGTCGCCTCGGCTCGGCCCTGCTGCTCGTGCACGTGGCGGATGGGTTTGCCGCGCGGAATTTCGAGCAACTCAAGCTCGCCGAGTCGGATGAGATGCGCGCCGACCGCCTTTATCTGGAAACGATCGCCGGGCGCCTGCGTGCGACCGGCCTCGTGGTGACGACGGAGCTGGCGCTGGGCAACCCGCCGACCGAGATCCTGAAAACCGCGCAGGGGAGCGGATGCGATCTGATCGCCATGACGTCGCACGGGCACAAGCTCGTGGGCGATTTTTTTCTGGGCAGCACGATCGACAAGGTCCGGCACAACACGGCGATCCCGCTGCTGGTCGTGCGGTCGGGTGTGTCCACGCCGGGAGCGTAGCGCGAAGTCTTGAACCGCCGGTCGGCTTCATGTCATCTAATTATCGGCCGCGGCGGCAGGATTTGTCTGCGGGCTTCGCCTAATCGGTGCAGCGCGGAGGCCTGACTGGCCGACCTGAGGAATTCATCGGTGGGCTGGGATAACGCCCGTTTGGGCGCCGGCGATGCGCAAATTTTGACAAAAAACGCGTATTGTTGGCCGTCGCGCCGGGGTCGTGCCAACGACAGACTCCGGCTCGTGCAAGCCACGGCCGTCTTCCCCGCGAGCCTCCACGCTCCGCCCGCGGGACTGCCAGCCACGGAGATCTCCGAACAAGTCCTCAACCTCGGCGATCCAAAATGCAATTTTTTCAACGCAGCTTTCCCACCGGGGGCCCGGGCCGCGGCATCGGCACCCACCGCACCCGGCTCCTGAGCGAAAGTCCGCTGCGGACGTTTCAGCAATAAATGCGCAGTGCGTGGCCCTGATGGCGACTAAACTGACACCCTGCGGCTCTCCTCGCGGCGGTCGCGGAAATCGTGGGCAAGGCCCTGCGGTTCTCGCATCCGGGCCAACCCGTGACGGTCACCGGCACCCGCGAGGGCCCGCGCTACCGGATCGAGATCACCGATCAAGGCCCGGGCATGACGGCGGAACAACAGGTGGAGGTCGACGCCTTTAAGCAGTTTGACCGGAAGAAGGTCGAACAGCAGGGGCTGGGGCTCGGTCTGGCTATCGCCCGGTCCGTGGCCGAGATCGCCGATGGCCAGCTCCGCCTGGAACCCGGTCCCGGCGGGCGAGGCCTGCACGTGACCTTCGATCTGCCGGCCGTCTGATCAATCGGAAACCATGAAGCCGGGCCGATTCGTTTGCGTTGGGTCCGATACCGCGAAGTTGGCCCACCTACGGCGGCGCCGAAGGCGACCAAGGCTCGCTTCGGCGTGTTCTGCTGAAGCCGTAGGAGCGGGGTTATCCCGCGACTCGGCAAGGCATCGTGGCGAAAAGCCACGCCGGCAGAAGACAAGGTAGCGGGGCGCATCGGGGTAGTGGTTGTTTCGTTCAAATGCCCCCGAGCTACAGCGGCTAAAGAAAGATGTAGCCATGCCGTGGGGTGGCCCGCGGGCTGAAGCTCGGTGGGTGGGGCGGTTCTCCGCAACCGGCCTGGGTTCCCGGATAATTTTCGCCTGCCAGAGCAAGCCTGGCGCTGCATCCAGGCCGGCTCGGAGAGCCGGCCCCACCTCGGAAGCGCGGCGGCGTTCAATGGCTACACTTTTATTTAACCCGCGCTGGCTCCGGGGATTCTTTACGGCTTTCTCGCTGTGGAATTCTTTCCCCGGCTGGGACGCCTGGACGAACGGACGGCTCGCTCCGTGCTTCGTCGCACCAGCCACCCCATCCAGCTCTGGAGGCAGCGCTTCGTTTTCGTAGTTCCGCCGGAAGACGGAATCCCTGCAGTTCAATTCATCCACCTGAAACGGGCCCGTCTCTTCGCGTCCGCCGCGGAGCCCGAGCGCGCAACGCAGGGACTTCCCCCGAACGAACATCGACGGACCGGGACGGCGTTTGACGGTTCCCCGGGTACAACTTCCCAGCCCATCCACCACTTGTTTGCCGGGGATCCCCTGGGGTGGGGGCGGGCACCCGAATGCGTCGCGGGACGGACATTCCCTGCCCAAGGACTTTTCCGCTCGCTCATTGCACCGCGGGACTTGAGAAAATGCGAACCCCGCATCACCGTTTTTTATGTCGGGCGTCTCCCCCCCCTGCGAACCGGGGCAATGTGTCATGATTCCTGCTTTCCCCAACCCCGCATGATTCGTTCGATTGCACACTTTGGCGCGTGTCCGGGTGGGTGGTCGCGGGGTGCAAGCCTCGCGTTCTTGCTGGGAATGCTGGCGGTGAGTCCGGTCATGCGCGCCGCCGAGCCGGAGGAGGTGCAGGCCGACTTTCTGGCCGGAAAACACGCCGGCGCCATCAAGGCGGCGCAGGCCGGCCTGAGCGATGCGCCCGCCAACGGCGAGTGGTCGCTGCTGCTGGTGCAGTCGTTGCTCGCGGTCGGCCGCTACGGCGAGGCGGACGCCGCGATGCGGGAGGCACTGGGGCGCGACGCGCAAAGCATCCGGTTGCGCTGGCTGGCGCGCGAGGTGGCTTTCGCCAACGGCCGCCCGGAGGAGGCAAAAGAACGGCTCGACGAAATTCAGCGGCTGGTGAAATCGCGGATGTGGATGTACGGATCGCCGGCCGAACTGGTGGTGCTGGCCCGCGTGTTCCTGGAGTTGGGCGCGGATCCAAAGGATGTCCTGGAAAAAATTCTGGGTCAGGCCCAGAAGAAGAATCCCAAGCAACGCGACGTCTATCTCGCGCGCGGGGAACTGGCGCTCGACAAACAGGATTTTGCGCTGGCGGCGAAGGCCTTCGAAGAAGGGTTGAAGGGGCTGCCCGAAGACGCGGACCTGCTCTCCGGCCGCGCCCGGGCCTACGCCGGCAGCAACCGCCAGGTGGCGATGCAATCGCTGGCGGCGGCCTTGAAGCAAAACGAGCGCCATGTGCCGAGCCTGCTGCAGATGGCCGATCACCACATCGACGGGGAGGCTTATGCCGAGGCGGCGCGGGTGCTCGACCGGGTGATCGCGGTGAATCCGCATCACGCCGACGCGTGGGCCTACCGCGCCGTGCTGGCCCACCTGCGCAACGACGCGGTGGGGGAGGACGCCGCCCGCGAGCAGGCGCTCGGCAGCTGGCCGCGCAATCCCCGGGTGGATTTTCTCATCGGCCAGAAACTGGCCCAGAAATACCGATTTGCCGAGGCGGCGGTTTATCTGCGGCGTTCACGGGAGTTCGATCCCCTTTTCCTGCGCTCCTCGGCCGAACTAGCGCAGACCCTGTTGCGGCTCGGCGAAGAAACGGAGGGCTGGGCGCTGGCCCAAGCCGTGCATGAACGCGACGACTACGACGTCGAGGCCTACAACCTCGTAACCCTGCGCGACACGATGGCGAAGTATGCGACGCTCACGAGCGACGATTTCGTCGTGCGCATGGCGGAGCCGGAAGTGGCGGTCTACGGTTCGCGCGTGCTCGGCCTGCTGCGGCGGGCCCGGCACGTGCTGGTCGAAAAATACGGCGCCGAACTCGCGCGGCCGACGTACGTGGAGATTTTTGCCGAACAGAAGGACTTCGCCGTGCGGACTTTCGGGCTGCCGGATGTGGCCGGTTTTCTCGGCGTGTGTTTCGGCCGCGTCGTCACCGCCAACAGCCCGGCGACCAGCGGCACGCCGACCAACTGGGAGTCCGTGCTCTGGCACGAATTTTGCCATGTGGTGACGTTGCAGCTGACCAAAAACAAGATGCCGCGCTGGTTGAGCGAGGGCATCTCGGTCTACGAGGAGCGGCAGGCGGACCGTTCCTGGGGGATGCGGCTGAACAACCGCTATCGCGAAATGATCGCGAAGGATGAACTCGTCCCTGTCGGCAAACTGAGCGCGGCTTTTTTGTCGCCCAAGACGCCCGAGCATCTGCAGTTCGCCTATCTCCAATCCTCGCTGGTGGTTGAATTCATCGTGGAGCGCTTCGGGATCGCCGCCCTGCGGGGGGTGCTCAACGACCTGCGCGACGGCCTTGAGATTAACGCGGCCCTGGAAAAAAACACGGTGCCGCTGGCGCGGCTCGAGACCGAATTTGCGCAGCACGCCCGGGAAGTCGCGGCGGCGCTGGCGCCGAAGCTCGATTGGGAAAAGCCGGCCGCGGAATTGTTCACCGCGGATGGCGCGGCCGCGCTGGCGGAGTGGGAGAAGGATCACCCCGACAATTACTGGCTGCTCCGGTATCGGGCGGCCCGTGCCGCCGAGGCGCAGAAGTGGACCGAGGCGCGCACCGCCCTCGAGCGGCTCGTCGCGCTTTATCCCCGGCAGAAAGGCGGGGATTCCGCCTATCGCCCGCTCGTCGCGGCCCTGCACGCCCTCGGCGACACGGCGGCGGAGCGCGCGGCCTTGAAGCAATGGGTCGAGGTCGACGACGAGTCGCCGGATGCCTACCTGCGCCTGATGGAGCTGGCGGCGCTCGAAGCGGACTGGCCGACGGTGGAGCGCAACGTCGAGCGATACCTCGCGGTGAATCCGCTGGTCGCGCCACCCTATCGTTATCTCGCACGGGCGAGCGCGGCCACGGGCAACGACTCGAATGCCGTGGTCGCGTGGCGCACCTTATTGCAGCTGGACGCACCCGATCCGGCCGATGCGCATTTTCAGCTGGCGCAAGTGTTGCGCCGACGCGGCGAAACGGCCGAGGCCCGGCAGCACGTGTTGCTCGCGCTGGAGGAAACGCCCCGTTATCGCGAGGCGCTGCGCTTGCTGCAGGAGTTGAAACGCGGCGACGCCGCAACGCCGAAGCCTGTTCCGGCGTCGGCCGTGGTGACGCCTTCCGGGCCGGAAGTCCGGCCGGCTCAACGATGAAACGGCTTGTTGCCGCCCTCGTCCTCTTTCTGGCCGTCGCCGGCTTTGTGGTGGCGCAGCGGCGGGGTTACGGCGGCCGGGGTGGTTGGAGCGAGGGCCTCACCAATCCGCGCCAGATGCCCTCGGGCAGTACCGGCACGCCGACCTGGACGAATAGCCGGGGATTCGAGAAGGACGTGTTCACTTTCGCGCGCATCCGCTATAGCAGCGGCTGGGGCGGGGGTTGGTACGGCCGGCGGGGTGGCGGCGGTTGGCTGACCGACGCTCCGGACAGCGATCTCAACCTTTCTTACCGGCTGCAGCAAATGACGTCGATGAAGACGGACCCGGCCGGCCGGTTCGTGAGTCTCACCGATCCCGACCTAAGCGAGTTTCCCTGGATCTACATCGTGGAACCCGGCGCACTCTCGTTCAACGATGCCGAGATCGCGGCCTTGCGAAAATATCTCCTGAACGGCGGCTTTCTGATGTTCGACGATTTCTGGGGCGATTCCGCCTGGCAGAATGTGGAGCGCGAAATGAAGCGCGTATTGCCGGAGCGCAGCTTCGTCGAGACCTCGCTCGACCATCCGATCTACCACTGTGTGTTCGAGATCAAGGCGAAGGGGCAGGTGCCGAACGTCCGCACCGGCGAGGAAAGCCAGTACACGGGGGTGACGTGGGAGAACCACGATGGCGACACGCAGACCGTGCACCACCGGGCGATCACGGACGACAAGGGCCGGCTGATGGTCTTCGCGACACACAACACCGACAATGGCGACGGTTGGGAGCGCGAGGGGGAGTACGAGTACTACTTCAAGAATTTCTCCGAGAAGATCGCCTATCCGCTGGGCATAAACATCATTTTCTACGTGATGACCCACTAGCATGAGCGCACAGAGAATCATCCATCTCGTCGGTGCCATGCTGCTGGCTGGGTTGAGCGTCGCCCAAGCCCAGGGCGGGCGGGGTGGGCGCCCCGGGAATATTCGCGGCGCCAACGAGGATGACAGCTCGTATGTGCCGATGGAGGGCGGGGGCGTGATCAACGAGGACACCGTAAAGACGGCGCGGGAAGTCGTCTCGCACAGCACCGGCACGCCGGAATGGACCAACCCGCGCGGCTTCGAGAAGGATGTCTTCACCTTTGCCCGCATCGTCTTCAAGTCCGATCCCTACGCGGGCGGACGGCCGCCGCTGTCCGGGTGGGGCCGCGGCCCGCGGCTCGGCTGGTGGGTGGACTTTCCGGATGCCGATTTGAATTTTTCCTACCGGCTCCAGCAGCTCACCTCGACGAAGGTCGATCCCGACGGCCGGGTGCTGAAGCTCAGCGACCCGACGCTCCCCGACTACCCGATGATCTACATGGAGCATGCGGGCTATATCCGGCTCCGGGACGACGAACTCTCCGCTTTGCAGAACTACCTCCGCAATGGCGGCGTACTCCTCGTGAACGATTTCTGGAGTCAGCGGGAGTGGCATGGCTTCGAGGCGGAAATGAAGCGCATCCTGCCGGACACCCCGTGGACCGAGCTGACCACGGATCATCCGATTTTTCACTGCATCTTTGACCTCAAGCGGCCGATGCAGGAGCTGCAGGTGCCGACCCTTCAGTTTTGGAACCGTAATCACGATCCGCGCGATCCGAACTCGCGTTTGCAGCGGGTCGATCGCGGCGAAGGCTCCGAGACGATGCACGTGCGCGCGTGGCTGGACAACAAGCAGCGCATCATGGTCCTCGCCATCCACAACAGCGACATCCCCGACGGTTGGGAGCGTGAGGGGGAAAACGATGCGTATTTCCGCACCTTCTCCGAAAAGGTCTCCTATCCCCTCGGGATCAACCTGATCTTCTATCTGATGACGCATTAGCCTCTGCGCGCCCAGCCTGACCGACCTCCGCCCCTTCCAGAAAAATCCACTTTCATGAGCATCCCCGCCGACCCCATCCCGCAGCCTCCTCTCCTTGACGCCTTCACCGTTGAGCGCGAAACCGCCGAGCACCTGCTGGCCGGCCGGGCGCGCATCGATGCCGAACTGGCCAAAGTCATCGTCGGCCAGCGCGCCGTGATCGAACAGATCATGATCGCGCTGCTCGCCGGCGGGCACTGCCTCATCACGGGCGCCCCCGGCCTGGCGAAGACGCTGCTCGTGAAATCGATCGCGCAGATTTTTCACCTCAAGTTCCAACGCATCCAGTTCACGCCCGACCTGATGCCGGCGGATATCACCGGCACGGAAATTTTGCAGGAAGCGGATGGCGGCCGGAAGATGACGTTCGTGCGCGGCCCGGTGTTCGCGAACATGATCCTCGCCGACGAGATCAACCGCACGCCGCCGAAGACCCAGGCCGCCCTGCTCGAGGCGATGCAGGAGCATCAGGTCACGGCCGCCGGAGTCCGGCACGTCCTGGAGGAGCCGTTCTTCGTCCTGGCCACGCAGAACCCGATCGAAATGGAGGGAACCTATCCTCTGCCCGAGGCGCAGCTGGACCGCTTCATGTTCAATGTCGTGATGGATTACCTGCCCGAAGCCGACGAGGTCCAGGTGGTCACGCAGACGACCGGCGGCCGGCCCGCGGCGATCGAACCCCTGTTTACCGGGGAGGATGTCCTGCGTTTCCATGAGTTGGTCCGCAAGGTGCCCGTCGCGGAGGAAATGGTGCGCTATGCCGTGCAACTTGCCGCCGCTTCGCGCCCGAACCAGCCCGGCACTCCCGATTTCGTCAACGAGTGGGTGAGTTGGGGGGCCGGCACCCGCGCCGGACAGTTTCTGATTCTCGGGGCGAAAGCCCGTGCCCTGTTGCAAGGCCGGGCGCACGTGACGGTCGAGGACATCCAGGCCCTCGCGGCGCCGGCGCTGCGGCACCGCGTGCTCCTGAACTATCGGGCGGAGGCCGAAGGCATTCGCGTCGACGAAGTCGTCAAGCGGTTGCTGGAAGCGGCGAAGGTGCCCGCCGGGAGGGTCGCGTAACCCGACCGGCCCCGGCGCTCGTGCCGGGGCGCCGCCTCCATCATGATCGCACCCGCCGCCAACCCCCGGCTTTCCGCCGCGAAGCTCATCGACCCGCAGGCGTTGATGAGCATTCGCAGCCTCGAGCTGCGGGCGCGGGCGGTCGTCGAGGGGTTCTGGAACGGTCTCCATCGCAGTCCGTATCATGGTTTCTCCGTCGAATTCACGGAATACCGCCAGTACACGCCGGGCGACGACCCGCGCTATCTCGACTGGCGGGTCTACGCGCGCAGCGATCGCTTTTTCATCAAGAAATTTGAGGACGAGACCAACCTGCGCTGTCACCTGCTGGTCGACCAAAGCCGGTCGATGGATTATGGTTCGCGTTCGTATATCAAGGCGAACTATGCCGCCACACTCGCGGCCACGCTGGCGTATTTCCTACATTTGCAGGGCGATGCCATCGGCCTGCTGACCTTCGACGAAAAGGTGCGCGACTTTCTGCCCGCCCGCCACCGGGCCGGGCATCTCCGCCAGTTGATGTTTACTTTGGAAAAGTCCGGCACCGGGAGCGGCACGAACCTGGTCGCACCGCTGGAGCGCATCATGTCGCTCGTCCGCAAACGCGGGCTCGTCGCGCTGGTGTCCGATTTTCTCGCGCCACTCGACCGGCTGGAGCGCAACCTCAGCGCCCTCACGGCGGGCGGGCACGAGGTCAGTGTGTTTCAGGTGCTCGACCCGGCCGAGCTGGTCCTCGGGCTGGAGCAACCGGCCCTGTTCGCGGATATCGAGTCCGCGCGCACGCTGTACATCGACCCCGTCGTCGCGCGCCCCGCTTACGTGAAGAAACTCGAGGAGCATTGCACCGCGCTGCGGGCGACGTGCCAAAAGCTCGGCATCACGTATCACCGGCTCTCCACCGCCCAGCCGCTGGAGCTGGCGTTGTTCGAATTCATGCAGGAACGGATGCGGCGCGGGCGGCAGATTCGCCGTTCCCGCGGGGGCAATGGAGGCCACCGATGAAGCGCGTGGTTCCCGCCGTCCGGCGCATGCTTGGGGAGAAGCTGGCCCCATGAATTTTCTCGCCCCCTTTTTTCTCATCGGTGGGGCGGCGCTGGCGCTGCCGATCATCTATCATCTCGTGCGGCGGACGACGCGGGAGCGCACCGTTTTCAGCTCGTTGATGTTCCTCCTCCCGAGTCCGCCGCGAATTTCGAAGCGGCACCGGCTGGAGCATCTGCTGTTGCTGATTTTGCGCTGTCTCGCGCTCGCGTTGCTCGCCTTGGGATTTGCGCGGCCTTTCTTCCGCCAGACGCCGCTGGTCGATCCGACCGCCGCGCAGCCCAGGCGGATCGTGGTGCTCGTGGATGTGAGCGCGAGCATGCGGCGCGAGGGTGCCTGGCCGGCGGCCCGCGAGCGGGTCGAGGCGGTTCTCCGGCAGACCGGCCCGGCGGACCAGGTGGCGTTGTTGACTTTCGACCGGCAGGCGACGGCTCTCGTCTCGTTCGAGGATTGGAATCGTACTCCCGCGGGCGACCGGGTGGCCTTTGCCACGAGCCGGCTGGGCGCCGTCGGCCCGACCTGGGCCGGCACTCATCTCGGCAACGCGCTGGTCACCGCCGCCGAGACGCTGGCCGAAACGGACACAAAAATCGTGCCCGGCCCGCGACAAGTCGTGCTCGTCAGCGATTTGCAGGCAGGCAGCCGGCTGGATGCCCTGCAGGCCTACGAGTGGCCCAAGGGTGTCGCGCTCCTCGTCGAACCGATCAAGGCGCGGAATCCCACGAATGCAGGCCTTCAGCTGGTCGCGGATGCCGCCGACACCAATCGCACGACGGATGCCGCGGTGCGCGTGCGGGTGAGCAACTCGGCCGATGCGAAACGCGAGCAATTCAAGGTGGGCTGGGCGCGTCCGTCCGGGCCGCAAACCGACGCGGTCGGCGGCGGCGAGTTCGTCGGTCAGGTGATCGATGTCTACGTCCCGCCCGGCCAGAGCCGGATTGTCGCGGTGCCGGCGCCGAAGGCCGCCGGGCCCGTGAACCGCATCATCCTGCGCGGTGACGATGACGATTTCGACAACACGGTTTTCGTGACTCCGCCGGTGCAGCAACGGACCGGCGTGCTTTGGTCGGGAAGCGACAACCCGGAGGATGCCCGGCAGCCGTTGTTCTTCCTGCGGCGCGCGTTCGCCGACACGCCGCGGCTCGCCGTGCAGGTCGTGGCGCGGGCTCCGGCCGCGCCGTTGCTGCCCGCCGACGTGCGGGCGGCGAATGTGGTTTTTGTGACCGAAGCGCTGCCCCCGGCGGCGGCGGCGGTGTTGCGCGAGGAGGCGCTCGCGGGCAAGACCGTGGTGTTCGTGCCCAAGCGGGCGGACGCGGCAGCCACGCTCGGCGCGCTGCTCGGCCGCGAGCCGGTGCCACTCGCGGAGACGCGCCCCGGCAACTACGCGATGTTCGCCGAAATCGATTTTCAGCACCCGCTCTTTGCGCCGTTTGCCGATCCGCGTTTCAGCGACTTTACGAAAATCCATTTTTGGAACTATCGAAAAATCAATGCCGGGGACCTGCCCGGTGCGCGGGTGGTGGCGAAGTTTGACAGCGGCGATCCGGCCCTGATCGAGGTGCCGCTGGGTCGCGGCCGGTTGTTCGTGCTGGCGGCCGGCTGGCAGCCGGATGACAGCCAGCTGGCGGTCTCCTCAAAATTCGTGCCTTTGCTCTGGTCGTTGCTGGAGCTGAGCGGCGGGGTGGCGACCGCGCCCACGCAATATTTCGTCGGCGACAAGGTCGCGCTGCCGGCCGATCCCGCCCCCACGACGGTTCAACCGCCGGAGGGAGCGGGCATCGTGCTGGCCGCGGGCGCGACCGAGTTCGTCGGAACCGCCCAGCCGGGACTTTATCAGGTAACCGGTAGGTCGCGGGCGGTGCGGTTTGCGGTAAATCTGGACGCGAGCGAAAGCCGCACCGCTCCGCTAGCGACCGACGAACTCGAGCGTCTCGGCGTGCCGGTCGCGCCGCTCATGGCGGAGACGGCAAAAAATCCGGAAGGCAAGACTCTGCTCCAGGCGGCGGAGGCGGAAAACCGGCAGAAACTCTGGCGGTGGTTTATCACGGCAACGCTGGCCGTTTTGTTGGTGGAAACAGCGATCGCAGGCCGGGCGGCGCGTCGTCCGGCAGACCAAACTTTGGAGGCGGCACCATGAACTACGACTTTCTACTTCGGAAACTTCGGCGAGTGGTGCGTCGTTACCAGTGGCTCGGCCTGTGGCGGAAGCTCGCCGCGTGCTGGGCCGGGGTGGCGCTCGTCGGCGCGGGCGTCGTGGGATTGCAGCGCCTGCTGGGGGGATCGTCGCCCCTTGTGCTCCCTGCGCTGGCCGGCCTGGCCGGCGCCATCGCGACTGCGATCGTCATCCGGCATTTTCAAACGGAGCCGGATTACCGCTGGGTGGCCCGGAAAATCGAGCACAGGCATCCGGAGCTCAACGGCGTGCTGCTGACCGCGGTGCAAAACGGCCTCCTCACCGGGGCGGAGCCGGGCTACCTGCAGCATCGTGTGTTGCAGGAGGCGACCCGGCGCAGCCAGGAAAGTGACTGGCGGCAGGTTGTTCCCCGGGGCCGGCTCCTCGGCATGCAGGCGATGCATCTGGGCGCGTTGCTCGGTTTTGTTTTCGCCCTCGCGGCCTTGCGCGTGCCCGTCGTGCCCAAGGGGAGTTCCGCCAGCGCGGAAACGTGGGTCGGGGCCGACGGCGTCTCCGTGTCGCCGGGCGACACGAGCATCGAGCGCGGCGACAGCCTCGTGGTACTCGCCCGCTTCCAGCGCACGCTTCCGCCCACCGTGAACCTCGTCGTGCGCGAAAGCGGCGCGGCGGCGCGGAGCGTTCCGCTCTTCAAGAGCCTCGCCGATCCCGTGTTTGGCGGGAGCGTCGCGGAGGTGGCGGCGGATTTCACCTATCATCTGGAATACCGCGGCGACCGGACGCGGGAATTCAAGGTCACCGTCTACGAGCACCCCCGCCTCGTGCGGGCCGATGTCGACCTGACCTTCCCGGGCTACACGAAGCTGGCCCCCAAGCACATTGAGGACACCCGGCGTGTCAGTGCCGTCGAAGGCACCCGGCTCGACTACGCTCTCCAGCTCAACAAGCCGGTGAAGTCCGCCCGGCTCGTCGCCCGCGATGGGAAGAAGACGGAGATCCCGCTGAAGGTGGAGGCGGGCAAGGCGGTGGCGGTGCTACCCGCCTTCGTGCCCGAAAAATCCACCACCTATGACCTGCAACTCGTCGATGCCGACGGCCGTGCCAACAAAGTCGCCGCGCCCTTTGTCTTCGACGTGCAACCCAACCGGCCGCCGGAACTGCGCCTCGCCTCCCCGCGGGGCGATGTGCGGCCCTCGGCGATCGAGGAGGTCGCGTTCGACGGCACCGTGTGGGACGATTTTGGGACACCGGCCTACGGGCTGTCCTATTCGATTGCCGGCGCGGAGCCGAAATCGATCGAGTTGGGGCGCGAGGTCGCGGGGAAGGAGAAGCGTTCTTTTAATCATTTGCTGAGCCTGGAGGAAATGGGCGCGAAACCCGACGACCTCATTTCCTGGTATGTCTGGGCCGAGGACATCGGGCCGGACGGCAAGGTGCGGCGTACGAGCGGCGACTTGTCTTTCGCCGAGGTCAGGCCGTTCGACGAGATCTTCCGCGAGAGCCAGAACATGCAGTCGCCGGAGGACCAGCAGCAGCAGCCGGGCGGGCAGGGTAATGCGCGCCGCAAGCTGACCGAGCTGCAGAAACAAATTATCAACGCGACTTGGAAACTGCAGCGCGACGGGACGACCCCGAAATACGCCGACGACGCCAAGGTCGTGGGTGAATCGCAGGCGCAGGCGCTCGCCATGGCGGAGGAGGCGCAAGGGGAGGCGCGCACCCCGCGGGAGCAGGCGATGTGGAAGGAGGCGACGCAGCAAATGGAGAAGGCGATCGAAAAGCTGAAGGACGCGGCCAAATCGTCCGGACCGCTGGCGCAGGCTTTGCCGGCGGAGCAGGCGGCGTATCAGGCCCTGTTGAAATTGCAGGCGCGGGAGACGAACGTCACGCGTTCGCAACGGCGCGGTGGCGGTGGCGGGGGCGGTCAGCAGGCGAACCAGCGGCAGATCGACCAGCTCGACTTGAAGCAGTCGGAGAATCGCTATGAGACGCAGCGGCAGGCCCGGGCGCCGCAAGACCAAGAGCGCCGCGAACAGCTCGCGGTGATGAACCGTCTCCAGGAACTCGCGCGCCGGCAGCAGGATTTGAACGACCGACTCAAGGAACTGCAGACCTCGTTACAGGAGGCGCGCACCGAGGCCGAACGCGAGGACCTCAAGCGGCGCCTCAAACGGCTCGAGGAAGAACAGCGCCAGATGCTCGCCGACTCCGACGAGGTTCGCCAGCGGATGGATCGCGCGGAAAACCAGTCCGCCATGTCGGAGCAGCGCAAGCAGCTCGACCAGACGCGCGAGGACTTGCAGCGCGCGGCCGAGGCGACCGGCGAGGGTTCCGTGGCGCAGGCGCTGGCCTCGGGCACGCGGGCGCAGCGCCAGCTGCAGCAGATGCGCGACGACCTGCGCAAACAAAATTCCAGCCAGTTCGCCGACGACCTGCGGGAGATGCGTTCCGACGCGCGGCAACTGGCGCAGCAGCAGGAGCAGATCGGTCAAAAGCTGGACACGCTTGGCAATAAATCCACCCAGCGGAAGTCGCTGAGCGAAGGCGGCGATCGCAAGGAACTGCTCGATGAGTTGAACCAGCAGAAGGAACGGATGAACAAGCTTGTCGCGCGCGCACAGCAGGTTTCCGAGCAGGCCGAGAACACCGAGCCGCTGCTCTCGCGGCAGCTTTACGACAGCGTGCGGAAGGTCAGCCAGGATGATGCCAACAGCGTGAAGCAGGCCCGGCAGGAACTGATGACCAGTGGGCTGATGACCCGCGATCTCTATGACCGGCTCCAGAAGGCTTCAGAGCGCGAGGGCGGCGGCAAGGCTTTGGATCTCACGGGCGAAATGTTGCGCGAGGGTTATCTGCCGCAGGCGAGCCAGGCGGGGCAGCGCGCCCGCGGGGAAATCGACGAGCTCCGGCGCGGCGTCGAACGCGCGGCGGAAAGCGTGTTGGGCGACGATGC
Source organism: Opitutus sp. (assembly GCA_009695065.1). The sequence continues at coordinate 90,596 of SIBR01000001.1, read as the reverse complement.
CGAGCAGCTCAAGCTGGCGCGATCCGAGCTCGATCAACTGACCGATCAACTGCAGCGCGAAGTCGCGCAGGCGCAGAGCCAGGGCCGCGATCCGAATGGCGCGCAGCCAGGTGGCCCACCTGGAGACCAGCGGCAAGCGGGCAACCAGCCGGGCCAGCCCGGCGACCCTCAAGCCCGCGGGCAGCCTGGTGATGCGTCTGAACAATCGGGGCAATCCGGCGAGCGCGCGGGCCAGCAACCGGGGCAGCAGGGCGAACTTGCGAATGCGGGACCGCAAAAGGGGCAGGGTGGTCAACGCGGGCAGCAGCCCGGTCAGGGTCAGGGCGGGCAACCGGGCGGACAGCAACCCGGCGCCGAAGGCGCGGCCGGAGACCAGCAGGCGAATGCCGGATCGCCGCAGCCCGGCGAGAGTGGTCAGCGCCCGGGCCAGCAGGGCCGCGGTGGGCGTGGTGGACAAATGGCGGGCGGTGAGAACCCCGCGTCCGGCCCCGCCCAAGGTGGCGTGGATTCGGCCGATCGCCAGGGACAGCGGGGCGGCGGACGAGATCAACGGGGTGGTAATCGGCTCGCGGGTGGGCGTGGCGGACCGGGTTTGGATGATTTTCTGAATGGCGCCGGTCGTCCCGAGGGCACGCGGTGGGGTGGCAGCGGGACGTGGCTTGAGGGTCCCCTGACGGGCGATAATTTCGCCCCGTGGGTGGACCGTCTGCGCGACGTTGAAGATCTCCTGGAATCGTCCGATCTGCGCAATGCCGTCGCGGCCGCGCGCGAGCGGGCGCGGCTGCTGCGGCGCGACCTCAAGCAGGATCTCAAGAAGCCGGACTGGACGGTGGTCCAGCTGCAGATTTTGAAACCGCTGGTTGAAGTGCGTAGCCGCGTGGCCGAGGAGCTGGCCCGGCGCGAATCGAAGGATTCGCTCGCCCCGATCGATCGCGATCCGGTGCCGAACCGATTTGCGGAGTCCGTGCGGCGTTACTACGAGGAACTCGGCAAAGACAAGCCGGAGGCCGTGCGCTGATGCCGTCGTCGTCGCTTACTTTCTCCGGCTGGAACTGGCTCTGGCCGGCGGTGGCCTTCATCGCTCTCGCGGGGCTCGTGCTGGCGTGGAGCTATCGGTCCGCGCAGGGCCATCCGCTGCGCTGGGTCTGTCTCGCGCTCAAAGCCACCGGCATCGTGGCCCTTGCGCTCTGCCTGCTCGAACCGCTCTGGCTGGGGCAGAGAGCGCGGCCGGGTGCGAACCTGTTCGCGATCGTCGCCGACAACAGCGCCGGCCTGCAAATTCACGACCGGGGCGAGACCCGCACGCGGGGTGAGGTGCTGCGGGGATTGGTCGATCCAGGCCAGCCCGGCTGGCAGACCACGCTGGGCGATACGTTCGATTTGCGGCGCTACCTGTTCGATGCGCGGCTGCAATCGACCACCGATTTTCGCGAACTGTCGTTCGATGGCCGCTCGACCGCGCTCGGCTCGGCGCTGCGGACCCTCGCGGAACGTTTTCAAGGCCGCCCGTTGGCCGGCGTGTTGCTCCTGACCGATGGGAACGCCACCGACCTGGCCGGCGGCGCGCTGCCCAATCTCGCGGGGTTGCCGCCCATCTATCCGGTGGTGATCGGTCGGCGCGAGGCGGTGCATGATATCTCGGTGCAGCAGGTGCACGTCAGCCAGAGTTCGTTCGAGGATGCGCCGGTTTCGATCCAGGCGGACGTCTCGGCCGCGGGTTATCGCGGCCAGGCGCTGACGGCGCGCCTCGTCGACCGGAACAACAAGACCTTGCAGGAGCAGACGGCGGATGCCCGCGGCGACGGGGAAACGGTGGTCTATCGCTTCCAGCTCAAGCCCGACCGCCCGGGGTTGTCGTTCTACCAGGTGAAGGTCGGGGCGCGGGCCGAGATGACCGCCGGCCCCACGCCGCCGCCGAAGACCGAGGAGGCCACGCTGGCGAATAATACGCGGGTGCTCGCGGTCGACCGGGGACAGGGACCCTTTCGCATCCTTTACGTCGCGGGCCGCCCGAACTGGGAGTTCAAATTTCTGAACCGCGCCGTGCAGGCGGACGAGCAGGTGCAGCTGGTGGGCTTGATTCGCGTGGCCAAGCGCGAACCGAAATTCGATTTTCGCGGACGCGTGGGGGAGACGAGCAACCCGCTGTTTCGCGGCTTCGGCAGCCAGTCGCCCGAGGAAGTGCAGCGCTACGACCAGCCCGTGCTCGTGCGGCTCAACACCCGGGACGAGGTGGAACTCCGCTCCGGTTTTCCCCGGACCCCGGAGGATCTTTACGGCTATCACGCCGTGATCGTCGACGACCTGGAGGCGGAGTTTTTTGCCCCAGATCAGGCGCAGTTGTTGCAGAAGTTTGTGTCCGAGCGGGGCGGCGGTTTTCTGATGCTCGGCGGCATGGAGAGTTTTCAGGAGGGGAAATACGCCCGCACCCCGATCGGGGACATGCTGCCGGTTTATCTGGATCGCGAGGAGACGCCGGTCGACGCCCCGGGGCCGTTGCATTTGCAACTGGCGCGCGAAGGCTGGTTGCAGGCTTGGGCCCGGTTGCGCGACAACGAGGCGGATGAGCGCGCACGGCTGGACGGGATGCCGGCGTTCGGGATCATCAACCGCGTGCGGGCACTGAAGCCCGGCGCGAGCGTCATCGCCAGCGTGCGCGACGACAAGGGTGCGGAACTGCCGGCGCTCGCCGTGCAGCGCTTCGGTCGCGGCCGCAGCGCCGCCCTGATGCTCGGCGACGTATGGCGCTGGGGCATGCGGGACGAAGCGGCCCGCGCCGACATGGACAAGGCGTGGCGTCAGCTCATGCGCTGGCTCGTAGCCGACGTGCCGGGGCGGGTGCAGACGACGATCGAGCCCTTGCCGGCCGATGCCAATGGCGCGGTGCGCGTGCAAGTGCGGGTCCGCGACGAAAAATTCCTGCCGGTGGACGATGCGGCGGTGACAATCGAGGTGGATCCGGTGGTGTTCGACGGCACCGCCGGTGCCGCCGGGCCGGCCATCAAGCTGGAGGCGGAGCCGGCGTTGAGCGAAGCCGGGCTTTACCAGGCGACTTACGTGCCACGGCAAACCGGCGGGTACAAGGCGACTGCGACGGTGAAAAACAATTCGGGTGCGGATCTGGGCCGCGGTGAGGCGGGCTGGAGCACGGACCTCGCGGCGGAAGAGTTCCGCTCGCTGACCCCGAACGTGGCGTTACTGGAGGAAATTGCGCGGAAAACCGGCGGTCAGGTGGTCGCGGCGGAGGAGCTCGCTAAATTTGCGAGTCGCCTTCCGCAGTTGCGCGCGCCGGTCATGGAAACGTGGTCTTATCCCGCGTGGCATACGCCGCTCATGTTTGCGTTCGCGATCGCCTGTCTCCTGACCGAGTGGGGCTTGCGGCGGTGGAAAGGCATGCCATGAGCGCCGCGGTCTCGCATCATTCCAACGGAGCCGGCCATTGCCCGGTATTTTCGATGGCAGCGGCGATCCGGTGGTTCGCTTTTTTGGGCCTTTTCGCGGTCAACTTCGGTGCGCTGCGCGCGCAGGCACCCGCCGCCAAGGCCGACCGCGCGACGCTGATTGTCGTTGCCGGCGCCGCGGGCGAGGCGGAATTCGAGACGGATTTTACGGGGCAGATCGAAACGTGGCGGAAAGTGGGCGCACAGGCGCAGGCCAGCGTGGTGGTGATCGGCGCGGAAGCGGCGGGGCCGCCGTCGGATCGCGACAGGCTCAAACAAGCCCTGGCGGCGGAGGCCAGGGAAGGCTCCGGCGAAATCTGGCTGGTGCTCGTCGGTCATGGAACGTTCGATGGCAAGGAGGCGAAGTTCAATCTGCGCGGACCGGATGTCTCGGCGACCGAGGTGGCGGAATGGCTGAAACCGTTGCAACGGCCGCTAGCAATCGTCGACACGTCGTCCGCCAGCGCACCGTTTCTGGCCAAACTCGCCGGGCCGAAGCGGGTGGTGGTGACGTCAACGCGCAGCGGCTTCGAACAAAACTACGCGCGCTTCGGAAAATATTTCGCCGAGGTGATGGCGGATGCGAACAGCGATCTCGACAAGGACGGACAGGTTTCGCTGCTGGAAGCCTTCCTCCGCGCCGCGCAACGCACGACGGAATTCTACAAGACGGAAGGCCGCCTCGTCACGGAACATGCCCTGATCGACGACAATGGCGACGGTCTCGGGACGCCGGCGGAATGGTTTCGCGGCGTGCGGGCGACGAAGCGCGCGCAGGACGGCGTGGCGCTGGATGGCGCGCGGGCGCGGCAGTTCACGCTGCTGCGCAGTGCGGCGGAGCAGCAATTGTCGCCGGAGCTGAGGGAACGGCGTGACAAACTGGAACTGCGAATTTCGGAATTGCGGGACGCGCAGGCGAAGATGAAGACCGACATTTATTTCCAAGAGTTGGAAAAGCTCCTGCTCGAACTTGCGGTGCTTTACGACGGGACCTGAACCGGACGGCTCCGGGTCGCGCCCAGAATCACGCCAGAATCTCGTTCACGACTTTTCCAGCCACGTCGGTCAGGCGGTAGTCGCGGCCGGCGTGCCGGTAGGTCAGGCGTTCGTGGTCGACGCCGAGGAGGTGGAGGAGCGTGGCCTGTAAGTCGTGCACGTGGACGGGATTTTCGACCACGTTGAAACCGAAGTCGTCCGTGCGGCCGTGGACGTGGCCGCGTTTCACGCCGCCGCCCGCCATCCACAGGCTGAACGCGTTGGGGTGATGATCGCGTCCTTCCTTGCCGGCGGTGCTGCCGCGCCGGACTTCCCCCATCGGCGTGCGGCCGAATTCGCCCGCCCACACGACCAGCGTGTCCTCGAGCAGGCCGCGTTGCCTGAGATCGCGGATCAGGCCGGCGGTGGGCAGATCGGTCATCTCGCAGTTGATCTGGATGTGCTTGTTCAACTCGCTGTGATCATCCCAGGTGGAGTGGAAGAGCTGCACGAAACGCACATCGCGCTCGATCATGCGGCGCGCGAGCAGGCAGTTCGTGCCGAACGAGCGCGTGACCTCCTGATCGAGGCCGTAGAGCGTTTTCGTCGCCGCCGTTTCCCGGCTGAAGTCGAGCAACTCCGGGGCGGCGCTCTGCATGCGGAACGCGAGCTCGTAGCTGGCAATGCGCGAGCCGATCTCGGCATCACCGGTGCGTTGCTGGTGCAGCCGGTTGAGATCGCCCAGCACGTCGATGCGCGAGCGCTGGGCCGTGGCGGAGATGCCGGGCGGGTTCGAAAGATACAGCACCGGATCGCCCGCGCTGCGGAACGTCACCCCGCGATACGACGAGGGCATGAAGCCGCTGCCCCACAGCGCGCTGCCGGCGTCGATACCCTTGCCGGAATTCGACGTCAGCACGACATAGCCGGGCAGGTTCCGGCTCACGCTGCCGAGACCGTAATTTACCCACGAGCCCATGCTGGGATTGCCGAACAACGGCGTGCCGCAGTTCATCAGCAACTGGGCGGGATCGTGGTTGGCCTGTTCGCCGTGCATCGAGCGGATCAGGCAAAGCTCGTCCGCCAGCGCGCCGGTGTGCGGCAACAGTTCGGAAAACTCCATGCCGCTTTGGCCGTGGCGTTGAAACTTTCGCGGACTCGCCATCACGGTTTCCAACACCCCGCCGGTGGCACTTTTCTTTGCCGGGGTCAGCGATTCTGGCATCGGCTGGCCGTGCAAGGCGGCCATCCCGGGCTTCGGATCGAAGAGATCGAGGTGCGACGGCCCGCCGGCCATGAAAATAAAGATCACCCGCTTCGCCTTGGGCGGAAAATTCGGGAACGTCGCGGCCGGCGCCCCCGGCGCGGCCAGGCCGTCGCGCGCCAGCAGGTGCCAGAGTGCCATCGCGCCGACGCCATGGGCGCTGCGGCTCAGGAACTCCCGCCGCGAGAGACCGAGATTGGGGGCGTGCTGGTGCGGGTTCATGGCGTCATTCGCGGTTGATGAATTCGTCGAGGTTCAACAGCACGCTCGCAAGCGTGATCCAGGCGGCCTGGTCGGCGGGCTTGCCCCCGAACGTCGTGTCGTGGACCAGTTCGCGGGCGGCCGGTGCGTCGGCGGCAAACAGGTCCTTCTGCTGCTCAAGGTAGGCGAGCAGCCGCGTGGATTCCGCGGGCGTGGGCGGCCGGGCCACGGTGAGGCGGAAGGCATGGTCGAGGCGTTGCGCTTCACTGCCGGTGATCTCGCGCCGGACCCGGGTTGCCAGCGTCTGCGCCGCCTCCATGAACACCGGATCGTTGAGGAGATTCAGCGCCTGCAGGGGAGTGTTGGATCGTTCCCGGCGCGTGCAGCTCCGGCTGGTGTCGGGGAGATCGAAGGTGACGAACTGGGCGAATGGGGACGTGCGTTGAATGAAGGTGTACAGACCGCGCCGATAGCGGTCGGCGCCGATGCTGGCGCCCCATTTGTTGTCGAAGCCCTCCTTGGAAACGCTTTCGGGCTGCGGGGGACGCACACTCGGCCCGCCCAGTGTCGGCGTAAGCAGACCGCTCACCGCGAGGGCGGAATCGCGCACCGCCTCGGCGGACAAACGCAACCGGGTCTGGCGCGCGAGCAGGGTGTTGCTGGGGTCCCGCGCCGCGAGTTCGGGGCGCGCCTGCGACGACTGCCGGTAGGTCTGCGATGTGACGATGACGCGCAGCAGATCCTTGACGCTCCAGCGGCGCTGAAACTCCAGCGCCAGCCAGTCGAGCAGTTCGGGATGCGACGGCCGGTCGCCGCGCACGCCGAAGTTTTCCGAGGTGGCGACGAGCCCGCGGCCGAATAATTCCTGCCAGAGCCGGTTGACGGTGACGCGCGCGGTGAGCGGGTTTTCCGGAGCGACCAGCCAGCGGGCGAGGCCGAGGCGATTCGCGGGGTTGCCGGAGTTGAAGGCGGGCAGGGCGGCGGGCGTGCCGGGCTTTACCACCTCGCCCCGGCGCAGGTAGTCGCCGCGAAGGTGGATATAACTCGCACGGCTCTTCGTCGTTCGGGCGAGAGTCGGCGCGCGGGTGATCCTCGGGAGGTTTTTCTTCAGCGCCTCAAGTTTGGTAACGAGATCGGCGATCTTGAGTTCCTTCAACCTTGCCTGATGCATCGCGGGCGGATGCTTGAGAAAATAATCGAGCAGCCGGTCGCGTTCGTCCGGGGTGCGGCGATCGACCGGCGTCTTGATGATGTTGATTCCCTCGAGTTGTCCCTCGCCCTCGCCCTGACCCCAGACAAGCCCGAGGACCTCCAGCGCGCGCTGCCAGGCAAACTCCGCATTCGGATTCGTCTCAGCGTCGAGGATCCGCTGCTCCCACTCGGCCTGCAATCCGGCGAGTTCCACGGCCAACGGAGCAACCAACTCGCCCCGTTTGCGATCATAGTCCGCTTTGGCGGGTTCCCACGGCTCGCGTTCTCCGGGCAAGGGGGCGTCGATGTTCACCTCGTCGGCCTGGTCGAAGAAGGCGTAGAGCTGGTAGAACTCGCGCTGCGAGACGGCGTCGAATTTGTGATCGTGACACTGCGCGCAGCCGACGGTCAGGCCCAGCCACGTCGTGGCGGTGGTCATGGCGCGGTCCACGACCTGCTTGACGCGAAACTCCTCGAGGTCGGCACCGCCCTCGCGGTTGCTCAGCGTGTTGCGCAGGAAGCCGGTCGCGATCTTCTGCGATGTCGTCGCGGCGGGCAGCAAATCTCCGGCGAGTTGTTCGACGGTAAACCGATCGAACGGCAGGTCGCGGTTGAAGGCGTCGACGACCCATTGCCGATAGCGCCACGCCACGGGGCGTAGGAAGTCCTGCAAATAGCCGTCGCTGTCGGCATAGTGCGCGAGGTCGAGCCACCAGCGCGCCCAGCGCTCGCCAAAGTGCGGCGAGGTCAGCAGGCGTTGCACGACCCGTTCGTAGGCGTCCGGGCGGGCGTCGTTCAGGAACGCATCGACCTCCAGCGCCGTGGGCGGCAGGCCCGTGAGATCGAGACTGAGGCGCCGGATCAGCGTCGGGCGGTCGGCTTCAGCGGAGGGTTTTACGCTCTCGGCCGCGAGCCGGCTCCGGACAAAGCGATCGATGGGCGAGGTGCTCCCGCGCACGGCCCGTGGTTCGACGGCCTTCGGCGGCACGTAAGCCCAATGCGGTTCATACGCGGCGCCCTGTTCGATCCAGCGCCGCAACGTGTCCCGCTGCGCGGGCGTCAGTTCCTTGCCGGTTTTGGGCGGCGGCATCACTTCCTCTTCGTCTTTCGACTCGATCCGAAACCACAGTTCGCTCTCCTTCAGATTGCCCGGAACGATGGCGCGAATGCCGTCCCGGTCGGCCACGGCGACGTCGCGCTGGTCGAGCCGCAGGTCAGCCTTGCGCTTGTCCTTGTCGAAGCCGTGGCACGCGAAGCAGTTCTCCACGAGAATGGGCAGGACGTCGCGGTTGAACCCCACCTTTACCTGGTCCGCACCGAAGGCCGGTCCACTGGCGAGCAGCGCGAGCGCGAGCGGCAGCCAGCGTGCGGTCGGACGATTTCGGGGTCGGGTGGGAAAACTCATTAGCCGGGGGTTTTCAGGGGCCCGCATTATTGAGCCAAACCCCTGCACGCAGGAAACTCTTTTTCACGGGGCATGGCCCCAAGCTTGGGTCGGGAGGAAGGACCAATCAGCCGGCTTCACGCGCGGGTGATTTTAGGGCGCCGGGCTCGCCGGTTTGAGCGAGCCTCGCCGGCACCAAACTTTCCGCGTTACCGTGAACCGGTCAGAATTTCCTCGAGCACCCGGCCTTCGACGTTTGGCAGCGGCACGTCGAGGAGGCGCGCGATCGTGGGCGCCACGTCGAGGTTGCGCACGCGGTCGAGCCGGACCCCCGGCTTGATGCCGGCGCCGGCGGCGAGAAAGATGCCATCAAGTTCCGGGTCGCTCGAGGGATAGCCGTGGGTGCCCGCATAGTTGATCGAGGGGCCGACCACCGTGTCGCCCGTGGCGACCGCGGAGAAGGCGTAGCCGGCCTTGGGGTAGAGGATCAGTTCACCCATGCCCTGGTTCTCGGCGGGCGTCGGCATGCCGAGCGCGTGGGCGCCCGTGGCGGCGTCGATGACTTCGGCGACACCCTCGGTTTGGGCGAAGAGCTCCTTCAGGCGGGGAACGAGCTCGGTCCGGCGCGCCGGATCGGTGACGTACACGAAGGCGATGCCGCCCTGCGTGCCCACGAATGCATCGCACTGCGCGATGCCGGCGCCGGCGGACTTCAGGAGGCCGGCCTTTTTCAACGCGACGTTTCCATAGAGGTATTTGTCGACCTTCTTGAAACCGTGGTCGGTGGTCACGATGACGGTCGTCTGCGAACGCCGGCCGCTGGCATCGATCGTGCGGAGAATCTCGCCCACGAGTTGGTCGGCGAGGGCGAGCGCGGAGATGCCGGGAGGAGAGCCCGGGCCGTAGCGATGGTGGCTCGAGTCGGTGTTGAGCGTATGGAACAGGAGAAGGTTCGGCTGGTGACGCGCGAAGATGAAAGCGGCGGCGCGGGTCCACAGCTCGTCGCGCCAGACGATGTTCCGTTTGCCCGAGCGCGCCGCCTCGATCTCGGCGGCGGTCGCGGCGCCGGCGGCCACCATTTCGCGCGGCAGGACGGCGGCCGCGTCGGGAACCTCCCCAAAGCTCCACGTGATGGTGCCGGGCCGCGTGATGGCGACCCAATCGACTTCGGCGGTGGTGAGGCCGGCATGGAACGCGGCGTCGTAGACCGTGGGCGCGAAGACGAGTCGCGCGCGGTCGACCCATGGTTCGATGGCATTTGGTTTGCCGGGACCGCCTCGGACCACGAGGCCGTTATAGAGCACGCCGTGCTTCCGGGGACTGACCCCGGTGACGAGCGTCGTGTGGTTGGGCCAGGTGATCGCGGGATTGACGATGGTCATCGCGCCGGCCACGGCACCCCCGGCGGCGAGCCGGCGCAGATGGGGCACCGGCACCGAATCATCGCGCCAGAGATAGGCGGGAAACCCGTCGATGCTGATCAGTACGACGTGACGGTCCGGGTTGGCGGCGAAGGCCGCGGCCCCGAGGAGGCCGAGCAACGCGGTGAATCGGAGTCGACGCAGGGGGAGGCAGGCGGCGAGGCGCACGGCGAATTTATTTGGCGGCCCGATGGGCGCGCAATTGACGGAGCGCGGAGGCGACCATGAAGCCGCCGGCCTCGTCCGTGGCCCGGCCGACGCCGGTCATTTCGTAGCCGCCCTGGACCTTCAACCCCGGCATGCCGACGTATTGCGCCCCATCGCCGTTCGAATAACCCAGCACGAGGGTGTGCGGGTAGGGCGAATCTTTCAGGATCGCATGGGACAGGCCGGAAAGCGGTTCGCCGGGAAGGGCGACCAGCGCGAGATCGCCCAGGGTGATGACCTGGATTTCCGCGTCGAGGTGGTCCTGCTTGATGTGCTCCCGCGCCTCCTTGATCAGCGGCAGGCCGACAATTGCGCGCGAAACGGCGAGCGGCGCCGGGGCGAGCGTGAGTGCCTGGGCGGCGGCCTTGGTGGCACGTCCGGCGATGAACGCGCCCATTTCCCGCGATGCCTCGAGTCCGCGGCGGGCCGGCACGATGTCGCCGGCGCAGCCCTGGATGAAGAGCACCTCGCCGCCGAGAGACTGTTGCAGACTCCGGCATGCGGCGCCGGGCCAGTCCGCGGAGATGCCCGGGCTTTTTGGTCCGTAAACCGAGACCGCGTGGCAGGCGAGGTGCAGGAGGGTGACGACCGATTTGCCGTTGGCGTCGCGCAGGCACAAGACGGTGGCGGTGGGATCGACGGAACCGAAGCGGAGTCCCTCGGGCAGGCTGGTGGGATCGGCGGGCAGCAGAGTGCTTTTCACAGCCCCGTTCGGGAGAACTGGGCGGCGGTTGAACAGCCACTCACCGACCGTGGCGCGGCCGATCGAGAGGGTGACGGGTTGACGCGCGGCGTCGGCTTGGCGGGCCGCCTCGGCGCATCGGCCGGGCAATTCGCGGGCCCATTTTTCCAGATGCTCGTCGGTGTGCTTGATCTTGGTGGGGAAACCGATCCAGCGATAACCTGCGGACAGCGGGCCCGAGTGCGTGTGCGAGGCGTTGATCAGGATGTTGGCAGCCGGGACGTTGGTCGCCGCGGACACGGCCTTGCGGATATCGACCACGTCGGACTCGTTGGTTTCCGTGATGTCGAGGGTGATGATCGCGATGCGGTCCCCGCCGGAGACGAGCACCATGGCCCGCGCGTGCAGCGGATCAATCACGTTGGGATAAGAACCGGTTCCGGCCCAATTGTAGGCCGCAATGGGCGGGGTGATATCCACCGAGGCAGCGCCGGCGCTGAAGGAGGGAGTGGCGGCTGACGCCAGCGCGGGGAAGAGCAGGATGGCGAGAACGGCGAGGGAAAGACGGAGTGAGAGCATGTTTCGAAGGGTGATGGCGGTGGCCTACCGTGAAGAGTTCGAGCCGAGTTCGTCGAGGCTGTTTATGGCGAGGCACCAACGCGCCGCTTCACCACACAGGCGGCGGTACGTCCCGCGGTCGCGAGGCGACTTCCGCCACCCGTTCCGGGCCGGCCCCGTCGGACCAGAGTGAGCAATCGACAAGCCCGTGGATCGTGGCGTCGATCCCGGCCGCCCCAATCCCCCTGCATGAGATTTTTTCGCGCCGTTTCCCGCCACGACGCCTTCACGCTGGTCGAAATCATTAGATCATCGGTCTCCTGGCGGCGATGGCCATTCTCGCCCTCCAGCGGGTCCGGGAGCGATCGCTGGCGAGCCGGTATGCGAATGATTTCAACCAGTTCAGTGCCGCGTTCCAACGTTACCGCCCTGGAAAACGGCGGCTGGCCGGCGGGCGTGGTGGGCGGTGTCGTGCCCACGGGCATGACCGGGTGCCTGCCCGAGTTTTACACGGAGGCTTCGCCGATGGGCGGCAATTATGGGTGGTCCGGGCCGAGCGGACGCATCGTGCTGCAGAACACCTCCGCCACGACGAGCGGCATGCAGAAAGTCGATGCGATTCTCGACGACGGCGATCCCAGCACCGGTGATTTTACGATGTCGGGTGCGAACTGCTTCTGGCATCTGCACTAGGCGGCGCGGTCGCGGTGATTTTAATGGAAAGCCCGCGAGGGCACCGATCAGCGCTCAAAGTGGCGCGGACCCGGCGGGCGCGGCTTCACCGGGACCGGAGGTCGGCGGGCGGAAGAAGAGCGCGAGGGCAATGGCGGCGAGGGAGGCGGCCGCGAGCGGCACGAGAAAGAGGCCCTTAAAATCGATGATCGTGCCCTTCGTGTAGACGGCCTGCAGCAGCCACGGGCAGAGCGAGTTCGCGAGGAGGGCCCCGAGGCCGAGGATCTGGAGGTTGAAAAGGCCCTGCGCGCTGGAGCGGATGTCCTTCGGGAAATACGCGTCGACGAAGATGTAGACGGTGGCGAAGAAGAAGGCGTAGCAGATGCCGTGGAGCACCTGGATGAGGATGATCGCGCCGGCGCTCTGCGGGATGAAGGCGTAGACGGCAAAGCGCGCCGCATGGCCGAGCACGCCGACGACCATCGTGGTGCGCCAGCCGAGCGTCTTCAGCGTGGCGCCGAGGATGAACATGGTGAGGATCTCGGCCACCTGGCCGATGCTCATCACGGGCGTGATCCAGTTGGACGCGATGCCGACGCCGCCGGATTCCTTGGCGGTGCCGAGGAAGACGCCGGTCCAGTTGAAGTAGCAGTTATGGACGAAGGAATCGACGAGCGTCACGAGCCAGAGGACGAGGATGAACGGATGCTTGAGGAGCCGCAGCGCCTCGAGCCACGCGAGATTTTCGGCGGCGCCGCCGGCGGCGGCCTCCTTCCTGGGGGTGCGCGGCAGCGTGAGGCTGAAGGCGGCGAGGGCGAGCGAGGCGAGGCCGGCGACGATGAAGGTCCACTTCGTGGCGGCCTTGGCGGCGTCACCGGTGAGTGGATTCGCGAGGACCTTGCCGAGCCAGTCGACCAGCCCGGCCGGGTGCGCGGCGTCGACTGCGGCCCAGTTGACGAAGATGAAGGTGAAGGGCCAGGCCGCGAGGATCCAGCCGACGGTGCCGCCCATGCGGACGATGCCGAATTCCTTCTCGGGATTGCGCATGTTCGCGAACGCGATGGAATTCGTGATGGAGATCGTCGGCACGTATAGCAGGCAGTGGACGAGCATCAAGAGGAAGAACGGCAGGAATTCCTTGGTGAAACCGCAGCCGAGGATCGCGAGGCCGCCGACGAGGTGGGAGAACGCCAGGAATTTCTCGGGGTTGAATTTCCGGTCGGCCCACTGGTTGCTGAAAAACATGCCGACGATGGACGCGACGGGGAAGGCGTTGAGGATGAGGGATTGCTGGCCGGGCGAGAAGCCGAGGCTGGGAAGGTAGCCGAAGATCAACGGGAGCCACGCGCCCCAGATGAAGAATTCGAGCACCATCATGAAGAAGAGACGGCCCTTGTAGGCGGGAGCGGGGGTGGCGGTGGACATGGAAAGGGGGCGTGGCGGAGGACGGAAGGCGGACGGCGGAAGACGAAAGACAGACGTCGGAGAAAAGGGAATAGACCGGGAAAACGGAAACGAAAGGACACGGACGCGGGAGACTGGTGCGTTGCGACGTGGCACGCCAAGCCGGAACGAGGAGTGGGGCGAATTTGCTGTGGAGTCGGAGCGAGTGAGCGATGGCGCGGCGGGAAGCTCCGCATCGATCACCGCCGTCGGTCCAATTGGACAAAGCGACGCCGCGGATCTGGTGTACCGCCGATAGGCACGACGCGCTCCTCCTGTTTCATTTTTCCTGCAAAAGCCGCAGCGCCGTGGTCGCACCCTCGTCGGTCGCAAGCGTGGCAAACGCCGCACACGCGGCTTTCGATTCACCCCGAAGCCGGATTTCGTGCAGCGCCGTATTGATGAGCGACTCGCGCTGCGCCGGCGGCATCCGCAGGATCGATAGAATGTAGTCGCTAAAGGCGGGATCTTCCTTCGCCGCCATCAGCATGCGCGCGAGAATATCGCCGGCATCGTCCGGTTTGGCCCCGAGCGCTTCCCGGATTCTGGCGGCGATGTTCATTCGTGTTGGGTTCGATCCGCGAAGTTTAACCGCCTTCAACGCCGCCACCGGCGAGTGAACTTTCGGTATCAGACCAAAAACGAATCAAACGGCGGCAGGGGCCGCGGCCGGCTTACACCACTGCTTCGACCATGATCTCGACCGAGAGGCCGGGGGCGGCAAGCTTCGACTCGACGGTGGCGCGGGCGGGACCCTGGCCGGGCACCACCCAAGCGTCCCACGCCTCGTTCATTTGGGCAAAGGTGGCGATGTCGATCAGCCAGACGTTGGCCTTCACGACCTTCATTTTGTCGCTGCCGGCTTCCTTCAGCAGTTCGTCGATCTGCGAAAGGACCTCCGCGGTCTGTTCGCGGACCGATTGGCCCACGGTCTTTTCGGCGACGCAGCCGGCCAAGTAAATGCGGCCGTCGACGATGACGGCGTGGCTCATGCGTTTTCCGGCGCCGAGGCGTTGGATGTTACTCATGTGAATGTTTTGTTGGTTGTGGTGGATTGAAGACGAGGGGTGAGACGTTGTTTTCCGCCGCAGGGAGCGTCAAGCGCGCGGGGTGGCCGGCCATGCGGTGCGAGCGGAGATCGTCAAATCGATCAGGATCACGAGCACGATCACGATCAGGAGCACGAGTAGGGCTATCGCCCTCTACTGTGCGGCCAGTTTCAGGGGGTGGTTGGCGCTGCCCGGCACGACGGTCAGCAGGTCGGCACTCAGGATCGAGGGGCACCAGTATTTTTCCACGTGTTCGACGGCGAGTTCGGTTCCACGGGTGTGGCTCACAAAGGGCGACGTGCGCGGGTTGTACATCGCATCGGTCAGGTCGCGGCAGAGCACGACGTTTTTGCCCAGTCGCACCAGTTGCCGGATGCCGAATGGCCGTCCGAGCACGCAGTATTGCACGTGCACGCCCATGAGGATGACGTTTTTGATGCCGAGCTGCTCGAGGAAATTGAAGATCTCGTCGCCCTTGTCGCTGATGCCGTCGAAGCCGACGATTTTGATGGCGGGATGCTGGCGTGTGCTGGTTTTGGGATCCTGGTCGGTCGGCATGACCGGATCGTCGCAGTCCTCCCAGCCTTTGGTGTGGAGGATCGGGTAGTCGGCTTCGCGCGTGGGATCGAGGTAAGACCATTTCTCGATTGGCACGGGCGGCTTCACAGTTGGCGCCAGCTTGAGCCGCTGCCGCTGGGGCGTGGCGTCGTAGTGGGCCATGCCGCCGCTCGGGGCATGGATGACCTGGACGCCGAGCGAACGCGCAGCCGACACCACGCGGTTCATCTCGGGCGCCATCGTGTCGACGCGGTGGGCCGCCATCTTGCACGGATGATCCTCCCACATGTCGCAGATGATGATGGCGGTCTCGGCGACTTGCCAGTCGGCCACGCGCGTGCGCGGGGAGAACGTCCCGCTTTTCGGGATGGCCTCTTTTTGCTCGTGCAATTGCAGTCGCAGCGTGCCCGGCACCGTGGCGCGTTCCGGCCAAGCGGGTGCGTCGCTGGCTGCGCCGATCAAGGGAATCGTCGCGAGGGTGAGGGCCAAAATGAGCAAGCGTGGGCAGGGCATGGTCGTCTCCTCGATGGGTGGGGTGGATCGGCGGCGGTCGAAAGCCGCCTTTGGGGGGCGGTTCCTGATGCCCCTGAATCTGCCGGACGGGCAAGCGCAAACTCCGGCGGCGCCTGGCGAGGGCGGTGTTTACGCGAATGGCCAGAACTTGAAGAGCTGGAGGACAAATACGGCTGCGAGAACGTAGCCGAGGACGGACATTTTTTTCGACTCGCCGAGCGCGAGGGTGAGCAACGCCGTGGCGATCAGGCCGAGACCGATGCCGTCGGCGATGCTGAACGTCAGCGGAATCCCCACGAGGGTGAGAAGCGCGGGCAGGGCGGTCTTGAAATCGTGCAGGTCGATCTCGGTGACTGATTGCATCATGAAGATGCCAACGATCACGAGGGCGGGCGCCGTGGCGGCGGCGGGCACCATCAGGATCAGCGGCGCGAAAAACAAGGCGCCCAGCAGCAGGCAGGCGGTGGTGACGGTGGTGAGGCCGGTGCGCCCGCCGGCCTCGACGCCCGCGGCGGACTCGATGTAGCTGACGACAGTGGAGGTGCCGGCGACGGCGCTGAGGATCGTGGCGAGCGAGTCCGCGAGCAGCGCCCGGCCGGCCTTCGGCAGCGTGCCGTCGGGCCGCAGGAAGCCGGCCCGCTTCGTGACGGCCACCAGCGTGCCGATGTTGTCGAAAAGGTCGACGAGCAGCAGGGTCAGGATCAGGGGCAGGGCGAGCAGGATGGCGTGGCGGTTGGTGAGAAATTGAAAGGTGAGCTTGAGGAAAACCGGGGCGGGCGAGGCGGGCTCCGCGACGATGCTTTCGGGCAGCTCGGTGACCATCTGGCCGCCGCCGGCGCGCACGAAAAGGCCGGTGACCGTCACGGCGACGATGCCGAGGACGATCGCGCCGGGGACGCGGCGGGCGACGAGGATCGCGGTGAAGGCGATGCCCGCGAGGCAGAGCGCGACCGGGCCGGAGGCGAAGTTGCCGTGCGTGACCAGGGTGGCGGGATGGGCCACGATGATGCCGCCGTTTTTCAAGCCGAGGAAGGCGATGAACAGTCCGATGCCGGCGGTCACGGCGATTTTCAGCGCATGGGGAATCGCGGTGATGATGCGTTCGCGAATGCCGGTGATCGACAGCACGAGGAAGAGCACGCCGTTGACGAACACCATGCCGAGCGCCTCGGCCCACGGCACGCCGCGCCCGATGCAGATGGTGTAGGTGAAAAACGCGTTGATGCCCATGCCCGGCGCGAGGGCGATGGGGTAGTTCGTGAGCAACGCCATGAGCAGCGTCGCCACTGCGGCGGTCAGGGCGGTGACAGTGACGAGGGCGGCCTTGTCCATGCCGGTCTCGGCCAGGATCGCGGGATTGACCGCGAGGATGTAGGCCATCGCCGCGAACGTCGTGAGTCCTGCCTGCAATTCGCGGCCGACGGTCGTGCGGTGCTGGTCGAGTTGGAAAAGGCGGTTCAGCATGGAGGAAATTAAATCGTTCTCGTTCTCGGCAGCGGAATGGTTCTTTCTGCCCCGGCCCGAGAGGCGGGAAACCAGAACGATTACCGAGACCAAGAACGAGCCAATACCATGCCGGTCGTCGACGCCCACGTTCATCTTTATCCGGCCGAAGTCGGGCACGACCCGGCTGCTTGGGCGGCCACGCAGGGCGAGGCCCACTGGTCGCTGTTGTGCACCCGGCGGCGCAAAGATGGCCGGCCCGTGCAATCTTTCCCCTCCGTCGCCGGGCTGCTGGCGGCGATGGATGCGGCTGGAGTCGAGCGGGCCGTGCTGCTCGGCTGGTATTGGGAAAGACCGGCAACGTGCGAGGCGCAGAATCGCTTTTACGCCGATTGCGTACGCCGGCATCCCGACCGGTTCTCCGCATTCGCGACGCTGCAGCCCGCCGCCGGGCGCGAGGCGACGCTGGTGGAAGTGCGGCGGGCCCATGGCGAGGGTTTGATTGGACTCGGCGAGCTGTCGCCGCACTCGCAGGGCTTTGCGGCCGGCGATCCGGTTTTTCGGGAGGTGCTGGCGCTGGCGGGCGAGTTGCACCTACCGGTGAACCTGCACGTCACCGATCCGGACAGCCGGAGGTATCCTGGATGGATCGCGACGCCGGCGGACGATTTTGTCGGGCTCGCGCGGGATTTCCCCGGCACGACCTTCGTGCTCGCACACTGGGGCGGGCTGCTCTCACTGCGCGATGCGCGGTTTCGCACGTTGCCGAATGTCTGTTACGACACGGCGGCTTCACCGCTGCTGTACGACGCGACGGTCTGGCAGAAAATGCTTCCCGTCCTTGGCGCGGATCGCGTGCTGTTTGGCTCGGATTTTCCGCTCAATCTCTACCCCCGCCTAGAAGCGGAGGCCGAGATGGCGCGATTCATCGCGGAAGCGAAATCGGCGGGCGCCGACGATGCGGTCATGGCCGGCAATGCGCCGAAATGGCTGCGGCTACGGGCAAACCGCGCGTGATTTGCGGACGCTGGGTCGCGGGCCGCGTCACAGAAACTTCTCCAACGCCCATTTCACGACCGGGCTTTGCGGGTGGTTGACCACGATCTGCAGTCCCGTGGTCAAGCCGGAGGGAAGGAGGACGGGTACGGTGAGCACGGGCAGGCCGCCGAGGCTGGCCGGCGCCATCAGCGTCAGAATCCGCGTGCGATTTTCCAGCGTGCACTCGGCCTTGGTGAGCGCGGCGCAGGGCGTGCCCGGCAGGACGAGGAAATCGTAGGTCAGGAAAAAACTCGTCCAGCGCATGCGCACGGCGGCGAGCTCGAGTTGGGCGGCGTCGATTTCGGCCGGGGTCAGCGCGTGGACGCGGTTCACGCGCTGCGAGACCACGGGGTCGTAGCGGTCGCGATAACGCTCGGCCCAGCCCTTGTGCACCTCCCACGATTCGCGCGCGACGATGACGTGGTACGCGGACAAGGCACGCGAGAAGCCGTCGAGCAGGTCGTCGCGGACGAGGGGTTCGGCGGGTGAAGTCAGGCGGGCGGCTGCCGCGCGGCAGGCCACCGCGACGTCGGCGTCGATGCCCGGGAGTTCCAGGTAGCAGCCCACGGGCGTGCGCTCACTGCCGCGGAGTCCGGTCAGGGCGGACAGGGCGACGAGCATGTCGCCGGCGTTCGCCGTGAACCAGCCCGCGGTGTCGAAGGTGGTGGATAGGGAGACGGCATCGCTGATCCACGCATCGCGGGGCCGGAGGCGGAAACCGAAGAGACCGCAGAACGCCGCCGGCAACCGGACGGAACCACCGGTGTCCGTGCCGAGGGCGAGAGGCGCGATCCCGGCTGCGACGACGGCGGCGGATCCGCTGCTGGAACCGCCGGTGGTGCGCCCCGGAAAGTGCGGGTGCTCGCAGTTGCCGTAGTGCGGATTTTCGCCGGTCACGCCATAGGCGAATTCATGCAGGTGGGTTTTCCCCGCGAGGACGCCGCCCACCTCACGCATTTCCCGCACGGCCACGGCATCGCGCGTGGGCATCGGGCGCACCTCGGGGAGAAACGTCGAGCCGGCGAACGTGGGCAGGCCTGCGACGTCGAAAAGGTCCTTGGCGAAAAAGGGAACGCCGCTGAGCGGCAGACCGCGGGGCGCGGCGACAAAGGCCTTTGCAAGGTCGGCCTCGTTCGGGAGCGAGGCGATAGCGGCCCGGGCCTGGCCGGGCGCGAGCCGGGTGCGCACGCGGGCGTGGATTTCGCGGGCGGCGTTCTCGGGGGAAAGTTGCTGCCAGGCGTGAAAGTTCATCATCGCAGTTTCAGGGATCGGAGCCGCGAGGCAATCGTGCTGCGGGGTGAATGGCTGTCCGAGGTATTTTCGTTGTCATCCCGCGGGCGTCGGAATGCCTACGGGGACTCCATTTCATCATGAATCCTGAAGCCAGACTCGCCGAACTCGGACTCACGCTCCCCAATCCGCCCACTGCCGCCGGCAGCTACGTGCCCACCGTGCGCACGGGCAATCTGCTCTACTGCTCGGGGACGGTGTGCATGGTCGACGGTAAGATGACGCACTCCGGCCAGGTGGGCAAGGAGCACACGGTCGAGTCCGGGAAGAAGTCGGCCGAGGTGTGCGCGTTGAACACGCTGGCAAACATCAAGGCAGCGGTGGGCTCGCTGGACAAGGTGGCGCGGTTCGTCTTCGTGAGCGGATTCGTGAACGCCGTCGACGGGTTCACCGAAAGCCCCGCCGTGATCAACGGCGCGAGCGACCTTTTCGTGAAAATCTTCGGCGACGCGGGCAAGCACGCGCGGGCGGCGGTGGCGGTCAACGGCCTGCCGCGTGGCTCGACGACGGAAGTGCAGGTCGTCGTCGAACTGAAAGCCTGAGGCCAGGCGGTGGGTTTGTCCGCGAAGCGACGCGGACAAACCCAAAAGAAAATCCCCGCCGCGGGCGGCCGGGTCAGGCGGCGGGCGGCTTCGCGAGGTGGCCGGCGTCGGCCGCGGCCTGGATCATGCGCTCGGTGTGGGTCCAGAGGGCGGCCGAGCCCGCGGCGATTTTTGAATTGCGCGCCACGACGCGGTCCTGCGTGACGCCGTGCTTTTTCCAGCCGCCGCCCTGCGCGCGACAGTTGAGCAGCACGGGCTGGAAGCGATCGCAGGCGAGGGCAAACGCGGCCTCAGCGGTTTGCTGCGCCTCGAATTCATCCCACAGGGTCCGAAACTCCCGCGCCTGATCCTCCGGCAGCAGCGCGAAGATGCGGTCGGCCGCGAGGCATTCGCGGGCATGCTGGTCCGCCTGGCCGGCAGTGTCGTAGCCGAAGGTGTCGCCCGCGTCGATTTCGACGAGATCGTGGACGATGAGCATTTTCAGCACACGCAGGATATCGAGGGCGGGATGGTTGGCGTGTTCCGCGAGGACGATGACGCAGAGGCAGAGATGCCACGAGTGCTCGGCATCGTTTTCCGCGCGGCGGCTCCGGGTGTTGAGCGTCTGGCGGATGATTTCCTTCAGTTGATCGCACTCGGCGATGAACTCGATCTGGCGCGCGAGGCGTTCGGCGGGGGATTCGTTCATGAAGGCGCAACCAAAACAGAAACGCCGCACGCGTGAAATCAGGAACTGCCGGGGGCGTCGGCCTCCACCCCATGCGACTCTGCCGTGAGCGCCGCCGATCCCGTCGTCAGGGGCTGGCGGGAGCGGCGGCTTCGTGGCCCTCTTGGACGAGGCGTTGATTTGTGCGGCCCTTCCTGAGCACCATTGCTGTCAGAGGTAGATCGGGCCCGAGGGGCCGTTACTCTGGCCACAAAAGCGGACAGACCATGCATCCCCTGCGGAAGGGGTGCTGCGTCGAAAACGCGCGGCCGTGATGAACCCGACCTCGCGTGGAACCGGCGCTACTTCGTTTCCAGGATTCGGATGTTGCGATACCAAACGGGCGCCTGTGCCTTGCCATGAAGGCCTTGGAAGCCAATCGGGCCGACGCGGCTGAAATCTTTCAACGCCTTGGGGAATTTGTTCCTGGTTCCGTCGGGATTCACGTGTGCCTCGTTCCACCGGTTGAGGTCGGCGTCGAAGACCTCCTCGCCGTTGAAGATGAGTGACACGTGGTTTTCGTGGCAGGTGATCGTGAAGCGATTCCATTCGCCGACCGGCCTGGCCATGGCTTTCGACGGTGGCTGGGCGTTGTAAATGGCGCCCACCATTCCGTAGAGCGCACCATCCTGGTTCTCATGGACCTGGATTTCGAGCGCGGCCAGCACGTCCTTGATGCTGCCCGACCGCAGAAACACCCCGCTGTTCGCCTCCTTCGCGACCTTGAACTCCAGATCGAGGACAAAATTGGTGTAGGATTTCCTGGTCCAGAGGGTCTCGTGCGTCCTGGCGACGAGCACGCCGTCTGCAAAGGCCCAGTCGCCGGGCTTCGTGACCGCATCGGAGCAATCCGCGGCCAGGAGCGGCTTCCAGCCGGCGGTATCCGGATGGGCCCTAGGGGCGGCATCGAGGCCGGCGGCGACGGCGAGGCTGAGGCCGACGGTGAGAAGGAGACGACGGGGAAACAGGGTGATCATCGCGAGGGGCGGGCAGAGGTTGGGGGGATTTCATATCGCACGGTGGACATTCGGAGGGCAACGATGATCGCGTAATGTGCGTGTACTCGGCGCAAAATTGAGGCAAAAATGGCATGACCCGCCGGCCGCCAACACGAGCCCTGCAATTCGAAAAATGAGACGCGCCCAACCTCTTCGTCGCAATGAGTTCGACGTTGATTCCCGCTGGTGCGTGGTTGTCCTTGTTCACGAAACGAAACCCCGGGCCGGTCTTTAACGCTCGCCAAATGAAAATTTTCTCCGCCGTGCGCCGTCTGGTTTTCACGGCGGAGGGCAAGATTGCCGGATATTGGTGGGAACGGCGTCACGGCCTGCGCATCGGCCCCGGCTTCACGGGGCAGGCGAGTGATCGAAGTCGTCGCTGAAATCATGAGACAGTCCATCTGAAGGAATTTATGTCGAAAATCCCACCCGCCCCCCCTGTTGAATCCCAAGACTCCGGATCGAAAACGTCCAGCCGGTCCGGCCAGCCTACCTCGGACAAGCTCCCGCGTTTAAACCGCCGCGACTTTCTGCAAATCACCGCGGCAGCCGGCGTCGGCTCGGTTTTGGGCGGGCAGCTCTCGGCCCGGGCGGCGGAAGCGATCCCAGTCACCGGTACTCCCGTGGCGAAGGCGAGCCACGTGACGGAACTTTTCCTCGACAACAAAATGATCGAGGTGACGCCCGGGGTTTCGCGGCGGCTGCATCAGCCGAAAAAGCACCTGTTAAATCCCGTTGTCCGCTGCGACCGCTGGTGGGAGGGCAACAATATGCAGCCCTACACCACGATGTACGACAAGGAGGACAAACTGTTCAAGATGTGGGCGAGGGCGGGAAGCGACTGGCGCTCGAATCGCGTGGGGGGCAATGCCGCCTACATGGTTTATCTTACGTCCACCGACGGCGTGCAGTGGAACAAGCCGGAATTGGGGGCCATCGAGATTGGCGGACGGCGCGATCACAACATTGTCTTCGCGAGCGACATGATTGCGCCGGCGGATTCCCAGGCAAAAGGCAGATTCATCGAGCCAAGCCGGGTCATGCCGCCGCAGGGCAAGAAGGCCTTCTTTTGGTCGGTGGTGAAAAATCCCCAACCGCGGAACGCCGGGGAGAAGTTTGTCGGCCTGGCAATCGTCCAGGATCACCGCCGGGGAGCGCATATCGCCACCTCGCCGGACGGGATCAAATGGACCTGTGGCAGCGTCCCGATCTGGCAGTCGCCCAACGATGTCTCGGGAGTGGGAGACGACTGCCTCATGAATATTATTTACGACCCCGCCAAGGGAAAGTGGGTGATCTATCGCCGCACGAATCCGGAGTTTGGCGAGCATCTGATCGCCGACGAGGGGGATCGCGAGCGGAAGCGGCTGGACCGCTACTATCGCACCTATGCCTATGCCGAGAGCGATGATCTCCGGGTTTGGAAAAATCACCGCCCGATCCTCAGCATGGAACCGGACGATCCCGCCGACACGGAGCTCTACCAATTTTCAGCGCATAAATTCGGCGGGATCTACGTCGGTTACGTGAGCGTGTTTCATCTGACCAAGGAATCGATCGACGTGGAACTCGCCACCAGCCGGGACGGGGTCAACTTCACCCGGGTTTGCCGGGGCACGCCCTTCATCCCATCTGGCGCCACGGGATATTACGACTACATGGCGATGGCCTGCACCCAACCCGAGCCCATCGTCGTCAACGACACGGTCTACCTCTACTACGCGGCGCTCAATTTTCTGCACAGTGCGGGTGAGGCGGATCTCGACCCGGCCGTGGTCAGATGCGGGGCGGCGCTGGCCACGTTCAAGCGGGACCGGTTCGTGTCGCTGGAAACCGGCGCGCCTCGTTCCGGGCCCTCCCGGGTGGTGACGAAGCCGTTCAAGGTGGAACATCCCCGGGTGTATCTAAACGCGGCCACGTGGGCGAAGGGATCGATTCGCGTGGAGGCGTTGACGCGCGACTGGCAGCCGATTCCTGGGTTCACCGCGGCGGATGGCGTGGACATCCAGGGCAACGCTCTCGACTTTCCGGTGCGGTGGAAGGACCGGGCCGATCTGCACCAGCTGTTGGGCAAAGAGATTCGCCTCAAGTTCTACATGACCGACGCGCGAATCCATGCCCTGACCCTGAGCGCGGAGGAGCGGAAGCTTGGCGCGGTCAGCAGGGAAGACGGTCTCGAAAGGCTCGGAGACTCCAGCCCAACGGCGATTTGAGGCGCCGGCGTTCGGGTAGTTAGCCCGCGTCCGGCGCCGGCTTGACCATCGCCTGGAAGAGGCCGTCGGCGATCTCGTTGTCGTGTCGGGGAAGGATCACGAGGTTGCCGTGGGGGTTGCCAGCCCTGCCGGATCAGTTCGTTGATCGCCTTTTCGAAGCGCTCGATGCTCACCTCCTCCACGATTTTGTATTCGACGTATTTCATTTCGATTTCGGATGGATGGCAGGGAACCGCGGTGCCGCGGGATCGTCCGGATTCGGGCGCGTGCCGGCACCTTTGACGTTCGCTCCGCGCCCTACGAGCTTTTAGCTCGCCCCCCGTCGCCCGTCGTCAGCGGTTTTTTTCCTGGGCGTAGATCACCGCGGCCTCGGCGCGGCGCGAGACGTGAAGTTTCTCGAACACCGCACTGAGGTAATTCTTCACGGTCTTTTCGCTCAGGCCGAGTTTGGCGCCGACCTCCTTGTTCGTGCCGCCCTCGGCGATCAGGGCGAGCACCCGATTTTCATGGGACGACAGGGCGTCGAGCGCGTCGCGGCCCCCCCTCCGGCCCTTACCAGTCGCATCACCCGGGCCGTGATCGCCGGATCGAGGATAGATTTGCCGGCGGCGACATCGCGGACCGCGTTCACCAAGCCACGACCGTCGATTTCCTTCAACAGATAGCCGTTGGCCCCGGAGCGAATCGCCTCGTCCACCGTGGCGTCGTCGGCAATCGAGGATAGAATCAGCACGCGGGTATCTGGCGCGTGTTTCAAAATCTGCCGGCAGGCCTCGAAGCCCGTGCCATCCGGCAGCCGGATATCGAGCAGGACGAGATCCGGACGCAACCGGGCACCGCCTCAACCCCACTGGCAACTGTCGCGGCCTCCCCGACGATCGCAACCGCCGCGTCGGTCCCCAGCAGGGTGCGCAGGCCCGCGCGGACCACTTCGCTGTCGTCGATCAGGAGCACCGTGACCGGGGGTTTTGTTGGGTCGGGGATCATGCGGTGGTCGGGGCGAGGATCGGCAGGATGGCAATGACGCGGGTGCCTTCGCCCGGCCGGCTGGTGACGCGGAGCGAGGCGCCGAGACGCTCGGCGCGGGCCTGCATGTTGCCCAAACCGTGGCCGCCGTCGCGACGCGAGGAGGCGTCAAAGCCGCCGCCGTTGTCCTGCACGAGCAGGCAGATTTCGCGATCGCTTTGGTGGACGCGTTCAGTGATCCGCGACGCTCCGCCGTGACGCAGGGCGTTGCTGGCGGCCTCGCGCACGATTTGCAGCGCCTCAATACTCTGGTCGGGCGTGAGCCGGGCGGCCGCCTCTTCATCGATGTTGACGTCGAGCTGCGCCTCCCGGCTTGCGCTCAATTCGGCCAGCAAGCTCCCGATCGCGCGGGCGAAGTCGGAGCGTCGGAGGTTGGCGGGGGTCAACCCACCGATATAGGCTCGCACGTCACGGATGGCATTGTTGAGGCTGGTGCGGATTTGCTCGAGACGCCGGTCGGCGTCTTCCGGATCCGATTTAACGATCGCCCGCACCGATTCCAGCGTGAGGCCGACCGCGTAAAGCGACTGGATGATGCCGTCGTGCAGGTCGCGCCCGAGGCGAATCTTCTCTTCGAGCGACTGGGCCAGAAGGTGCTGCTGGAGTTCTGCATCCTCCTCGGCGAGCCGCCGGACGTCGCGTTCCCGGTCGAGCGCCGCGCTTTGTGCCCCCGACGTCTCCGCCAAGCGGGCCAGGGTGCCGATTTCGGAACGGGCGATCGCGAAGGGCGGGGGCGCGTCGTTGGCGCGCGGCGGCCGGCCGGCCACGATCATGATCAACGTCAGGACCAGGGCCGCACTGGCCAGCCCCAGGGCGAGGCGTTGCGAATGGATGACTGCGCGCCGCGAGCCGGTCTCCGCCGTACTGCCGCGCTCGGCCGCCCCACCCACCTCGGCCGATTCCCTCTGGGCACTCCGCCAGATCGAGCCCGCAAGCAGGGCAACCAGTGCGGCCAGGGCGACGAACAGCGCCAGCGCGAGGCAACGCGGCAGCGGATTCATACTTCAGAAAGCGCGAGATTGCCGGGGGGGCGACGGGGCGTCAACGCCGGCACGCGACCGACTCCCACTTGCGGAGGGCGGTCGCCGGCCGCAAATCTTTCGACTTTTCGCGCGGTCGGGTTTTGGGTGACCGGCTCTGCATGAAGTCCTTCTACATCACGACCGCCATCGACTACGTGAACGGTTCGCCGCACCTGGGCCACGCCTACGAAAAGGTGCTGACGGACGTCATTGCCCGGTTTCGGCGGCAACTGGGCGACCGCGTGCATTTTCTCACCGGCACGGACGAGCACGGCCAGAAGGTGCAGGCGAGCGCGCGCAAGCTGGGCATCGAGCCCCCGCAGTATGCGGATCAGGTGAGCGGCGAGTTCCGGACGCTCCTGCAACGGCTCAATATCTCCAACGACGACTTCATCCGTACGACAGAGGAGCGGCATAAGAAAGTCGTGCACCAGGTGCTGCAAAAACTCTTCGACAAGGGGGAAATCTACAAAGCGGAATACCGGGGATTTTACTCCACGCGGCAGGAGCAGTTCCTGCAGGAAAAAGACCGGCGGCCGGGTGGATCGTGGCCCGAGATTTTCGGCGAAGTCACGGAGCTCACCGAATCGAACTACTTCTTCAAGCTGCGTTCCTATCAGGACTGGCTCATCGAATTTCTGACGAGTCACGAGGATTTTGTCTTCCCGCGCTACCGCCAGAAGCAGGTGCTGGAATTCCTCAAGGAGCCGTTGAACGACCTCTGTATTTCCCGGCCGCGCGCGCGGTTGGAGTGGGGCATCCCGCTGCCGTTCGACGGGGAATACGTGACCTACGTCTGGTTCGACGCGCTGCTCAACTACTACTCCGCCGTCGCGGACCAGCCGGGGATCTGGCCGGCGACCTATCACGTCATCGGCAAGGACATCCTCGTGCCGCCCCACGCGGTCTACTGGCCGATCATACTGCAGGCCGCGGGGATTCCGCTGCCGCAGGGCCTGCTCGTGCACGGCTGGTGGATGCAGAGCGGGGCGAAGATGTCGAAGAGCACGGGCAACGCCCTCAACCCGCTGGATCTCGTGGACGAATTTGGCGCCGATGCCTTTCGTTATTTCCTGATTCGGGAGATGAACGTCGGCCAGGACAGCGATTTCACCCGCGAGCAATTCCTCGTCCGCTACAACAGCGAACTCGCGAACAATTTCGGCAACCTCGTGAACCGCGCGCTCAACATGACCACGCGCTTCGCCGGCGGAGTCGTGCCGGCGGCCGAGGTGGCGGAAGATCTGGAGCGTTCGCTGCATGCCCTGTGGGACAAAACTCGCGACGAATTCATCACCTTCTGCGAGGGCTTTCAGTTTCACACCGCGCTCGAGCGCGCGATGCATTTCCTGACCGAGACGAACGCCTACGTCGAGAAGCGCGCGCCGTGGAAGCTCGGCAAATCCTCCGAAGCGAAGGATCAGGCCCTGCTGCGCACGGCGCTCGCCACGATGACCGAGGCGCTCCGCCTGAGCGTGGCGCTGATCCGCCACGTCACCCCGGCGACCACCGAGAAAATCAACGGGGTGCTCGGTTACGTGCCGGGCCCGGCGTGGCGCGACGAGTTGAATTGGGGTTCCCGGCTCGACGGAGCGAAGGTCGCCCCCGCACTCGTGCTCTTCCCGCGGCCGGCGCCGCCGGAAAAGGCGCCGGTGAAGACGGCGTAGCAATCTTTCTCCTTTCTCTTTATCTTTCTCCTTCGTCAGCGCCGGTGAAGGGAGAAAGATGAAGCGAAGGAGGAAAGCGAAAGATTCATCGTGACCATCCTCCCGCTGCACCCGGCGCAAGACGCCTCTCCGGTGGCGTTGCGGGCGTTCCTCGGCGAATGCCGGGCGGCGGCGGCGCGGGATCGCCATCCGAAGCTCGTCAGCATTTCGCTCGCCGTCGACGCGCTCGATCCGCTGGCCGTCCTCGAGTCGATTTTCGAACCGGCGGCGCCGCACTTCTACGCCGAGCGGCCGAGCATCGAGAGCGCGGTGGCGGGCGCGGAAGTGGCGGCGACGTTCACGGGGCGCGGGGCGACGCGTTTTGCCGACGTGCAAACGTGGATCGACGAAACGCTCACACACACGATCGCAGTGGGCGACGTCGCGGCCCCGTTTGGCGGACCGCATTTCTTCGCGGGTTTTACGTTTCACGACGAGCGTGAGGCCGGGGAGCCCTTTGCGCCGGCCAGCGCATTTGTGCCCCGGTGGCAGGTGGCGCGCGCCGGAGCCACCTCGACCGCGGTGGCAAATCTGGTGATCGCACCGGATTCGGACCTCGACGGTATGGCCGAGCGCGTGTGGCGGGCCCATGGCAAGTTTACCCGCTTCGACTATCGGGGCGCGCGTGGCATGGCCGGCGTCCGGGCGGTCGAGAAGCCGGCGGACGCGCCGAGTTCCCCTCGGGCCCCGCGTCGCCTTACGACGAGCGAGGCGGGGGACTATCGCGCGGCGGTGGGGCAGGCGGTGCAGCGCATCGCGGCCGGCGATTTCAAAAAGATCGTCCTGGCGCGTGCGCAGGATGTCCAAGCGGACGAGCCGCTGCATCCCCTGGAAATGCTCAACGGGCTGCGGGAGAGGTTTCCAGACTGTTATTCGTTTTCGTTCACCCGGGGCGCGGGGCCGAGTTTCATCGGCGCGAGTCCCGAACGGCTGGTGCGCGTCAGCAAAAGCATCCTCGAAACCGAGGCGCTGGCCGGATCGATGCGGCGCGGGGCGACGGCCAGCGAGGATGCCGCGCTCGCCGATGCCCTGCTGCACAGCGAGAAGGACGGACGGGAGCAGCAGGAGGTGCTTGACGATATCGTGGCGCGGCTCGCCCCACTCGGGGTGGCCCCGGAGTTCTCGACCCGGCCGCACGTGCGCCGGTTTGCGAATGTGCAACACCTGCAAACCGCCGTGCGCGCCACGTTGCCGCCGGGCGTCCGGCTGCTCGATGTCCTCGGGGCGCTGCATCCCACGCCGGCGGTGGGGGGCAGTCCGAGGGCGGCCGCGCTGAGCCGGATTCGCGAGTTGGAGGGTTTCCCGCGCGGGCTTTATGCCGGAGCGCTGGGCTGGATGAATGCCCGCGGCGGTGGCGAATTTTTTGTCGGCATCCGCTCCGCCCTCGTCGACGGCGCGACGGCGCGGATCTACGCGGGGGCCGGCATTGTCGCGGGCTCGACCCCGGAAAAGGAATTTTCGGAAACGGAGCTCAAGTTTAAGGCCATGCTGGAGGCGCTGCTGACCTGAGTGGGCGCAACCCCGCACTTGCTTCGCGGCCCCGCGCCCCGCCATCCTCGCCGCCCGCCGGAATAGAACCGACCGTCCGCATGTCCTCGACGCCCTTCCCCGACTCCCGCAACCCCAATTCCCTGTGGGCGGGCGTGCTGGTCGAGACGTTGGTCCGCGGGGGAATTCGGACCGCCGTCATTTCGCCCGGTTCGCGCTCGGCGCCCCTGGCGTTTGCCTTCGCGCGGCATCCCGGGATCGAGGCGATCCCCGTGCTCGACGAGCGGTCGGCCGCATTTTTCGCGCTGGGACTGGCCAAGGCAACTGGCCGTACCACGGCGCTCGTTTGCACCAGCGGCTCGGCGGCCGCGAATTACTTTCCCGCCGTCGTTGAGGCGAGGGAGAGCGGCGTGCCGTTGCTGATCATCACGGCGGACCGCCCGCCGGAGATGCGGGCGTGCGCATCCGGCCAGACAATCGATCAACAAAAGCTCTACGGCGATTACGTCTCGTTTTTCCACGAACTCGCGGTGCCGGAGATGACCGTGCCCCGATTGCGCTACCTGCGGCAAACGGTGGCGCACGCACTCCAGCGCACGCGGCAGCCC
Organism: Opitutus sp.; assembly: GCA_009695065.1. The sequence continues at coordinate 60,958 of SIBR01000001.1, read as the reverse complement.
CAGCGTGGCCCCGTGCACTTGAACGCGCCGTTTCGGGATCCGCTTCCGCCGCTGCCGGACGACGGTACGACCACGGCCCTGGCGGCCACGGTGGATTGGACGACATTTTTTACCCACCTCCCGGAGGCCACCCTGAAAACGGGGGCGCTGGCGGCGGGACCGCGCCTCGGGGCGGATGTTCATGGCGTGATTATCGCGGGTGCCGCCCAGCCAGCGCATCCGGCTGGCTACGCGCAAGTGGTCGGCGAGCTGGCGCGCAAGCTCGGCTGGCCAGTGCTCGCGGATGCGCTCAGTCCGCTGCGGAATCACGCCGACGTGGTGCCGCAGCTCGTCACGAGCTATGACACGATCCTGCGCAACGAGAACGCCGCGGAGCGATTGAAACCGGAGCTTGTGCTTTGTCTGGACGGCTGGCCGACGAGCAAGGTTTTGCGGGCCTGGCTGGAAGCGAGCGACGCGCCGGTCTGGCTCATGTCGGAGCGGATAGACAACCGCGACGCCCTCCACGGACGCACGAGACAGAGTTCGCTTTCGCTGGCCACGCTGGCCGGAAGTCTCCCCGCCACGACGGAGGCCAATGGCTACGAGCGCCTGTGGGCCGCGTTCGAACGCAAGGCCCGGGCGGCGCTCGACGCGCGGCTCGGCGCGACCGCCGAACTTTTCGAGGGCAAGGCGGCCTGGCTGCTCGCGCGGCATTTGCCGGTGGCGACGCCACTCAGTCTGGGGAACTCGATGCCGGTGCGGGACGTAGAGTATTTCTGGCCCGGGAACGTCCGCCGGGTGCCGTCCTTCTTCAATCGTGGCGCCAATGGCATCGACGGCACGCTGTCGACGGCGCTGGGGGTGGCGCATGGCACGGATCGTCCGGCGGTGCTGTTGACGGGCGATCTCGCGTTGCTGCACGACACGAACGGTTTTCTGCTCCGCCCCAAAGTGCGCGGTTCGCTCACCGTCGTGGTGATCAACAATCGCGGCGGGGGTATTTTCGAGCACCTGCCCGTGGCCCAGTTCGAGCCGACGTTCGAGGAATTTTTCGCCACGCCCCAGGAGGCCGACTTTGAAAAACTAGCCGCGGCATACGGAGCCGGGTATGTCCTCGTGCGCGATTGGGATCATTTTACGGGTTTGATTTCGGCGCTGCCGGCAAGCGGAGTGCGCGTGATTGAGCTGCGGACCGATCGCAAGCGGGACGCGGCGTTTCGCAAGCGAGTGTTCGCCGAAATCGCGGCGGGATTGTAGGAGGGCCTTCCTCGTGCGGTGCTGGCGGGAAGCTGGTGAACCGCCGCCGGCGGCTACAGCTGGATCGGCAGGCCCACCTCGATGATTTGCATCGGCGGGAGTTGATAATAGTCGCGCGCCTGGCGGGCGTTGCGACTCAGGAAGGCATAGAAGTGCTTCTGCCAGTCCCACATCTGGGCATCGCCGCCCGTGATGATCATCTCGCGGTTGAAATAGTAAGTGGCCTCCGACGGCTTCAGCGGCACGCCGCGCTTGCGAATCTCCTCGATCAGGGCGGTCACGTCGGGCGACTGCATGTAGCCGTAGCGCGCGAGTGCCCGCCATACGCCCTCGCCGATTTCGCGCACGGCAAGAAATTCCGGGTCTTCGACGTAGGGCACCTCCTCGGTGGCGATGCTCAGCAGCACGACGGTCTCATGCAGCACTTTGTTCGCCTTGACGTGGTGCAGGAGGACGAGGGGCGTGCCGTTGGGATTTCCCGCCATGAAGACACCGGTGCCGCGGACGCGGGTGATGCGCCGGCTGGAGGCGATGTCGCAGAGTTCCTGCTCCGTGATCTCGTTGGCGTAAATTCGCTGGAAGATCTGGGACTTGCCGGATTTCCACGTGTGCATGATCGCGACGACCAGCGCGGCGATCGCGATCGGCAGCCACCCGCCGTCCATGAATTTGTGCAGCGTCGCGAGGAAAAAAGTCGCGTCGATCACGATGAACACGGAAGTGAGGGCGAGGGCATGGCCGAGCGACCACTGCCAGTGCAGCCGCATCACCCGGAAAAAGGCGTAGGTAGTCACAATCATGGTGCCGGTGACCGCGATGCCATAGGCGGCCGCCAGCCGGTCGCTGGATCCGAAATCGGCCACGATGGCGATCGCGGTGAGGGCCAGGGCGGTGTTGATCAGCGGCACATAGATCTGCCCGACCTGGTGGGCATTGGTATGGGTGACTTTGAGGCGAGGAAAATAACCCAGCTGGATCGCCGAGCGCGTCAGCGAAAACGCCCCGGAAATCACCGCCTGGCTGGCGATGATTGCGGCAGCAATCGAAAGGAGCGTCAGCGCCAGCTGCCCCCAGCCGGGCGGCGCGAGGGCGAAAAACGGATTGTCGGTCGAGAAGGGGTGGGTGACCACATACGCTCCCTGCCCGTAGTAGTTCAGCAGCAGTCCGGGGAACGCGAAAAAATACCAGGCCTGGGCAATCGCCTTGCGCCCGAAGTGGCCCATGTCGGCATAAAGCGCCTCGGCGCCGGTGATCGTCAGCACCACCGAACCCAGGATGACAATCGCCCCTGCGGGATGGGTCACCAGCAGCTTGATGCCGAGCAGGGGATTGAGGGCCGCGACCACCTGCGGCGCTTCCTTGATCTGCCAGAGCCCCAGCAGGGCTAGGACAAGAAACCACACGAGCATGACCGGACCGTAGATGCCGCCGATCGCCTTCGAGCCCTTGTGCTGGAACCAAAACAAGCCCGCGAGAATGGCGCAGGCGATCGGCGTGACGTAGCGCTGCAGGTCCGCATTGAATCCCTTCAAACCCTCGACGGCGCCAAGCACCGAGATGGCCGGCGTGATCACACTGTCGCCATAGAGCAGGGCGGCCCCGATCAGGATGATGAGCACCGTCGGACGGACCTTGCCACCCAGTTTACCGGCATCGACTTTGGAGTGGCTCAGGGCGAGCAGGGCGAAAACTCCTCCTTCGCCGCGGTTGTCGGCTCGGGTGACGTAACCGATGTATTTCACGCAGACGACCAGCAGCAGCGACCAGGTCATCAGGGAAAGGATGCCGAGCACCCCCTCGGCGCGTTCGCCCGGCGCGAGTTGCGCCAGACACTCCTTCATCGCGTACAGCGGACTCGTGCCGATGTCGCCAAAGACGACGCCGAGGGCCCCGATACAAAGGGCCCGTTGGCTGACAGTCTTGGCTGACGTGGAGGCGGAACTGGACATCGTGGAAAAGCGAAGTGTCTCGGATGCGCCGGAAGGCTCCAAGCTGTTTCTGCCGGCGCGGGAAATCAGCTTGATTTCGCGTCACGCTGGCCGGTGGACAAGCCGTGAAAAAGTTTTCACGCTCCGCACCATGATTTCCGAATGGCAGGTCGCCAAGACCTACACCGACATTCTTTACCACAAGGCCGGCGGCATTGCGCGGGTGACCATCAACCGCCCGGAAAAGCGCAACGCCTTCCGGCCGCTGACCGTGAGCGAAATGTTCGATGCCTTCTCGGATGCACGGGAAGACCCCAGGATCGGGGTGGTGCTGCTGGCCGGCGCGGGTCCGCACACGGACGGAAAATACGCGTTCTGCGCTGGAGGCGACCAGGCCGTGCGGGGACACGCCGGCTACATCGACGAAGCCGGCGTCCCCCGGCTCAACGTGCTCGATTTGCAGAAACTCATCCGCTCGATGCCCAAGGTCGTCATTGCGCTGGTGGCCGGTTACGCGATCGGCGGCGGGCATGTGCTGCACGTCGTGTGCGATCTGAGCATCGCCGCGGACAATGCGATTTTCGGGCAGGTCGGTCCGAAAATGGGCAGTTTCGACGGTGGCTTCGGTTCGAGCTATCTGGCGCGGGTGGTCGGGCAAAAGAAAGCGCGCGAAATCTGGTTTCTCTGCCGGCAATACAACGCGCAACAGGCCCTCGAGATGGGACTCGTCAACGCGGTCGTGCCCGTTGCCCAGCTCGAAGCCGAGGGCGTGAAATGGGCGGGAGAAATCATGGAAAAGAGCCCGTTGGCCATCCGGCTGCTCAAGAGCGGTTTTAACGCCGAGCTCGACGGACAGGCCGGCATCCAGGAGCTGGCGGGGAACGCCACGATGCTTTACTACATGAGCGACGAGGCGAAGGAGTTCATGACCGCCCAGCGCGAAAAGCGAAAGCCGGATGCGCGGAAGTATCCGTGGCTGCCGTGAGGATTCGCGTTTTTGCGTAGATTCTTGGGACGGTTTGGCCGTCCCTTGCGTCCTGCCCCCATGCTTCCCTTTGCCCTGACGATTTTCACGGGAGCGTTCCTGCTCTTCCAAGTCCAGCCGCTCATCGGCAAGTACATCCTGCCGTGGTTCGGCGGCAGCCCCGGCGTGTGGACGACCTGCCTGCTGTTTTTCCAGACCCTGCTGCTCGGTGGCTACGCCTACGCGCATTTCACCGCCACGCGCCTCCGCCCGCGCACGCAGGCGGTGTTACACTTGGTGTTGCTGGCCGTGGCGCTCGCTTGTCTGCCCATCACGCCGAGTGAGGGGTGGAAGCCCCTGGACGGCACGGAGCCGGTCTGGCGGATCTTGAAATTGCTGACCGTGTGCGTGGGCGTGCCGTATTTTGTGCTGTCGTCAACCGGGCCGTTGATGCAGCGCTGGTTCAGCCAGACGAATCCCGGCGTGTCGCCGTACCGGCTTTATGCGTTGTCGAACGTGGGGTCGTTGCTGGCGTTGCTGAGCTACCCGGTCTGGTTTGAGGTGCAGTTTTCGCGCCACGCCCAGGCGCTGTGGTGGTCGGTGGGGCTCGGGGTGTTCGTGCTCGTGTGCGGGTTTTGTGCCGTGCGCGTCTGGCGGACGGGCGATGCGACGTCCGGGGCCGGAGCCGGGCCGGAGTCAGACGCCGCGAACGCCGAGCCGCCGGCGCCACGGAGCGACCGACTGCTTTGGCTGGCGTTGCCGGCGACCGCATCGTTGTTCCTCCTGGCGACCACCAACAAGCTTTGCCAGGAAGTCGCCGTCATTCCCTTTCTGTGGGTGGTCCCGCTCGCGCTTTACCTGTTGAGTTTCGTCGTGTGCTTCGATCATGCGCGCTGGTACCGGCGCGACGTCTATGTCGCGTTGATTGTCGTCGGAGTTGCGGTGATCTGGCTCTTGCAGGGCGCCGGCTCCGATGCGCCGATGAAATACCAGATCGCCGGCTATTGTGCGGTGTTGTTCGCGGTCTGCATGGTGTGTCACGGCGAACTCTACCGGCTCCGTCCGGCGCCCCGGGGGCTGACGGCGTTCTACCTGATGATCTCCGCCGGCGGCGCGCTGGGCGGGCTGTTCGTGGCGGTGATCGCGCCGATGTGGTTTGTCGATTATCGCGAGCTTGAGATCGGCCTCGGCCTGATGGGCGGGGCCCTGGCCGCGCTGTGCTTCCGGCATCGGAGCCGCGAGATCGTGGCGGCCGCGGCGGTGGGGCTGCTCGCGGTGACCGTGGTGGGGCCGTGGCTGCGCAGCGCGTTCGATGGTGGGGCGGGGTTCCCGACGGAATGGGTGAATTTTCACAAGCGGTTCGGCTGGCTGATCCTCGTCGGATTCGTGGGGTTCGTCGCGTGCGCGACGGATTTTCCGGGGCGGCGGCTGCTCGGCGACTGGCAGCCGCGCATGGGCGCTTTCGTTGCGATCCTGGCCAGTGCGCTGGTGGCCGCGATGATCCGGGAGGCCCGCTCCGCGGACGGCACGTCGGTGATCCGGGCGTCGCGCAATTTCTACGGCACGCTCAAGGTCTTCGATTACTCGCGGGAGGATGAAGACGATCACTACCACCTGTTGATGCACGGCGCGACGACGCACGGCCTCCAGTTCGTCTCGCCCGAGAAACGGGACATGATCACCAGTTACTATGGCGATGCCAACGGGGTGGGGCTGGCGTTCAAGCACCTGATGCCGGAAGGGCCGCGCCACATCGGTGTCGTCGGCCTCGGGACCGGGACGCTCGCCGCCTACGGGCGCACGGGCGACCGCGTGCGCTACTACGAAATCAATCCCGCGGTGGAGAAACTCGCCCGCGACCCGTTCACCTACCTCGAACGCTGCAAGGGCAAGGTCGAGATCGTCTATGGCGACGCCCGCCTCACAATGGAACGCGAACTAGCCGCGGGCACACCGCAGCAGTTCGATTTCCTCGCGTTGGATGCGTTCAGCAGCGACGCCGTTCCGGCGCACCTGCTGACCCGCGAAGCCTTCGCGAATTACCTGGAGCACCTCGCGCCCAACGGCGTGATCGCCGTGCACATCTCCAACCGTTACCTCGATCTCCAGCCGGTGGTGGATGCCGCGGCCGCGCATTTTAACCTGGGCATCGCGACCATTTCCAACGACGTCGAGGAATCCTGGTTTCTCTATTCGTCGACCTGGGTGCTCTTGTGCCGGAACCAGTCGCACCTGGCGAAAGAGGAAATCATCAGCGCCAAGGAGGAGCCGCGCGCCAAACACCGTCCGCCGCTTCACTGGACGGACGATGAGGTGAGTCTGTTCAAGGTGCTCAAGTAGCGTGGGCTGATTCCGCGGTGGCGAAGGGAGGAGGTGGCGCCTCCGTTAGTTCGCGGCCGCGATCATCGCCGCCGCCTCGCACGGCGAAACGGTTTCCGTGTCGATGGCAAGGCGGGGCTTCGCCACGGTCGGGGTCATGAACACGCCCTTTGCGCGCAGCCGCCGGTAAAGGGATAGCTCCACGAGCTTCTTCATCGCGCGTCATCGTAGATCGAGAGCGCAATCGTGAGCGACGGATTCAAGGTGCGGCCAGTGACGCATTTCGTGGCAGCGAGCCAGAGGAGGCCCGGATAATCGCGCATCCGTGACGCAATTTGAGGTCGGATTTTCCACGAGGATGGGGAGCGTGGCTCCCGGTTGAGAACGTGGGATAATCCCACTTTTCAAGTAGGCCCACCTTGGCATCTTGTCGCCACATGGCCACCGCGGTGATCAGAAGCGCCGACTTCCAACTCATCTCCGAGTTCATGCGTCCCGATGCAAAGAAGCGGATACTAATCGGTGAGGCGAGTAGCGGAACCGCGTTTAACGTGTATCGCAATTCCGTTGGCCAGATGGTCCTTGATCCGGTGAAAGCGATTCCCGTAGCGGAGACGTGGCTAGGGGAGAACCCGGCCGCACTCGCATCCGTTAAGCAAGGTCTGCGTGAATCGGCTGAAGGGAAACGCGTTTAGCGCGGCTCCTTCGCCAGGCACGCGAAGGATTGGTTTGTGGAGCGCAAACTCTTTTTCAGCCCGAAGGCCGACGAGCAGCTCACGGTGCTAGAAAACGATCCGGGGCAGGCGGCGGTCTGCAAACAGGGGAAGAAGGCGCTCGGCTATCTCGAGACGAACCTGCGCCACCCGAGCCTCAAGAATCACGAATTCTCTTCATGGACGGGTCGCAGTGGGGAGAAAGTTTTCGAGGCATACGCTCAGAACAATACCTCCGGTGCCTATCGCATTTTCTGGCATTACGGTCCCGATGACGTCGTCGTGAAGAAGAAGACAGCTGGCGTCACCATCGTTGCCATTACGCTGCATCCATAGAACCCGCAACCCGGTAACGCTGCCGTTTTACGCGGCGGGGATGTTCCCGGCACAAAAAACCGGCGAGCCTGAGCTCGCCGGCAGAGATCAATCTCGACGGGGCAAATTACGTCCCGAGGCTGGCCTTGAGGTCGGCGAGTTGGCCGGCGCTGCCGAGGAACACGTTGCGGCTCGCGATGAATTTCGCGTATTCTTCGATGAAGATCTTGCCCGGCGGGCGGAAATCGAAATCGCCCGGCTTGTCGCGGAAGAACTCGCGGTGGACGCGGGTCCAGACGAGGCGGCCGTCGGTGTCGATGTTGACCTTGGTCACGCCGAGCTTGGCGGCCGGGAGATATTCGTTCGGGTCGACGCCCATCGAGTCCTTGATCGTCCCGCCGGCCTCGTTGATGCGGTCTACTTCATCCTTCGGTACCGACGACGAGCCGTGCATGACGAGCGGGAAGCCCGGGAGGCGGTCCTGGATCTTCTGGAGGACGTCGAAGTGCAGGGCCTGCTTGCCCTTGAATTTGAAGGCGCCGTGGGACGTGCCGATGGCCGCCGCCAGGCAGTCGCAGCCGGTCTGTTTCACGAATTCCTTGGCCTCATCCGGATCGGTCAGGCACGCGTTGCCGTCCTCGACCTTGATGTCCTCCTCGACGCCGCCAAGCATACCGAGCTCGGCCTCGACCGAAATGCCCTTCTTGTGGGCGGCGGCCACGACGCGCTTGGTGATCTCGACATTCTTCGCGAACGGGTCGTGCGACGCGTCGATCATCACGGAGCTGAAAAAGCCGGAGTTGATGCAGTCGTAGCAAGTCTCCTCGTCGCCATGATCGAGGTGAACGGCGTAGATCGCATCGGGGAAGATCTCGCCCGCGGCGCGAATGATCGCCTCAAGCATGCGCTTGTCGGTGTATTTGCGCGCACCCTTCGAAATCTGGATGATGAACGGCGCTTGGGAGACGATGCAGCCTTTGAAGAGCCCCATCGCCTGCTCGGCGTTGTTGATGTTGTAGGCGCCGACGGCGTATTTGCCGTAAGCGTGTTTGAAGAGCTGCGCGGTTGTAACGACCATAGGAAACGAGATAGGGCCCCACTGTCCCGCTCGCGGATTGTTGTCGCAAGGGTTTTATCGCGGTCCGCCGTCCGGAAGTAACCGGTTCGACCCGGGGCGGAGGGAGGCCCCGGGGGCGAAGCGCGCGGAACGCTAGCCGCCGCCGCGGCGGGGCGCATTTCCGCCGGCGGAGGGAGTCGCGGGGCCGCCGGCTTTTTGAGCTCCGGGGGCATTTTGCTGGAGGGTGCCCCGGACAAGTTGTTGCAGCTGCTGCTGGGCCTGTTGCTGTTGCTGCATTTGCTGCAGGGCGGTCATCTGTGGTTGGGCCAGCACCGCTTGCGCCTGATTCACCGCCGCCGGCGTGATAGGCGCCGTGCCGCCGCCCCGTGCACCATCGAGCGCCGCCGTAATGGCCCCGCCGCCCAGGCCGCCGATAAAAGCGCCGGCGAGAGCGCCGACATCGCCGCCGCGGCCGAGGAAAAGATCGCCGGGGCCACCCGGACCCATCCCGTCACCGCCACCCGGATTCGCCGGGCGAGCCGGAGCATTGCTCGCCAGAATCTGTACGAGTTGCTCGGCCTGGGTCGAAGAGAGCGGAGTATTCGAATAGCTCAGCCGCTGCTGGAGATCGTTGACGAGGTTTCGCTGGGGCAGCGTTTGTTCGTAGTTTTGCAGCTGCGCCACCCCCGCGTCGCCGATCACCCCTCTGATCCCCTGCGTCACCTGGTCCTGCGCGTCCGCTACCAGCTTGCGAAAACTCTCGGGATCGTTGCGGGGGGTGATGCCTTGTTCCCGGGCCGCCGCCGCCACGTCCTGAATGGTCGTCTGACGGTCAACGAGCAGTCCTTTGAGTTTTTCGGACTGCTCGGGGGAGAGGTTGAGGTTCTTGAAGAGCGCGGCGTAGCGTTGCTCGATTCCCAATTTGCGCTGCAGATCGATCATTGCCTGCACTTCCGGCTTCGCCATGAGCTCTCGCAGAGCCGCCTGTTGTGCGCCGGGATTGCCGCCGCGACCGCCCTCCGGCCCGCGATCGCCCCGGCGGCGGCCGTCATCTTCGGCTCCGAGGGCACCGGGGCCATCCGGGCCGCTGCTGGCGGGGCGCGATTGCGAGGCTACGAGTCGGTCCGAAAGTTGCCGATTCAGCTTCTCCAGATCCCAAATGCGTTTCTGCAGATCGGCCCGCTCATTCTGGTTCATCGCGGCCGCGCGCAGTTCGACCAGTTCTTGATACTGCCGCCACGCGAGCGCCACTCCGCCGCTGGTGGTAAGCGCGAGAACGAGTATGACGTAGATTTTGGGGCTTTGCACGGAGTGGGGCGGTGACGGTGAGACGCACGCGAAGTTACACGCGGGCGGCGTGTGCGCAATCCCCGTCATGTGGCCGAACGAGGCCCGGCTGGGGTTCGGGCGGTCCGTCCCGGCTCGCGGCCGACGCTCGGGCCGGGATGAACCGCAACAAGCTAGCGCGGCGGAAACTCGAACTCCGCCTTCACGCCGGTCTTCGACAACACGAGGTAGGCCCCGAACGGCATGCCGCGTTTCGACATGAAACCCTGGATGAGCTCGGTGCGACCGTTCTCGAAGAGCTTCAACGCCTCGTCGGCGGGAATCTCTCTGCCGCACAGCTGCTTCTTCAACGTGAATACGATGCGGTTGTCCTGGTCGGGCTTGCGCACGTAAAATGCCTCGGGCGTTTCGACGATCTCGGCGTCCTTGTGCATCTTGCTCTTGCCGAGCATGACGCCCTTGGAGAGGTCCGGCGGCGTCTTCGCCTTGCGGGCGATGGGATTGCCGTCCTTGTCGAGCTTCGGTGCGCGCGGTGGAAACTCCCACGAGAACTTCGGGCCCTCGCGCTTGAGCATCGCGCTGAACGGCCGGCCCTTTTTCGAGATGAAATTTTCGATGACCGAGGTCTTGCCCTCGGCGACGAGTTGGATGGCCATCTCGCGCGTGATCGGCTTCTGGCACATCAGGCGGCCGATGCGGAAGGTTTGTTTCCAGCCCTCGCCGTCGCGCTCACGCAGCACGTGACTGGAGCCGACCTCGCAAAGACCCGCACCGGTTTTGGGATCGGTCCAATAGGGCTCGACGGTGCCGAGATCGACTTTGTCGCCGAAATCGTACTGCGCGACCCACTTTCCCTTCTCCTCGTCCTTGACGAGCTTGAGCAGGGCGGAAAAACGGCTGCGCGTCTTGGCCGAAATGAAACCGTCGAGCGGGCCGACCTTGCCGGCGGTGACGAGTTCGCGGACCTCGGGTTCCTCCATCCGGCGACCGCCGATGACCTTGTAGATCATGAACTCGCCGTCCTGCGATTTGTAGCCGCGGAGGGTTTCGCGCAGGGGCTTGCCGTCCGTCGGGGAGGGGATGTCCGTGACACGGGCGACGGAGTCGTCCTCCTCGAAGCCTTTCACGCGTTCGATGATACCCTTCGTCTGCTCGATCACCTCGTCCATGAACTGGGCGCGGGAGAACTTATTGTGCTCCATCTGACGGAGCTTGAACTCCCATTCGCCGGTCATCGCCGGCTGGGTGAGAGCATCGGCCTTCACAGCCCCGAGAAACTGGATCAACTGCTCGGCCTTGGCGGTCGGGATGAGTTCGCGCAGCGGGCGGTCGACATACCTCTGATTGATGAGACCGTCGATCGTGTCGGCGCGCGTCGCGGGGGTGCCGAGGCCGCGTTCCTTCATGGCTTCGGCAATTTCCTCGTCTTCGACGAGCTTGCCGGCGCCTTCCATCGCGGAGAGAAGCGTGGCTTCCGTGTAGCGCGGCGGCGGCTTCGTCGTCTCGGCGTGAAGGATGGGGTCGACCGTCTTCGCCTTGGTGGGCGAGCCGTCCTCGGCGGTCAGCGCAGGCAGGGCTTTCGAGTCGGGCGAATCGTCGTCGACGGTATTCTTGCCGTAAACCGCCAGCCAGCCGGGGAAGGTGAGGACCTTGCCCTCGGTTTTGAAATCGTGGCCGGGCGTCACCGTGCTGATGCGCGTGGTGACGTCGAACTCGGCGGCAGGGTAGAACGCGGCGACAAAGCGGCGGGCGATCATGTCGAACACCTTGGCCTCCATGTCGTCGAGGTTCTTGGCCTCGTGCGCCGTCGGGATGATCGCGAAGTGATCCGAGATCTGCGCATTATTAAAGAGGCGCTTGTTCGGGCGGAGCCAGCCGGCTTCGAGGACCTTGTGCGCATGGCCCCCGAGGTCACCGGAGAGATTGTTGAGCGTCTCGCGACAGGTGGGAATGTAATCCTCCGGCAACGCGCGCGAGTCGGTGCGGGGGTAGGTGATCATCTTGTGACGCTCGTAGAGCGCCTGGGCGATCTGGAGTGTGCGGCGGGCGGGCAGGCCGTAGCGGTTGTTGGCCTCGCGCTGGAGCGTCGTTAAATCGTAGAGGCGGGGCGCGGCCTGGGTGCTGCCTTTTTTCTCCTCACTGACGCTGGCGGTCGGTTGGCCCTGGCAGGCGGCGAGCACCGCCTCGGCCACCGCCTTCGCCCAAACGCGATCGATGCGGTCGTGCTCGTCGTTTTCCGCCCGCTTGAAATTGGGCCGCTGGTAGACGCCCTCGTAGCGGCCCTTGGCCACCTCGAAGGTGGCGGTGACGCGCCAGTAGTCGCGCGGCTTGAAGTTCCGGATCTCCAGCTCGCGGGCGTAGACGATCGCGAGTGTCGGCGTCTGCACGCGACCGACCGAGGCGACGTTACCGGCCCGGGAGCCGAACATGCGCTTGGTCAGCGCGCGCGTGCCGTTGATGCCGATCAGCCAGTCGCTTTCGCTCCGGCACCGCGCGGCGTCCTCGAGGCCCTTCATCTTCGCGCCGTCGCGCAGGTTCTTGAACGCTTCCTGGATGCCGCCGGTGGTCATCGTCTGCATCCAGGCACGCTTCACCGGCAGCTTGCACTTTGTGAGCTGGTAAAGGTAGGCGAAGATCAGCTCGCCCTCCCGCCCGGCGTCGCAGGCGTTGATGACCTGGCCGATATCCTTGCGGCCGAGGAGCTTTTTCAGCGCACCGAAGCGTTCCTTGGACTGCTCGATCGGTTTGAGGCCGAATTTCGCCGGAATGATGGGCAGCGTCTCGAGCCGCCAGAAGCCGTATTTCTTCTTGTCGATGTCCTCCGGCATCTCGAGTTCCACGAGGTGGCCGAGCGCATACGAGATGACGTAGTCGTCGTTTTCGTAATGGTCGCCTTTCTTTGGAATTTTCCCGAGGGAACGCGCCAGATCCGCCGCCACAGACGGCTTCTCGGCGATGACAAGTGACTTCATGTAATGCGAGCCGTTACCCGCGGGACGACGAAGTGCAAGAAATTGTTTTCAGCCGATCTCCCTCGGCCCGCGACTAATCCATCGCTCCAGCCGCCATTCGCGCCGTGAATTTTATGGCGGGATCGGGGCGGCCGGGCTCACGCCCAACCGGACCGATCGGCGATCGGATACGACGGGTATGGAGGCAATGGCGGCCTTCGCCGCCGGGTCGGACGATCCGCTCAGGCCGTCGCCTTGGGCGTTTCGGCCAGCGCGGAATCGAACGCTTTCAGCATGACCGCGATCGTGTCGTCGGTCTCGTCGCCCATGTTGGAGATGCGGAAGGTCTTTCCTTTGAGCTTTCCATAGCCGCCATCGATCACGAGCTGATGCTTCGACTTCAAAATCTTGTTCAGCGCGCCGAGGTCGATGTTCAGCGTGTTGGCGAAGCAGTTCAGCGTTACTGAGCCGTAGCCGTCCTTCGGGAACATCTTGAAACCCTTGGCGAGGGCGTGATCGCGCACGGTCTGGTTGAGCCGGGCATGCCGGGCATAACGCGCCTCGAGGCCCTCGGCCTTGATGTCGTCGAGTTTCGAGCGGAGCGCGTAGAACAGCGAAATTACCGGGGTGCTCGGCGTCATGCCGGCCTCGTGGTTCTTCTGGAATTCGACGTAGTCGAAATAGTAGCCGCGGTCGGCGATCGTGGCGGCGCGATCCAGCGCCTTCTTCGAGACGGAGAGGAACGAGAGGCCGGGCGGCAGGGCGAAAGCTTTTTGCGAACCGGCCACCAGCACGTCGATGCCGAGTTCGTCCTTCTTGATCGGCAGCGCGCTGAGCGAGCTGACGGTGTCGACGATGGCGATGACGTCGGGAAACTCCCGGACGACCTGCATGATCGCCGCGAGGTCGCTCATGCAGCCGCAGGACGTCTCGTTGTGGATGAGCGTGAGCGCGTCGTACACGCCGGTGGCGAGTTCCTTGCGGACGGCCTCGGGATCCACGGGCTGGCCCCATTCGAACTTCAGGGCGGTGGCCTGTTTGCCGCAGCGCAGGGCGACGTCGTACCACTTGTCCGAGAAGGCGCCGTTCATGCAGTTGAGCACCTTCTTTTTAACGACGTTGCGGAGGGAACCCTCCATCACGCCCCAGGCGCTGCTGGTGGACAGGTAGACCGGGTCCCGGGTGTAGCACAGGGCCTGCAACTCGGGCTGGATGGAATTGTAGAGCGCGACAAAGTCCGTGCTGCGGTGGCCGATCATCGGCTGGGCCATGGCCCGCAGGGTCTTTTCCGAAACGGCGACGGGGCCCGGAATGAATAATTTGTAGCTCATGGTTGGTGTGGTGGGACAACCTTAACGGCGCGCAATCGGCGGCGGACGCCCGGCGCTGGTTTTGGTTGTGTGGTTGGACATCGAAGATGGAACCTGCGAAAGTGCGCAGGCGCTCCGAAAACTGTTTACGTGGCCTGCCGGGTCAATCTTAGGTTTTTGCACCGCAAGCACTCCATGTCCTGGCTGAAGAAACAAACCAACGCGCTCGAACTTTACACGATCGACGTAATTTACGGCCGCCGCGCCGGGGCGGGACCGGTGGTTTACGGCGCGTTTCTCCAGACCCTTTCGTGGCTCTTCAATGGCGTGACCCAGGCCCGCCTCTGGCTTTACCGGCATCGTATTCTGCACGACCAGCCGCTCGGTTGCCTCGTCGTGGTAGTCGGAAACCTCACGGTGGGCGGAACGGGCAAGACGCCCGTGGTGGAAAAATTCGCCAAGGCCCTGCGCGACCGTGGCCGCAAGGTCGCCATCCTCAGCCGTGGTTACAAGAGCAAGAAGCCCCCGCTGTGGCAGCGGGCGTGGCACGCGCTGACCGATGCCGCCGAGCTTCCGCCCCGCATTGTCAGCGACGGCGAACGCGTGCTCCTCGACAGCGAGGAGGCGGGCGACGAGCCCTACATGCTGGCGCGCAACCTCCCCGGCGTGATCGTCCTCGTGGACAAGAACCGCGTGAAGGCGGGGGCGTTCGCGATCAAGAAATTCGGCTGCGACACCCTGGTGCTCGACGACGGTTTTCAATACCTCCCGCTCAAGGGCCGCCTCAACCTGCTGCTCGTCGACAAGACGAATCCCTTCGGCAACGGCCAGCTGCTCCCGCGCGGCATCCTGCGCGAGCCGATCAAGCACCTCCGCCGCGCGAGCTACGTTTTTCTGACGAAGTCCAACGGTCAGCGCGATCTTGAATTGGAGCGGCTGATCGAACGCCACAATCCCGGTGTCGACATCATCGAGTGCGCCCACCGGCCCCAATACCTGCAGCGGTTCGGGGCTCCGTTCGACGCCGCCGAGGGGCGCGAGCCGCTGGCCTTTCTGAAGGGCCGGCGCGTGTTTGCCTTCAGCGGCATCGCGACCCCCGAGAGCTTCGAGAAATTCCTGCGAGACCTTGGCGCGCGGCTGGTCGGGCGGGAGCGTTTCCGCGACCATTATCGCTTCGTGGAGGAGGACCTCGTGGAACTGTTCGCCATGGCGCAGCGCGAAGGTGCGGAGTGCGTTGTGACGACGGAGAAGGACGCGGTGCGGATCGCGCCGGGGTTTCGCGGACCGCTGCCGTTTTACTACCTGCGGCTCGAAATCGACATCATCCACGGTGCGGCCGACTTCGACGAGGCGGTGTCGCGGATCTGCTTTCCGCAAACTACGGTGCGGGCGGGTTGAACTCGCCACGGTTTCGCCCTTGCGACGCAACGTACGGGTGGCGTTAGCTGGCCGCATGATTATCGATCCGCGTTTTTCCGAACTGGCGCGTGGCCTGACGGGTTTCTCGACGGCGCTGAAAAGAGGCGAGCGGGTGCTCATCGACGCCTTCGATGTGCCCGATGCCATGGTGATCGCCCTGATCCGGGCGACGCGGGCCCGGGGGGCGTTTCCCTATGTGCAGATTCACCGGGCGCGGGTGACCCGGGAACTCTCCCTGGGCGCGGCAGAAGCGCAGTTCGCGCCGCACGCCGACGTCGAACTCGTGCGCATGCAGAAAATGGATGCCTATATCGCGCTGCGCGGCTCCGGGAATATCTTCGAGGCATCGGATGTGCCTTCCGACCGCGTCCAGCTCGTCTCCCGGCTCATGAAGCCCGTGCTGGATTACCGGGTGGGCAGGACGAAATGGGTGGTGCTGCGCTGGCCGACCTCGGCCATGGCGCAGCAGGCCGCCATGAGCACGGAGGCGTTTGAGGATTTCTATTTCAAGGTTTGCACGCTGGATTATTCGCGGCTGACGCCCGGGATGAAGGTGCTCGCGGACCTGATGAAGAAGACCGATCGCGTGCACATCAAGGGCCCGGGGACCGACCTGCGTTTCTCGATCAAGGGCATCGGCGCCCAGCCCTGCGGCGGCCTCCGCAACATCCCGGACGGCGAGGTATTTTCCTGCCCGGTCAAGGACAGCGTCGAGGGCCACGTGCAGTACAACGCGCCGACGGTTTATCTCGGGGCGTCCTTCGACAACATCCGGCTGGCCTTCAAGGGCGGCAAGATTGTCGAGGCGACATCGAGCAACACCAAGCGGCTGAACGAGATTCTCGATAGCGACGCCGGAGCCCGCTACATCGGCGAGTTCGCGATCGGCTTCAACCCGTACATTCTCGAACCGATGCGCGACATTCTTTTCGACGAGAAAATCGCCGGTTCTTTTCACTTCACGCCCGGGCAGGCCTACGAGGGCGTGGGCAACGGCAACAAATCGCAGGTCCACTGGGACATGGTGTGCATCCAGCGCCCCGAATACGGCGGCGGCGAAATCTGGTTCGACGGCAAATTGATCCGCAAGGACGGGCTCTTCGTGCCGAAGGCCCTGCACAAGTTGAACCCGGATTATCTGCTTGGAAAAAAGCAGGGAGTAGCGCGTGGCGGATAGCGAGGAGGGATCGTCAGTCCCCAATCGTTTTCTACCCGCTGCCCACTACTCGCTCCTGCCATTCTCATGCGCGACTTCATCCAGGCCCTGCCGAAGACGGAAACCCACCTGCATGTCGAGGGCGCGCTGCCCTATGAACTCCTGGTGGCGTGGGAACCCGAGCGCTGGCGACCCGATCCGGCGTTTCGCGCCCGGTCCTATCGCTACCCGTCGTTTCCGGATTTCGAGCGCATGCTTCTCGATCACGCGCTGCCGTGGTTCACCTCGGCCGAGCGTTACCACGAGGCCGCCAAAACGCTTTTCACGAAGCATGTCGCCCAGAATGTCCGCTACGTGGAGACGAGCTTTCACCTGCCGTTGACGCAGTTCATCGCCACGCCGGGTCACGAGATCATCCGGGCGATTCGCGCCGCGGTGCCGGCTGGATTGGAAGTCCGCATCTTTGCCGGGATGGTGCGAAACGATTTCGACGGTCCACTGCGGCCGACGATCGACGAGTTGCACACGTGGGACGGCCTAGCGGGCGTCGATCTGCACGGCTTTGAGCAATTGCCGACCGCGCCCGACACGGCGGCAGTCTGGGCCCGACTCCGGGCGGCAGGCAAGGTGACCAAGTGCCACGCCGGCGAATTCGACGGGGCCGCGCGCGTGCGCGAAGCCATCGAGGTGCTGGGCGTCACGCGCATCCAGCACGGTGTGCGGGCCGTCGAGGATCCCGCGGTGGTGCGCTTCGCGGCCGACCGTGGCGTGACGTTCGACATCTGCCCGATCAGCAACGTGGGCCTGCAGGTGGCGCGTTCGATCGGGGAGCATCCCCTGCGCCGGCTGATGCAGGCCGGGATCAACTGTACGGTGAGCACGGATGACCCGCTGTGTTTCGCCAATTCGATCGCCGAGGAATACGAGGCGCTGGCGGCGGAGCTCGCGTTCACCCCGGCCGAGCTCGCCCAAGTGGCGGCGAACGGCTGGAACGTCGCGGACGTGCCGGCCGCGACCCGGGCCGCGGCACTCGCCACGATCGCGCGGGTGGCGAAGTTGCAGGTCGCGCTTTGAGCGGGATCTGTCGGAATCAGCCGGACGACATGTCCACTCAATCTTTCACCGTTCCCGAAGGCGTCCGCCGGCTGCGGGCCGACAAGGCCCTTGCCATGGCATTCCGGGAGCACAGCCGCACCGCGTTGCAACGGGCGTTCGACGCCGGCCATGTGACCGTGCGCGGCGCGCCGATCAAACGTGACCACTCCGTCGGGGGCGGGGAGACGATCGAGTTTTCGTTCCCTGATGTCGTGCCCGCGGAGTTGAAGGCTGTGGATATCCCGCTCCACGTGCTGTTCGAGGACAAGCACATGCTCGCCGTCAACAAGGCCTCGGGGATGATCGTGCATCCCGGCGCGGCCACCGGGGAGGACACGCTGGTGCACGCCCTGTTGTCGCATTGCGCCGGGAGCCTCAGCGGAATCGGCGGCGTCGAGCGGCCGGGCATCGTCCACCGGCTCGACAAGGAAACCACCGGAGTGATCGTCGTCGCGAAGTCCGACAAGGCGCACCGGGCCCTCGCGGACCAGTTTGCGACACGGACCCTGAAGAAGGAATACCTCGCGCTCGTCGCGGGTGTGCCGCCGCTGCTCAGCGGCACGATCGACCGGGCGATCGCGCGGCATTCCACGCACCGTCACCGCATGACCGTGAGCGAGGGGGGCAAGCCCGCCCGCACGGATTGGGAGCGGGTCGAGGCCTTCGGCGACATCGCAGCCCTCATGCGGCTCCAAATTTTCACCGGCCGCACGCATCAGATCCGCGTGCACATGAAATCGATGGGCCACCCGCTGCTGGGCGATCCACTCTACGGCTGGAAGGAAGACCCGCGGCTGAAACAGCAACCCGCGCGGGTGATGTTGCACGCGGAGCACCTCGTGCTGACGCACCCCGTGGCGGGCAAGGTGCTCGATCTGCGCGCGCCGGTGCCGGAGGATTTCAAAGCCCAGATCGCGCAACTCCGGAAACTCGCGCAGGCCTCGGCCAAGGCGAAGGCGCTGATCGCGACGCCGGTGAAGTCGCGCAAGAAGGCCGAGCCGCCGCCGTTTCACGAGCACGAGTCGCGAAAGTGAGTGGGGCGCGCGCCCGATTCCGCCGCTTTAATTTTCCAGCAACTCCGCCGCCAGACCGAAGCGGAGGTTGAACAGCGAGTGACGGAAGGCGGCGAAGCGACCCAGTTCGGCCACCGCGATCAAGGTGGCGAGGGCCGTCGGGAAAATATCGGCCCGATTGGGCGGCAGTCTGGGAATCTTCTTTCGCTCCGCGAGCGACAACGCGCCCAGCGTGGTCAACAGGTCGCGGATCCGCGCCGTTCGTAGCAGGGATTCCGCCGCCTCGAAGGTCCGGCCGGCCTGCGCGCCGGCGATCGCCCGGACCGTGCCCGCCGTGCCGCCCGTGGCCACGGCGGTGGCGCCGGCCGGAAGCGTGAAGGCGAAACCCGCGTCCGCGATCACCTGCCGCGTGTAGGCCGAAACCGCGCGGGCCGCGGCCTCCGAAAATGGCAGGGTGGCATCCGGGATAAATTTTTCCGTCAGGCGCACACACCCCAGTTGGAGGCTGACCGCCTGCTCGATCCGGCGGTCGCGGAAGGCGAGGCACTCCAGGCTGCCCCCGCCGAGATCGAAGACATAGAAATCGCGCAGGGCCGCGAGCGCCGGGTCGCACGTCAGCCCGCAGCCGATCAGGTTCGCTTCCGCGACGCCGTCGAGAATGCGGATCTTTTGCCCGGTCGCCGCCTCGACGCGCGCGGCGAACTCCCCTCCGTTCTGCGCGTCGCGGACCGCACTGGTGGCGACGAGCGCGATGCGCTGCGGTGAAAACGGCGCCGCCGTGACGAGCAATTCACGGATGGCCGCGAGGCCGCGTTGCATGCCTTCCTCGGCGAGGCGGGGTGCCTGGCGGTTGATGCCGGCGCTGATGCGGGCCTCGATCGTGCGCTCCGTCAGCGCCACCAGAGACAAGCCTTCCGGCAGGCGCGTGGCGACGAGCAGCTTGATCGAGTTGCTGCCGAGATCGATCACGGCGACGACGGGCCAGGCGGAGGTGGAGCGCGGTGACGTCATCGATAGCCTCGCTGCCGGCCCAGTTTCACCAAGGGCGATTCGAACAGCCGCCACGACAGGCCGCCGAGCACGACCGTGAGGGCCAGCGCCAGCAACGTGACGCCGGCTCCCGTCCCATCAAAATGCATCGCCAGCTGATGGCAGATCAGCCCGTGCAGGGCATACAGGGCTGGATTGTGAAACAGATAGACGAAATAGGAGATGAGGCCCATTGCGCAGAGCGGTTTCAGGCTCAGGGCCCGCGCGGCTTTGCCCTCGGGGAAAAGCATCACCCACAGGACGACGCCGACGAAAAACAGGGAGACAATACTATAGCCGAACGAGGCCATGAGCGCCGACCCGGCGCGCAGGTTCAAGCTGCAGAACAAGGCGAGGAAGGCCCCGAGGGCGGCGATCAGCCAGCCGATCAGCCGGCAATGCGCGCGCAGCACGTCGAGTATCCGCGCGTCACGCAACGCGATCGCGCACAGCACGCCACCCAAAAGGCCCTCCGCCCGCATCGGGAGGAGAAAGACTGCGGCCAGCGGATTTTCGCCGTGCAGCAAAGCGGTCACGCGCAGCAGCGGACACAGCACGAATGCCACCACGCACAGGTAGGCCAGGCCGCGCCGGCTGAGGTGCCGTACAAGGAAGGGCATGAACAAATAGAACTGCTCCTCGACCGCGAGCGACCACGTGGGCCCAAGCCAGTAGGCCCCGACGTTGCGCGCGGACGACATCGCGACGTTCTGCAGCATGCCAAAATAGGTCCAGGCCGGTACCGGACTTTCGAAATAGGCGCCGTTGCCGATCGCGCTCAGTTCCGGAAGGCGCCGAAAAATGAAAAAGCTCGCGAGCAACACGGCGGAGATCGGGAAGATGCAAAAAAACCGGCGGCGATAAAACGTGGGGACGAGTTGCGGCGAATCCCGGAAATCCAGCAGGATGCCGCCGATCAGCAGGCCCGACAGCACGAAGAAGAGATCGACGCCGCAGAACGAGAGGCTGAACGCACGCTTCAGGCCGTCGTGCCACGCGCCGCCCTCGAGCGTCGGCACGGCCACGTAGTAGTGCATCACCAGCACGAGGATCACAGCGATGCCCCGCAGGCCATCGAGGGCGGCGAAACGGCGGGGCGGGGCGCTTTCCGGCATGGGCTGCGTCTCAGAGCACGTAGTCGGCCGGCGCGATGAGCAGGACGAATTCGCCCTTCAGGCTCGTCCGGGCGAGGCGGGCCTTCACGTCGGCGGCCGGGCCCACGAGGAAGTTCTCGTGCAGCTTGGTCACTTCCTTCGCGACGCAAATCACGCGGGCGTCACCCAGCGTCGCCACGATCTCGTCCACCGCCTTGTCGATGCGATGGCAGCTTTCGTACAGCGCGAGGGTATAGTCGAAGGCGCGGTATTTTTCGAAGAACCCGATCCGGGCCGCGCTTTTCGCGGGCAGAAAACCGACGAAGAGAAATCCGTTGGTCGGGAGCCCGCTCGCGCTCAGGACAGCCACGATCGCGCTCGGGCCCGGCACGGGCACAACCGGGAGGCCGCGGCGCCGGCAGGCCCGCACGAGGCGAAATCCCGGATCGCTCAGGGCCGGTGTCCCGGCGTCGCTCACGAGGGCGACCGACTTGCCGGCGGCAAGCTGCTCCGCGAGGCGCTCGGCGGCCTCGGTTTCGTTGTGCTCATGATACGACACGAGGTCCTTCCGCAGGCCAAGGCGCACGAGCAGGCCGCCGGTCGTGCGGGTGTCTTCACAGGCGACGAGATCGACGGCGCCCAAAATCGCGCGCGCGCGGTCGGTGAGGTCGGCGAGATTCCCGATGGGCGTCGCCACCACGTAGAGGTGTCCCGGTTGCGGCGTGAGGGAGGCGTTTTCCATCGGAGCGGCTCCAACATCCGTGGTGGCCCGTTCCGCTGTCCAGCAGAATGGGGGTAAAAAAAATCCGGCGTGAGCCGGATTTGCACAAGGAGGGGAGTGAAGCGTCCCGAATCAGCGCCCGGTGGGGGCCGCCATGCCGGGGACTTGGCCTTCCCAGCCGGCGGGACGGCTCCACGGAATGGCCGTCTCCTTAGGGGAGTTCGTGGAGCACCCGCCAAGGAGCGCGCCGAACGCGGCCAACAACATTGCTAGGACGGGTTTCTTAAGCTTGGTCATGACTCACGGGACTAATATGGCGGAATCTCCCTTCTGCAAGTCCGCACGAAGAGTCTCCGGCGAAACCTGTCCGATGGAGAAATTGGGCCGGACGTCGCTGAGGGTGACCGTGGCCACTGGAGTGGTGCCCTGCACGATGTCGAGTTTCTGGCCGGGCTGGGCCCCGCGGCTGGTGCCGAAGTTGAGCACCACGAAGGCGTTGCCCGGGCCCACCGTGAGGACCGACGCCCGGCCGGCCCGGCTGGAAAATACGGCGGTGGAGGCGCCGGCGGCGTTGACCGCCGCGGCACCGCTGCCCGCCGCGGCCAGCTGGCGCTCGAGTTCGGCGATTGTCGCCTTGTAGGCGGCGACGGCCTGGGGGGAGGCCGCGGAAGCCCGGCTTTCGGCCAGATCGCGGCGCAACGCGTCCAGTTCGGCCGCCAGCGCGCGCGCGTTCAACTCGTGGACGGCGAGGGCGTTCTTGGCCTGAGTGAGGTTGCGATCCAGCTCCGTCGCGCGGTTCGTCGCCGCTGTGAGTTTCGCCTTCGTGTCGTTCAAGTCGGATTCCAGCGTGCCGATCCGGGCGGTCTGAGCTTTGGATTGCGCCTGCGTCACCGCCAGGTCCGCGGAAAGTTTCGCGGCGCGGTTGCTCTCGTCAACGAGCCGGGCCTCGACCTCTTTTTTCCCGGCACTGGTGCGGAAGTAGAGCCCGCCCAGCAATGCCGCGCACCCGATCGCGAGGGTGCAAAGAAACAGGAGCGTGCGATGCATGGCCAAGGTAAGGCTGGGGTTTTCCTCCCGCGGTGCAAGCACGGCACCGCCGGGATGCGCAACGCTCCGCTCAGCCTGCCCGATAGGTCGACTCGAAGAGCGGGGTCCGGGCGCGCTTCTTTACTCCGCTGCCGCGGTTGGCGGCCAGATGCTCCAGAATCTTGAAAGCCAGTTCGGCCTGCTCGGGGGCGCCGGCCTCCGCCGCCAGCTTCTCCGCGGTGAAGGTCCGGTCCGGCGTGGCCTGCAACGCGGCCAGCAGTTTCAGTTTCAACGTGATCACGCCCCCGGCCGCCTTTTTCCCTGCCTCCACGCCTGGCTGGTGATAGGCATTGACGCCGACGAGGGAGGCGTAGAGCCCGACCACGCGTTCGTAGAGCGCGATCAGCATCCCCAGCGAACGGGGCGAGACATCGGACAGCGTGATCGTGATCGACTGCCGGTCCTTTTCGCTCAGGGCCTCGCGGGTGCCAAGCAGGAATCCCTGCAGGAAATCGCCGCTCGTGACGCCCGGCTCCACTTCGAGCGAGCTGCGGGCGTCGCGATCCTTGAGCACCTCGATGAAGGTAACGAAGAAATTATTCACGCCCTCCCGGAGCTGCTGCACGTAGGCGTGCTGGTCGGTGGAGCCCTTGTTGCCGTAGACGGCGAGGCCCTGGTTTACGACGCGGCCCTGGAGGTCGAATTCCTTGCCGATCGATTCCATCACGAGCTGCTGCAGGTAACGCGAGAAGAGCAACAGGCGGTCCTTGTAGGGGAGGACGACCATGTCTTTCGCACCGCGTCCGTCAGTCGCAAAATACCACATCAGCGCGAGCAACGCCGCGGGGTTTTGAGCCGTCACGGGAGCACGCGTCACGTCATCCATCGCCGCGGCGCCATCGAGCATGGCCTGGATATCGATCCCTTGCAGTGCCGCGGGCAGCAAGCCGACGGCACTCAGCTCGCTCGTGCGGCCGCCGACCCAGTCCCACATCGCAAAACGCGCCAGCCAGTTTTCCTGCCGGGCCGTGGCGTCGAGCTTTGAGCCGTCGCCGGTGACAGCGACAAATTGTTTCGTGTAATCGATCTTCGCGGCTTGGAAGGCGGCGATGGCTTCGAGCATGCCGTTGCGCGTCTCCGCGGTGCCGCCGGACTTGGAGATCACGATGACGAGTGTCTTCGCCAGCTGGCCTCGCAGGCCGCCGAGCACGTAGTCGATTCCGTCCGGGTCCGTGTTATCGAAGAAGGAGATTGCGAGCTTGTCCTTGCGCAGCCGGCCGAGGGCGTGGCTGACGAGTTGCGGTCCGAGGGCGGAACCGCCGATGCCGATGACGAGGAGTTTTTTGAATTTCCCCTTGGGTCCCGCGATCGCGCCCGAATGGACCGCGGCCGAAAATTTCTTGATGGCCGCGAGCGTCGAGGTGACCTCGGTCGTGATCTCCCGCGTCGGCGCTCGATACGGCGCGCGCAGCCAGTAGTGGCCGACCATGCGGTTTTCGTCCGGATTGGCGATGGCACCACCCTCGAGCCGGGCCATCGCGGCAAAGGCCTGTTGCATGAGCGGCTCCATCGACGCCAGGTAATCGTCGGGAAACGGGATGCGGCTGATGTCGAGCGAAACGCCCAGGTCGGCGTTGTGATAGAAATGGGTTTTGAAGCGAGACCAGGTCATGGGCGTGAAAGAAAGGACGTTTTTATCCGCGGATGGCGTGGATAGGCACGGATAAATTCAGGAGGGCCACGCCGGGGATAAGGCCGGTTGGCCACGCAATGGCCAAGGAATGGTCCGAAATTGCCGAGGAAATCATGCGCGACGCCTATGCACGCCATCAAGGTGGCCGTCGGGCGCGTTGAGTTTTCGTGCCTCTTGGTGCGCAGACTCAACGCCGATCGGGCTCGATGGCCCCGCTTCCGTTTCACTGCGTCCCGCCCCGTATCCGTTGTCGATCCGAACTATCGTTGCCCGGCAACCGGCGGCTTGGCGGTGCGGTGACGAGTCGCGAGCGAACTTCGGGCACCTGCTCAATGCTCTTTTCGAACGGATCGGGTTTCGTGGCCAAGGCGATAAGAACGCCGGTACTTTCAGGCTGGTTGACCAATTCGATGGCCAATCCCTAGCTGCCGACATTCGTCGCCTAGACCTCCATGGTGAGAGCGGGACTACTGGGTTGTGGCAGCGGAGGCATGTATTCGAATAGTATGCCTTGAATTTTTTCCTGAAAGACCCGGCGGGCGGTGCGTTGGATGGTGGGAGGAAAATCCGGGACCTGCCGGTCATTGAAAATAGCGGCAGTAGTGGGACACGCGAACGACCGGATCATCGGTCGATACGATGTCTCGGCCAGATGGTTACGGCAAGCGTTACTATCGGGATCACAAGTCGGACCCGGAGCAGGCCAGCGACAATTGCCCCGCAGACGGAGCCGGAGGCGGGACGGTCCAGTTGAGTGGCGCGGAGCGGCGTTGGGCGTCACCGCCTCACGATCACCCGCTGTAAACGCCCCATTTTGCGCGGAGCAGGTCGCAGATTTCTCCCAACGTCGCATAGGCGCGCACGGCGCCGAGGATCGCGGGCATCACGTTTGCGCCGGACGTTACCGCGGTGTCGAGCTGGCGCAGACTGAGGGCGACGGCCTCGGCATTGCGGCGGGAGCGGACTTCACGGACGCGCTCGATCTGCGCCGCTTCCACCGTCGGATCGATCTTAAAGATCGGCGGACTGGCCTGACCGGATTCGACGTGGCAGTTGACGCCGACAATCCGGCGCGTGCCCGCCTCGATTTCGCACTGGTGCCGGTAGGCGGCCTCCTCGATCTGGTTTTGCACCCAACCCGTCTCCACCGCCTTCACCATGCCCCCGAGTTGGTCGATGCGCTCGATGAGCATCTCGGCCTCCCGCTCGATGCGATCCGTGAGCTGCTCGACGAGATAGCTGCCGCCCAACGGGTCGGCGGTATGGGCCACGCCGGTTTCCTCGGCGATGAGTTGCTGGATGCGCAACGCGAGCCGCGCCGATTCCTCGGTTGGCAGCGCCAGCGCCTCGTCCGGGGCGTTGGTGTGCAGTGACTGCGTGCCGCCGAGGACGGCGGCGAGCGCCTGCAGCGTGACGCGGACGATGTTCACGTCCGTTTGCACGGCGGTCAGGGTGTGGCCCGCCGTCTGGGTGTGAAAGCGCAGCATCTGGCACGGTGCCGAGGCGCAGCCAAACCGGTCGCGCACGATCCGGGCGTAGAGCCGCCGGGCGGCGCGAAACTTGGCCACCTCCTCGAAAAAATCGGAAGAGGCGTTGAAGAAAAACGAGAGCTTGGTGCCGAAAGCGTCGAGGCTCTGGCCCGCGGCGGTGGCGGCCTCGATGTAGGCGATCGCGTTGGCGAGCGTGAAGGCTACCTCCTGCACGGCGGTCGAGCCGGCCTCGCGGATGTGGTAGCCGGAGATCGAGATCGGATTGAACTCCGGCGCCTCGGTGCCGCACCACGCGAGCACATCCGTGACCAAGCGCAGGC
Source organism: Opitutus sp. (assembly GCA_009695065.1). The sequence continues at coordinate 34,819 of SIBR01000001.1, read as the reverse complement.
TCGGGCCGGGCGGAAAGATGTAGGTGCCGCGGGCGATGTACTCCTTGAGGATGTCGTTCTGCAGCGTGCCGCGAATCCGCTTGATCGGCACGCCCTGCTTCTCCGCCACGACCGCATACATCGCGAGGAGGATCGGAGCGGTGGCGTTGATCGTCATCGACGTGGAGATCTTTTCCAGGGAGATGCCGTCGAACAGCCGTTCCATATTGGCCAGCGAATCGATCGCCACGCCGACGCGGCCGACCTCGCCGGCACTCATGATGTGATCCGAGTCGTAGCCCAGCTGCGTCGGCAAGTCGAACGCCACCGAGAGTCCCGTGGTGCCCTGCTCAAGCAGGTAGTGATAGCGACGGTTGGTTTCCTCGGCGGTCGAGTAGCCGGCGTATTGGCGATACGTCCACCGCCGCCCGCGATACATCGTCGGGTGGATGCCGCGGGTGAAGGGATAGGCGCCGGGAAACCCGAGTTGATCGAGATACGCCTGATCTGGTGCGGCCGGGAGCGCGACGCGGGGCAGGGGCAGCCCGGAGGCGGTGGCGAACAACTCCTGCCGCTCGGGCGTTTTCGCGAGCGCGGGCTTGAGGACGGACTCTTCCCAGTTCCGTTGGTCCATGGGGTAATCAGCGGGCATCGTCTTTGAGCAAGTCGGCCGCGAGGCGTTCCGCCGCCTGCCAGGTGGTGCCTTCCGGCAACGCGCCCCCGCGGAGCCGGCGATCGAGCCGCTGGGCCAACTGCAGCAGGGCAAGCCGGCGGATCTCCTCGCGACGTCCGTCGGGGCGGCCCGCGCCCGGCACGCGTTCGCGCTGTAACCGGTCGATTGCGTCCACCAGCGCCGCCACGCCCTCACCGGACGTCGCGCTGGTGCGAAAGATTTTTTCCGGCGCGGAGACGGCCCAGGCACCCAGGTCGTGCACCAGTTGGTCGGTCCCGGGGAGGTCGGCCTTGTTGGCGACGACCAGGTCGCCGATCTCGAGCAGGCCTTTTTTCATCGCCTGAATGTCGTCGCCCAAACCCGGCGCCTGCACGACCATGGTGACATCGGCCTGCGCCGCGATGTCGAGTTCGCCCTGGCCGACCCCGACGGTTTCGACGAACACCCAGGTGTAGCCCGCGGCCCGCAAGAGGCGCGCCATATCGGCCACGCCGGGCGTGACGCCGCCGGGGTTGCCGCGCGCGGCCACGGAACGAATGACGACGCGCGGGTCGGTGCCAAAATCCATCATGCGCACACGATCCCCGAGCAGCGCCCCGCCGGTGCGCAGTGAAGAAGGGTCGATCGCGAGAATGCCCACGGCGATGTCGCGGCGGCGCAGTTCGCGAACGAGGGCGGCGATCAAAGTGGATTTGCCGCAGCCGGGCGGCCCCGTGATGCCGACCGTGACACCGGGCCAGTCGCGGCCCTGAAGTTCGGCGACGGCCGGGCGCGCGTCGTCGGTGTGTTCTTCGATGGCGGTCAGCCAGCGGCCGAGTTGCCGGCTGTCGAGCGCAGCCCAGTCGGTGACGATGGTGCCCGCCGGGTTCATCGCGGCGGCCGCGCGGCGGCGCAGACTTTTTCGAATTCCGCGATCATGGTGGCCAGCGGCGTGCCCGGCGTGAACACGGCGCGGATGCCGCGGGCGAGCAGTGCGGGAATATCCGCGTCGGGAATCACGCCGCCGACGATGACGGGAATGTCGGCGCCGCCGAGTTTTTGCAGTTCGTCGAGGACGGCGGGAAAGAGCGTGTTGTGCGCGCCGGAGAGCAGCGACAGGCCGATAACGTCGACGTTTTCCTGCACGGCGGCGACGGCGATTTCCCGCGGTGTGCGCCGGATGCCGGTGTAGATCACCTCGAAGCCGTGATCCGCGAGGGCCTTCGCGACCACCTTGGCGCCGCGCGTGTGGCCATCGAGCCCCGGTTTGCCGATGAGCACGCGGCCCCTGGGGCGGACACCGGCGGCGGTTGCTTGCATGGGATGTGGGTGGGTTGGAGTTGGCCCGGGCGGTTCACGCCTTGAACATGGCCTGCACGGTCTTCTTGGTCACCTTGCCCATGGCGTTGCGCGGCAGGTCGGAGGTGGAGTGCAGCGTGCGCGGGATCTTGTAGACCGCGAGCCGCTCCTTGCACCACGTTCGTAACTCCTCGAGCGAAATGCCCTGGCCGTTTTTCCATTTGATCGCGGCGCAAACGCGTTCGCCCCACTCGTCGTCTGGCACGCCGACGACGGCGCACTCCTCGATGGCGGGATGCGACAGCAGTTCCTGCTCGATCTCCAGCGCCGACACCTTGTAGGCGCCGGTCTTGATGATATCGACCGAGTTGCGGCCCAGGATCCGGTAGACGCCGCCGTTGACGATGGCGATGTCGCCGGTGCGGAACCAGCCGGCGCGAAACGCGTCGACGGATTCCTTCGGACGCCGCCAGTACTCGGAAAACACGCCGGAGCCGCGCACTTCGATCTCGCCGTTCTGGCCTTCGCCCACCGGCTGGCCGCTTTCATCGACGAGCCTTACCTCGATACCCGGCAGCGGCTGTCCGACCATGCCCGGACGGCGCTCGCCGTGGAGCGGGTTGGACAGGGCCATGCCAATCTCGCTCATGCCGTAGCGTTCGAGGAGCGGCTGGCCGCTGATTTCCTGCCAGCGAAAAAACGTCGGTTCGGGCAGCGCGGCCGAGCCACAGACCATCAGGCGCATTTTCCGGCAGGCCTGCGTCATTGCCTCGCGGGCCGCGGGGTCGTTTTCCTCCCAGGCGGCGATGAGGCGCTTGTAGATGAGCGGCACGGCCATGAAGAGCGTGAGCTCGCCGCGGAGAAAACATTGCCAGGCGGCCTTCGCCTCGAAGCGGGGCTGCATCTCGCAGAGGGCGCCGGACCACAGGGCACAGGCAAGGACGTTGATCAGGCCGTGAACGTGGTGGAGCGGTAGCACGTGCAGGATGTGATCCTCCGCCACCCATCCCCAAGCTTGGACGAGACACGTGATCTGCGCCACGAGGTTGCCGTGGGTGAGGACGACGCCCTTGGGCTTTCCGGTTGTGCCGCTGGTGTAGATGATGACGGCCGGGTGGCTTTGCGCGACAACTGGTCCCGCCTCGGCGGGAGCGGAGCAAAGTTCGGTGGTGCTGATCAGGCGCAGGCCCATGGCCGCGGCGATCTGGCCGGCGATCTCGGCGAACTCCGGGTGTGCGATGAAGATCGATGCATCGGAATCGGAGATCACGTACTCCATCTCGGCGCGCGGATGGGTCAGGCAGAGCGGCACGGCGATGCCGCCGGCCAGCCATGTGCCCCATTCCGCGAAAACGAAATCCCGGCCCGGCGGAATCAGGAAGGCGACGCGCGCTCCGGCGAGATCGGGCCGGCCGTCGCGCAGCCGGGTGCCGGCCCGGAGCGCACCCCCGGCCAGATCGGTGTAGGAGATGGTGCCGGACGCATCGCGGATGGCGGTGCGGAATCCGAAGCGCAGCGCGCGGGCAACGCTTTCAACCGCGGGCGGATTAGTCAGGGCGACGGCAGTCGTGGACATGGGTGCTGCAAGCGTGAAGGTGTTTTGAAATTTTGTTGCGGTGCCGGTAATCCCAGTGACCTCAGGCGAACCAGCCGATGAAAAACTGGCAGAAGAGGGAGCCGACGATGACCATCGAGAAACCCCAGATCAACAGGGTGCGAAACAGCGCCTTGGGATCGCCGCCACCGAACGGCAGCGCCGCGATACACAATGCGCCGAGCGTCGAAAGGGGTGAGACGTCCACGAGCGCCGCGCCGACGTTGATGCTCAGGGCGATTTCCAGCGGATTGCCGTCGCCCATTTTTGCGACCAGCCCGGGGACCGCCGGGAGAAAGGTGGGATACACTACGCCGGAGGTTGAGCTGTAGGTGGAGATGAGGCCCGTGACGAAGGCCATCATGCCGTTGGCGGTGGCGGGAGTCGCGATCTTGGACAGGAGATGGGTGAACAGGTCGATGCCGCCGGTTTTTTCCACGACGGCCACCAGTACGCTGACCCCGCAGACCATCACGATGACCGCCCACGGAATCGACTTGATCGCGGCGCCGTCCTCGACGGCGCCGGCGAGGATGAGCAAGGTCGCGCCGGCGAGCGCGCCGAGCCCGATGTTAATGCCGAAGAACACGACACTCGCCACCCAGCCCGCCAGCACTGCGATGGTGAAAAGGTGGGTGCCGGTGAATCCGTTCCGGGGCGCATCGACGGCGGCGACATCTTTTTTCCGCGCCAGTTTCAGCCCGCCGAAGAGAAGATAAGCGGCCAGGGCGGCGAGAGTGTGAGCGACGAAGTTGGCTAAAAAGACGCCGGCCGTGGAAGGCGGCAGGCCGGCCTTCAGAAATTGCGCCTGCACGATCACGCCGACGGCGCTGAAGGGCGACAGATTGCCGGCATTGGCACCGTTGGCGACCATCAGCGCCATGAGAACCGGGGGCACCCGCGCGGCCACGCCGGCCGACATCGCAAGCGGAGCGACGAGGGCGGTGCTTGCGATCGCGCCGGGCCCCATGGCGGAAACGCCGCTCGCCAGCAGAAAGAACGCGAGGGGCATCAAGGCGACGACGCCACCGCAGGCACCGATGATCCGTGCGGTGATGGCGGCGAGAGTGCCGTTTTTTTCCGCCGCCCCGAAGAGCAGTGTGACCCCGAGCAGCGTCAGGAAGAGCGAGGAGGGAAACGCGCCGAGAATCGCATCGGTTTTCCACGCGGCCACTCCGACCCCCACGGCCCACGCGAGGATGATGGCGAGCAGCCCGACGTTGAGGCGCGAGGTCAGGCTGACGGCCATGACGATCAACAGCGCGGTGAGCGAGCCGACGGCGGGATCGATGGCCAGCATGCTGGCGAGAGGGATAGAAATTCCGGTCATGCGGCGGGGAAGGGTCGCGAACGAGGAACGGTGATGAAGGCGAAATCGTCCGGTGCTGTCACGACATTCGCGTGGCGGAAGCGCAACGAGGTGAAATCGGGCGGAAGAAATTGGGCGCCGACCGAGGCGCGGATAAAAAGAAAGCCATGTTTCCGTGGCGGCGGATGTCTGTACATGCTGCGCTTCGCCGTGCAGCGGCGCGGGGTTGCACGGCAGTCAGCCGACTTTGGTCTTCGCCCACTGGCGCAGCTCCGTCTTGAGCACCTTGCCGTAGTTGCTCTTCGGGAGGTGCGCGACGAAACGGTAGGTTTTCGGCCGCTTGAAACGCGCCAAGTTTTCGAGACACAGGTGATCGAGTTCCGCGGCGGTGACGGACGCTCCCGGACGGACCACCACGAAAGCGCAGACGCTCTCGCCCCACTCCTCGTCGGGCACGCCGATCACGGCGGCGTCACCCACGGCGGGGTGGCGAAGGAGAATTTCCTCCACTTCCCGCGGGTAGATATTGCTGCCGCCGGAGATGATGAAGTCCTTCGAGCGGTCCTTGAGCGTGAGGTAGCCGGCGGCGTCGAACACGCCGATGTCGCCCGTATGGAGCCAGCCGCCGCGCAGGGACTCGGCGGTCGCCGCCGGGTTGCGCCAGTAGCCCTGCATCACGGTGTCGCCGCGCACCAGAATCTCGCCGGGTTCGCCCGCCGGCAACGCCCGGTCCTGCGCATCCGCGACGCGAACCTCGACGACGGCCTGCGGCGTGCCGGCCGAGGCGAGGCGGGCCTCATCGTCGGCGCGAAAGGCGGCCTCGATCGCCTCGCGGCGCATGCCCGTGATGGTCATGGGTGTTTCGCCCTGGCCGTAGAGCTGGGCGAACTTGAAACCGAACCGTTCGATCGCGGCCTTGAGGGCGACCACATGCATGGGCGCACCGCCGTAGACGATGACCCGGAGATTGCGCAGGTCGGCCGACGCGGCGGCAGGATGGTCGACTAGCCGCTTGATCATGGTGGGCGCGGCGAACAGCGAAACGTCCGGCCATTTTTCGATGAGGGCGAAGAGCTCCGCCGGATCGAAGCCGCCGCTTTCCGGAATGACCTGACAGTTGGCCTGCATGACGTGCGGGATCATGTAGAGTCCGGAGCCGTGCGACATCGGGGCGGCGTGGATTAGGCAGCCGCCGGAGGACCGCGAGTCGATATCGAGAAAATAGCTGAGGGCCATCTCGTGCAGGTTGCGATGGGAGAGCATCGCCCCCTTCGGATTTCCGGTCGTGCCACTCGTGTAGAAAAGCCACGCGAGATCGGCGGGTGCGACGTCGGCCATGGGCAGCGGTGCGCCCTGAAACAACGCGTCGTAATCCGTGCCGGGGGCATCGATGACATGGGCGGAGCGGCCGACACCGGCGGCGGCCGTGGCGGTGGACCCGGCGAGAGAGGGCGACGTGAACACGACGCGCGCGTCGGCATTTTCCAGGATGAAGGCCAGTTCGCGCGGATGAAGTTTGGAGTTGATTGGCACCGCGATCAGCCCGGCGTGCCAGCACGCGTACATGAGTTCGGCGCAGGCGGGGGCGTTCGCGAGAAAGAGGCCGACACGATCGCCGGGCACGAGGCCCAGCTGTTGCGTCAAACCGCCGGCGAGTCGAGCGACGCGGTCGGCCAACTGCGCCCACGTTGCCACCACGTTTTCTCCGACCGCCAGGGCCGGACGATCGCGATGCGTGACGGCGACCCGGGCAAGGTGCGTGGCCAGATTCATGCGAGGGCCGAAAGGTGTTATCGGTGAGGTTCGAAAACCGCCGCGCCCGCCGGGCTCGCCGAAAAATCCGGCGAGCCGCTCCGGTTTAACTGGCGGCGCGGATCTTGATGAGCAGGTCCTTGGCCTCGACGGTGTCGCCCAGCGCCACATGCAGTTCGGCCACGACGCCATCGCATGGCGCGTAGACGGTGTTCTGCATCTTCATAGCTTCCATCATGAGCAGCTTGTCGCCCTTGCCGACCTTGCTGCCGACGGAGACCTGGAGTTGCGCGATGAGTCCGGGGATGGGCGCGGCGACTTGGTTCGTATCGGCGAGATCGGCCTTGGGCCGGGCCTTGGTTTTCGGCGTGATCGTCTTGTCGACGATCATCGACTCACGGCCGATGCCGTTCAGTTCGTAGCTGATCGTGCGGCGGCCTTCCTTGTCCGGTGGACTGACGGAAATGAGACGGATGATGAGGACCTTGCCCTCCTCGATGCTGACGGAGATTTCCTCGCCGGGGTTGAGGCCGTAGAAGAAGGCGGGGGTCGGCAGCACACTGACGTCGCTGTAGGCCAGGGCGTGTTTCGCGAAGTCCGCGAACACCGAAGGGTATATGAGGTGGCTGAAGATGTCGTCGTCGGTCGCGGCGCGTTTGAGTTTCTCGGTGAGCTCGGCGCGGGTCTTTTCGAAATCTAAACTCGGTGCGCCCGAGGCCACGCGTCTGGTTTTCTTCAGCGTGGCCTGGTATTTGGCGCGGGCCTCCTTGTGGCGCTTTTCGCCGAGGACCACGAGCGACACGCGTTCCGGCCAACCACCCTCGGGCCAGCCCAAGCCGCCCATCATCATGTCGATGACGGACTCGGGGAACGGCATGGCAGCGGGTTCGAGGTTCACCACATCGGCGGGCTTGATACCCTTGCTGAAAAGAAAGAGCGCCATGTCGCCGACGACCTTCGAACTCGGGGTGACCTTCACGATGTCTCCGAAGAGCTGGTTGACCTCGGCGTAGGTGCGGGCGATCTCGGGCCAGCGGTGCGCCACGCCCATGGAAGCGGCCTGCTCCTTGAGGTTGGTGTACTGGCCGCCGGGCATCTCGTGGAGATAGACCTCGGCAGAGCCGCTCTTCGGCGCGGTGTCAAAGGGCCGGTAGTACTCGCGCACCTGTTCCCAGTAATCGGAGAACTCGTTGAGCACGCCGAGATCGAGCTGCGTGTCGCGCGGGGTGTGCTGCAGGGCGGCGACGACGGAATTGAGATTCGGCTGCGAGGTGCTGCCGCTCATCGCGGCAAGCGCGAGATCGACAATGTCGACGCCGGCGTCGGCGGCGCGGAGGACTGAGGCGGAGGCGATACCGCTGGTGTCGTGCGTATGGAAATGGATCGGCAGGCCGACCTCCTCCTTCAGGGCCTTCACCAACTTCTGCGCGGCATAGGGGCGGCAGAGGCCGGCCATGTCCTTGATCGCGAGGACGTGTGCACCCATCTTCTCGAGCTCCTTCGCCAGCCGCACGTAGTAGGCGAGCGAGAACTTGTCCCGGCGGTCGTCGAGGATGTCGCCGGTGTAGCAGAGCGCGGCCTCGCAGACGCCGTGCGTCTCCTGCACGGCGGCCATGGCAACGCGAAGGTTCGGCAGGTAATTGAGCGAATCGAACACCCGGAAGATATCCATGCCACTGGCGGCAGCGTGTTTCACGAAGCCGGCAACTACGTTATCCGGGTAGTTGGTGTAGCCGACGGCGTTGGCGCCGCGGAAGAGCATCTGGAAGCAGATGTTCGGCACGCGGGCGCGAAGCTGGCGCAGACGTTCCCACGGATCTTCGTTGAGGAAGCGCATCGCGGTGTCGAAGGTTGCGCCGCCCCACATCTCGAGCGAATAGAGGTTGGGCACGCGGCGGGCGAGGGCGTCGGCGCACGCCAGCATGTCGTAGGTGCGCACCCGCGTGGCCATGAGCGACTGGTGGGCGTCGCGCCACGTGGTATCGGTGATGAGGAGGCGCTTTTGCTTCTCGGTCCACTCGGCGAATTTCTTCGGGCCGAGTTCGAGGAGCTTCTGGCGGGTGCCGGCGGGCGGGGCGACGCGGTGGTCGTAGGCCGGCACCGGGGCGACGAGGAACGGCTTCTCGGGCCGGTAACCCTTGGCGTGCGGGTTGCCGTTGACGATGACGTTGCCGAGGAAGTTGAGGAGCTTGGTCGCCCGATCGCGGCGGGGCTTGAACGCGAACAGTTCGGGCGTGGTGTCGATGAGCGTCGTGGTCGCCTGGCCGGTGCGAAACTGGGGATGGGCGATGACGTTTTCGAGGAAGGGGATGTTGGTCTTCACCCCGCGGATGCGGAATTCGCTGAGCGTGCGGCGCGCACGGTTCATCGCGATCTCGTAGGTCTGGCCGCTGGTGATGCTCTTCACGAGCAGCGAGTCGTAGAACGGGGTAATGACCGCGCCGGAGTAGCCCATGCCGCCATCGAGCCGCACACCGAAGCCGCCCGGGGAGCGGTAGGCGACGATACGGCCGTAGTCGGGGATGAATTTGTTTTCCGGATCCTCCGTCGTGATGCGGCACTGGATGGCGTAGCCGTTGCGCGGGATGTCGGCCTGCTGAGGCATGCCGACCTCGGGAGAGTGCAGGGCGTAACCCTGGGCGATCAGGATCTGGGCGCGCACGAGATCGAGGCCGGTGATGACCTCGGTGACGGTGTGTTCAACCTGGATGCGCGGGTTCATCTCGATGAAGAACCACTCGTGCCGGTCGAGATCGTAGAGGAATTCCACGGTGCCGGCGTTGTCGTAACGAATCTCGCGAGCCATGCGGGCCGCGGCGTCGCAGAGTTCGCGCACCACGTTTTCGGGCAAACCGAACGAAGGCGCGACCTCGACGACCTTCTGGTGGCGGCGCTGGACGGAGCAATCGCGCTCGTGGAGGTGGATGACGTTGCCGTGCTTGTCGCCAAGGATCTGGACCTCGACGTGCTTGGCGCGCGGAATATATTTTTCGAGGAAGACGGCGGGATTACCGAACGCACGGCCGGCCTCGCCCTGGGCCTCGTCGAGCAGGTGGGCGAGATCGCCCGGCTTGTGCACGACCCGCATGCCGCGGCCGCCGCCACCGAAGGCGGCCTTGATGATGAGCGGGAAGCCGATGGACTTCGCGGTCTTCAACGCTTCGTCGCGGTCGGTGATGGCAGTCTCCGTACCGGGAAGGGTCGGAACATTAATCCGCTGGGCGAGGGCGCGTGCCGCGGTCTTGTCGCCCATCATGTCGAGCAGTTCGGGCCGGGGACCGACAAAGATCAGGCCGGCCTTTTCGCAGGCGCGGGCAAATCCGGCGTTTTCGGACAGGAAGCCATAACCGGGATGGATGGCATCGACGCCTTTCTCTTTGGCGACGCCGACAATGCTGTCGATGTCGAGGTAGGCCGCGACCGGACCCTGGCCGGCACCGACCTGATAGGCCTCGTCGGCCTTGTAGCGGTGAATGCACAGGCGGTCTTCGTGGGCGAAGACGGCGACGGTGCGGAGATTCAGCTCGGTGCCCGCGCGGAAGATGCGGACGGCGATCTCGCTGCGGTTGGCCGCCATCAGTTTTTTGATGGGCCGAACGGCGGGCGCGGGCGTTTCGGACTTGGTGGCGGAGGGCGTTCTCGTGGAAGGCATCAGGCGAATGTTCGGATTTAGAGGGATTCCGGATGAAGGCAAAGGCGCATTTTGATGAATTTTAAGGGTGCGGAAGGACGGGTAGGGGAACGGCTTCGAGGGCTGGTGAGACCTGAAAGTCGAAGTGACGGCCAGACTGAGGGCTTGGCGGGGCGATGAATCCCGGCACGGATCCCAGCCGGCGGCCGCCGAGCCAGCACGCCGAGAGTGGTTACGCCGGGATCCACGGCCTAAGCGACGGATGACACGCTCGGGGAACGCGGGAGGCCGCGACGGGCGGATTGAAGCTCAAATCGACGTTACCGACGGGAAGGCGACCGACCGTCTGGCGGAGCACACCGGTCTCGGGGTCGAAGACCAGCTTGAGGTCGAGATCTTTGCCCTTGCCGGGTGGGATCGGCTGACACGCATCGGTATCGGGTGACGATGCGCCCGTTTTCGAGGGATTCCTCCGTGGGTCGCCCAAGCATGGCGTCGACCATCTGGCGGGTGGGGAACACCGCGGAGCCGGCGGGGGCGGAAACGCTGGTTTGCACGGAGCGCTTTTTCTCATCCACTGCGGCTCCCGCCCAGGCTCTTGATGGCGGCGACGACAATGTCCTTCGGGAGCAGGGCAAAATATTTCTCGGCGAGCGTCAGGCCCGAAAGCCGGTCCCCGGTGAAGCTCAAGTCGAAGGCAATTTCGAACGGGCCGTCCCCCGGCGCACCGGCGGACGGCTGCTTGACCCAGCGGAGATACCAGTGTTCGGCCGTCCTGAGTTGGCTCACGTTTGCCGACTCGAATCCAAGCCAGCGCAAATCGGAGGTCAGCAGAATGGGATGGAGAAAACGCAGTTGCAGTCCCGAGTCCGTGGTGAGTTGAAAATGTTCGTCGAAGCGGGAGAACTGGTTTTTGAGCTGAAGGAACCGAAGGCACACGCAGCCGCTCAACGCCACGGCGGGGTAGACGGCGAAGCTGATCGCGATCGCCCGGCGCCAGCGCGGACGTCGCAACCCCGTCATTTCTTGGCGGCGGGAGCCGGCGCGGCTGCGGCGGCCCCGGCGGGCGGCCGGGCGAATTGCGTCTTGCCGAGAAGGTCGGTCAGACGCTGGCGGAGAATCTCGTCCTCCTCGGCGGTGGTTTTCTCATAGGTGCGGCCCTCGATGACGCGCTCGACCAGCTCGATGCTGAAAAGAATGATGTGCCCGTTGCTGACGAAAAGAAGCGTGCCGCGCTTGGCGACCGGCTCGCGGGCGCCGGCCTCCAGTTGCGGAATCTTGTCTCGGAACATGCTGCCACCGGGAATCAGGATGTAGCTGATCAGCGCGCCGTTCGGCACGCTAGGCAGGGCGCCGAATTTCGCGCTTTCGATCTGCACGCCCTCGAACGCCTGTTTGAAATCCGCGAGGACGTAGTTGCTGAAGAAATAGATGAGGTAGTCGCGCATGCCGCGGGTGGACATTTCCCAACGCTGGGTCGCGTCCTGCGGGAACGCGGCGATCGTGGCGTGGGTGTTGAACGCGTCCTCGAACGTGACAACGTTGGTGGTATCGCTGACCTCGCCGCCGAGCTCTGGCAGCACGGGGAGCGTCACCCTGAAAATACCGGTGGGCGAAATGTAGGTGCGGCCCTCGATCCGGCCCTGCAGTCCCCGCGGGGCATCGCCCGCGCCAAAGGCAAGCGCGACGGTGGCGAAGAAGAGGGCGACAATGGAGCGGGACATGGAACGCGGGAGTGGGTTAAGGAAGTAGCCGGAGTGTTGAAGCTTTCAAGTCAACGCTGTGGGGAGGCCGCAGAACCGCACCCAATAATCGACGGGGATGGCCTCCGGACGGGTCTTGTCTGAGAGACCGGAGGCGACAAGAAGTTCACGCCATGCGGCGGCGTGTGCCGGGGCGTGCTGGCGGAGGAGGGCGCCAATCTGCTTTCGCCGCTGTTGGAAACAGGCCCGGATGAGCGCCTTGACCGCAGGCGGAAAAACGAACGGCGCGGATTTGCGCACGAGGTTGAGCAGATGGGACTCGATGTCGGGCCGGGGAAAAAAACAGGCGGCGGCGACCTTGTGCCCCGGCGCCACGTCGTAGGCGGCTTGGAGAAAGACGGAGATGGCGCCGAAGGACTTCGAGCCCGGTCGGGCGGCATAACGCTGCGCGGCCTCCTGTTGGAGCATGAGCACCAGCCGTTCCGGCAGGGGCCCCGAGAGCACGGCGTCGAGCCACGGCGTCGCGATGGCGTAGGGCAGGTTGGCCACGACCTTGCAGCCGGCCCGGGCGCGTTCCGAGGCCAGACTGGCGAGGGGAAGCTCAACCGCGTCGCCCTCGGTCAGATGGAACGTCTGCGGAAAGCGCGGGACCAGTTGCGCCTCGAGGTGGGCGTGCAGGGTGCGATCCTTCTCCACCGCCCAGACTTCGGCGCCGGCCTCGAGCAGGGCCGTCGTCAGCGTGCCGAGCCCCGGGCCGATCTCGACCACCGTGTCACCCGGCTGCACGGCAGCGAGTTCGAGCGATTTGTGGACGATGTTGCCATCGACGAGGAAATTCTGGCCGAGAAACCGCTTCGGTTGATGGCCGAGCTGGGCAAGCAGTTCGCGCGTGGCGGTCGGTGAAAGCGGCATGGTCAGGAGCCGGAATCCTCAAGGTGAAACTTGTGCAGCGCGCGGTGGACGACGGGGGCCAGCACGACGCCGGCGGTGGTCAACAGTGCGATGCCGCTGTAGAGCGCGTAGCAACCGGCGAAGATCTTGGCGGAGGTCGTGTGTAACGGCGAGAGCGGGCCCATGCCGGAAAGGATCATCGCGGCGTCGAGGAAGGCGTCGACCCAGGAGAGACCAGCGAGCACATGATAGCCGACCATTCCGATCCTCAGGGAAAACGCCACCAACAGGGCACCCGCCGCGATGCTCCAACCCAGGCGTCGGATAAACTCGCGGCGCGGCAGCGACTGGGGAAGCGGGATTTTCGACATGAGAAAGTGCGGCCTGGGGCCGCCGTCTTTGGCGACGAACGCGGTGGCGACCACTTCAGCGCGGGGCGCGGCCCTCGTCGACCTCGTAGTAGTCGAAGTAAGTGAGCAGATCACTGCGATGAGCGAGTCCGTCCGCCGCCTTGTTCTTCTCGAGACCGGGCGTGGCTTCGTCGCGCCAGCCCCGCTTCGATGCGAATCCGTTCCAGATCAGCACGTCGACGTCGGTGAGCTTGCGGCCGTTGGGCAGGATCCACGCCAGAATCTCCTCGTCGGGGCCGCCCGCCAGAGTGCGCGCCTTAAGCGCTTCATAGTCGATCCCGAGGAAATAGCAGAGGCGCCCGTCGAAGGCCTTGCCGAGGAAGGGGTGATGGTCGGGGTGAAGCTCGCCGCGGGCATGGAGGCGAATCTTGTCGAGCGTGCGCGGAAGAAAATAGAGGCCGCCCAACTGAGTGTAGGCACTGACGGGACGCTTGTTCATGGGCAAATCAGAGGGCATGGAACGCGGTGATGAGGGCGGCGGGATCGGCGGCGCGCATGAGCGCCTCGCCGACGAGCACCGCATGGGCCCCGGCGCGACGCGCCCGTATGGCATCGGCCGCGGAGGATATGCCGCTTTCGCTCACGGCAATCACGTCGCGGGGGAATTGGGGAATCAGGCGTTCGCTCAGTCCGAGGTCGGTGGTGAAGACCGCGAGGTCGCGATTGTTGACGCCGATGATGCGGGCCCCTTGGGCCACGGCGCGGGCGAGTTCGGACTCGGTGTGAATCTCGAAGAGCGAGTCGAGCCCGGCGGCGTTGGCGGCGGCGAAAAGGGCACGGATCTCATCGTCGGTGAGGGCCCGGACGATGATGAGGATCGCGCTGGCGCCGGCTTCGCGCGCCTGCAGTACCTGGATTGGGTGAAAAAAGAAGTCCTTGCGGATACAGGGCCGCGCCGGACCTTGGGCGCGGAAATGGGCGGTCACCCCGCGGAGATCGTCCAGCGTGCCGCCGAAATATTTCTCGTCGGTGAGCACCGAAAGCGCGTCGGCGCCCGCCGCCTGGTAGCGCTTCGCCTGTTCGACGGCCGACGCTCCGGCCTTGATCTCGCCGGCGGAGGGCGAGCGGCGTTTGATCTCGGCGATGACGGCGAGCTTGCCGTCGTCGCGGCGCAGCGCGGCGGCGAATGAAGGCAGGCGCGCCAGCGAACGATTAAAATGCTCCAGCTCCGGCACCGAAACGTCGCGCAAGGACGGTGCCAGTTCGCGGCGTTTCCACGCCATGATTTCGGTGAGCTTGTCGGACATCTCGCCCACGGAACACTCGGAACACCCGGAATTCAAAGCTTACTTTTTCCGTGTGTTCCGCTGGTTCCGTGGGCAAATCCTTCCGGGATGAGCGCAATCGACGAACTAAAAGCCACGATGGCGCGGCTCCGCGGCCCCGGCGGCTGTCCCTGGGACCAGGAGCAAACGCATGCCTCGCTGGTGCGCTGCCTGATCGATGAGGCGAGCGAGCTGATCGATACGATCGACCGGGGGGACTACCCGCACATGCGCGAGGAGTTGGGCGACGTGCTGATCCAAGTCGTGTTTCACGCCTGCCTCGCGGAAGAGAAGGGCCAGTTCAACTTCGAGGACGTCGCCCACGACATCAACGAGAAGCTGATCCGCCGACATCCGCACGTTTTCGGCGCGGGTAAATTGGAAACCTCAGAGCAGGTCATCGCGAAGTGGGAGGAGATCAAGGCCACGGAGAAAAAGAACGGATCGAAGCGCACGGCTGACCAGGTGTTCAAGGATCTGCCCCCGCGGCTCCCCGCGTTGATGTTTGCGGAGGCGGTCTGGAAGCAGATCGAGAAGAAAAATCTTTCCGTCGACGGCATCGTGGACGGCGCGCAGGTGAAGGCGGTGGGGCAGCACCTCGACGAGGCGAGGCTCGGGCGGATGCTGTTCGAACTGACGGCGGCGGCGCGGGCGAAGGGGCTGGATCCCGAGGAGGCGCTGCGGCGTCACGCGACGCTTGTCATGCGCGAGGTGGAAGAACGGGTGCAAGCGTGAGCTTAGCCGTGCGCACGCTGGCGCTACCGCCGGCGTCGGGGCGCCTCTTATGACTTGATCCGGGGCGGGGCTGGCGACCGCGGGACCACGATATGTGCAGGTGGAGACGGCGGCGGCCGGACCGCCTTGCCCGGCACGGCGAGGGCCTCGTAGCGCAGCGGTCCGATTTCGTGCGGCAGGTCGGGTGGCGGATTGGGCCCGAGGTGGGGATTGCCGGATTCGAAGGTGAGCGCGAAATTTCCACGCAGGGCGAGGTACTGGAGCGCGTCGAAGAGGCTGCCGTCCTTGAGCACGATGGTGGCAAGGGGTTCGCGCTCCGGTTTGTCGTACTCGATGGGGATGCCGGATCGTTTCGCGATCTCGGCGAGAATCTCGCCCGTGGGACGTCGGCGGGCCTCGATGGAGATGAGTTTTTGCCGCGCCCGCTCCCGGCCGGCGATGGCGTCGGCATTGAGCACGGAGGCAAGGTTCGAGGTGACGGCGGGTCGAGGCAGGATGGCGGGAAGTTTCGAAGGGGCTCCGGCGAGAATCCAGCGGCGCACGAGGTCGAGTTCACCGGGTTTCAGTTTGGCGAACTTGGTCTGGTCGTCCGGCGGCATCTCCTCGGCCTTCAGCAGCCGGAAAAGCTCGGACTTCGCCGGGTCGCCCCGCTCGATATAGTCGGGGTTGTCGGCCACACCCTGCAGGTCGAGGACGTAGCCAAACTTACCCTCGGGTTTCAAGAGATGCTGCCCGTGACACTCGTTGCAGCGTTGTTCGAAGAGCACCCGCACGCGGCCGGTGAGTTCGAGTAGGTCGTTCTTCGCCGGTGCCGGCGGCTCGCCGGCGGAGGCCGGGAGGGCAAGCAGGGAGAAAAGCGGAAGGACGAGGGAGAGTTTCATGACTGCGCCGGGGCCGGGCCGATCACACGACTTCAAGGCGCCGCACCTGGATGCCGTTGCGGCCGGTCTTCTGGATCGGGCGCGGTTCGGGCTGGGCGATGTCATTGAGGTCCACGGATCGAGCGCGCAGTTCGTAGCGGCCGGGTTTCAGGCCGCGGATGACGGCGAAGTATTGCGTGATACTGTAGGGCAGCGGCCACGTGAGTGGCTGGCCCGTGATGCGGTCGAAACCGAGCAGCTGATTGGGCTTCAGCCCGGCGGGAAGAACGCGCGGCCAGTCCGGCGGCGTTTGGAGTTCGCACGGCGTCCACGGTCCACGCAGCAACTCCGGATCGTCGTCCTCCAACCGGCCCGTTTCGCCTGAGACCGGGCGCACCCAGTACTCCACGCGTCGCACGCCGGAGAGGCCGGACACCACCTGCCCGGTGAGATAAACGGGGTCGCCGGCGGAAAGTTTCTCCGGGCCTTTGTCCACGTAAGCGGCGGTCTTCTGGTAGGAATCGGGATCGTTGTTGGCCTCGGAATAGGTGTCCCAGTTGCGCGGGTCGCTGGTGACGAAAATGTGCTGCAGCCATTTCATGGACTTGTAACCGTACGACCACGGCACCACGAGGCGCACGGGACCGCCGCGTTCGGGCGGGATCGGACGGCCGTTGAGCTTGTAGGCGACGAACGCGGGCAGGGCGCCCGGGGGCGTCTCCATCGCTTGCGTGTAGCTGAGCGAGGATTTAAAAATCTGCTTCGGATCGTCGTAGTGAAAGCCCCAGTAGTAAATGCGGCGGACGGCGAGCATCCTGCCGCACTGGCGCAGCACCTCGCGCAGCGGCACGCCGGTCCACACGCCCTGGCCGAGCGGCGCCTCGATGTTGAGGCACTGCATGGCCTTGAAGTAATGCACCTCATGTTTGCGGCCCAGTTCCATCAGGGCGGGCAAATCGAGGGCGGTGCCGTCGGCGATCGTGTGCGGCTTGGACAAGGTGGCCGGAATCTTGGTGTGCGGATACTCGACAAACGGGTCGGCGGTGATTTCGAGCCGCCAAGTTTCGGCCGTGAGTCCGGCTTCGGCGAGCCCCGCCTGTGGCAGCTGGTGGGGCGGGGGATTACCGCGCGACACATCAATGAACTGATCATCCGAGGTGATGTACGGGCGGAAGGCCGGAGCCTTCCCGGCTTCCGGAACAGCGGTGGCGGCGCGGACCCGGGGCGCGATCAGTTTGGCGCTGGCGGTGCCGGCCGCCCCGAGGCGCAGAAAATCCCGGCGGGAGAGATCGGGTGAATTCATGGGTGGTGGGAGCAGCGTGGACGAACAGCCGGGGCAGTTCAAAGCATGGACGGTGAAAGAAGACCTCAAGCAGGAAACTTAATTGTCGTACATTTTAGCTTCGCGTTCAATCGGTTGGCGGACGTCGCGGCCTATCACTACCCGTGGCTGCCGGTACGATGGCGTGGTCTTGGACAGCCGGCCGCAAAGTAGAAGTGGTGGAAATCCTTGGATTGCGACCTGATCCCGCCTGCGGAATATCCGGGCTACCGTGTCCGTCGCCAAAACCGAAGCCATCACGCCGCCCGCCGTTTTGACGGAGTGGTGGACGCCGTTTGAAGATTTCCTCGCGAAGGAACGGCGGTATTCCGCCTACACCGTCCGGAATTACCGGCAGGCCTTCGAGGACTTTTATGGCTGGCTGGTCCGGGCGGGCCTGTGGGAACGGGGCCTGATTGCCCTCGGCACACGGGAAATGCGCGATTTCGTGATCGAGGCCCAGCGGCGCTTCGATCGACGGACACTGCATAATCATGCGTCCGGCCTGCGGACGTTTTTCAAATTCTGGATGCGGCACGGCCGGTTGTTCCGCAATCCCCTGGCCGGCGTGCCGCTGCCGAAATTGGAAAAACGGCTGCCGAAATTCCTCACCGAAGAGCAGATGAAACTGCTGCTCACGGGCCCGCAGCGGCTGCTCGAAAACGACAGTATCGACGCGCATTCCGCCTGGCGGGACCGCCTGGCAATGGAGCTGCTTTACGGCGGCGGCTTGCGCGTGAGCGAACTCGTCGGGCTGGAATACGGCGCGGTCGATTTCGACACCGGAGTGGCGCGCGTGCTGGGCAAGGGACGCAAGGAGCGTCTGTGCCCGCTGGGAGAGATGGCGCGGGCGGTGCTGGTAAAAGTTCGCGATCAATTCGCCCGGCGCACGACGCCGACGAGCCCGGTGCTGGTGAATCCCGATGGTGCGCGGATGACGGTGCGGGCCGTGCAGCTCATGTTAAAACGCTACCTCGCGCTGGCCGGGCTGCCACTCGATCTCACGCCGCACAAATTACGGCACTCCTATGCCACGCACCTCTTGAACGCGGGCGCAGACCTGCGGCTCGTACAGGAGTTGCTCGGCCATGCGCAGCTCGCGACGACGCAAGTTTACACCCACGTGAGCGTGGCCCGCCTCAAAGAGATTTACGCCAGGGCTCATCCCCGGGCGTGAACACGGCGGGCGCGCAGCCAAGCGCCGGCCCCACTACCAAGTGAGCCGCCGCGCGGCGCCATTGCCTGCAGCGTCGTAGAGTGTCACCTCAAGCGAGGTGGCGTTGGAGATGCGGGCCAAGGGGATCTCAAGCGTGAAGGTTTCCTCGCGACCGTCACGCACGCCGTCGACCGGTTGCTCGACGGTCTCGCGCACCCCGTTGTTGAACACCACCTCCATCCCGTCGAGGAGCGACAGCTGGTCGCGACCGTGCACGTTCACGACGACCGCCGTGGCGGTGCGCTGGGCGGTCGCGGTGAGGACCTCGGGCGGCGTGTGGTCGATGATCAGGTCGTCGGTCTCGAACGTCTGGGTCAGACGCTGGCCGACGGGCCGTGGGGCGGTTTCCGTCGCGACGAGCCGGGTGAAATAGACCCCGTCGGGCAGATGGGCGGTATCAAACTGCACATGGTTTTCGCGGACGTTGGCGGCGATCTCGATCCACGCCGGATCGCCGTCGCGCCGGATGGAGAACGTGCTGAGGAAGTTGTCGCTGTCGGGATCGGTCACGGTCCAGAGCACCACCTGGGCACCGGGAGAAGGCACGACCTGGCTGCTGAGGAAGTTGCTCTTGCGCTTGCCGTCCTCGTCGCGCGGCGCTGATTGCATCAGCTGGCTCAACGCGACGTTGGCGGATGGCGTGGGATCCGAGGCGACGATGAGCCCGAAATTCGGCGTGAGCACGCGGAAGTCCTGTAACAGTGGACGGCGGTTCTGCGGGAGGGAAAATAGCGTGGCGCGGTCGATTTCCAAGGTGGTGGAATCGGCGCGAAGTGTTGAAGCGGTTACAGCGGGCGGCGGGTTGGACACGACCCGGAGGCGCAGCTTAAGGTAACGGCCGCGCAGGCCGTCGGTGCGCCACCCGACATCGGCACCGGCTTTGAGCGCCGTCCACTCGCCCCAACCCTCGACGTCGTCGGTGCCATTGCTGACCCGGAGGTCAAGGGTGAGATTGCGCTCCGTCAAATTGCGCAGCCGGTTCAGGCGTAGCGCCCC
The DNA here is from genome assembly GCA_009695065.1 of Opitutus sp. The sequence goes on along the minus strand of SIBR01000001.1, from coordinate 15,206 downwards.
CACGAGTGCGGGTGTTCCAAGGTCTAGGCGACGGGTTTCCGCTTCCTGCGGTCCGGCGGCGTTGAAGTCGAGCACGGCAAGCCCCGGAGCATTGTTGCGCAGGATGAGGAATTTTCCGGTCGCGGAATTTCCGTGTGAGGCGGCGATGGGCAGCAGGCCGTTCAACTGGGAGGAAATGCTGCCGGCGAAAGTCAGGGACAATCGGGCCTTCAAATCGACGCCGAGCAGATCGCCCTGTTCGCCTCCGGCCACGACGAGGGTATCGGCGTGGCGGGCGAGTCGGTAGAACGAGACGCCACTGCGTGAGGCCACGGTTTCCGGGAACCCGCTGGCCGGAAACCAGACGACCGAGCTGCGGCCGCCGAATTTCTCGGCCTGCGCCGGTGGGGGCGGCTCGGGCAATTCTTTCCCCGTTCGTGTGGCCGGGGGAGGAGTGATGCGCGACTCGCCGCTGCTCACGGAAAAAACGATGGTCGCGTAGAAGTCGCCATTGGGCTGGGACAGGAGGTCGGTCACCTCGGCATCGCGGTTCTCCTGGAGAATGAACGGCGCGCCGCCGGTGCGCGTAAAGGTGTAGATATTCCCCTTCGGCGCCGAGCCGGCAACGATCCGTCCATCCGGCAGCGTGGCGAGTCGACGGACATTCCGATCGCGGATTTCGCCGAAGAGCGTGATGCCGCGGTCGGCGAGAAGCTTGGCGTCGGTGAGCTTGTCGGAATTCGAACCGCTGGCGGCGAATTTCTTCAGATCGATTCGATAGATCCGGCCGGGGTTGCCGGTTGCGGCGAGCACGGCACCTTCGTCGAGCAGGAGAAAGTCGAAGATCGAGTCGACGGGAAGCACCGCACGAGCGACCGTGTTTCCATCGCGGATGAGGCTGACGGCACCCTTGGGTGACGTGCCGGCGAGAACGGTTTCGTCGCGGAGGTGCTTCAGGGCGAAGACCTGTGGATCATCGAGCTTCGCGAGCTCACGGGCGGTGAAGGTCGTGAAGCCGGCATTGAACGCGATCTCGACAATCTTGCCGTCGGGACCGGTGCCGAGCAGAAATTTGGCGGGATCGTTGGTCGGTTCGACGCACCAGAGCAGATCGGCGAGAGTTGTGCCCGGCATCTCCGCGAGCGTTGGGCCGGCTACGAGACGGCCGTCCGAACGGGTGGCGAGACCCTTCAGATTGCGGCTGGGGACATCGCGAAAAAAATCGACGTCGGTCTTTTTGGAGAGTGGCTCGGCGAGAGCGGTGGTCGCAACGCCAAGAGACACGAGGAAGGGAAAAGACACGCGGAACACCCAACTAGACGGACGCGATTGGACGTGAAAAGCAAGGCGGAGCGTGACGCCGGAAGGGATTCGCGGATCGACGATGACCGAGCGTCTACGCTGACCGATCGTCCCGCTGAATCAGTCGACGACCGTCAACGGCCGTCGGATGATCGTGGTCAGCAGCTTGCCACCAAGCAGGTGGCGCTCCCAGAGCGGCAGGAGCGAATCCCGCTTGCGAAACCGGGAGCCGTCGGAGGCGCGCGCAATGCGCTCGATGGAGCCGGGCGCGTCGGGGGTGGCGACCGTCTGATCGCTGAAGAGCGATGTCTTCTCGACCACCGCTATGCACACGCCGTCGCTGGGTCGGTCATCGCGCATTGCCGCGAGGTAGGCCTCGAAGCTCCGTAATTCGGAGGCAGCGATGAGACGCGGCCGTCCGGTCAATTCGTCAAGCGCCCGGCCGGGGGCGAGAATGACCTCGAGCTGTTTTCCGGTCCATGCCGGATCGATGGGGAGGTCGATGATCTCGCGATGCGCGTCGCCCTGCCAGTCGCGCCAGGCGACAGTCGCCTGCACCACCTGGCCGGCGCGGGCGCTGGTGCGGGAGAGTTGGAAGACGTCGAGCGTGACCGCGGGATTTTCATCGAGGGGCTCGACGGTGAACGCGACGTGGTCCGGGAACGTTTTGGCGTAGGGATTCTGCAGATTGGCGGCGAGGCCCTGCACGAATTCGTTCAGCCCCTGCGCAAAGCCCTGCGGTCCGGAATAAAGGGTTTGAAACGCGATCTTCTGGGCCGCCGGGAAACTCACATTGCTCGAAAGCTTGAAGCCGTTGGCGAGGCCGGCGTCGTTGGAGCCAAGAATGGCCTGGCTGACGCCTGCGGCGACCAGCACGGGCGTGAGCTGTTGCTGGCGGGCGACCGAGAAATGGAGCGTGCGCGGGGGACGGCGGTGCGTGTCGACCGTGACGTCCACGTCGATCATCTCGGGGCCGGCGCCGAGCGTGCCGGAAATCGCCGAGAGGCGATCCTGAGTAATGGTGCCGATGACGCGCCCGGTGTTGGCGACTTTGATCGACTGCATATTCGACGGCAGGATGGTGACGATTTCCGCGGCGCACATGGGCAGGGCCACGTCGCCAAGGGAGAGCATCGGGTGGCCGAATGCCGTGATATGTTTGCCATCGACCCGCGAGACCGTGCCGGTGCCGGCCAAGGTGATGTCACCGGTGGCGAGCGCCACCGCAACTGCGGCACCCGGACGCAACGTGGCGATGCCGGCGGAGGAAGGCTGGGTCGCGAGCGTGGCCGCGACGCTATTGCCGCCAAGGGAGAAGGTGCCCAAACCGACGGCGGCGAAATTCGGCGCTAGCAGATCGGCCACGACCGGACTGAGGCCGCCGAGCGTGAAGACGGGCTGCATAGCCTTGTAGGGCGACGAGGAGTCTGGGTGGGTCGAAACGATATTGTTCGACTGGAGGGAGCCCTTTTCCCGCACTTCGGCGAGGTCGGCGGCAGGGGTGAAGCCGGCGTAGCGGACCGTCTCAAAACGCTGGATCTGGTAGCTGAGGGCGCCGGCGAGCTTGCCCTCGACGTAGAGCGGGCTCCCGCTCATGCCGGCCACGGCGCCCATGTTCTGGACGCGTGGGTCGGTCAGCTGGCAAAGGATGAGCGATTTACCAGGGCCGAGCGCGTTGCGCAGCACCCCGGTGACTTCGACCGTGAATGCTTCGGGTTCCGTACCTTTGAAAACGGTCCAGACTTCCCCGTGCTGCCCCGGCTTGAGCTCGTCGAGCGCAATGAGGGGTGCGTCGACCGGCTGGGCACCGCGAGCGGTGATGATTGCACCGCAAACGAGAAGAAGATGAAGGAGGCGACGCATTCGTCTTACAGGGTTACGATCCCAGTCTGAGCGGATATTGCGAGAAATCAAAGTTCCCCAATTGCCGTGGTGAGAACCTCGCAGGCGCGATCGATGATCACACCGTCATGGGCGGTGCTGAGAAACCCGGCTTCATAGGCGCTCGGCGCCAGGTAGACGCCCCGCGCAAGGCAGGCGTGAAAGAAACGACCGAAAAGCTTGGCATCGCCTCTCAGGGCGGTCGCGTAGTCGCGGACCGGGGTGTCGGTGAAAAAGATGCTGAACATTGAACCGCATTGCGGCACCTGCACGGGCAGGCCCTTGGCCCGGCAGGCGGCGAGCACCGCGTCACGAAGCTGGCACCCCAGCGTGTCGAGGCGGGCGTAGGGATTGAGTTCCTCGAGAAGCTTCAAGGCGGCGATGCCGGCCGCCATCGCGAGCGGGTTGCCGCTCAGAGTACCGGCTTGGTAGACGGGGCCGAGCGGGGCGAGCAGATCCATGATGTCTGCGCGGCCACCGAAGGCGCCGACCGGCAGGCCGCCACCGATGATTTTCCCGAGGCAGGTGAGGTCAGGGGTAATGTGGTCCCGCTCTTGCACGCCGCCCTTGGCGATACGAAAGCCGGTCATCACCTCGTCGAAGATCAGTACGGTGCCGTGCTTGGCGGTGACGTCGCGGACATACTGGAGGTAGCCGGCGTCGGGCATGATGAAGCCGACGTTGCCGCAGTAAGGTTCGATGATGACACAGGCGATCTGGCCGGGATTGGCGGCAAAGGCAGCGGCGAGGTCCGCAGGGTCGTTGTAGTTCACGACGACGGTTTCGCGGGCAAACGCCGCCGGCACGCCGGCGCTGTCGGGGTTGCCGTGGGTGAGGGCACCAGAGCCGGCCTTGATGAGCAGCGAGTCGGAGTGGCCGTGGTAGCAGCCGGAGAACTTGATGATCTTGTCGCGCCGGGTGAATCCGCGAGCGAGGCGGATGGCGGACATGGTGGCCTCGGTGCCGCTGTTGCACATGCGAACCTTCTGGATCGAGGGCACGAATTTGACGATGAGCTCGGCCATCTCGATCTCGTAAGGATTCGGCGTGCCGAAGGAGGTGCCGTTTTCCAGAGCGGCCGCGATGGCGGCCTTGATCCGCGGATGGTTGTGTCCGTGGATGGCCGGCCCCCACGTGCAGACGAAGTCGATCAGCGCGCGATCGTCGGCCGTGATCAGGGTGGCGCCATGCGCGGCCTTGGTGAAGAACGGCGCGCCGCCGACGGAGCGGAAGGCACGGACCGGCGAGTTGACGCCGCCGGGGATGAGTTGCTTCGCGCGGGCGAAGAGAGAGTCCGAGACGGAGCTAGTCATGTGATCTTAAGAATTCGAATATCCATGAGAAAATCATACTGGCCCAGACTAATGTTCCGAGCGCGGTGGCGCCAATCCAAGCCGTCCAAAGAGCGAGGCAAAGTTCCGCAATCTCCAGCAGTTTCCCGGCAGCCGCATCTTCAGCTCACATATTTCTGCACGATGGGAATCCGCCGGCCGACACCGAAGGCGAGGGGGGTGATCTTCAGGCCGGGGGCGGCCTGCTTCCGCTTGTACTCGTTGAGGTCGACCTTGCGCACGATCTCGTTGACCACGGACTCAGCGAAACCCTGGGTGAGCAAATCGCGCCGCGATAGGCCTTCCTCCACGTAGCCTTTCAAGATGCCGTCGAGGATATCGTAGGGCGGCAGCGTATCCTGGTCCGTCTGGTCGGGTCGCAGTTCCGCGCTCGGGGGCTTTTCGATCGTCGAAAGCGGAATAATTTCCCGGTCCCGGTTAATCCAGCGGGCGAGGGCATAGACCTGCGTCTTGAAGACATCGCTGATCACCGCGAGGCCGCCGCACATGTCGCCGTAGAGCGTGCAGTAGCCGACGGCCATCTCGCTCTTGTTGCCGGTAGTGAGAAGGATGGCGCCGAATTTGTTCGAAAGCGCCATCATCAGCACGCCGCGCACGCGGGCCTGGATGTTTTCCTCCGCCACGTCGCGTGGCCGGCCGGCGAACAGCGGGCCGAGCGCTTTCTCGCAGGCGGCCACCGCATCGGCAATCGCAATGGTTTCGAACCGCAGGCCCAGGTTCTGCGCGAGGATCCGCGCATCGTCGCGCGAGTGCCGGGAGGAAATGGACGACGGCAGGGACACGCCGATGACGTTTTGCGGGCCGAAGGCGGCGGCGGCGATGACGCCGACGACGGCGGAGTCGATGCCGCCGGAAAGGGCGATCAGCGCCTGCTTGAAGCCGCTCTTGTGTGCATAATCGCGCAGACCCATCACCAGCGCCTCGAACATGTCTTCCAGCTCATCCCGCGCGAACGTGGGGTGCAGCACGGGGGCCTCGAAGGGCGCGGAAGTGCTTTGGAACCGGACGTCGACCACGCGCTGATCCTCGGCGAAAGCGGCGAGGCCGGCGATGACACGCCCCTGCGCGTCGCAGACAAGACTGCGCCCATCGAAGATCAGTTCGTCGTTGCCACCGACGCAATTGACGTAGGCCACGGGCACGCCAAGGGCGCGGGCGGAATCGGCCACGACGAGGTTCTGGCGAAGATTCCCCTTGGTGCTGTGCCATGGACTGGCGGACAGGTTGACCATGAAATCGCATTTTAGGTCGGCGAGCTGTTCGATCGGCATGCGGCCGCTGTAAAGTCGGTGCGTGCTGATCATGGGGTGGGTCCAAATGTCCTCGCAAATGGTGATGCCAATCCGATGCCCGGCGTGTTCGACGACGGTTGGGGACGTGGCGGATTCGAAGTAGCGATCCTCGTCGAAAACGTCATAAGTCGGCAGGAGGCACTTGCGGGCGACGGCGGCGACCTTGCCGCGATAGCAAAAGGCGGCGGAGTTGAAAAAAGGCCGGCCTCGACCCGCCGGGTTGGCCTCCACGGTGCCAATCAAGGCGGGAACCGCACCGACCGCGGCGGCGATCTCGGCAAGAGAGTCGGCGACATCGGAGACAAAGCGTCGCTTGAACAGCAAGTCCCGCGGCGGGTAGCCGCAGACCGCCAGCTCGGGAAAGACGACGAGTTCGGCGCCCTGTGCCACGAGGGCGGCATAGGCATCGAGGATCTTGCGGCGGTTGCCGGCAAGGTCACCGACGATCGGGTTAAGCTGGGCGAGGCCGAGGCGCATGAGGGTTAAATTTGAGAACGTGAACGTCTTTCCGAAAGCTGACAACTCGACAACGCACGCAACCGATGGCTTGCACTCACGTCAGGCACCACGATTTCTAGTAACCGAGCCATGCGCATATCCCAAACCCTACTTCTTCTCGTTTCCATGATCCTGGCGGTGCCCTTGCGCGCAGGGGAGCCGGTCAACCTGACCCTCGAACAGGCACTCGCCTCGGTCGAGAGAGTCAGCGTCACCGTGCTGCTCAGCCGGGAGGCCGCCGCGCAGGCCTTCGAGGTGGTCAACCAGCAGCGCGCCGGCGTGATGCCGCTTGTCGATGCGTCCCTGCAGCAGCGGCGATCGCAGGGCGTCAGCATTGCGACCGTGGTCGTGGCGTCGGGCCGGCCAGCCAGCCGGTTCGACGGGTTGCTCTCGGGCAATTATCCGTTGTTAAACATGCAACGACTCTCCGCGCTGCGAGGAGCGAAGACCGGTGCCCAGGTGGCCGAGGCGAACTATCAGGCGGTGGTGCAGGATATCATGACCAGCGTGGCACAAAGCTATTTTGCCAATCTGCGGAATCTCCGCCGGCTGGACGTGCTGGACGCCAACATCGCGCGGGCGCGGGCGTTGCTGGAACTTGCGCGCAACCAACTCGCCGCCGGGGTTGCCACCCAGATCGACGTCACCCGCGCGGAGGCCCAGGTGGCCCAAGCGGAGCAGGCGCGGTTGCAGCAGGTGACGGTACTTTACCAAAGCGAACTGCTGCTCAAGCGCATCCTCGACCTTGAATCGGGTGGTCAGCTGAAACTGGCTGATTTTCAGGTGCGCCGGGCGGATGCGACGCTTTTCACGTTTTCCGACGAAAAGACGGCATTCGAGAAGCGGGCAGACTACCTCGCGGCCCAGAAAACGCTCGAACAAATCCAGATCGACGTGCGGAGCTCCAAGTTCGAGCGGCTGCCGACTCTTTCACTGACCGGAACCTACGGCTACGCTTCGGCCAATTTCGACGACAATTCCAAGCAGGAGCAGTGGTCGGCAGGCGTCGGGTTGAGCGTCCCGGTTTTCGACGGCCTGCGCAACGGGGCTAACCGGCGGATCGCCTTGTCGCGCCAGCGCGCCCAAGCCGCCCGCGTACACAATTTGGAGCTGCAGATCACGTCCGAGTTGCGGCTGGCATTGCAGGATGCGGGATCCCGCAACGCGCAAATCACCGTGGCGGACAAAAATCTCCAGCTCGCCCAGGAGGAACTCCGGCTGGCGCAGCAGCGCTACCGGCAGGGAGTGGCCGACAACCGGGAGGTCGTCGAGGCGCAGAACCGCCTGGCCATCGCGGACGACAATTTTGTCGAAGCGGTCTACCAGTACAACCTTAGCCGGGTGGAACTAGCCCGGACTCGGGGCGACGTACGGTCGGTTTTGTCCGAAAAGGTGCCGTGAAGGCCGGCGGTTACGGCCTGAGGGTGGCCCGTGCCGGTCAGGGGGTCAACTGGCCGCCGGATTCATCGCCGAAGGCCGAAGCTGGCGGCTCATCATGAGCAGCGCCGGGATACGGCTTATTCTTGCCTCGGCCTCGCCCCGACGGCGTGAGCTGTTGGCGGAACTTGGCGTGGCTTTCGACGTGGTGGTGGCCGACGTCACGGAACATGAGGAAGCCTCCACCGATCCCCGCATCATGGTCGCACACAATGCCGCGCTTAAAGCCGATTGGGTGGCGGCACGGCATCCAGATGCACTGGTGCTCGGCGCGGACACGACGGTGTTCATCGATGGGCAGGCGCTGAACAAGCCGGCCGATGCCGCCGAGGCCCGGGCGATGCTCCGGCGTCTGAGCGGACGCACGCACACCGTTTTCACGGGGCTGGCGGTGCGACGTGGACGCGATGGCCTCGCGATCGACGATCGCGTGGCGAGTGAAGTCACCTTCAAGTTACTCGATGAAGCCACGATCGAGACCTATCTCAGCCGGGTGAACACATTGGACAAGGCCGGTGGCTATGCGATTCAGGAACAGAGCGGGCTGATCGTGGCTGGCTACCGGGGATCGTTTTCGAATATCATCGGTCTGCCCTTGGAAACCACGAAACAGATTTTGACGCGCTGCGGTCTGCTGCCATGAATTCGAGCGTTTTCCCACTTCACAGATGAGCCAAACCATCGCCCAAACGTCATACGCCAGCGGATTTCGCCGCCTGGCGTTGAGGATTTGGGAAGATCCCGAATCGCGGTCGACGACGGTCGGGCTGGCGGGGGTGATCATTTTTTACCTGCTGATGTGGCTGCTGGGGCCCTATCTGTTTCATCTCGATTCGGTCCCAACGGCCGCCCGGCCACACGCGTCGCCGCGGGAATTCAGCATTGAGCTGGCCCCCGAGACTTTTGCGAAGCCGGTCCCGAAACCCCCGCAACCCTTCAAGTTTGTCGAAACCAATCCGGACGCGCCGGAGAATGTGCCGGACAAGACCAATAATTTCGCCGCCCAAAACCAGCAGGTGGCGCAGGAGAAGCCCACACCCGACGGCAAAAGCGACCGGCCGGCCTTGGAGGGCAAGAAGGATTTCGATTCGACGCAGATCGTGACCGGCCAGCTCGCCAAACCCGTCGAGCAGGTGGAAGCCGTGCCTGAAACGCCCACGCCCCCGCGCGAGGCCACGGTCGCCAAAGCCAAGGCGGAGCAAAACCCACTGGCCGGCTTCGAGAAGAAGGCGGGCGAGGATAAACTGAGCTACGGAAGCAATGTGGCCAAACTCGCGGACAATTCGCGTCCCATCCCCGACAAAGTCGAAGGAGAGAAAAATGTGCCCCTGATCGAGGGAGCGACGGCAAACCAGCCCGCGATCGATCCGCAAAGGCCCCGGCCCCGGCAGCAATTGGTCACCCAGCAGCAGACTCGGCCCGCGATTTTGGCCGAGAACAAGTTCGGTACGACGAACATTGGCAATATCGCCGTCGACGCGAAGTGGAGCAATTACGGCGCGTATTTGCAGCGGATGATCAACGTCGTGCAGGTGCAGTGGGAACGCATTCTGCTCTCCACCGTGGCCTATCCGACATCGGGCAGCACGGTGACGGTCAAGTTCATCATGGATGCGGAAGGAAAGATCGCGCGCATCGTCAATCTGGAGTCGACGGCGAGCGAGTCCGCCTCCCGGGCCTGCGTCAGTGCCATCAGCGATCGCGCCCCGTATGGTCCATGGACCGACGACATGAAGGCGATGCTCGGCGAGTCGCAGGAGATGACGTTTACGTTCTACTATCAGTGAACGCGGCTGCCGGGAACTATTGGGCCGCGTTGCCGCTCGGACGCGGCGTCGAATTGCTGGCGCACGACGAAAACGGGGTCGCCGCCCTCAGCAAGCCGGCCGGGGTGCTGTCGCATCCGAATGAGCCCGGAGACGAACCGCGGTCGCTGCTGGACGCGCACTATCAGCTCGATGGCGAATATTTCGAGTGGACGCCACCCGGTGGCCGGCCGCAACGGCTGTGGCTGTTGAACCGGTTGGATTCGGCGACCTCTGGGGTGATCCTCGCCGCGGCCGACGACGAACTGGCAACGGCGATCCGCGCGCAGTTCAAACGCAAACACGTGCGCAAAGCCTACCTCGCGCTCGTCTTTGGTGCGCCGCGGCAGCCGCAGGAAGTGTGGCGCGATTTGCTCGCCGTCGAAAAACGAGGCGGGACGATCCGTGCCGCCACGATTGCGGGGCACGTGCCGGCGGAAAGCCGGATGAGTGTCGTGCGGATGGGTAAGGGCGACCCGAAGGTGAGCCTGCTGCGACTCGAACCGCGGACGGGGCGCAGCCATCAACTGCGCGTCCAATGTGCAAAAAGGAAGATGCCGATCGTGGGTGACCAGACCTACGGCGATTTTCCGCGCAATCGGGCGTTCGCGAAGCTGGCGGGGACGAAGCGGATGTTTCTGCACTCGGTGGAGACCAGTTTTGACTACGAATTTCGCGGCCGACACGGCACGTTTTCGGCGAAGGCGCCGCTGCCCGGGGAATTTCAGGCGTTTCTCTGATCCCGCGGTAGATCCGGCCCGACCGCCAAGATCGGCCCGCGCGCGGAGAACGGTGGTTTTTAGTTCCGCCCGGCACGGCATCGCCTCTAAATCACAGCCGTCATGATCCTGCCCAAAAGCAACCGCCTCACGCCCGAGCAATTGAACGAAGTCACCGCGATCATCGCGGAATTTGGCTGCAAGATTCAGCAAATCGTGGGCGCCGTCCGGACGGTTTATGCGATCGTGGGCGACGAGCGGGACGAACTCATGATCAACCGGCTCGAGGGCCTCGATTATGTCGACCGCATCGACCGGATCCAGTCGCCGTTCAAGCTGATGGACAAACGCTCGGACCTCGCGACGCACCGGATCAAGGTCGGCGGCGTCACATTGGGCGAGGAATTGCTCGTGATCGCGGGCGTTTGTACGATCGATCCAAAAAATCCGAACTACTTTTATGAGACGGCGGCGGCAGTGAAAGAAGCGGGCGCGCATTTGATTCGCGGCGGGGTCTGGAAGCCGCGAACGAATCCGTACACGTTTCAAGGCGACGTGAAGTCGCTGGATATTCTCATGGAGGGATCGCGACGCACCGGATTGCCGGTGGATACGGAAGTGATGGAAGAGAGCCATATCGCGCTGGCCCTCGCCGCCGGAGTGACCTGCCTCCAGGTGGGCGCGCGTAATGCGCTGAATTACTCGTTGCTGCGCGCGATCGGCCGGGCTGTGGCCGGCCGGAACGTCGTGGTGTTGCTGAAACGCGGCATGCACATGGGGCCGATCAGCGAGTTCATCTCCGCCGCCGAATACATCGCCGCGTTCGGCAATCCGAATATCATCCTTTGTCCGCGCGGGACAGCGCCAACGCTCGATGGCTATCGCAATCACCCCGACGAAAGCATCACGCCCTTGCTCAAGGAAAAGACCTGGGCGCCGGTCGTTGTCGATCCCTCGCACTCGGTCGGCAAGGCGGCCTATGTGCCGGCATGCGCGCTGGCTGCGGTGGCGTATGGAGCGGACGGCCTTTGCATCGAGGCGCACGTGAGCCCTAGTCACGGCATCGGCGACGACCCGAAACAGTCGCTGACGCCGGAAGTGCTGGCGGAGACAATTGCGCAGGCAAAGCAACTCTGGGCGTTGCGGCGCCGGGGAGGAAAGGGAAAGAGAGTTGACAATGTGGCCACATGAGGCCACACTGGGGCAGTGAAGAAGAAAAAGAGAATAAATCCCGTTTATCCGAAGGTAAAAGACAACGCGGCGCAGATCCGCAAAGATGCGGCGCTTTATGGATTGCGGCGCGATGTGCTGGGGGTGCGAGAGGTTAAGGATCAGCTTTCGTCCCTCCTGCAGCGCGCGGCTGGCGGCGAAGAAATCGTCGTGACGAGCGATGGGGTGCCGACGGCAATGATCGTGCGCTACAAGCCGGTCATCCGTGGCAAGCCGTTCCAGCCGAACTGGGCTTTACTGCGCTCCATGCCCATGACGTCGGATTCGACGCCGCACATCCGGGCCGAGCGCGATGGCGAGCCGTAGCAAGCGATGTATCTCGATACGTGCGTGCTCGCGAAGCTGTTCGTCGCCGAGCCGGATTCCGAGGCCTGCGTGGCCTTGGTTTCCGGTTCGGTGATTGTCTCGTCCGAGCTGGCCTACGGGGAATTTTTCTCGACCTTGCTCCGCAAAGAACGGGCGAAGGAAATCAATGCGAGCCAGCGGGCGCTGCTTTGGGCCGATTTTGAGCGGCAGATCAGGGAAGGGAGCATTTATCTCGCCGTCCTCGATGGCACCATCGCCCGCAAGGCCAAGGACGTGATGCTCGACGTGCATCCGCATGTGCCGCTGCGCACGCTCGACGCCATCCATCTGGCGACCTACCTCTCGGTGATCACCGGGCCGTTTTTCACGAAGGATAAACGGCTGCGGGAAGCGGCGCGGTTCCTCGAAATTCCGCTGGTGGAGTAATCGCCAGCGTCGAGTGGGAATCACAACAAATTGAGTTGTGAATCGTCATGGGTTGTTACCGTGATTTTTTTTCTGGGCCGGGTCTGCGGGGCCGACAAGGCGACCGTGGTGTCATCGCTTTCAAGTTTGGCTAGAATCGTCTTGGCCCTGTCAATGACGCTGAGCGGGAGGCCGGCGAGGCGGGCGACCTGGATGCCATAGCTGCGGTCGGCGGCGCCCGGAATCACCCGGCGAACGAAGACGATTTCGTCGTTCCATTCCTTCACGGTGACGGAGAAATTCCGCAGGCGGGGCAGATGTTTCTCCAGTTGCGTGAGCTCCTGATAATGCGTGGCGAAGAGCGTGCGGGGGCCGCGTTCGGGACTACGGTGCAGATGCTCGACGACCGCCCAGGCGATTGAGAGTCCGTCGTAGGTCGACGTGCCCCGGCCAATTTCGTCGAGGATGATCAACGAGTGATCGGTCGCGTTGTTGAGGATGTTTGCCGTCTCGTTCATTTCGACCATGAAGGTCGAATTGCCACGGGCGAGATCGTCGCTCGCACCGACCCGGGAAAAGATGCGGTCGACCAATCCCACCCGGCAGGATTTGGCCGGCACCCAACAGCCGATTCGGGCCATCAACGTAATGAGCGCGACCTGCCGGATGTAGGTGGACTTGCCGGCCATGTTCGGACCGGTGATAAGCGCGATCTGGGCGTCGTCCGAGGAGAGCAGGGTGTCGTTAGGAACGAACGCGCCGCTGGTGCCGCGGGCGAGCGCAGCGCCGGGTGACTTGAGCACCTGTTCCACCACGGGATGGCGGCCGTCGATGATTTCGAGCACGTCGTCTTCGTCGAGCATAGGGCGGGTGTAGTCCCATTCGCGCGCGAGCTGCGCCCAGCCGGCGAGAACGTCGAGTTCGGCGAGAACGTCGGCGGTGACGGCGAGCGCGGTGGATTCGTCGAGGACAGCAGCCACGAGCCGGTTGAAGAGTTCGAGTTCGCGGGCACCGGCGTTTTCCTCGGCGTGGAAAATCTCCTTTTCCTTCTGCTTCAGAGCTTCGGTGACATAGCGCTCGCCGCCAACCGTGGTCTGACGGCGGATGTAGTCGGCGGGGACAAGGTGGAGGTTGGCCTTGGTCACCTCGATGTAATAGCCAAAATTATTGGTGAACCGGACCTTCAGGCTACGGATGCCGGTGCGCTCCTGCTCGGCCCGCTCCAACTCGGAGAGCCAGGTTTTGTTGTCGGTGGTCAGCGCCCGGAGCCGGTCCAGCTCCGGGTCGTAGCCCGTGCGAATGTAATTACCGTCGGCGAGATCGTTGGGGAGCTCGGCCGCCAGCGCGACCGACAGCAGATGCCGCAGATCCGGCAATTCGTGAATCTGGGCGTTGAGCGCAGCAAGGTGCGGATGCGAACCGAAGGCGCTGAGCGCCGACTTCAGTTCGGGCAACTGGTTGAGCGTATCCCGCACGCCACCCAACTCGCGGGGATTGCGCAGCCGGTTCTGCAACCGTCCCAAAATGCGGGGAATGTCGCGGACTAATCCGAGGAGCTCGCGCAACGAGGCGAGGCGGCTGGATTGCTCGCGGAGTCCTCCGACGACCGTCTGGCGACGGTTGATCTCGGCCAGATCGAGCGTAGGGGCAGCGAGCCATCGTTCCAGCAGGCGCGCCCCGGCGGCGGTGGCGGTACGGCTGATGGCACCCAAGAGAGAACCTTGGCGCGAGCCGCGCGCCGAGGCGAAAATCTCCAAGTTCCGCAGCGTGGCAGGGTCGAGGAGTAGCGTGCGGGTGCTGCGATATTCCTGCAGGCCGCGGAGATTCTCGGGTTTCGCGCAGAGATTTTCCGTCGCGTAGTAAACCAGCGCGCCGGCCGGACCGAGTGCCGGGTGCGTGGAGGGCAGGCCGAATCCTTCGAGGTTGAGCACGCCCAGGGTGTCGATCACGGTCTTGGCGCCGGTGCCCGTGTCGAAATGATAGCCCGAGAGTTCGCTCACAAGCCGGTTGGAGGCAAAGGCGTGGAGCGCGTGGAGCGAAGTCTGGTCGTGCGGTGCGGCCTGCCAACGTTCGCGTTCTCCCTCGACGAGCAATAGCTCCGCGGGATCGAGGGCGTTGAGAACGGGCAGGAGGTCGCCGAGGTTTTCGTCGGTGGCGACTTTGAATTCCCCGGTCGAGAGATCGAGCCATGCGGCGTGCAGGCCGTGTTTATCGAGGGCGAGGGCGCAGAGGTAGTGGTTGCGCGCGGCATCGAGCTGGCTGGCGGCAAGGGTGGTGCCGGGCGAGAGAATCCGGGTCAGTTGGCGGCGGACGAGCTTGCCGGCGGTGGCGGGTTCGGCCTGGTCGCAGATGGCCACTTTCTTGCCGGCAGCGAGCAACTTGTTGACGTAGTTGTCGAGGGCGTGGGCGGGGAGGCCGGCCATGGGGTGGTCCTGCCGCTTCGTCAGCGTGAGGCCGAGCAGGCGGGAGGCGACCACGGCATCGTCGAAGAACATTTCAAAAAAGTCGCCAAGCCGAAAGAGCAGGAGCGTGTCGCGTGGGAGCCCGCGGCGGACCTCAAAATACTGCTGCATCATCGGCGTAACTTTCGCGTCGGACATGGAAGCGGAAAAGGTGCGAAGAGCGGGCGTCGGGTAGCGAGTCGAAAAACGTCGCGGTGTGCTTGCGGAGAAATCCGCTCGCCAGCAACCGCGCGCTCCGCCCAACTTTTTTGATGCTTCTCGCCCACCGTGATTTTGGCGGCGCCGGCCATCCACCGCTCGTCATCCTGCACGGGATGCTGGGATCGTCGCGCAACTGGCAGACCGTGGGACGGGAGCTCGCGGCGGCGTATCACGTGGTCGCGCTCGACCTGCGGAACCACGGGAACTCGCCGCGAGTGGACGCGATGAGCTACGAGGAAATGATGGAGGACGTGCGCGCGTGGCTCGATGCGCAAAAATTGGAGCGGGTGACCCTGCTCGGGCACAGCATGGGCGGGAAGACGGCGATGTTGCTGGC
>SIBR01000038.1 GCA_009695065.1 Opitutus sp. | reverse complement strand
AACGGAACCATAGGCGTCTCCCTTGCCGGCAACTTGCACGTTATAGCCGCCGGGCGCCGCGCCGGGCGAGGTGCGGACGATTGCACTGTCAAGACTCGCCGCAGGCAATTCAAACGCCGCCACGGAGCGAAACGCCGCTCCGAGGGCCGCACTCCCACCCCAGTTGTCGTTGGAATCGATCGGCGTGGAGTCTCCGGCGGCGTAGAAGGTCATCACCGGATCCGGCAAAACCCCCGGGACATTGAACGGGGGTTGGGCGAGCGTCGGACCCACGGCCCGGATCACCAAAGGCAAAGCACCCGTCGAACCGCCTCCGCCCACAAATGCGCCCATCGTGAGGACTCGTGCGCCGGAACCCGCCGAAGTGAGAATCGAGAGGTTTGCCAGACGTCCGACATCCGGCGGAGCCAGGTCGAGGACGGTGAGGGCAGCGGGGGCGCTCGACGTCGCTCCGCTCGAATTCGTCGCGAGGGCGACGTAGGTGCCCGTGGCTGGAGCGGCCGCATTTTTGATCACCAGCGTGGCTGAGGTCGCGCCAGCCAAGGCGACGCCATTCCGTTCCCAGCGGTAGCTCTCCGCACCTGTGGCGGGCGCGTTGAACACCACCGTGCTGCCTGTTGCGACGGTTTGCGATTCCGGTTGGGCGGCGAACACCGGCGCGTTGCCAATCGCAACGCCGGCGAGATTGTCGATATAGAAGCGCTCCCCCACCATCCCCGGATTGAGCCGTTCGGAACGTAAGCGGACCGATGTCGCAGTATCCGCGCCCGTCAGGACATAACCGAGAAAGTCGCCATTCCCACTGGTGAGGGCTTGCTCGCCGAGCAGCGTCGCACCGCTGTAGACCTCCAGGACGGCCCCTTCGTCGTCGACACTCCAGCATTCCAATCCGAACGCCTTGTTCGGGGTGGTGAAGGCGATGCGCACCTGGATACCTGAGCTGGTTCCCTCGGGAAAGTTTGTGAGCAGGAGCGCGGCCGCACTGCCGCTGTTGGGGGTGAATTGGAACGGTCGGCCATCGACTTCATTCCAGGCGAATCGTTCGGTCCCCTCTTGCCGAATGGTCATTCCGCTTAGAGCGAGAGGGGTGGTATGGAACGGGGTGTCCAAAACGAATCCCGAGAAGTCCTCGGTGAAAGAGGAGGGCCCGGCCGCGTTCTGCCATGCCACCCGGTCGGTGTAGAAAACAATTCCGGCTTCCGCCGAGTTCGAGAATGCGAACCCCAGGGCTCCGACCGCAGCCACCAATCGTTTGATCGAAAACAGGATCTTCATGGGCCGGGGTAAAGGGAGATTCAGCATGATCTCTCGGCTGTAAAGTTCTTTTTCCTGAATAACCACGATCCACGTAATACAAAAATTCCACCTCAGAAGCGCTTGACACATTTCCCCATAGCAGGGGTCGAGGCGTTACCCGTTAGCGAGCTGGCAGGCATTGACGCGGCCGCACGCCAACGTCCTCAGTAACCGGTAACGCCTCGACCCCTTACGACCACCTCAGCGATGGCGGTCATAGCGGGCCTGTCGCCGAAAGCTTGGCGCGGGAAGATCCGAGGTCGACGGAGTGTCGCACCATTACTTTGACACCAGCCCAATGCTTGGGTCGTCGATCGATTTCATGGATTCAACCAACCTTGCATTCAACTCCTCGAGCGCCCCCCGGATACGTTTATCCGTGGATCGGCTGAGGTTGTGTCGCTCCGCCGGGTCCGCCTGCCGGTCGTAGAATTCATCGGGCTGCGAGCGGTCCAGATAGCGAACCAGCTTCCATTGTTTCGTTTGGTAGCTCCGCATGTCGGATCCGCCGCGCATTTTATATTGCCCGAAAAAGCCGCTTTCCTCAGCTCGGGCCTTTCCTTGGAGAACAAGCCGGACGTCATGCCCCCTCAGCACCGCCCCTTCGGGAGCTCTTGCGCCGGCGATGGCAACAAGGGTGGGAAACCAATCGAGAAACGAAATCTGCTCATCGACCGTGGATCCCGCTGGCACCATTCCCGGCCAGCGGACAATCGCGGGCACCCTGAGTGAATTGTCCCACAGGTTGGATCGGACCGAACGGTCGTTTTGGAGCAGCCATAACCCATTGCCCTTGTGCCAAACACCATGATGACCGAGATTGTAACCGTTATCGGAGGTAAAGATAACCACGGTATTATTGCGCAGGTTCAGTTCGTCCAAGACTGCCAGCACTTTTCCGATGTTGCGATCAGCGGAATGAACGCTGCCGAGATACTCCCGCAACATTCGCAGATTCCTCTTCGCATCAAGATCCGGATAATCCGGCTCCGGCAGTCTTAGATTGATCTCCTTGACCGCATTCCAGTCTTCATCGCTCAGCGGCAACCAGGTACGATCTCCGTCGCTGTTCTTATATTCCTGCGCATGCGGAGCCCAGAAATGCAACGACAAGGCAAAAGGTCCAGCGACATGGTTCCGAATAAACTCGATCGCCAAACCCGCCAGAATGTCCTCCGTCCATCCCTCCATCTGCTGCGACACCCCATTCCGTTCCACCTTTGGATTTCGGCTTGTTTCTCCCGCCATCAGAAAACCACTAAACTCACCATATCCGATTTTGGTGGGGTGCGTTTCCGCGGTGTTGCCGCAATGGTATTTCCCAATCAAACCGGTAGCATAGCCAGCCTGGGCAAGCAGTCTTGGCCAGGTCGGAACTGTCAGTGACAATTTGTCCTCACTTTTGCCGAGATAGTCTGTAATTCCGACTTCCGTCCCGTAACGGCTGGTGAGGATGCTCGCCCGGGAGGGACTACAAACCGGGGTCGGCGTATAGCAGGCCGTCAGTAGCACGCCCTCTGATCGCAGGCGGTCCATTTGGGGCGTTACCGCATTGGGGTCTCCGGCGGCCGCCAGCGCCCAAGGCGCCTGGTCATCAGTCATGATGAATAGGATATTCGGCCGGGAGGTGGCCGACGGCGGTGCGCCCGCCCCCGCCGCCCCGGAAAGAAGAAATCCAATGATTGAGCCGACAATGAGGCGCATGGCGGTAGGCACTCTCTAGTTTGCCGATTCCTCGCTTCGACAACTGAACGTGTTAGAATTTGAAGGTATTGGCAATGAACCACGTGGCAGGGTTCGGGATCCGAATGACGGCCACCTTCCCGTCAGGATTGGTTGCAATGGGTATATCGTTGCTGTTTCCAAAAATATTATGGGCATTGAGTTGAATGCTCCAGTCTAGTTTTTGGTTCAGCCGGCGCTCGTAGGAGCAAAAGGCATCGGCCGTAAACAAGCCATTGTCCATGAACGGCCGGGAAACATCGGGAATGGCAATTCCCGTTGCACGATCGATCGTTGTGACGTAGCCCGTGGCGGCCGCACCCTCCCATCGAAAGGAACCACCGAAGCCGAAGCCCTTAAGGCGACCGCGGTCGAAGCCAAAGCGCGTCAGGCCGCTGACACGCCATTCGCGCTGCTCATTCGATACGGTGCCATCTTTTGCCCGCGTGGCGCGGATCTTGGATAGCCCTTGCTGAATCCAGAACTCCCCGATGGGCCGGATCGCCCCTCCCGCCGTACCGGCGTCGATCGTGAGCGGACTCAGTCCGGCAGTGTTCAGAGCCGCATCAAAGGCCTCTGCGACTTTCGCATTTTCGACGGCCGTATTGGTCTGAATCGTCCTCTGCCGGCTGACATTCAACATGGCGCGCCAATTCTTCGTCAGATTAGCCACCAATTCGATCTCCATCCCTTTCGCCGCCCGATCAGCAGTGGCCGCGAGGTTTGATATTGGGTCGACGACAAAAGCGTCATTGCGCCCATCGTTATTTCGATCGGCAAATCTGGGCTTTAGCACGGCCCGCAATTCTTGCGGCATCGCTCCAATCATCGCAGCATAGAACTGTGCATAGCTTTGGATGCGACTCGTCTGGGGATTTGAGACCAGTACCAGCGCGTTGGAAAATGGGGCGCCGTCGAGTTCGGACTGCAAATAGTTCGAGACGCGCCCGGACACAAACCCACCCACGTCGGCGAAATCGCCGGCCGTGGTGTTTTTCAGTACGGTCTGGAACCAATTTAACTTCAAAGAGACTTTGTTCCCGAGACTCGACACCAGGACGCCATACTCCCTCGTGGTGCCAGTCGGCTGGCCAATCGGCTGGGCCAGCACGCTATTGCGCAGGCCGATGGGATTGAAGTTTTCCGACTGCGCGTAATGAGCCTGCAGGTCGCTGTCTCCTGGTAATTGGAAAAGCAGTTTCTCGGGGAACCGGCCCACCACACTCCAGGTCAGGCTCCGGCCCGACTCCGCCAACGCCGGCTTGGCCGAGAGGCGGGTGAACGCGGGATTCCAAATTCCATTGGCGAGGAGTTGGGTTGTGCCCGCCTCCGCTTCGTTCGCCAGGTTAAAGGCCTTCGTCTTGTCCCTCCGCCAGCCAAAGACACCCACGAGCTGATCCGAAAGGAGATTGCCTTCCCACGAGAGCACCTGGGATTCGACGTTCTGCTTTTGCAGATCTTGGGAGACAAGAAAGCGCCGGCTTTTCATTACTCCCGTCTGCACTCGCCGGGCGGCCTCGGTGGTTTTTCCCACGTCAGTAAAGAGCAGATTGTATTGCTGACCCGCGGAGGGCCGGGCGATGTTAATTTGCTGAAGTCTGACATCATTCGGTGATGAAAGGCCTCGCAGCGAGTCGCTGGTATAAACGATAACATCGAATTGCCGACGTCCCGCGCCGGCAAAACCGTCGTTGACGATACTCTGCACATCTTCCGTGTCGCTATCCCATCCGTGCCCATATAGATCCTGTCGTGACTTTAGGGTATGGTCGCTATAAAGCCCACTAAACCGGTGTCGGCCCAACCACCCGGGCAGGTTGAGATCACGCGCAAAATCAATCTCCGAAAAAGCGGTCAAGCGCTTTGTCTCCCGCTCATACCGGCGCGTCTGCTCCTTGGGATTCGCCACGCGGGAAAAGGCCCGCCCCAAATTGGGATTGGGTTGCCCGTTGGGAAGATATTCCGCGATATCCACGTAGATATCATATGGCCCGGTCGTGCTGGTACCCTTGCCGCCGGTGAAATAGAATTGCTGCAAGGTTTCGTAGCGTTGCAGGTCATAGGCGGCCTCCACTCCGAACCGGCCTTTGAGAAATGTCTGTTCCAAAACCGCGTTCTTGGCCTGGAATTTTCGCTCCACCTGATCGAGCCCGCCGGAATACACCTGCTCGCGGTAATCAAACACCTTGCGGTTCTGCAGCGTCGGCACGGCGAAACCAATGGCAAAGGGCTCGGCATAAGGACTGTTGGTCCCATAAAAGACATATTGTCCCAGCCTCGAATTCCCGGTCAAGGAAGCAACGCCCGGCGTGCCTGCGACACCTACCGAGGCAACCGTGTCAAGGTTGGTCGCCCAAGCGTTGATGCCCAACAACCCCTGGATGGGCTGCGCCGCGGTGTCTCCGGCCCTGAGCAAGGGGGTGACGGCACGCGCATCGCCGTACACAATGGCCATCTGACGGAACACCACCGGATGCACGTTGGTGTTGATCTGATTTTCTGCACTCTGCAGAAACGGATTGTAAGTTTGCTGAAAGCGCCAGGTTCCACCTTCGCTCGGGGAGACCACCTGCGCCGGCGGTGCGATGCCCGAGTACCTCTGGATCGCAAGCGGGACCGGTTCGAACCAGTTTGAATAGGCCACTGATGGCGGGATGATTTGCACCGGCGAGCCTTTGCTTCTCCCCGTTTCCGCATTGATCCTCAATCGGGTTGGATCGAGGCCGTTGCTGCGCTCGTTCTTGAACAGCACCACCTCCGCTGCGCCGTAGTATCGATCCGCCTTCTCCCATGCCGGTTTTTGTTGGAATTTGTCGGCGTTTTTCAGGCCAGCCACGCGGAACCCGATCCGGTCTTTGACGAGGACTTGGTTGTGTTCGATTTCAGACCGGGTGCTGCCTTCGGTACCAAAGCGGAAGCTTGATGAGGTAAACGTCTTCCGCAGATCGGCTTGCTTCAGCGAATTGTCGATAACTCCTCCCGGTTCCCCAATGCCGAACAAGAGCGAGTTCGCCCCCCGGTTGATCGTCAACCGCTCGGTGTTGAACGTGTCAAAGGGAATGTCTGTCAGGAAGAGATTGCGCGTCAGCGCCGCTCTGCCGACGCCGCGCACCCGCTGATTGAACTGCGGGTCGGTCCGCGCATCGTTTTGAAAGTAGCGGCCATTCTGGGCGTTTTCGGCTCCGGAGAAATTTCCCTGCAATCCACCCACCTCGGTGTTGGCCATGAAAGCAAGGAGCGAACCGGCATCGGTGGCGCCGAGATCCTTCATCATTTCGGGCGTGGCTACCGAGATCGACGCTCCGAGATTCCGGAGATCCGTCTTCAGGCGCGTGCCGGACAGCGTCGCGGTCGCGGCATAACCCTGATCGCCAGCACCGGTGACCACGAAGGGGCTCAAGGTGATCGGCTCCTCTTTCTCCGGCTGGGCGGGCGAAGAGGATTGCCCGGCCGCCGTTCGGCAGGCACTCGCGGCGATCAACGCTGCAATTCCGAGACGAAGGCTGATGTATATAAGGTTCATTTTACTGCTAGGCTGATGGATGACAAACCGATTGGGCGGTTTTCCGGGAGGAACGTCACCGAGTAATGTCAGCCGGCGGGCACGAAATCGATCAGCCGCTTGTAGCGGTCGACTTTGTCGACGACGACATCGATCCGGCCGTTGGTCTCGAAGCGATTTTCCCGCTTCCGGCCGACCAGCGCGTTGCCTTCGTTGTTGAGCGAATAATAGTCGTCGCCCAGCGCGCTCGCCGCCACGAAGCCAAACGTCATCGACTCGACCAGCTCGATGAAGAAGCCATTCGTGCGCACATCGGTGATCACAGCGGGAAACTTCGTCTTGGGTGTCTTGTCGAGTTCGCGTTCGAAATATTCGAGCAGCTTGACCTTCACGCTGTCGCGCTCGGCCTCGGCGCTGTTGACCTCGGAGAGACTGAGGTGCTCCCCGAGGCGCGTCACCTTCGGCAGATCGTAGCCCGGGCCGTGGCCACCCGCCGCACCCGGTCCGCCTTGCTTCGCGAGATGATGTTCGAACACCCGGTGCACGACCAGATCCGCGTAGCGGCGGATCGGCGAGGTGAAGTGGGTGTAGTCCTTCTTGTGCAGTCCGAAATGGCCGTCGGCTGTGTGACGATAGACCGCCTTCTTCAGGCTGCGGAGCAATTGGGTGCGCAACGTGTAGCCCTGCGGGTGCGTGCGGAGCAATACGAGCAACCGCACCAGCTCTTCCCGTCGGGTGAGGTCGCCGACCTTGATGTGAAAGGTCGCGAGCAGGGACCGGTATTCCTCGAGCTTCGCGATGTCGGGCTCGTCGTGCACCCGGTAGAGTGACGGCATTTTCTGGGTGCGCGTGAGCCGCGCCACCGCTTCGTTCGCGGCGAGCATGAACTCCTCGATCAATTGGTGGCTCTCGTCGTGCTCGATGCGTTCGAGCCGGTCGGCGTAGCCCTTTTCGTCGACGAAGATTTTCGTCTCGGGCATGTCGAGGTCGAGGCTGCCGTGCGCCATGCGATCCTGACGGAGGCGGGAGGCGATTTTCCACAGCGCACGGTTCCACGTCTGCAAGTCGTGCAGCTCCGCATCGCTCAGCTCGCGCAAGGCGCGGCCGGTTGATCCGGTCTGGTGCTTCGGGGGCAGCGGCAGCGCGCGGATCGCCTCGATGTTGTTCTCGAAAATAAACGCGTAGGCCTGCTTGTAGGTGAGCCGCTTGCGGCTGCGAATGACCGTGTTGGCGTAGCCGGTGTCTTTCAGGCGACACTTCTTGTCGAAGGTGAGAAACACCGCCTTGCACAGGCGATCCTGCGCCTCGACGAGCGAACAGAGGCCGTTCGAGAGTTTTTCCGGCAGCATCGGGACCACGACACCGACAAGATACGTGGAGTTGCCGCGGCGCTGCGCTTCGCGATCGAGCGCGGTGTCGGGACGGACGTAAGTGGACACGTCGGCGATATGGATCCCCACCCGGACATCGCCGTCTCCCAGCACTTCATACGACAGGGCGTCGTCGAAATCCTTGGCATCGTCCGGGTCGATCGTGAAGACGACCTTGTCGCGGTAGTCGAGCCGGTTGGCCAGCTCCCGCGGCTGCACCGTATCGGGAATCGCGGCGGCCTCGCGCTCGACGTCCGCCGGGAACTGCGTGGCGAGATCGTATTTGATGAAAATGCCGAGCAACTCGGCGCGCGGTTCGAAGGTGCGGCCGAGGCGGGAGGTGATTTTCCCGCTGACCGGTTGCTCGCGCCGGATCCATTCGCCAAGTTGGACGACGACCTTGTCGCCCGCCTTCGGGGTGGGGGAGACGCCGCTTTTCGCCGGTTCGTCCACCCGGATCTCATGGCTGAATCGCGGATCGTCCGGTTGGACCACGAAGCCGCGGCGGCCGGCGCGAAGTTCGCCGACGACGGTGTCGCGGCCGCGTTCGAGGACGCGCACGATGCCGCCGATTTTTTCGCCGGCGCGACGGCCCTTGCGGCCGGGAAATTCGCGCGCGAGCACGCGGTCGCCCGGGAGCGCCACCCCGGTGTCTTCCGGGAAAACCTGCAAAGCGGGTTCGGCGGCCTCGCCGACGACATTCTCCCGCACCACGAAGGCGGAGCCGCCGGCGCGAAACTGGATGCGGCCGATGAGTTCACCTTCGCGCAATTTTGGAGCCGCCGGAGCGGCCGCCTTGCGTGGAGCGGGCGCGGGAGTGGGAGTGGGACGGGGCGCCACCGGAACCGCCGGGCGCGGTTCGCGATGCGCCGGGGCCGCCGGGCGCGGTTCGCGCTGAGCCGGGGTCGGCGGGGCGGTTTTTTTTGGTCCGCGTGCGCCCAGACGGTTTTCGCGAACCGGCGGCGCTATGGCCAGGACGGGACTGTTCGCCTTGTCGTCCGGCGGCGGCATGGTCGGGCCGCGGCGCGTCGGCACAAAAATTGCCCGGGCGTCGGCCGCCCGCTTGCGGGGCGCCTCTTCGCCGCGCCGGGCAATCCGGCCATTCCCGCCGCGCGCGAAACTTCCGCTTTTGAGCAACAGCCGCACTTCTTGGGCCAGGGACGCGCGGTCCTTCTTGGCAAGGTTGAGCCGGCGGGACAGCTCGAATTCGTTGCCGGGTGAATAAGCCGGATCGCGCAACAGGGCGAGCAGACGATCTCTGAGTGACATAGTATGATGGTGGTCCGCGGAACGCGGGCGGTGCTTTGGGATTGGCACCAACGAAATAGTCCGCGTTAGCTACCGGCGATGAAAATCGTCCATGTGGCGAGCGAGATGTTCCCGTATCTGAAGACCGGCGGCCTGGCGGACGCCGTGAGCGCGCTTTGCTCAGCACTGGCGGAGAACGGCCACGAGGTCTCGGTCTTTCTGCCGGGCTATCGCGTGGCGCTCGAACACCGGGACGCCGTTGGCACCGTACGAAAGCTGAGCCTCAAGGTCGAGATGGCCAACGATTTTCTATCGGGCGACGTCCGGGTTTTTTCACCGCGGAAGAACCTTAAAGTCCACCTGATCTGCCGCGAAGAATTCTTCGACCGACGCAATCCCTACGGCAACGGCGAGCGCGATTACGATGATAATTCCGATCGCTTCATCTTCTTCTGCAAGGCGGTCGTTGAGACGCTCCGGCTCGGTGATCTCCAGGCCGATGTGGTGCACTGCCATGACTGGCAGGCGGCTTTGCTGCCCGTGCTGTTGCGCGAGGCGGAGCGGCGGCACCGCGTCACGCTGGCGCTCAAGACCATGTTCACGATTCACAACATCGCCTATCAGGGCGTGTTTCCGGCGAAAGCCTTCGCGCGGACGAATCTGCCCGACGAACTCAACCAGATGGACGGTCTCGAGTATTATTCGCAGATTAACCTGATGAAGGGCGGCATGATGTTTGCGGACCGCGTGACGACGGTGAGCCCGCGTTATGCCAAGGAAATCCAGACGCCCGAGTTTGGGTGCGGGCTCGACGGCGTGGTGCAAACTCGGGCCGATGACATCGTCGGGCTCCTCAACGGCGTCGACAACGCGGTGTGGAATCCGGCGATCGACCCGTTGATTCCCGCGCGCTTTTCGGCGGTCAATATGTCCGGAAAAGCGGTGTGCCGGGCGGAGTTGCTGAAACAATGTGGTTTTACGATGGACGCCACGTGCGTGATTTTTGGGATGGTGGCTCGGCTGACCGAACAGAAGGGGATCGATTTTGTACTCGCGAACCGTGATTTCTTTCTCACCCACGACGTGCGGCTGGTGGTGCTTGGTTCTGGTGACAAGCGGATGACGGACGAACTGCAGGAACTCGCCGCCACGGCTCCACAGCGAGTTTTCTTTAGCGCTAAACTCGACGAAGCGATGAGCCATCTGATCGAGGCTGGCAGCGATTTTTTCATCATGCCCTCGGTGTTCGAGCCCTGCGGCCTGAACCAGATGTATTCGCAGGTCTACGGCACTCTGCCGGTCGTGAGCCGCGTCGGTGGGCTGGCCGACACGGTGGTCGACGTCGACGACGATCCAGTGTGCGGAACGGGGGTGATGTGCGAGCCGAGCGTGGCGAGCCTGCGCGACGCCCTGCAACGTGCGCTGATCCTTTTCGCCGACAAGCCGCGTTATGCAGACGCACAACAGCGGGCGATGGCGAAGGATTTCAGCTGGAAGGTTGCGGCGGCGGGCTACGAGCAGCTGTATCAAGACTCGTTGTGAGCAGGAGTGCGGCGTCCGGAAAAGCGGCTGGTGCGTAGGACAGAGGCAGGCGGATGCCGGCGCAATTCACGATGACTTCCACCCTCCTCTGGTTCCGCCAGGATCTGCGCTTGCAGGACAATCCCGCATTCGATGCCGCGGGAGAGGCAAAATGGCCGGCCGGTGGCGCGACCCGCTGGTGGCTGCACAATCGCGCGCGCATGATTGCCGGCTCGTTTCTTGTGAAGCACCTGCGGCTGCCCTGGCGGGCGGGCGCAGCGTGGTTCTGGGACACACTCGTCGACGCCGATCTCGCCGGCAACACGCTGGGCTGGCAGTGGACGGCGGGTTGCGGTGCCGATGCGGCACCGTATTTTCGAATCTTCGCGCCGGTCTTGCAGGGGCGTAAATTTGACGCTGACGGCGATTATGTGCGCCACTGGGTGCCGGAGTTGGTGCGTTTGCCCGCCGAACACATTCACGCACCGTGGGAGGCACCGTCCGATGTGTTGGCCTCGGCGGGCGTGCGATTCGGTGAAACGTATCCGAACCCGAACGTCGATCACGCGACGGCGCGCTACGCCGCGCTGGCCGCGTTCAGATCCATTCGTGGCGGCAGGGCGGCCGAAGGAAGCGCGTCGTGAAATCAGAGCGCACCACCCTCACGATTTTCGACCGCACATGATCGGAGAAACTTTTTCGCTCACGACTCGAATCGCGCGGCCGGCCGCGGAGGTGTTTGCATGGCATGAACGCGCCGGCGCACTCGCCCGCTTGTGTCCGCCCTGGGAACGCGTTGAAATCGTGGCGGCCACCGGTGGCGTGCGCGACGGCGCGCGCGTGACCGTCCGCAACAAGTTCGGGCCGCTGTGGCTGAATTGGCGGATGGAACATCGCGACTACGTGGCGGGGCGGCAATTTCGCGACGTGCAATTGAGCGGACCTTTCGCCGCGTGGGAACATTTGCACCGCGTGGAGCCGGACGAGGCGGGGGCGTGTCGGTTGACGGACGAGATCTCCTATCGGCTCCCGGGTGGGGCGCTGGGCCGCGCCGTGGCGGGCGGATTTGTACGGCGAGAGCTGCAGCGGCTTTTTCATTGGCGGCATGCGGTCACCAAGGCCGATGTTGAACTGGCCGCACAGTATCAGAGGATGCGCGCCCGTCGCGTGCTGATCGCTGGAGCCTCGGGTCTGGTCGGCCGTACGCTGGTCGCGTTTTTGCAAACTCAAGGGCACAGCGTGGTCCGTCTCGTGCGGCGGGAAGCGACCGGGGAAGGTGAGGTGGCTTGGAACCCGGCGACGGGCGAACTTGATCCCGGTGCCATCGAGGGTGTCGACGCGATCGTGAATCTGTCGGGCGAGAATGTCGGCGCCGGGCGATGGACAGCCGCGCGGCGCGAGGCGATTCTGCGGAGTCGCGTCGATGCCACCCGGACGCTGGTCGTGGCCTTGCAGAAGTTGCGGCGAAAGCCGGAAGTATTCGTGAGCGCCTCGGCCGTGGGTTTCTACGGCGAGGGCGGAGAGGAAGTACTCGACGAGAAGTCGCCCATCGGGCTCGGATTCTTGCCGGGAATTTGCCTCGCGTGGGAAACTCATGCCGAAGGCGCGGCGCGGGCGGGTGTGCGGACGGTGTTGATGCGATTTGGAGTCGTGCTGACGCCGGCGGGCGGAGCACTGGCGAAAATGCTCCCGGTGTTTCGCGCGGGGCTTGGCGGCCGCATTGGTACCGAACACCAATGGATGAGTTGGATCAGCGCCGACGACGCCGTAGGCGCGCTCCATCACGCCATCGTCGAGCCACGGTGTCGGGGGCCGATGAACGTGGTCGCGCCAGAGGCCGTGACAAACCGCACCTTTGCCGCGACCCTTGGCCGGGTGTTGCGGCGGCCGGCGATTTTTCCGGTGCCGGCCGTGGCGTTGCGCGCGCTGTTCGGCGAGATGGCGGACGGTACGCTGCTGGCGAGCACGCGAGTGCATCCACGGCGGTTGGTGGGGACAGGCTACGTCTACCGGCAGCCGACGCTGGAGGGCGCGTTGCGCCACACCCTCGGGGAAGGCAATAACGCATAGGTGATATGACCGCGTGGATCGCCGCGCTCCGCTCGTTTTGGAGGGGACGACCGTGTCAACCGGGCCGGTCCGCTGCAAAGGCGTGGCTCCTGACCGGCAAGTCGTTATATCAGCTTCGCCGATACAGCGGGCGGCGGCGGCAGACGGATGATTTCGTAGTTGCCCGGCGAAAGCCCCGCGATTCGCAACATCTCGTTGCTTTCCAGTGGCGCCCGGAATCGTCACCCGGCCGCTCTGGCAGCCCGAGCTGTCGAGCGGGAATGGCGCCGCATGGTCGTCACCACTCGGCCGGGCCGCCGTCGGCGTTGGCCCAGCGCGGGTTGTCCCAACGGCCGTTGAAGCGCTGCGCCTCGACCTTTTTTTCGTCCAGTTCGATCCCGAGGCCCGGCCTGGTCGGCTGATCGACGAATCCGTCGCGAATTTGGAGCGGCGGCGCGAGCAGGGTTTCGAGCCGGATGATGCGCGTGCGGATCAAAACCGCACCGTATTCGTCCACACCCACCCGAGCGGATCGTTCCGGAAGCCGGCGTTGTCGGGCAGGCCGGTCGCGGCGTTCGGGTAGATTTCCAGCTTCTGCGTGTCGAAAACGTTATTGAGATTGATCTGAGTCGTGAACTGCAGCCGGCGGCCAAACTTGAATTGGTAGCGGGCGATCAGGTTGAGCAGCGCGGCGTCCTTGCCCTTCAAGGTACGCCGGATGTTTCCCGCTGCCGTGTCGTTGTAATAATACCGGATGTTGTCGAAGTCCGCCCGACCGTTCACGCCGGCGCTGAAGCCTTTCAGCCAGCCCTCCTTGAAATCATACATGCTCGTCAGGCTGAAGGAGTGACGGGGAAACCCGATGGTCCGTTCGCCGCCGCGGCGCGCGAGAAACGTCGGGGTCGGGGGCACGAAGCCCAGCTGATGTTGGCTGATCGGCAGGCCGAGCCGGCCCGTGCCGACGCCGGGAATCGTCAGCCCGAGCGCGGAGGCGTTGAGGAGGCCACCGCTGTCGCGCGCGAGCTGGGCGCGATAATTGCCGCCCGCGTCGCCATTGCGGAGGATGCCCACCGTGAGGATTTCGGTCGCGACGTTGTCCGCGTAGGTCTTGCCGTCGGTGGCGACGCGCACCGCGGTGCTCACCGGGACGCGCATCGGTGTACCGTCGCCGAGGAGCACCTGCCCGGTGGCGTTGGTGCGGAATTCGTCGTTGTAATAGAACGGCAATGACACCGGGCCGCCCTCCCGCCCCTGGCTCAGCGCGTAGCCGAACATCAAGCGCCACGCCGGCGTGGGCCGGGCCGAGAGCGTGACTTCCACGCCGCGCGTCAGGGAGTCGTATTCGTAGGAGGGACTGCGAATCGTGGACCAGTAGCTGCCGTTGATGCCAGTGGGGCCGATGATCTGCTGCGTGCCGGCGTCGAGGGTGACGAATTGGTTTTTGCCCTTGGTTTCGTAGGCGGTGACTGAGCCGGAGATTTTTCCTTCGAGCGCGTTGATCTTGAGCCCGCCCTCGAGGCTCTCGCCCCGACCGTTGGGCAGCGGGCCACCGTCGTAACGCGACTGTGCGTTGATGCCGCCGGGCGTGAAGTTCGACGAGGCGCCGACATAGATCGAAACCGGGTTGGTGACCTTCCACACGACGCCGACGTTGCCCGTGCTTCCGGAGCCCTGGGGTGAGATGCCGGTGTTGTAGAGCACCTGCTTCAGCCGATCGCGGCGGACGCCGGCGAGGGTGTCGAGCTTGCCGCCGAACCATCGCGTGAACAGCGCGGCGAATCCGCTCGCGCTCCGGCCGTAGTCCTGGTTGGCGCCGGTGGATCCGCCGTTGAAGCCGAGCGGATTGTCGGGCGTGACGAACGCCGGGTTGGGATATTTCTGATAGTCCCAAACGTAGGTGCGGCCGCTGAACGTATAGCTGCGCGGACGGCGCGGATCGACAAAGCCGCCGAGACCGCGCGAGACATCGACCCATTGGTTGGGCATGAGCGTGCGGCCGCCGTTGGCGGTGTTGAGCTGGGTGCGGTTGACGAGAAACGCCCCGCCGGCGTCGACCTCGTAGTAGCTGTAACTCATGTTCTGCCGGTAGTGCGGATAGTCGACGCGCTCGGCACCGAGAATGAGTTGATTCTGCGTGTGGCGCGTGACGCGGAAGTCGGCGTTCAGCGTCCCGCGGAGGCCCCACTCGGTGGCGCGCACCTCGGAGCCGCCGGGGCGGTAGGAGACGGCCCAGGCGTTGAGCGGATTGCCGCCGGCGAGCGGGGCCTGCAGGGCGGAGATGCCCTGCGCCGTGGTGTTGTCGTTGAACGCGGAACGCGCCGTGCCGACGAGCTGGCCCTGAAGCCACGGGCGGAGCCGCGAGGAGAGCGTGAGATTTTGAAACTGTTCCCAGCGGCGGCGCGCGAACGCGTTGCCGCTGAGGACGTCGACGTTCTCCCAGTTGATCACGCCGCCTGCGATTTGTTTAAGGGCGTGATCGTTGCGCGCGAGCAGCACGGCGAGCGTCGAGTTGTTCGGGACGAGCGCGGGCAGGCCCGACACCAGGACGCGCCGGGTCGCCTGGATCGAGGTGTCGAAGCGATCCTCGAGTTCAAAGCGCAACACGGTGTCGGACGCCGGGAAAACCGCCGCCGCCGCCTCGATGAAGAGGCCGTCGGTCTTGCGGCCGATGACCTCGCGCCAGAAATTTTGATCCGACTTCAACGCGGCGAAGCGCAGGGCCGCGCGGCGGTGGAAGATCTTGCCCGAGTAGTTGGCGTCGAGCTGGTATCGGAGCGAGCCATACATGTCGGTCTTGAACTCGGCGCTGGCGAAGTCGCCGCCGAAGCTTGCTTTCTTGGTGGAGACGTTGATGACGCCGCCCGCGGGGTTGTTGCCATAGAGGAGCGACTGCGGGCCGCGAATGACCTCGAGGCGCTCGTAGGCGAAGCCCTCGGCGAGGTTGCCGAGATACATGAAGCCGTTGCGGCGCGGGAAGGCGGCGAGGCCGCGCACGCTAAACGTCTGCATGTTGAAGCGATCGCCCGCGAGGGCGCCGTTGGCCGCGGAGGAGCCACCGGAGTTTTCGCCGGCACCGATGCCGGTCATGCGGTTGGTCAGGAGGTCGACGACATCGGAGGTGCCGAGGTCCTGCATCATCGTGGCGTTGAAGATCTCGGCCGTAATTGGAAGGGTCTCCAGCGAGCGATTGGTGCCGGTGAGCGAGGAAGTGTTCAGGGCCTGATACGTGTCCGAGGGATCGGCGACGACCTCGAAGGGACGCAGCTGAATCGCGGCGCCCGCGGCGGCGTTGGTGGTCGGGGGTTGCTGGGCTCGGGCTGCAATGTCGCCGGCACCGAGTGCCAGCAGGACGGACAGGCGGAACGCGTCGCGCGACGCCCGGTGGAGGCGGGAAAGCGTCGGGTTGTCAGCGGGGTGAGGGAGACACTGCGTTTTCATTGGGGTGGAGTTCGTCCGACAAGGGCGGAATTGAAACGGTGCGGTGAGGCGGAGGAGAAACCAATTCGCGACGCGGATGGCGAGCGTTCTCATGATCTCTCGCAAATAATCTAGAGGTGAAATGGTCACAGGGAAACCGGCGCGGCCAATTGAGCGCCCGAATGGGGCGCGCTCCCGGAGGGTGGAATCACGCTTGCACCGATTATCACCGGGCCTCCTGAACACGCGCAGTCATGCGCAGGAATGAAGATTCGGAGGCGCACGGTTGAGACGCATCCCGAAGCACGGGAAGATTGTCGGAGGACGCGGGCACGGGGTGCCGGGCGGCCCGGTTCGGCGGATCTCACTTAGCCGTGTCCATGCAGTCGAACCTCGTTTCTGCTCCGAAAACGAAACCACTGAAAGGTGGAGCGAGTTGACCTCAACTCGCTTTGGCCCGGTCCCTTTCACGTTCAGCGGCTTGAGGTCAAGCCGCTCCACCTGGACTGAATCGTTACGGCTTGGTGCGGGCGGCGCTCTGAAAATAACAGACGGCGTTCTTGGATTGCCGGCCCGCCAGCAGGATGTCCGGGCGGCCGTCGCCGTTGAGATCGAGGATCTTCAGGTCGTAGGCTTGCTGGTCGTTTCCGATGTCGAGGTCATGCGCTTGGAATTTTCCGCCGCCGAGATTTTCCCACCACCGCACGATTTTGGCGGTGAAGGAACAACCCGCGGCGTCGATGTCGCCGTCGCCGTCGAGATCCGCGACGTCGAAGGCATGCACGTCGCGCAACCCGGCGTCGATGACGTGCTTCTTCCACGTCGGGGCCTCATACCAGAACACCCCCACGCCGTGCCCGGCGCTGCCGAACACATCGGGTTTGCCGTCACCATTGAGATCGGCCGCCCGTGGGTGCGTGGCGCCCGGCTCCATCGCGATGAGGTGTCGCTTCCATTCCTGGGCGAGGTCGGCGGGCTGTTCCCACCACGTGAAACTGCCTTCCGCCGAAGCGCCAAGCAGTACGTCCCCGCGCCCGTCGGCGTTCATGTCGGCAAAATGCAGGTAATGGGGCCGCCCCGTCGCCGCGCCGGTCGTGATCATCCGGCGCGTCGCCTGCCGGCCAAAGGGGGCCGCAAACCACGCGAGGCTGCTTTCAAAGTGTGGGCCGGCAAAGCTGTCCGCGAGCAGGTCCACTTTGCCGTCCCGGTTGACGTCGCTGATCCAGACGCCGTGCACGCCGTGCAATTCGCGATCGATCCGGTGCAAGGGCCAGGCGGCGTCCGTCCGTCCGGTATTTTCCAGCCACGCCACGGTCCAGTCCTCGCCGACCGGTTCGGTCGACGGCTTGCCGGCTGCGAGCGCCTGGCGATGTCCGATCCAGTTGGAGATCGAACGCGCCAGGACCAGATCGAGGTCACCGTCGCCGTCGCAATCCAGCGCGACCGCATGGATGGTGCGCCCGCCGGGTGTATCCGCCAGTTCCACGCGGCACCAGTCCGGAGCCAGCAAGGCCCAGACCTTCGATTCCCCGACCGCGATGAAATCACGCCGACCATCGCCGTTGGCATCCAGTGCGTCCACCGCCCAGATGTCCTGCGGTAGAGCGAAGGCGCGCCGCTCAAACGCGGGCGCGGCGTAGGCCTGACTGACGGCCAGCGCGCTGGCGAGGGCAAGGAGACGGGAACGAATGGGTATGGTCATGGGGCGGGGGAAACGGTGATGGAGGATTTCGACGCAGCGGAGTGGGTGCCAGCCGGATCATTTTTCCCGCGTCGCGCGCCAGTTGCCGATGACTTCGCTCGTGCGCAGGGCGCGGTCGTAGATCCGGACCTGACGCAGTTCG
Source organism: Opitutus sp. (assembly GCA_009695065.1). The sequence continues at coordinate 19,357 of SIBR01000038.1, read as the reverse complement.
CCGCGCAGCCGCGGCGCCAGCGAGACTTTGTCGGTCCCGTCGACAGTGCGCAGTTCGCGCGGGAAGCGCACCCACCCGAATTGCCGGCGGTCGCCGCCGTCGTGCAACTTTCCGTCCACCACGAAGCAGATCGTCTTGGGACCTCCGTCCACGATGATGCCGACGTGGTGCCACACGCCAGGTTTCAGGGTGCCGGGGTCGCAGTCCCACGAAATCTCACCCAAGCCGAAATCGCGGATGCCCGTGGAATAGCTGCTGGTCGACGAGGGCCCGAGCGCGCCGCGGATCGAGAGTTGTACCGTGCCGCGATCAGTGGTGCTGACGGCGAGGCCGTGGCCGTTGCCATCACGCGTATCCAGGAGAGACAGACCGCCTTCCGCGGAGTCCAGTTTCACGGCGAATTCGAGGGTGAAGCCTCCGCTTTCCCTGTCCTTCGCCGCGCCGAGATCAGGCAGGCGCGGCAGCGGCAACTGCCGTGCTCCCCGCACGATGTCGGCCCCGCTGTCGACGATGAGCCCTTTGCGCGCGACGGTTTTCGCGGTGGGTTGGCTCCAGAGCATCTCGAGAAACTCGGCCGGCACCTCGTGCACGCGCGCGATGGTCTTCTGCGTTTCCGTGATAAAATACCGTCCACCGTCTTCGACGAAGTCCGGATAACTCATACGCACGGTCCAGTCGTCGTCATAGAGGAGGATCTCGGGCTCCGACCACGCGATCGCTTTGCCGGCCGGTGTGTCCACCTCGTGTCCGGCGGAGAGCCAGGCGGGGTTGCGCTGGTTGCCAAAGGTCGTCCCGCCGTGGTTGTGAAACCAATACAGGTAGCGTCCGTTGCCGGTCTTCCACACGAAATTAGCCGCGCGGGTGTGTTTCACTTTTCGCGCGCCCGGCCCGTAGGTCATGAACTCCGGCTTGGTCCACGTGCGGCCGTGATCGCGGGAGTAGGCATGGACCGGATGGTCGGTCTCGGTGCGATAGGCGGTGAAGAGACTGCCGTCCGAGAGGGCGACGATGCTCTGCTCCTCGGCAATGTCGCCGACGGGTGAGCGCAGCCCGATGTCGCCGTCGGGCAGCGTTTCCCAGCGAATCTTCGTCGGATCGCGCTCAGTGAGAAGGTTGTCGCTGCGCAAAAAGTTGCCCTCCGATTTCGTCATGAAGGTCGGGCCGAAGTTGCCGACCTTGTGCAGCGTGACGTAAGCGGCGCCCTGATGAATCAGCGGGCGGCCGACATGCCAGAAGAAGCGTATCTTGCCGCCGTAGATGTTGCCGCGATCGATCGCGGTTTCGCGGATGGGAATTTCGTGCCGCTCTTTGGACCAAGTCTTGCCGTGATCGTCGCTATACTTGAACACGAAGTAGCCCAGCGTATCGACGCGCTTCTCCATGATTCCGTCCGTGCGTTTCACCTCCCGCAGATTGTCCTTGTTGTAATTGTAGAAGGCGTAGAGCCGGCTGGCGGGAGTCTTCAGCAGGGTGACGTAGGAGGACTCGGGCGGCCCCGATGGTTCGATCGCGATCAACGGCGACCACATGCGGCCGAAGTCGGTGCTCCGCGTGGCGACGACGTGCTGGCTGGTGGCGCCCTCGTGGCCGCCCGCGGTCGTGATCACGCAAACCCAGGCGCCGTCGTCCGCCTTCACGATGTAGGGTTGATCCGCATAGTCTTCGTCGGGAATGGTCCAGCCGCTGGCAATGTTGCGCCAGTTTGCAGGAATGCCGGGGTTGGGCTGGGCGGCGGGCGTGGCGGCAAACGCAACATCCGGGCTCCACAGGGAAAGAAGCGAGCACGCGACCAGCGGCAGTCGCAGGCGAGGGGTGAGGTTCTTCAAGGATGGTTTCATTGCATTGGTTTTGGAGAAACGGCATGAATCCGAAAGAATCAGCTCCGCGCCGGAGCCTCGGGTTCCACGACAATACATTCGGCGATGGGGCGCTCGCCACGCAGGACGCGCTGGACATTCTCGACGCACGCTTGCTGCGCGTTGCGCCGGCCTTCATGCGAACCGCCGCCGAGATGGGGCGTGAGCACAACGTTTTCCATTTCGCGCAGCGCGAGCGGCACCTGCGGTTCATCCGCAAACACATCGAGCGCCGCGCCCGCCAGCCGGCCGCTGCGCAACGCCGCAATCAGCGCCGCTTCGTCCACCACCGGCCCGCGCGCGAGATTAATCAAACTCGCGCCGGGCTTCATCTGCGCCATACGGACCGCGTCGATCAACCCACGGGTCTCCGGCGTGAGCGGGACGTGGAGCGAAACAAAATCCGATTCGGCCAGCAGCGCGGCCAGGGAGCGCCACCCGGGCCGGTCCGCACCGGAGCGCGTGTGATGCACGACGTTGAGGCCGAAGGCCCGGGCGCGCAGCTCGACGGCGCGGCCGATGCGACCATAGCCGACGATGCCAAGCGTCCTGCCGCGGAGCAGCACTCCATCCCACAGCCCCGGCGTAAACGTTTTCCACCGACCGGCACGGACGAAGCGATCCCCCTCGCCCAGTTTCCGCACGAGCATCAGCAGCAGGCCGAGCGCGCAGTCCGCCGTGGCGTCGGCGAACGCCTCGGGCGTATTCGTGCCCCAGATACCGCGGGCGCGCATGAGCTCCGGGGCGAAGTTGTTCACGCCGATTGCGGTGTTGGCCACGATGCGCAGCCCGGGCGTGGCCGCGAGCAACCCCGCATTGATTGCCAACTCGCCTTGGTTGATGATCGCGGCGACGCGGCCGTCGTGCTGCAGCACCTCATCGTGCCCGATGGCGCCCTGTTCATCGTCGGGCATGACGATGTCGACCGAAGGCGCGAGTGGCGCGAGCAATTCGAGCGGATAGCGACGGGTGAAGATGACAACGGGTCGGGTGGTCATGAGGAAGGAATGGGCGCGACGGTTTGACACGCAGGGACGCCAGGGCGGAGGTGGGCGGCACGCTCGTTCCTTGCTCGTGCGTTGGACGGCCTTGAGCCGCGTTCCAGCAAGTGCACGCGACACGAGACCGAATTCCGGTCGCAGCAGAGGTACGATTCCCTCGGGGAAGCGGCGTTTACCATTCGGCGAAGCCTCCGTCCCCGTGTGCGAAGCGCGGGTTGTCCCAGCGGCCGTCAAATCGCTGCGCCCCAACCTTGGCCTCATCCAACTCGATGCCGAGCCCGGGACCGGCCGGCAGCTCGGCGTAGCCATCGCGCACGACAAACGGAGTCTTGAGGAGCGATTCGCCGAGCGTGACGTGCTCCTGGCAGAGGAAGTTGGGTGTCGCCGCCGCGAGATGCAGGCACGAGGCGAGCGCCACCGGTCCGATCGGGCAGTGCGGTGCAAACGCGATTTCGCGACTCTCGGCCATCGCCGCAATCCGCCGCAGTTCCGAGATGCCGCCCGCGTGGGCCACGTCGGGCTGCACGACGGCCGCGGCGCGTTGCGCGATGAGTTCCTGAAATTGCCAACGGGTGTAGAGCCGCTCACCCGTCGCCAGCGGTATGGTCGTGCTCATCGACAGGTCCTTCATCGCCGCCGGATCGTCGCCCAGGACCGGCTCCTCCAGAAACAGCGGGTGATCAGCTTCGAGGAGCTTGGCGAGCTGACGGCTCACGGCCGGCGTGCAGCGTCCATGCAGGTCTACGCCGATATCGGCCGCGTCGCCGAGGCGTTGGCGGAGCGCATGAAATCTCTCCGCGGCCGCTGCGAGACTCGCCTTGGACTCAAGCGGGCGCATCGCGTCCGTGATCGTGCACTTGAACGCCGTGAACTTGTGCTCAGCCGCCAGTTTGGCCGCCGCCTCGATGTAGTCTCCGGTCGATGTCACATTGATCCAACCGTAGAGCCGGATGCGTTCCCGCACCGCGCCGCCGAGCAGTTGGTAGACCGGGGCATTGAGGTGTTTTCCGAGAATGTCCCAAAGGGCTTGATCGACGCCCGATAGTGCGGAGCACAGCACCGGTCCGCCACGATAGAAGCCACCCCGAAACAGATGCTGCCAGATATGCTCAATCCGCCGCGGATCCTGGCCGACGAGCCAGCGGCCCATCTCGTGCAGCGCAGATTCGACTGTCAGACACCGGCCCTCCAGCGTGGCCTCACCCACCCCGCAGAGGCCGTCGTCGGTGTGCAGACGGACCACCAGCCAGCGGGGTCGCAGATGCAGGGTTTCAAGGCGCGTGATGACCATGTGCGAGGGTGCGATGGAGCTTGCCGCAGGGGAAGGCAAAATATAGTTTCCGGTAAAATGAAACCCCGCCCGACCCTTCGCGACATCGCCGCCCAGATCGGCGTGTCCCACATGACTGTTTCGCTCGCCCTGCGCAATGATCCGCGCCTGCTGCCCGCGACCCGAAAGCGGGTGCAGGCCGCCGCGCGCAAGGCCGGTTATCAGGTCGACGCGGTCCTGTCGTCGTTGATGGCCCGGCTGCGCACGATGAAGGAAAAACCCGTGCAGGCGACCCTGGGCTTCGTCACCGCCTGGCCCACGCGGGATGGCTGGCGCCAGACTTCCAACCATCAGCGGTTTTATGACGGCGCCAAACGTCGCGCCGGCCAGCTCGGTTACGCGCTCGATGAGCTCTGGCTCACGGAGCCGGGGATGACTCCAGTGCGCATGACGAAAATCCTGCGGACGCGCGGCATCCGCGGCTTGATCCTGCACTCGCTCCCGGCGAGCGGCGGCCGGCTCAACCTCGCCTGGGCGCACTTCGCCTGCGTCACCAAGGGCCTCACCGTCTCGCATCCGGCGGTGCATCGCGTCGTTTCCTCGCACTATGAAGACATGCAGCTCGTGCTGCATGAGCTTGAGCGCCGCCGCTATCGTCGCATCGGTCTTGTCCTGAGCGAAGCGCTTTCAGTGCGCGTGGATCAGGCGTGGCTGGCGGCATTTCTCCTGCACCAGAACAAGATGTCGGCGGCCGACCGCGTGCCGGCGCTCATTACGCGCACCGACGACGAGGAAGCGCATTTCGACGAGTGGTACACGGCGCACCGGCCCGAGGTGATCCTCTTTTCCGATCAGCCGGTGGCCCGCTGGGACGCACGACTCAAACTGCGGGTGCCGTCCGCGGTCGGCCTCGTGCATCTCGATTGGTCGAAAGACGTCGCGCCGCTCGCCGGGATCGACTCCGATCCGGAAACCGTCGGCGAAGCGGCAACCGACCTGCTCGTCGGCCAGCTGCACGCGAACGAATTCGGCATTCCGAAGCACGAAAAGATCGTCGCCGTGCGGGGCCACTGGGTGCCGGGCAGCTCGGTGCGACGGCGGCAGCCCGGAAAATTCGCACCTGAATGAAGCCAAGGCATGAGTCACAGAGGACACGGAGCCCAGACACAGAGGGCACGGAGCCCTTCGACAAGCTCAGGGCCTTGAGCCTGCCGAAACGGCAAGACGGCATGATTGACTCCGTGAACCCTGTGTCCGACCTCTGCCTGCTGGCAGGTTCCAACTCGTTTGCTCGCTCAATTGGATCACCGGTCCGCTCTCGACGCTGCAGCAACCAGCGGGTTGACCCGCCGACGCTCTCGACCAAGAGATGATCCCTGAGGCGCTGGACCACCGGGCCTGAGGGCCGAAAAAACCACGAGCGACCGCGAGCAGGCGGGTTGTCGGATTGAAAACCTGGTGGTGTACCTCAAGATGAACCTTGCATGAACACGCTCATCACCGCCAAGGAACTGCGGGCCACACTTCCGACGGTCGTCGAGCGGTTCGACGCGGCGCACGGTTCACCGTCGTCTACCGCAGTCGACCTGCCTTTCAGCTCGTTCCACTCGACGACGCCTCACGCCCGGTGGGAGAGATCGCTGGTGACTCATTCTACCGCGCGGCCGCCGTGGGCCGGTCGACCGACGGTCGTACTGCGGCCGACCACGACCGCCAGCTTTATGCAAGATGAGAGGCCTGTTTACCTATATCGCTGGTTGGATCGCATGTGCAGACTACGCCGATCCCGCGCATCGCGCAGCCATTGCGGCGCGCGATGCATCCGACCATCATTTCGCCCAAATGGGTTTCACGCTTAGACCCTGAATCCCTTTCCGGCTCCATCGCCCCAATGTTACCGCACGCTCTGCTTCGCCGCGGGTTGCTGCTGGGACCGGCGGTGGCAGCGACCACCAAAGTTCCGAGGCGGCCGGCCGCCCCGGCGGGTGCGGTCCGGAGCCGTTGAGTCCGACGGGCGGCGCGCTCCGCTCGGGTCAGTCGCAAAACGCAACGCTCGCGGGCTGGGCTGGCGTGAATTGGCAAATTGCAGCCCGGACCCCATCGGGCCCGCGGAGCGCCGGCGCGCGCGGGCGGGATGTGACCGCTGTCGGACAGGTGGCCGGAAAAAACCGCGTTTTACCGGAAACCAACAAAGTTGTCGTCATCCTCTTGGCGTTGCTCAAAGTCCTGCCCGTCTCCCACGGCCACGGGCAGTTTTTTCCGTTGACGCCACCTCCGCCAGAACCACCGCAAACCCTCAACCGCATCCCCCCATGTTCTCCCAATATCCCCAACGGTCCGCGCTGCGCGCCGCCGCGGCGGTCGCCCTCCTCCTCACCGGCGCGTTCGCGCAGACGCCGAGCCCGGGCGCGCCGGCGGCTACGGACCCGACCAAATCCCAGACGGTGACCCTGAGCCCCTTCGAGGTCACGGCCGACCCTTCCGACACCTACCAGGCGCTGAACACCTCGTCGGTCACGGGCACCAATCGCTCCTTGGACCGGCTGCCCATCACCGCCGAGATTTTCAACGCCCAGATGATGTCCGATCTCGCCACGTCCGACGTGACGGCGCTGTTGACCAAGCATTTCACCGGGATTGGCCTGCCGGACAACGGCACCTCGAACGCCTCGGGGCTGCAGAGCGGCGACGTCCTCAGCATGGGCGCGTTCACGTCGCGGGGACTCGGGACGAAGTTGTTTCGCAACGGGCACCTGTTCCTCGGCAATCTCGGCGAGGGTTATTCCTATGAGCGCATGGAGGTGATTCGCGGGCCCCAGTCGCTGCTCTTCGGAATTTCCCCGGCCGGTGCGATCTTGAACGCCAACACCAAGCGGGCGACGATGGGTCAGAACAAGGGGAGCCTCATGCTGCGAGCGGACGCCAACGGCACCCGCCGCTACGAACTCGACGCCAATCTCAGCGGAAGAATCGCCCAACGCCGCGTCGCGCTGCGCGTCGCCGCCTTCGATGCCGACACCAAGTTCTGGCGTGACTTCATCCACGCGGATGGACGCGGCGTTTATGCCCAGCTCGCGGCCGAATTATTGCCCGCGAACCAGACCACCCTGCGCGTCACGTTCGAGGAGCGCAGCATGCTCTCAGTGCAGCCGAAGGCGCAAAACCTCGTGACCGGCATCCCGACCATTGTGCCCAACAACACGCCGTTGTCGGTGCTGCTCGGGACGAAGAGCCCCGCCCTGGCGCAGATCGCCGGCGGCAGGCTCACGTGGGAGAACATCGATACGTTTGCCGGCAACTCCATGTATCAGTTCCGCCGTGAGCGCTTCGATGAAATTGCCCTGAGTTCAAGGCTCCTTCCGTGGCTGCATGGGCAAGTGCAGGCCTACGAAGCCTACGCCTTCAACGACAGCGCCGGCCCCAACTCCTTTCAGACCCTCCGGCCTCCACTGATCCTCAACAACCCCCTCAACGCCTGGGCCGTCGGGTATCTTCCCTCGGTGTTGCGCAACGAGGGCATCACCCGGGGCGTGCGCGGCTTGCTGACCGCCGACTTCCAGATCACGTCCAAGCTCAAGAACCAGCTCGTCGTCAACTGGGAGAAAACCACCAACCCCTACAGCTCCAGCCTGGGGGCCAGATGGTATCAAGTCGATGCCAGCGGGAACTTCGTGCGCAACCCGGCGTTGGTGAGCAACACGGACGGCGGTCGTACCATCATGCCCGTGCAGTGGGTCGACCCGCTCGCCAATCCTGCTGGCTCTGTCGTGCCGCGCCAGCCGTCCTACACGGTCAATGGGGTCACCTACGTGCGGGATTGGCAGAAATACCCGAATCCCGCGAATGCCACTCCGGACAATCCGCTCGGCTTCAATGCCGGTTCCGCCGGAGCACTCTACTCGAAGGGCCACACGCCGGCCTATGCCGCCGTCTTGTATACCGATTGGTTCGGCGATCGGGTGTCGTCGATCATCGGCGTGCGGCACGACTCGTCCTACGTGACCGCCATCAGCCAAGGTTTGCGTTTCCAGGGCTCCGGCACCACCGGCAACGTCGGCGCGGTCTGGAAGTTCTCGGAACCGGTGTCGTTTTACGTCGGGGCATCGTCGAATTTCACCCCTTACCTGACGGGCGTGTTGCGGTGGGACGGGTTGCCCGCCCCCAGTGGGCGGGGTGAAAGCCTCGAGGCGGGCTTCAAGGTCAACGCGCTGGAAGGGCGGCTCTCGGGCTCGATCACGGCCTTCGAGACCCGCGCGAATAACCTCACCACTGCGCTGAGCGCCGAAGTTCGCACCGTGACCGATCCGGCGGGAATCAACGGGCGCTGGTATACTTTCCAGAGCCCGGTCTACACCTACAACCGCACCACCAAGGGCGTGGAGGTGACCTTGAGCGCGCGTCCGACGAAGCACTGGCGGGCCATGTTCGGGTTTTCCCAGGCGAATGGCGTCGAGGCCGACAATCTGACGCTGCCCTTTTTCTACAACGACGAATTCCGCACCAACGCCCAGGGCCAGGTGCTGCTCGGTGACGGCAGTCCGCTGCTCGTGCCGGTGAATCCGGCGACTCGCGTCGCGACCGACGGCAAGACGTATGCCGCCGGGACCGCCGTTCAGCCGTTGACGGTTGCAATCCTGAGGAGCGGCGACGCCAGTGGCAATTACCGGGCCCAAATCGCGGCGGACAGTGGATTGATTCAGAACGCTGCGGCGCTCGGGCTGTCGGTGTCCGGCGTCGGCACGGGCCGCACCGGACTCCCGATCAGCCAGCATCAGCTTGGCTTTGTGCCGGTCGTGCCCGGCATTCAGGTGCGCAACGGCGGCGAGGTGACCTCCGGTTTCCCCCGGCGGTCCTTCACCGCCACCACCATGCACACGTTCTCGCAGCCGTGGCTCAAGGGGTTTAGTTTGGGGCTCAACGGCCGCGCCGACCTGAAGTTGCTGCGTTACTATTACAACAACGCCGCCAAGGGAAATCTCCGCACGCCCTATTATTGGGAGGACCAGATTGCGATCAACGCGATTGCCGGTTACGAATTTCCCCTCGGGCGTCGGATGAAGTGGCGCATGCAACTAAACCTGAACAACGTGTTCGACCGGCGGAGCGTGGAGCTTGCACCCAACGTCGCCACCGGCGTCGTCGACAATGCCATCCTGCGCAACGATCCGCGCACGTGGGTGTGGACGAACACCCTGAGCTTTTGACTCCAGCCCGGCCTCCATGACACCACCCACGCGGCAGCCGCAACCGAAAGACGCCAACCGGCTTTCATCGTTCCTCGTTCGCGTAATCGTTCATCGTCCTCGCCGAGAGAACGAGAAAGAGAACGAGGAACGAGATCGATTAGCGCATCACGAAAATCGACGCAGTCTGGGGCGAAGTCGATCGATCGTTTCGCACGCGCGCCCGGGCAGCCCCCCATCGACATGAAACGACGACACTTCATCCAAACGCTCGGCGGCACGGCGCTGACTTTTCCTTGGTTCTCGAATCTCGCGCTGCACGGCGCGGAGGCGGCGAAGGCCCCGCGGCGGCTGGTCTGCATCGGCCTGGATTTCGGGCTGCGGCCGGAGTCGTTTTTCCCGGCGAACCACGGACCCGAGCTGGAACTCACGCCGCTGCTGCAGCCGCTCGAGCACTGGCGGGAAAAAATGACGGTGTTTTCCCAGCTGGATCACCCGAGCGTGCAGGGCGGGCATTATGGCGTGCATGCCTTTCTCAGCGGGGTGCGCCGCGAACAGGCGGGCGGCTTTGCCGACGGCTGTGTGTCGCTCGACCAGGTGGTGGAAGAGCATTGCGGCGGATTGACGCGGTTTCCGTCGCTCTGCCTCGGCGTGGGCGGCGGCGACAACATTTCCTGGACGCGCTCGGGCATCGCGGTGCCGAAGCAGGGGGATCCGGGGGCGGCGTTTGACCTGATTTTCAAACCGCAGCGCGAGGCCGCCGCAGCCACGAGGCGAGCGGAGCTGGCCGAGAACGAATCCGTGCTCTCGCTCATCGCGCGGGATGCCAGGCGCGTGGCCCCGCAGCTGGATCGCTGGGACCGCGAAAAGATCGAGGAGTTCATGGGCGCGATGCGCGACTTCGAGCGGGCGAACGCCACCAACCTCGCGTGGTTGGACAAACCGCTGCCGACGACCGACGGAAAAAAGCCGGAGTGGGCCAATGGCGGCTGCATGGATCGCGTGCGGGCGAACTTCGATCTTGCGGCGCTGGCGCTGCAGGCCGACGCCACCCGAATCATCACGCTGAACATCGGCGGCGGACTGCCCGTGACAAACATCCCCGGCATCAATCGCGGTTACCACGATCTTTCGCACAGCGGTCAGGACGCCGATAAACTGCGGCAGCTGCACCTCGTCGAGTCTGCGCTGGTGCGGGAGCTGGACCACTTTCTCGGCCGGCTCGCCGCGATGAAGGACATCGGCGGCGGCAGCGTGCTCGATCACACCGCGGTCGTCTTCGGCAGCGGCATGGGCAACGCCAGTTCCCACGCCAACACCAACCTGCCCGTCCTGCTCGCCGGCGGTGGATTCCGCCACGGCCGGCACCTGTTTTTCCCGAAGCAGAACCGGCAGCAGACGCCGATGTGCAATCTCTTCGTCACGCTCCTCCAGCAGATGGGCGTCGAGCGCGACCGCTTCGGCACGAGCAACGGCAACCTGAACCAACTGCTCACCTGAAATGCGGGCCCCATTCCTGGCCGGCATCTTCGGTCTCTGCCTCCCCGGCGCCCTCGCCGCCGCCGATTTGACGGCGGCAAAAGCGCAGGCGTTCCTCGATCGCTACTGCCTCAACTGTCACGACGACGTCGAACGCAAGGGCGACCGCCGGCTCGATGACCTACCTTTTCAGATCGGCACGGACCTCGCCATCGCGGAGCGTTGGCAGGAAGTGCTGCATCAGCTCCAGCTCGGCGAGATGCCGCCGGCGAAGAAACAGCAACCGACCGACGAGGAGCGCCGCGCCCTGCTCGCGTGGATCGAGGGGCAGCTCACCGAGGCGCATTCCGCCGCGCGGTCCCGGGGCGGGCGCGTCGTTCATCGGCGGCTGAGCCGCGCGGAGTATCTGCACACGATGCAGGACCTCTTCGGGTTCGCGGGCGACTTCGACCCCACCAGCCGCTTCCCTGGCGATGAGGAGTTGGAAGGGTTTCGTAATATCGGTTCCGCGTTGCGCACCTCGCGGCATCATCTGGAGCAGTATCTCCAGGCCGCCGATGCGGTGCTCGATCACGCTTACGACCTCGCGGAGGTGAACGGCAAACCCGCGGCCCGGCAATGGAGGGACAACCCGGACGCCGGAGCTGGCCTCTCACGCACCACCCAGCAAGCCTTCGGGATGGGCGTCATCAGTGCCGAGAAAGCGAACGGCCCGGCCTACATCCACCTTAGCCAAGGCTTGCGAAACCGGGAACTCATCTACGACGGCAAACTCTTCCTCGCTCACCTAGGCGCCGCCGGTGTGCCGCATTCCGGTTGGTATGAGGTCGAAGCCGAGGCCACCGCCGCGAATCGGCATCACCCGTATGGCAAGGATCTCATGGTAACAGGGGAGCGTTCTTACCAAGACCTAAAGAACTACTACGACGAGTCGCAGCCGATGCAGCTCGGCATCGGCCGGCAAGACGAGGGGATGAAAGTGGGAGGCAACAGCTGGCGGCTCGTCCCGCCGAACATCGTTCACGCCCTCGAGCTGGCGGATGGTCGCTACACGACCGTGCGCGCCCGCATCTGGCTGGATCGCGGCACCCAGCCTTACCTCTCCTGGATCGACGGTCCGCCCAAGGGCACTCGCAGCAATTTCATCTCCAGAAAGCTCTATAAATACGACTCCAGTGTGCCGGAGATCGAACAGCACGTCTGGGAGAATCTCGCCCTGCGCGGCGAGCGCGACCAACTCTACCAGCACCTCTACCAAGGCCCCGAAATCCGCCTGCGCTACTGGCAGGTCACCGGCCCGCTGCGCGACGACCAGCCGCATCCCGCGCGGTCGCTGCTGTTTGCCACCATCGCGCCCGATGAAAAGCAAATCGACGGCACCCGCCTGCAAGCCGGACTGCAGAGCCTCGCCAGCCGCCTCTTTCACCGCGAGGTGAGCCGGGAAGACATCGCCCCTTATGTGAGCGCCGGGCAGGAGCGTCTCGATGGCAAGACCCGCTACGCCGACGCCGCACGACCGGTCTTCAAGGCCCTGCTCTGCTCCTCCGAGTTTTTGTTTCTCACCGAGCCGGAGTCGGACGCGAAGACCATCACGTCGCGGCAACTCGCCACGCGTCTCGCCTACTTCCTCACCGCCGGGCCGCCCGATGAATCGCTGCGTTCGCTTGCGGCCCAGGGCCCGCTCGATGCCGCGTCCATCCGCCGCGAAACCGACCGCCTGCTCGATTCGCCGCGTGGTGATCGTTTTCTGCGCCTCTTCACCGAGCAGTGGCTCGGCTTGAACAAGCTCGGCACCATGCCGCCCGCCAAGGAGACTTTTCCCGCCTACCACATCGACCGGCTGGAGCCCGCGATGAAGGAGGAGACCTGGCGCTTCGTCGCCGAGCTCGTCCGCACCAACCGACCCGTGACCGCGCTCGTCGATGCCGACTTCACCTATCTCAACGCCGGGCTCGCGCGGCTCTACGAACTGCCCGCCGTCGGCGGCGACCGCGTGCAGCGCGTCCGCCTGCCGGCCGATTCACCCCGGCGCGGATTGCTCGGCCAGGCCAGCGTCCTCACCGTCACCGCCAACGGCGTGGAGACCTCGCCCGTGACGCGCGGCGTCTGGCTGCTGGAGAAAATTTTCGGCACCCCGCCCAGCCCGCCGCCGCCGGACGTGCCGCCCATCGAGCCCGACATCCGCGGTGCCACCACGATCCGGCAACAGCTGGAGAAACACCGCTCCGTGCCGGCCTGCGCCGACTGCCACGCCAAGATCGATCCCCTCGGCTACGCCCTCGAAGCCTACGATCCCATCGGCCGCTTCCGCCGCACCTACCCGAACGGCGCCGCCATCGACACCACGGGCGAGTATCGGGGCCAGCCCATCAGCAGCGCCGCCGACATCCGCGCCTACCTCGGGCAGCACCCGAATCTTCTCGCGCACAACGTCGCGTATCGGCTCCTCACCTACGCCCTCGGCCGCCCGCTCGGTTTCGCCGACCAGCCCTCCCTCCGCCGCCTGGAGTCCGATTGGAAAGCCAGGGGCCATGCCCTCCGCGAACTCATCCACCTCACCGCCACCAGCGAGCTGATGCGGCAGCCGTAGGGCCCGTTTCACTCCATGGGGAACCGCCCCCTCGTTTTCTCCGCACTCGGTTGCTTCCCGGCTTTCGCTGCCGCGCACTTCAGAATCGCCCACTTAGGCCAAGATTGAGCGTCGTGCCTGTGATGCTGTGGTAGGCCATTTGATCCGGCACGCCGCGATACTTTCGTTGCGGCTCGTTGAACAGGTTGCTCACATCGATCGTAACGCCCAGTCCCGGACTCATCTGATAGGCGAACCCGAGATTCACGACTTCGCGTCGGAACTGAAAGAGATTCCGGCCGGGGCTGGCCGCCGAGTATTCCGCGTTGAAGTCGCTGGTGCGGTTGTAAACCGCCCGCGCACTGAAGCCGCGATGGCGCCAGGAAAGAATGAGGTTGGCGGTGCGGGGGACAAAGCCAGGCACCTGGCCGGTCTTGAGGTACGAATTTCCCGTGAACAGGCCGTGGGTATCGAGGACGGTGTAGTTCGCGGACAGTCCCAGCCCTTTCAATACGCCGGGGAGAAAAGTGAACTGCTGCTGCCAGCTCAACTCCCAGCCCTGGGCAATGGCCGTGCCGGCATTGATCGTGCTGAGCACCGTGAAACCGGCGTACTCGCCATTATAGCCATTGCCCGTGCCGGACGCGACGACCCCGGCCGACTGACCCGTGACCAAGTAGTTCTCAATCTGCTTGTGAAACCAACCGACGGAGAGATTCCCCACCGGTTCGAAGTAGTAGTCCAAGGTCGCATCCCAGTTCGCGGCCGTCTGTGGCTTCAGGCCGGGGTCGTTGATGGTGAGAGTTTGAGCGGACTCATTCGGCGACTCGATCGGCAGCAGATTGGTCATCGGCGGGCGGCCGAAGCTGGTGGACCAGCTCACGCGCGCCTTGACGTTGGGCGTGAGATCGTGGGTGAGGTGCGCGCTCGGGAACGATTTCGTGTAACCGCCTTTGAGTTCCCGCCGGGTATTGGCGTAATCGCGGGTGACCGACCCGATCGGATCGGCGGCCTGCTGGGCCGGCGTGCTGCCGGTGCGGGCCCGGACCCAGCCCCAGCTTTCGGTTACGGTCTTCTCCATTCGGACCCCGGTGAGGAATCCCGTCCGGCCCATCTTCGCCTGGCCCATGATGTATCCGGCCGAAACCGACTCGGTGACCGCGTTGGCGCCGGTGTACTTCGTCTGTTCCTTGAAATAGAGATCCTCGGACCATAGCTCGGGGGAGACCGGTACTTCGCCGCGGATGAACGCCGCTGTTTCCCATCGGGGGATCGTCCGGCCGGTCTTCAGCGCATCCCAGGTTCGAATCGATGGATCCACCGGCAGGGCGCCGGCGCCGAGGTAACTCCAGCGACGCTGCCGGCTGGCGGCCTTCACCATCTGCTCGCGCCACTCGCCGCCAGATTTCAGAAAGACCGTGAGTTCCACGGGAACCCGGTACCGCAGGTTCCCGCGCACATTCCGGATCTCGACATCGCGGTCGGTGTTGTCGGTGGTGAGAAATCCATTCGGACGATAGTTGGCCGGATTGCTGAAATCCAGGCCGCCATTCGGCAGGAAACCCGGGAAGAGGTCGGAGCGCGTGCGATCGAGAATCCACCCGGTGCCGGTGACGCGGTTGAACAGGGAACCGCCCCCATCGCTCCCCTGGTTGCCGTGCATGTAACTGTACATTCCAGTGTAGTCGATCTCGAGGCCGTTGAAGTTGTGCTCCGCCCCGAGATCGAACTGTCGCGTGCGGTTGTAGAAGCTGGCATTTCTCAGCCTGACATCGATCACCGATGCCGCCACGGGCCGCACCGTGGTCACCCGATCCGAGTAGCCCGGCACCACCCCGGAGGTGGTGGCGTTCGGCGCAGTCTGGTTGGTAAACGCACGCACACTATAGTATCTATAAGCGTCGGGGGCGTCGTTGTAGATCGTGTTCAAGGTGACCTTGGTCGCCGGAGAAAGCAGGTAGACGGCCTTGACGTTCACGCTCGCCTGCTTCCGGTTGCTCAACACGTCCTGGGTGGTGTAGTCCCAGAGATAGGCCGGCTGACGAACGGTGTTTTCGAAGTCCCGCTGACTGAGGAAATACCCCACGACGTTTTCGCTGTAGAAAACGTTCACGGCGATTCCGAGGTTCCGCTCCGCTCCCAGCACCCCAAACACCTCCTGGTAGCCGATGTTGATGAGAGGGTGCAGGCGGTGCGCCTCCCGCAGGGGAATCTGCCGGGTGAACGGCGGTGCCCAGCGTGCCGCCAGATTATAGGTGATCCGACGCTTCTCCCGCATCGAAAGCGGTGATCGCGTCTTCAGGTTGATCGTGCCCCCGAGCGAGTCGGCCCCCTTGTCGGGGGTGTGCCCCTTGATCAGCTCGAGCGACTCGAACATCGCACCCGTCATCGAGTGCATCTGGAACTGCCGGTTCATGCCACCGACGTTGGCGATCAGCGAACCATCCACCAAAACCCGGTTCAGCGACGGTCCCATGCCGCGGACGCTCAGGGAATACACGTTGCCCGCGTCGTCGAGCGTGCCGGCGATGCCCGGCATCAGGATCGCCAGCTCACCGGCGCTCATGTTGGGCAGGCTGCCGAAGGAGTCCATCGCCACGACGTTCTTCACATTGTCGGCGTTGCGCTGGGCCGTGATCGCCGCCGCCGCACCCTCGCGGTCGCCGGTCACCTTGAACTCCTGCAGGCGATAAATCTCCGTGGTGAGCTCGAAATTTTGGCCCGCCCGCTGCCCCCGGCCCACCGTCACCTGCTGGCGAATGGGATCGAGTCCCGTGTATGACGCCACCACTTCGTGCGTGCCGGGCGGAACGGCCACCACATATCGCCCGGCGGCATCGGTGAAGGCCGAAACTCCGAGGCGCGGAACCTCCACCTTGGCCCCAAAGAGCATGTTAGCTGTGGCGGAATTGCTCACGGTGCCGGTGATGGCGGCATCGGCGACCTCCGCCGCGCGCAGGGCTGGAAGGGAAAGGACTCCGATCAGGACGCCGAGAACGGCCTGGGACGCCAACACGAACCGGGGCTGAGCCCCATGGGACAAACAACGGGATTTCATTGCGGTAAGGGGAGATTTTTGAGGGCGACTTGTTCGAATGTCAGGGGCATCGAGAGCCCCCGTGGCGCGAAGAATGACCCGCGTCGGCGGGTTGGCAAAAGTGATGATGGTTTCCGGTAAAATGCTCCTGTTTACCGGAAAACAACAAAGCGTTCGCCCCGGGCACGTTCCCTGGCCAACGTGTTGCCCACGCCTCCCATGAAAACAACTCCCCGCTCCCTCGCCCTTGTCTCACTCTTCGCCGTGGGCCTTGCCGTGGCCGCAACCCAGCCCCAGAAGATCCCGCCCGGCTGGCGCAACATCGAAACCGGCTGGGTGATCCCCGACGAGTCGTATGCCGACCAGCCCTACATCGTGAAGTGCGACGATGGCGCCTGGCTCTGCGTCATCACCACCGCCGCCGGCAGGGAAGGCGATCACAGCCAGCACATCGTCGGGACGCGCAGCACGGATTTCGGTCGGACCTGGTCGCCCTTGATCGCCATCGAGCCGCCCGGCCCGCCGGAGGCTTCTTACGTCACCGCGCTGAAGGTGCCTTCGGGGCGAATCTACGCTTTCTACAACTACAATGGCGACCGGCTCACGGAGGTGAAGAAGGTCGACGGCGGCACGACGACCCGGGTCGATACCTTGGGACACTTCGTCTTCAAATACAGCGACGACCACGGCAAGACTTGGTCGGCGGAACGTCACCGCATTCCGATTCGGGAGACGGAGGTCGACCGCAAGAACGTCTACGGCGGCAAGGTGCAGTTCTTCTGGCACGTCGGCCGGCCGCTGATCCATCGCGGCGCCGCCTACGTCACGCTGCACAAGGTGGGCAATTTCGACAAACAGTTCATGACCGATTCGGAGGGCAATTTTCTGCGCAGCGACAACCTCCTGACGGAACGCGACCCCCGTAAAATCCGTTGGGAACTCCTGCCCGAGGGCGACATCGGTCTGCGCCCACCGGCCGGAAGGATCGGCGAGGAACAATGCCTGGTCGCGCTGTCGGACGGCAGCCTCTTTACGACGTTTCGCACGGACAAGGACTACCCCGCGCACGCCTATTCGCGCAATGATGGTCGCACGTGGACGGCACCGGCCTTCATGGACTATGGCCCGGGCGGACGCCTCGTGAAGCATGCCCGCGCCGCCAACTTCGTCTGGCGGGCCGCCAACGGAAATTTTCTCTACTGGTTCCACAACCACGGGGGCTACACGTTTGGCAATCAGCGCAATCCCGCCTGGGTCATCGGAGGTCGGGAGGTCGACACACCGGCCGGCAAGGTCATCGCCTGGTCCGAGCCCGAAATGCTGCTCTATGCTGACGGTCTTGAGACGCGAATGAGCTATCCCGACTTTGTCGAGGACCAGGGCCGCTACTTCATCACTGAGACCGAAAAGGAAACCGCCCGCGTCCACGAAATTCCGGCGGAGTTCCTCGCGATGCTGTGGAACCAGCATAAGGCCGCGACGCTGGCGAAAACCGGACTTGCCCTGGACCTCACGGGGCAGGCCATCCCGGCGGGGAAGAAAGTCGATTTTCCGAAGTTGCCGCTGCTCATCACGAAGAAGGGACCGCCGACTCAGGAGCCGCGGTCCGTCACGGAAGGTGGCGGCTTTTCTTTTGATTTCTGGGTGAAGCTCGACTCGCTCGATGAGGGCCAGCGGCTGCTCGATGCCCGCGATCCCAACGGCAACGGCCTTTCCGTTTACACGACGGACCGCGGCACGATCCAGCTCTCCCTCCGCGGTCCTTTTGGCAGCAAGACCTTGGAGGACTTCGGGATTGCCGAGGCTTCGTGGGATTGCGATGCGGGCCGGCTCCAGACCGGACGCTGGCATCATGTCGGAATCGTCGTCGATGGCGGGCCCAAGATCATTTCCTTCATCATCGACGGCGTCTTCAACGACGGCGGGGATCGGCGTCAGTTTGGCTGGGTCCGCTTCCCGGCGGATCTCCGGGCGGTCCCCGGCAGTGACAAACTCACCCTCGGCTTGCGGCTTCGCGGGCAGATGAAGGACCTGCGCCTCTACAACCGCGCCCTGCGCACGTCGGAGATCATCGGCAACTGGCGCGCGACCGCGGGCAAATAGCTGCGGCCGCCCGGTCTAGTTTACTGGAAAGCACAAAGAGCCTTGTTTTCCCGCGCCAGAGTGCTCCCATTCGGCGCGATTTCAACCCCTCCCCACGTTGTGAACATGCCCGAGCCCGAGGCCAACCGCTGGTTCAGCCAGGAGGTGCAGCCGCACGAAGCGGAGCTGCGGTGCTGGCTGGGGGCGCTCTTCCCCTCGCTCACCGACCGCGACGACCTCGTGCAGGAGAGTTTCCTCCGCGTGTGGCAGGCGCACGCTGGCCGCCCCATCGCCAACGTGCGGGCCTTTCTTTTCGCCACCGCGCGCAACCTCGCGCTCAACCATCTTCGCCACCGCAGCTATCGCCATCCCGAAGGTTTGGGGGAAATCGACCCTTCGAGTGTCATAGATGAGCAGGCCGACACGCCGGAAGCCGTCGCCCGCCATCAGGAACTCGAACTCTTGCGCGAATCCATCCAGTCGCTGCCCGAACGCTGCCGCGAGGTCTTCACCTTGCGGCGCATCTGCGGATCGTCGCAAAAAGAGACGGCCGCCCGCCTCGGCATTTCGGAAAAGACGGTCGAAAACCACAGCCTGACCGCCCTACAGCGCTGCGCGGAGTTCTTCCGCGACCATGACGCTCTTGCTGCGAACGAGGGGCGGCGGTCGCCGGCCCGCCGCCTGCCGGCGAGCGTCCAGCCGTTCCCCAACCCGGAGGTGCGCCATGCGTAGCCGTAGAAATGCTGTCGAGAGCTCAGAGCGAAGGGCTGAGAGCAGTTGTGTTCGGCAGAGTTGATGCTGCCGGAGCGACCGCGAGCGGCGGCGGCGGATTTTCCCGGATTTCTGGGGGTTTTTCGTGAGCTGCCGCCCAGTGCCGCAT
>SIBR01000007.1 GCA_009695065.1 Opitutus sp. | reverse complement strand
GAGGTGCTCGATGACCAAGACCAAGCCCGGCGCCATTTCGCCGAAGGTGAAACCATCCGATTACGACTACACGTGGCCGGTCGGTCGCCGGTGCCACTGCTGCACGGGGCATTTCAGATCGTCGATCGGCACAACCGGGCGCTGTACGGCCTGTCGACAATTCACCGTGAATCGGCCGAGCTGAAGCTCAACGCGCATGGCAATGCGGTTCTCGAACTGGAGATTCCAGGGCAGTTGGGCGCGGGCGAGTACCTGATCGATGTCGCGCTCGGCTGGGGCGACCGGGGCGACGGCGCTTTCACGCACCAGTGCCACCGGATCGGCGGCATCGCGGCGATCTCGATCGGGCGCATCACCCCGCGCCCCCGTTTTCTGGGTCCGGTCGACCTGCAAGGCACGCTCGGCTGGCGGACGGAGTGAGCCCGCGCCGGGCGGCGACGGGCAAAAAGTAGCGGGTGCCGGTCAAACACCCCGCGGCTATTTCCGATCCCTGAAGAAAGCCTCCCACGGGTTTCACTGATTCACGCGGATTCCAGAAATGAAAACGGGGGATATCGCTTTGCCGGGTCAGTTTCACCAATCCCCGATGGAGAATTCCCGCGGGATTCGATCCGCGTTTATTCGCGTTATCCGCGGGAGACCAAATTTTTTCCGGTCTGAAACAAAATCCGCTCGATTCCGTGTTTCCGCTCTTTCGCGCTTCCGCGATCAATCGGTCGGTTTCGTCGCGCCGATCTGTTCTCCGCGACGAAAAATCAGCGGATCAACGCCTGCACGTCTTCACGGGCGAGGTGGACCATGCGGTTCATCAGGTCGCCCGCGTCGACCGCAGAGTAGTTGCGAATGTTGCCGACGATGCCGTTCAGCGGTTGCGATTCGACCTCGGCGATAAAACGGCTCAGGTCGCGGCTGAGTTCCGCCGCCCGGGCCATCTCCATCTGGCCGGCGGCGAGGTCGTCGATCCGACCGGGCCACCACTGGGGATCGACGAGATCGCGACTGATATGCTCCACGAGGGCTGTCTCCACCCCGCCCGCGTGTTGATCGCCGCGCTCCGCCGTAAATGCGCCCAACGGCTCGTAAAGCCAGCGGAACGCCCAGCGCGGGCAACGGCTGCGCCGCAGCCCCTCCTCAATCGCGCCGCGATGCACGGGGGATCCGTGCACGTCGACCACGTAGAGAAATTCCGGCGCCATCCATTCGACGACCGCATTGACGAAACCGGTCACGTAACGCGCCACCAGCGGCGGCGTGAGGTCGATGCTCAACCCGAACGGCAGGCCCCACGTCAGGTGCCCGTAATCGACGGGCGGACCGACGACGAAGCCGTCGAACTCGGACGCCAGACGATGCAGCACGCCGTAACTCTGGATCGTGTCGGTGGCGAGCGGCAGATGCGGGCCGTGTTCCTCGACCGCGGTGTCGACGCTGAAGGCGAAAACCTTCGGCCGGCGCACGGGCGGCGGCGGCCGCCTCGCCGGCAACTCGACGATTTCAAAGTTGCCGGCGAAATTTGCCCGGTCCCGCGTGCCTTCGAAAAACGGAAAGCAGCGGCGAACTTTTTCGATCACCTCGGCCTTGAGATCCGCATCGAGCGCCTCGTGGTAAAGCGGCGGCAGGACGAGGGGAGCCAGGTCCGCGAGCTGTTCCGGCGGCGTGCCCAGCGAACAAATCGGCAGCACCATGCGATCGCGACCCACGCGCCTTTTCAGCTCGTGATGCGAATATCCAACCAGCCACGGGCCCGTGTTGATGCGGGTCGGCAGAAACGGGGTGAGCGGCTGGCCGGTCATCGCCTCTCCGGCCAGTTCAGATGCCGATGGAGGAATCGGTAGGCCCCCTGACCGTTGATCATGTGCGGACCGTAGAAGTATTCGATCTCCGCAGAATGCCCCAGACCCATCTTGTTGTAGTGGCGGAAAACCTTCGCGAATTCCCACGCGACCCATTCGTCGATCGCCACGCCGTCGTCGTGCCCGCGCTCTACCATGAAGGGCCGCGGCGTCATGAGATTCGCCAG
This sequence comes from Opitutus sp., assembly GCA_009695065.1. The sequence continues at coordinate 103,243 of SIBR01000007.1, read as the reverse complement.
CTCGGCGTAGTTGGCGACGTGCGCCATGTTCCATTCGAAAATCTCGTACTCGCCCGTGAAGATATAGCTCGGCCGGTCCTCGAGGGTCGTGATTTTCCTGATCCATTCGTTGAAGTCACCCGAGCAGATCGAGAGACAATACTGCTTCACGAACGGGGGGACGCGCACCGCCGTCTTGCCGCCATACGACAGACCGTAGAAGGCAATCCGTTGCGGATCCACGTAAGGCAGCGTGGACAGCCATTCGAGCGACCGCTCGTGCTGCGGGATGATGTAACTGTAGAGCGAGCGCTTCAGGATGTTCGATTTGCGCTGGAGCGTGCGAAACGCATCGCCGCCGCGATAGGGATTCTGCGGCGAGTAGACGATGAAGCCGCGTTTGCAAAGCTCCGCGCTGAACGACCGGTAGGCCCGGTAGCCCGAGAGCTCCGGCCCGCCCACCGTGTCGGCCGGCACGCCCTCGAGACCGTGCTGCGTCACGACGACCGGGCGGCGTTCCCCGGGCTTCAGATCCTTCGGCAACAGCAGCAGCCCCGACGCGATCACGTCGTCGTAGACATCGAGCACCACTTCATAGGTATCGAACGCGTCGTTGTGGATCTTCAGCCACGGTGCGTCCTTGATCAGGCGCGTGCGGGGATTCAGCGGCATCGTCGATTTCGGCAGCCGCCCGATGAACTCATCGTAGGCCCAGTCGCGCAGGGGTTCGACCGTGGCCGCCCACTTTTCGGGCGACGTGCGATCAGCCTTCGCCCACTTGGCATCGCGCACCTTGTTGCTGAGCCGCGCCAGATTCTGCGCGTGCACCTGCATTTCGTTAAACTGCCGGCGCTCCCGCGCCCGCGGGTCGTTGGGGATCGCCTGACCCGCGGACGGCGCCACCGGCTTCACCGCCGCGGCATCGGGGCCCGCTTCCAAGGCTGCTCCGGCTAGCGCCGCGAGGGCCTCGCCCGCGCCGGCGGCACCCGTGCCGTTGCCGGCGGCCACCAGCTTGAGCCGGTCGCCCGCCTTCAGCCGGTCGAAAATTCCCTTTGCGCGATCGAACTCCTGGCGCACCGAGGCCAGCGGAGCCGTCCCGAACCGGCCCGGGGTCGGGTGCGGGCTGCGTCCCGACAGCATGGGCGCGCCGCCTTCCGGCACGGCGCAGGCCTCGATGGTCAGCGCCCGCGGCGCGATCATGCCCGCCAGCTCCGCGTCGCCAAATTCCGTCAACAGCGCCCAGACGTTCCGATAAATGGGCTCGTCCCAGAGTTTCTCGCGCACCTGAAAATAGCCGGAGACGAGCGTCCGGTCGATGCGGTCATCGAGGGCCGAGGCGTAGAGCGCGAGCAAACCACCCTCCCCGACTCCGGCGACACCGAGCGGAAGTTTCGTTCGCTCCCGTTCGTTTGCAGCCGTGAAAAGATCGATGGCCGCGAGCACCTTTTGCACCTCGTAGCCGATCACGTGCCGGCCCACCTCGAACGCCTGCCGATAAATGAATTCCCGGTGGGGTTGGGTCGTGGCACGCACGTGCGGACTACCGGAGAGCTCGGTGCCGCGGCTGATGATCATCGGCACGAGGACCTGCCAGCCCTGCGCCGCCAGACGGCGCGGCAGCTGGGTTGGCGCCGCGACACCCCCGGCTAGGCCGGTGAACTGCTCGGGAGTCCAATCGGCGTCGGGAATCACCACGACCCGTCCCTTGATCGCGCCCTTCGGCTGCAACAAGAGACCCTCGCCGGTCATGCCCTCGATCACCGCCCAGCGCACCGCCAGCACGGTGAAACGATCGGACTCGCCGACCCGCGCATCGCGCCCGACCGTCGTCAGAGGTTCGAAATCGGTGGCCGCGGCCCGCGCGTCGACCGCACCGATGTAGCCGCGCAATCGCTCCCGCGGCGCGGCGATGCTTTTGGCGTAGGCCGCCGCGCTGGAAAAGTCGCGCTGCGAGGCTTGGTCACGTCGCGCCGGCGACGCGGCCAGTTCACGCAAGGCGTACCGGTCGATGCCCGCCACCATGACTTCATCCAGCGGTTGGACGATCGTGAGCGGTTTTGTTCCGGGGATGACATTTTCGGCGGCGCCGCCAGTCGACGGAAGCCAGCTGCAGACGAGAGCGAACGCAAGAACCGGAGCGGAGTGGAGGGGGTACTTCATGGCCTCATTCCGGTAACGGGCCGGCCCGGCGCCGGCAAGTGTTACCATCGTCATCGGGCAACAAAGCGGCCGCACCGTTTATTCGATCACACGCCAGCCGGGCCGGCCCCACGCGCTCCGGACCGCGACTCAACGAGCGCGGAGCCGCGGCCGCGAACCCACCCGGCGCCACGCCACGACAACGGCCGCGACTCAAAATTTGAATTTCACGCTGGCCTCCACCCGACGCGGGAGGTCCTGAAAGATGAGCACGTTGTTCGAGTAGTTGTCGCCGTTGTGAATCCAGTTACGGGCGGCGAGCACGTTGAGCACGTCGACATTCGCCTCCCACCGCGGGGTGCGATAAAAGACAAACGCGTTCAGGAAAAACTGCGCGTTGAGGTGGTATTCGTTGAGGAGATTGCCGGGCTGCCCGCTCTGCCAGCTCGCCCCGAAGCCGCCGCCGAAACCGCTGACCAGCCGGTGCGAAACGCTGCCGTTCACGACCCAGCGCGAGAGCCCCGGCAGGCGGTAGTCGGCCGGGGGAAGCTTGTCCCAGGTGAAGCCGCCCCCCGTGCCACGACCGCCCGGTCCGCGACCGAGCGCGTAGAGATTATACAACGACAGGCCACCGGCCTGCGAGGCGCTGGAGTGATCGAACCGGCCATCGTTGAGCGCCACGTTGAAGGTGGCGTTGGTTCGCGGGTTCGGCTGGAAAACCAGCTCGGCCTCGGCGCCGCGCATTTTCAAGTTCTTCACGTCGCCCCCAAGTTCGGTCTCGGCGCGACGTTGATCGTAGAGCGCAAACCCCGCGAAAAGCGTGTTGTCGCGCAGGGAAAACTTCGCGCCGACCTCGGCCAGCCGGCTCAGGTTCGTGAAGTCGGCGGGGTCGATCCGCCCGCCGCCCTGGCCATCCGACTTCAGCATGATGCCGCCGCCCGTCACGTTGCCGTGGACGGCGTAGGCCCGCTGGTAGGTGACGTAAACGGAGGCCTTCGGGGTGAACGCATACGTGAGGCTCGCGTTCCACGACAGGGCGGTGTCGTGGTGGCGGTCGCGCCACTGCGTCGTGTCGCCCGGCAGCGGATCTTCCGCGCGCGCGTAAAATCCGTCGAGGCGCGCGCCGGCGAGCAGCGAGAGTTTCTCACTCAATTTCACGTCATCCTGCAGGAAGAGCGCGGGATTCCACAGCGTCGAACTGGTCGTCTCCGGGCTGCCGTAGGCGGCCGGGAAAAACTCCCGCCCGCCCGGGCCGACAAAACCCGGATAATAGGAATTCGCATATTCCGCCGCGTGACTGAACGTGCGATTCGGCCGGGTGATGTCGTATTGGAAAAAGTACTCGTTGAAATAGTTCGTGTAGCTTTCGCGCTTTTCAAACCGCACCGTCGCGCCCGCGGTCACCGCATGGGCCGTGCCGTCCGTCCGGTAACGCGCATGCCACTCGGTGCGGTTCTCCGCCGTCCACTGGCTCGCATACTCGGCGTATTCGAAAGCGTGATAGCGCCGGCGGTCGACGTGCTCCAGCAGCGTGCGGTTGACCAGCCGGGTGTCGGGTGCGGGCTGCGCCGTTGCGATGAATTGCAGGTGCGCGATGTTGGCGTTCGAAAAATCACCTTGGGAAAACAGTGTCGCGTCGCGCGGGATCGTGACGGAGGTCAGCCCGCTGATCGTGCCGCCGATGGCGCCGTTGGCCGACGAATAGGCGTCGGGCAGATCGCCCGTGTAGTAGGTGCCGTGGTCGATCAGGTCCTGATTCGGCCGGTTGACGCCGAGCAACTGCGGGGAGGCCTGCCACATGAATTGCGCGTTGGCCTCCAATGTCAGCGTAGGGGAGGCGCGGCGCACCCAGGAGGCGAAGACATCCTGCCGGTCGTCCCGCGCGCCATTGCGACGGAAAAATGTGTCGTCCTTCTTCCCCTCGTAGCTGACCCGCCAGGCCGACTTGCCGTCGGCGAACGGTGCCGTCGCGTCGAATTGCCACGAGCCATTGAGCCACGAGCCGCCGCCCGGCACCCAGGTGCCGAGGCGCGTGGTAAGCGTGGTTTCGCGCGTGAACTTGGGCTGCTTCGTCACGTAGTTCACGTAACCGCCGGTGAAAAAACCGCTGCCGTAAATCGCGGAGCCGGGGCCGCGCACGACGTCGACGGCCTCGATGCCGTTGAACGACGGAAAGAATCCGAAGTTGTTATAGCTGCGCCGCTGGCCGTTGAGAAAGGTCTCCGACAAGTCGCCGCGGATGTTGGGAATGGTCGCCTTGCCATAGCTCGCGACCGTGGAGCTGCCGGGAGCGTAGGCGACGAATTCGGCCACGCCGTTGATGCCGCGCTCGCGCAGCAAAGCCTGCGTGATGGTCGAAACCGAGCGGGGCGTTTCGAGGAGGGTGCGCGCATCGCCGAACACGCCCTCCACCGGGCGCACCAGCGGGTTGACCGAGTCTTCGACCGGCAGCCCGGTGACTTCGAAGCGCTCGAGGGTCACGACCCCGGTGGAGACCGGTGCCGGGTTGGGTGCAGGCGTTTGGGCCGGGGCACAACGCAGGGTGAATGCAATCGCGGCAGCGGTAAGGATGGTGCGGATGGGGAGTTTCATGGTCGATAGTGCCCGACCCCGACCGGACTCCCAAACGAAGGGGCGCCGCCGGCCCCATGGCGCTCCTCGCGGCGCCTGCTGTTTCCTTCGTCGGCATAATCCGTTCAGGTTCGAAGGGTCGAGCGGCCGAGCGTGCCGCAATCTCAGTCCTCCGCGGAGGACACCCCTACAGGCAAGGCGCACCAAAGCGGTGCCGCGCGGGGAAGCAAGCGAAAGATTCCCAGCGGCGCCCCGCCGGACCGCTTACTTCAACTTCTCGATGAACGTGAGCAGATCAGCCATGTCCTGCACGCTCATGCCGGACTCGAGTCCCTCGGGCATCAGGCTGCGGCCGGAGGAGCTGCTCCCCTTGACGTTCGCCCGCGGCAGGTTGATCACCGACCCGCCCATGATCTTGAGCGAAATGCTGCTCGCCTCGTCCTGCGCAATGATGCCGGTGTAGGCTTGGCCGTCACGCGTGTTGACCTCGTAGGCGATGTACTGGGGCGCCACTTCCTTGTGCGGTTCCAGAATCGCGGTGAGCAACGCCTCGCGCCCCTTCGTCTTCACCGTGATCAAATCGGGGCCGACCTCCACGCCCTGGCCGCCGGCGCGATGGCAAACCAGACACCGGCCCTGATATTGGAGCAGCCCGCGGGCGGCATCGCCCGAACCCGCCACGGCCGGTTGAAATTTCGCCGCCACCTCGGCCCGCGACGGCGGGATGACCGACGCGAGGGCCGTCCGCGCCAGCGCGGCGATCCGGGTATTTTTGTTTTCAACCAAGCGCTGCACCTGCGAGGCGGGCAGTTCGTCGGGCTTGATCGCGCCCGACTGGATCGCTTCGAGCAGCGCAATCGTGCGGTCTTCGCGGGCGACGAACGCCGCGAGGGCGGACGCCTTCGCACCGGGACCGTAGTTCGGCCAGGAACGCACGAACGTCGCCGTGACGTCGGCGGAGGGGTATTGCGCCAGCGTCTTGATCGCGGCGGTTTGGATCGCATCGGGTTGCCCGGACGCGAGGCAGGCCGTCAGAGCGGCATTGGCCTCCGCCAGCGAAGTCACCCCGAGGAGATCGATCGCCTCAAGGCGCGCCGGCGCCGCGGCCTGCGGACTGGCCGCGGTGGACGAAGCGCGGGCGAAGACCGCGGCGAGTTTGCGACCGGGGTCGGCCCGCTCGATCGTCGTGCCGGCGCGGCGCAGGCCGTCGCCGAACGCGCGCAGCCAGAGCGGGCTCGGATCGCCCTGCGTCATGAAATCGATCATGCTGGCGTAGCCGCCCGCCGGTTTGGACGCGGCGCGAATGCCAATCACCTTGGCGACGAATGGCGCCGCCTGCTTCGCCGATGCCAGATCGCGGGTAAGGGCCGGGAAGAGAATCTCCGCGACCACTTCGGGGCGTCCACTGAGCAACGCGGCGGCAACCCACGTGTCGGCCGAATCCTTCGCCGCCAGCCGTGCATACGCCGGAGCGAGCATTTTGGCGGCGGCCTTTTCTCCCGGGTCGAGCGGCCAGGCGGCGCCAAGGATCGTTTGCAGGGTAAACGCGAGTTGGAAGCGGACGCGCACGCTCGGGTCGTCGACCAACGCCACGAGCTTTTCCGCCACGCGGGCGCCCAGGCCTTGCGCGGTGCTGAGTTTCTCCGCCATGACGACGGCGCGTTCGCGCACATGCTCGTCGGCATCGCCGAGGGCGCGCACCACCGCATCTTCCGCCAGCCCAGCCAAGCCATCGAGTGCCCCCAGGGCATGATGCCGGGCCAGCGGCGACCTGGATTCGCTGACGAGTTTCGCGAGGAGCGGAACGACGGCCTTGTCCTGCCGCTCATAGAGGAGCCGCGCGGCCGTGTCGCGATGCCAGCCGTTGGGATGTTCGAGCGTCTGCACCAGTTCCGCCGTGGTCGCCCGACCGAGTTGCACCCGGCCGCGGCGCTGCCACGCGGCATCGGTGGGCTCGACGCGGTACACGCGGCCGCGGTTATTGCCGTTGTTGAGGTCGAGGTATTGCTTGATCTCATCCGGAATGCTCCACGGGTGCTCGATGACCTCGCGGTACATGTCGCAAACGTAGAGACAGCCATCCGGGGCGTTCGCGAAATTCACCACGCGCGCCCAGGTGTCCTTGCTCGCCGCAAACTCGTAGCTTTGCTCATCGTCGGGCCGGCGGCCGATGAGGCTCGCCCCGTCGGCGGAGATTTTCTTGCGGTGGATCAACTGGCCGCCGGCGTCGCCGGTAAACGAGTTGTTCACGAAATCGTCGCCATAGGCGTCGCCGCGAAAGATCGTCGTGCCCGTGGCGCCGGTGAAATAGCCGCTGACGCGGCCGCCGCCCTCGACGACTCCCTTGACCACGCCGCCAATGCGCCACCGGGTGCGGATGATCCGCCAGGGCTCGTCGGGACTGATCCGGTAGACCTCGGCGGCGCCGCCATCCGCCGCGATGCTTTGCCGTGCCGGGGGCAACGGGAGAAACGGATTTTTGCCCGAATACCGGTCATCGTAGATCCAGTACTGCAGGTGGTCGGAATTCGAGCAGGCGAATTTCCGGCCGTAGTTGTCGAAGCTCATGCCATACTGCGCGCCGCCGCCTTCGAAGCCGAATTCGTAGGTGCGCGGATCAAACCAGAAATCGCGGGCGCCGAGTTCGACCTCGGGCAGTTCCGGGCGTTTCAGATTCTTGATTTTGCCCCGGTTGCCACCGCCGGTCTGGACGTGGATGCGATTGTCCTGACCCCACTGGGGGCTGTTCATCAGCGCCTGCACATTGAGCCTTTCCAGGCCGGAGCCGAAACCGGTGAATACCTTTTCACGAATTTCCGCGCGACCGTCGCCATCGCGGTCCTCGAACCGCCAGATGTCGGGCGTCGCGCAGACAAAGATGCCGCCGTTCGCCCAGATCACGCCGGTCGGCCACGCGATGTCGTCGGCAAAGACGGTGCTGGTCTCGTAGACGCCGTCGCCGTCCTTGTCCTCGAGCATCGAGATCCGGCCCAAGTGCGGCTGGACGTCCCGCATCTCGGAATAGTCGATCATTTCGCACACGAACATCCGGCCGTTTTCGTCGAAGGAAATTGCGATGGGATCGCGCACCTGGGGTTCGTTGGCGGCGAGTTGCAGCTTGAAGCCGGTTTTGACCTTCCACGTCGCAATCGCGTCTTTCGGCTCGACCGCCGGGTAGTGCGGCAGTTCCTTCGCGGGATCGAGGGCCACGGCGGTTTTCGTCTCGCCGTAGGCCTCCCGGTAGGTGTTGCGAAATTGAATGTTGTCGGCGGCGAAGACCCGGCCAGTGAGGCCAGCAAGAACACAAAGGAGGATTCGTTTCACAGTCAGGAATGAGGGGTTGTAGGTTCGGCCACAGTGGCGCGACGGAGACGTCGGGCAACGAAGGCCTCACCGTGGGTCAAGCGCCGCCACCAAGCAAGCAGCCGGGCTCGAATTCAAACCGAGGGTAATCGTATGTAAGGCCCTTCCGGGGCGAAGAAGGAACGATTCTAGACGGACCGCGCTTGCCCCGGACCCGACCGGATTGGCGGAAAATTCGCTGCCGGCCGTGGCTAAAAACACAAAGGCCTCCCCTTTTGAGGGACGGCCTTTGTGCCCTAACACCAAGCAAACCCATGAACCACAAACTAGCACCGTCTTTACCAGAGACCGTGTTGACTACGCGGGGATAGACAGGGCGGTTGGCAAAACGCTCAAAAATTCCGAAAAAAAATGCGTGCAGTCAGGACCGGTTGCGTCGACCCGAAAAATCTCCGGCCCGTCACTGCCACCCACGGCACCGCCGCCTCAGGATGCCACGCCCGACCCGAAGCCCCCGGCGACCGGCAGGGCGGACTCATCGACCATCTTCAACGGCGCGGACTTGAGCGGATAGGTGAAGCGCTGGCCCTCGTAGTTGCGGAAAACAATTTCGTCGTCGGTGATCTTTTCGACGTAGTCCGGGTTGATCGGCACCTTGCCCCCGCCGCCGGGGGCATCGATCACGTACTGGGGCACGGCGTAGCCGGTGGTGTGTCCGCGGAGCGCCCGGATGATCTCGATCCCCTTCCGCACATCCACCTTGAAGTGGCTGCCGCCGGTGATCAGGTCCATCTGGTAAATGTAATAGGGCCGGACCCGCATCCGCAGCAAGCGGTGCACGAGCGCGGTCATCACGCTGGCATCGTCGTTCACGCCGGCCAGCAGGACACTCTGGTTGCCGAGCGGGACGCCGGCAAACGACAGTCGCCCGCAGGCCGCCTTCAGCTCGGCGGTGCATTCCTTCGGATGATTGGTGTGAATGCTCATCCAAACCGGGCCGTGCTTCTTGAAAATTTTGCACAGCTCCGGAGTGATGCGCTGCGGCAGAAAAACCGGGATACGGGAACCGATCCGGATGAATTCGACGTGCTTGATCGCCCGCAGCCGCGCCAGCAGATGCTCGAGCTTGCGATCCGACAGCAACAGCGGATCCCCGCCCGACAGCAGCACATCGCGAATTTCCGGGTGCGCCTCGATGTAGCGCAGGCCCTGCTCGTATTCGGGGTGAAAGTTGTAGTCCTGCGCGTTCGAAACCAGCCGGCTGCGCGTGCAGTAGCGGCAATACGCCGCGCACCGATCCGTCACCAGAAACAGGACGCGATCGGGATACCGGTGCACCAGTCCCGCGACCGGCGAATGCTCATCCTCGCCCAACGAATCCAGCATCTCGCCCTCGGAAAGAACCATCTCGCCCGCGCGCGGAATCACCTGTTTCCGGATCGGGCAGTTGGGGTCTTTCCGGTCGATCAGGTTGAAAAAGTAGGGGGTGATCGCCAGCGCCAGCTTCTGGTTGGCAAACTCACACCCGGCCTTCTCCTCGGCCGTCAGCGTCATGAGCTGTTCCAACTGGGCCGTCGTCGTGATCCGGTTCTTCAGCTGCCACGTCCAGTCCTGCCAGTCGCTTTCCGGGATGTGTTGCCAAAGGCCCTGCCCTTCAAACCACGTGGCGCGATCTTCGGTGTAAGACATTAGTTCGCGAAAGGCTTAGCCGCCCCTCCCTCCGTGTCAAACGGGCGACCCCAAAAGTCGGATGGGCCGGGAAACCCGCCCGTCATGCCGGGCGCGGTGCGCAGGGGCCGGTCGCCGGATCTTGAAGATTTTCACAAAACCTCTTGGCAGGCCCCGGGTGACGCTCTTTCGTTCGGCTTTAATGTCGTTTAAGCCCGCAATCCTAGCGCTCGAAGATGGTTCTGTTTTCCGCGGCCGCGCCTTCGGCGCCGATGCGACCGTTTCTGGCGAGTGCGTCTTCAACACGTCGATGACGGGATACCAGGAGATCGTCACCGACCCTTCCTACTTCGGCCAGATCGTCACCATGACGGCCGTGCAAATCGGCAACTATGGGGTGAACGAAGAGGACACCGAGGCCGCGGTGCCGAAGTGCTCCGGCTTCGTCGTCCGCGAGCTTTCGCCCGTGGTCAGCAACTGGCGGAGCAAGCTCTCCCTCGGCGACTACCTCCGGCAGTACGGCATTCCCGGCATCAGCGAGGTCGACACCCGAGCCCTCACGAAAAAACTCCGGGTCGACGGCGCGATGAAGTGCTGCCTCAGCACGCTGCCCATCACCGACGAGGAAGCGACGCGGCGGGCCCGGACCTGGCAGGACATGGCGGGGGCCGACTACGTGAAGGACGTGACCTGCACGGAGCCCTACCTATGGGCGGCGGCCGACGCCTCGCGCCACAACACCCCCTACCTGCCGGTCGGCACGACGATGAACCTGCCCGGCTCACCCGCGAAAAAATTCCGCGTCGCCGCCTTCGACTACGGCGCCAAGCACAGCATTTTCCGCAAGCTCGTGAACCACGGCTTCGAGGTGCAGGTGTTTCCTGCCCAGGCCACCGCGGAACAGATCCGCGAGCACAAGCCCGACGCCGTGTTTCTCTCGAACGGCCCCGGCGATCCCGCGGCGCTGCCCTACATTCACAAGACCGTAACGGGCCTGCTGCCCGAATTTCCCATTTTTGGCATCTGTCTCGGCCATCAGATGCTGACCCACGCGCTGGGCGGCACGACCTTCAAGTTGAAATTCGGCCATCGGGGCGGAAATCAGCCGGTGAAGAACCTCGAAACCGGCAAGGTTTCGATCACCGCGCAAAACCACGGGTTCGCGACCGATCCGAAATCGATCGAGCAGCGGGGTACCAAGATCACCGAGATCAATCTCAACGACAACACCGTCGAGGGCCTGCGCCACACTTCTCTGCCCGTATTCAGCGTGCAGTATCACCCCGAAGCGGCGCCCGGGCCCAACGACGCGGACCCGCTGTTTCTCGATTTCTACCGGATGGTGGAAGCCCGCAAGGCCGGGAAGATCTGAAGAAATGTGGAGCTGGCGAAATCAGGAATAGAAGGCTCCGAAGCCCGTTTCCCTGAGTTCCACATCAGCTCCTATCCCAGCGTCTGCTCGAACTTCACCGCATCCGCGGGCGTATCGACACCGATGCCGGGGTCTTCAGTGACGGCGCAGGAGATGTCGTAGCCGTTTTCGAGCACGCGCAGTTGCTCGAGTTTTTCCACCGTTTCGTAGCGGCCCGGCGGCAGCTGCGCAAATTTCTCCAACAGATCCGCCTGATAGCCGTAGAGGCCGAGGTGCTTGTAGCAGGGGTTGGCCTGCACCCAGGCATCGTCGATGGTCAGCCCGAGGTCGCGGGAATACGGCATCCGCGAGCGGGAGAAATACAGCGCCCGCCCGTCCCGCCGCATTACGACCTTCACTTGATTTGCGTTGTAGAAATCGACGACCCGTTTGAACGGCGTCACCAGCGTCGCCATCGGCGCCCCACCCGCCAGCAACTCGGCCAGCGCGCGAATCTGACGGCCCGTCACCAGCGGTTCGTCGGCCTGTACGTTGATGACATGGCTGGCGCCCACCGTGCGGTTGGCCTCCGCGATGCGGTCCGTGCCGCTTTGGTGCGCCGGGTCGGTGAAGATCGCCTTAAACCCCGCCCCCACCACGCACTCGTGCAAAAGTTCGTGATCGACCGCAAAAACGAGGGGAAATTCAGGGGCTTCCCGGGCGATTCGCTCCGCCACCCACAGCAGCAACGGACGCCCTTTGATCTGATGTAACAGCTTGCGGGGGAATCGGGTGGATTCCAGGCGACAAGGAACAATGATCGCAGTTTGGGCCATTGTGCGCAGCCTGAGAGTCGGTTTTTAAGTTGCAAGCCACCGCCACGGCCCGGATTTTGGCCGGTCTCTCCGAAGTCATGAACAAAATCGACGCCACACCTGCAGTCCAACCCGCCGTCAAGGAGTTGGTCGTGCAGAACAAGATGGGCATCCATGCGCGCCCGGCGGCGATGATCGTCCGCATCACCAACAAGTTCAAAGCGGAGGTGTTCGTCGAAAAGGAGGAGGAGCAGGTGAACGGCAAGAGCATCATGGGCTTGATGATGCTGGCCGCGGGCAAGGGCTCGAAGGTCAAGTTTATCGCCAGCGGCGACGACGCGCTCGCCATGCTCGCCGAGATCGAAGCGCTGTTTGTGCGCAAGTTCGACGAGGCGTAAGCGCCACCGGGACGACGCCCGGGCGGCGCCCAAAAAGCCGGCCTGATCCGGTTCCGCGCCTTCGCTCTTTCGCGTTTCCGCGATGGATCAGAACCTGAAGAACGCCCGCGCGTTGGCCGTGCTGGTCCGCGCCAGTTCGTCGAAGCTCACGCCAAACACTGCCGCGGCGGCGAACTCCGCCGTGTGCCGCAGGAAAGCCGGTTCGTTGGGCTTGCCGCGATGGGGCATCGGCGTGAGGTAGGGCGCGTCGGTTTCCAGCATGAACCGCGGGAGCCCCTGCACCTTGGCGGCCGCGCGGATCGTCTCCGCCGTCTTGTAGGTCAGGATGCCCGTGAATGATCCCACTCCACCCCGCCGGTTCAGTTCGCCGATCTCGGCGACGCCTTCCGTGAAACAGTGAAACACGACGCGGGTCCAGTCGACGCCGCTCGCATCGATCATCTCGACGCACTCGGAAAACGCCCCGCGGGAATGCACCGCGACGGGACAACCGAGTCGCTTCGCGATGCCCAGGCCCCCGGCAAACGCCGCTTTTTGCCACGCGAAGATCTTCTCCGCTTCCGCCGCGTCCTTGGGCAGGTGAAACCGGTCGAGTCCGATTTCGGCCAACCCAATCGGGCGATCCGTTCCGCCCCAAAAGCCCTCCACTTGGGCCAATGCCTGTTCCCATTGCCCGTCGACCGAACACGGGTGCAATCCGACGGTGTAATGGACGAACCCGACGTGCTCGCTCGCCATCTCCCGGTACATCGCCCAGTCGTCCGGCGAGGTGCCGATCGTGATCATCGCCTCCAAGCCGGCGGCCCGCGCCCGGGTCAGCGCGTCCGGCAGCAGGCCCTTGCGGGCAAAGGATTCCAAATGCGTGTGGGTGTCGATCAGGGCCATGGCAGGTCAGCGGACGTGCTCGTGCTCGCAATCTTGATCGTGATCAAACGTGAAAATGGGCCTTCCACGAATAGCGGTTACAAATACAACGCCCCATACCTCTCCCTTAGATAACGCACCAACGGTCGCGGCGAAAGTTCCCCGCCCGTCACCCGCCGCACCAACTCCAGCGCGCTGTAACGCCGGCCATGCGCATGCACGTTTTCCCGCAGCCAGCGCAGCAGCCACGAAAAATCTCCGCGCGCAAAATCCTCCTCCAACTCCGGCCGCAGGCCCAACACGTGATACCAGAGCTGCGCGGCGATCATGTTGCCGAGGCAATAGCTCGGAAAATAACCGAACGCCCCGCCGCTCCAGTGCACATCCTGCAACACGCCTTCCCGGTCGTTCGCCGGCTCCAGTCCCACGAGTTCACGCGACGCGCTCCGCCACGCCGCCGGCAAATCCCGCAACGCCAGCTCGCCCGAGAATAGTTTCTTCTCCAACTCGAAGCGCAGCACAATGTGCAGGTTGTAAGTGACTTCATCGGCATCAACGCGGATCAACGTTGGCTCGACCGCATTCACCGCGAGGTACAAGTCCTCCGCGCTGACGCCCGCCGTCTGCACCGGAAACAACTCGCGCCAGCGCGGTTCGAAATGTCGCCAGAAACCGCGGCTGCGCGCCACCTGGTTTTCCCAGAGGCGGCTCTGCGATTCGTGCACCGCCATCCCGGCGTTGAGGCCGAGCGCCGTCCCGAGCTGCGCCCCGGGCAACCCTTGTTCGTAGAGGCCGTGGCCCGTTTCGTGGATCGAGCCGAACAACGCGTCGAGTGGCTGGTCGGAATTGAACCGCGTCGTCATCCGCACATCGGTGCCCGTTCCGGAGCAAAAGGGGTGGAGCGACACATCGATTCGCCCGCGCGCATAATCGAAGCCGATCTTTTCCGTCACCTCGCGCAGAAATACGCGTTGCGTCTCGATCGGAAATCCCCGCAGCCGCCCAGCGGTCGCCGCGGCGCGTTTCGCCACAGGCGAGGCGACGATTTCCCGCCCGAGCGGCACCAGCTCGCGTTTCAACTCGCCGAACAGGCGCTCCACCTGCGCCGTCGTGAGCCCGGGGTCATATTTATCCAGCGCGCAGTCGTACGGCGCGGCGCCCTTCCCGAGAAACTCCGCCTCGCGTCGCGCCAGCTCAAGGTGTTTTTCCAACACCGGAACGTAGCTGGCGAAATCATTCGCCGGCCGGGCGCGGGCCCAGACGTGATAGCCGCGGCTGCCCTCCGTCGCGAGTTCGCGGACAAAGGCCGCCGGCAGTTTCGTCGCCCGATCGTAGTCGCGCCGCGCCTGCGCGATCACGACGCGCTCGTCGTGGCCGGGCCGGAACGCCGCCTCACCTTCGCGTCCCGGCGTCGCAGGTCGGCTCATTTCCCCTTCGAGGAATTCCAGCAGTTCGCCCACGCGCGGCGTGCTGACCGCCGCGTGCTGCAACTCCGCCAGCAATGCCTGCTGTACTCCGCGTTGGTCCGCCGCCCCGGCCGGCAGATTCACCTGCTCATCCCAGCCGAGCAGATCGCCCACCGTCCCGAGCACGTGGGCGCGCTTGAGCAGGCCGGTCAGCTCGGTAAACGCGTCGTGAATCGTCATGCGCCCCAGCTTGCAGCGGGCGCGGTCCGCGAGGCGAGCGCGTTGTCCCGAAGGGAAAAGCGCTTGCCCACGCGGGGCCCGGCCACGACATCTCCCGCGTGGACCACGCCTCTGCGCCCGCCGCCAGCCCGGCCCCCCGCTTCTGGTCGCTCGACGCCTTGCGCGGAGCGTGCGCGCTGGTGGTGTTCCTGAGCCACTGGCATCTCTGGTCCGGCTTTCCACAGGCCAACGCCCCCGAACACGCGGTCCGCGCCGCATTCGCCTGGCTCCACGATGGCTTCGGCCTGCTCGCCTGGCCGACCGGCGGCAACCACCCCGCCGTCATCTGCTTTTTCGTACTCAGCGGATTTTGCATCCACTATCCATTCGAACGCCGCGCCCGTAATTCCGCCGCGCCACTCGACTGGCGCGACCACTATCGCCGGCGCTTCTGGCGCATCATGCCGGTTTATTGGGCCGCGGCGCTGCTGGGCCTGGCCCTCGTCGCCGCCGAAGCGTGGCGTCCCTCGGGCAGCGTCATGCTCGCCCTGCATACCGTGGCGCCAATCGACAACATCGTCGTGCGGCTGCTCGGACTCTACGGCGTCTATCCCCATGAGATTCTGGCCGGCAACTATCCGCTCAACACCGTCGCCGTCGAAATGGTGATCTACGCCGCCTATCCGTGGTTTTATTTTCACGCGATCCGCGGCCGCTGGGGCGGCCTTGCCGCCGCTTTTCTCGGATTACAATTCGCCGGGATCGTCCTGCTCCGCTGGGTGACGCCGTTCTGGGTCTTCAACAGCGTCTTCATGCTGGGAATTTTCTGGTGGTCCGGGGCGTGGGCGGCGCGCTGGTTCGTGACCCGCGGTCCGAAAAATTACTCCCGGGAATTGTTGCTGGCCTGGCTTGCTTTTCTGGCGCTCAAGACCCTGCCCTATTTTTACGGGCTCAATCTCCTCAAGCAAAATGCGTGGGGACTCGTCTGCACGATCGGCTTGCTGCAATGCCTGCACCTTGAGGAAAAACGGCCCGCGCTGCGCCAGTCGCCCGCGCTCGCGGCCCTCCGTTACGCCGGCCAGATCAGCTATCCGCTCTACGCCGTGCACGCGCCCGCCATGATGCTGGCGACGTGGGCCCTGCTCCGGCTCGGTCAGACGGGATATTCGCTGCAACTCGCCGCGACCTTGATCGCATCTCTGGCCGCCACGCTCGCGATCCACTACGGGATCGAACGCGTTCTCTATCGCCCGCGCATCGCGGCGTTCGCGCCGCCGGCCCCGGCTATTCAAATAGAGTCTCGCCCGACTCAATCGTAACGCCACCGCCGCTTGCGCGCATCGTCAGCAGCGGCCCCCCAGCGTGCCGGCGCGGATCTTCCCTTTCAACACCCGGGCCGTCAGCGGCCCCAAGCAACGGGACACGAAAATATCGCCGAACTCCGCGTTCGCATTCAAACTGCCCTCGACCGACCGGAAAAAATATTTCCCTTCTCGATCCGCGCCGCCATTTGCCCTGCCAGGCGCCCGACCGTGATGCTGCCGGTGCCGGTCTTCACATCCACGCTGCACTGGCGCGGCACCGAAATGTAATACATCAGCTCAATCTGCTCGGCTTCCTGCCAGAACCAGCGGATCCGCGTCTCGCGGGGATTGCGCGCCACGATCGAAACCGCGTTGTCCCGGGCCTGCACGTCAAGTTGCAGCCCGTCGAGCACCCGCCGCGCGTCCGCCTCGGTTTCCCCGCCAATCTCGAGATGGATGAGAATCTTCACTTCCGGTTCGTCGCTTTCCGTCACCTCGATCCGACCGCGGTAACTGTCGATTTTCAACCGGCAGCCCGGCTGGACCGGAAACGCATGCCGGATGTCGCGTTCGGCGGCACGCAGCGGCCCGGCGCCCGACAGCGCCCAGAGCAAAGCTAAGATTGGGAGAAACGCCTTCATCAGCGTAGCCGCCACTGTGCGGTGAGTTTGACGGCGTCCCCAAGAGCCGACTGCACCGGCCAACCCGCGGCCCGGCCGGCGCAATTCCGAATTTGCATTGAGCAGGGAATTGCCCTGCCCACGCTTCCGCGCCGTGACCCCCGCTCGCATCCGCTGGCTCGTCGTGGCGCTGGCCTTCCTCCTGCCCCTCGGATTCGCCGCGTTCACCGGTCATGCTTGGGAGGACTACTTCATCACCCTGCGCGCCAGTCGCAATCTCGTGGAGGGCCACGGCCTCGTTTTCCAACCCGGCGAGCGGGTCCACACCTTCACCTCGCCGCTCGGCGTCCTCATCCCCGCGCTCTGCACCGCCCTCGCCGGACCGGGCGAGGAAGTCCGCGCGCTCTGGTTTTTTCGAATTTTCAGCGCCGCACTCCTCGCCGCCTCCGCGCGGCTGATCTGGCGCCGCGCCGACACCCTGCGGCTCGGAGCCCTCGGCCGCACCGTGCTCTTCGGCCTGCTCCTCGCCGACGCCAAGCTCACCGACTTCGCGACCAACGGCATGGAGACCGCGATTCTCGTCTTCTTCATGCTTTTGCTCTGGACGGAACTCGAGGCCCCCGCCGGCCCGCGCATCCGCTGGCTGGGCAGCGCGCTCGGCGGACTCATGTGGACGCGACCCGATGCCTTCGTGCTCGCGGGTGCCCTCATCGCGCCCCACCTGCTCTTTCGCCGGCCGGCGGAGGGTTCCTCCGCCTTCCCGTGGCGACAGCTCTGGCGGGGCGCGCTGCTCGGCGGCCTGATCTACCTGCCGTGGATCGCGTGGGCCTGGTGGTACTACGGGTCGCCCATTCCCAACACCATCATCGCCAAGTCGGCCTTCGCCCCGGTGATTCATCTGACGGACATGCTACTGGTGCCGTGGCGCGTGCTCACGGGCCAGCGCCTCGGCGGCGATTTGTTCATGCCCGCCTACGCGGTGTTCGGCGGCTGGCCGGTGCAGCTGTACGGCTTCGCCCGCATCCTGACCGTGATCGCAGCCTTTGCCTGGCTGGTGCCGCAGCTTCCCGCTGCCGGTCGGCGCGCCTCCCTCGCCGTGTTGCTCGGCGCGTTCTATCTCTGCGCGATCACCGCCTTTCCCTGGTATATCCCACCCTGGACCGTCCTGGCCTCGATCGCGGTCGCCTTCGTCTTCGACGCGGCTTACGCCAGCGCGTCCGCCGTGCGCCGGCCCGCGATTCGCGCCGCGGCCCGGATCGCCGGCGCCCTGACCGTGCTGATGGCCGCGGCCACCTTCGCCGCCACCGCCTGGCAAATGCGGGTGCAGCAGCGCGTGGTGGAAACCGGTGTGCGCCGCGACATCGGCGAATGGCTGTGGGCCCACGCCGCCCCCAGCGACACCGTGTTTCTCGAACCACTCGGCTACATCGGTTACTTCTCCGGGCTGCGGATGTACGATTTTCCCGGCCTGAGTTCGCCCGACGTCGTGCGCACGGTGCGGGAAGGGGCGCGCAGCTACACGGGGGTCATCGCCCGCCTCCAACCCCAATGGATCGTGTTGCGCCCTTACGAAATGATCCGCGACGAATTTGTCGACCGGCCGGTGCTGCGCGACTATCAGCTGGTGAAATCGTGGTCGGCCCGGCCCCAACTCGACGCGATCCGGTTCCTGCCGGGCCGGCGGTGGTGCGAGTTCGAATCCCAATACTCGCTGTTCCAGCGCAAGCCCGCAGCAGAGACAGCCCGCCCGCGGTGACCGTCGGGTTATTCCACCGCCAGACCGCGCTCTCCCCGGCCAGCCATCCGTCGGACCTCCCCGCACAGGAGCAGTGGAGGAGCCCGGTCGCCGTGCAAGGCGACGGACCAGCCAGGCTCATTTGTCAACTAATCGTTGACATCCATCGCCCGCCCCTGCCGGGCGACGCCACGACCTTGCGCCTACACCTTCGCGCTATTGTCGCACTTGAAATGAACCTGCGAACGGCGCAATCCGTGGGCCCGCAACGCCGAGGTCTGGGCCGGGTCCCGGCTCTGGATCAGGAAGCGCCGTCGTTCCTCGGCCTCCTCCGCCGCCGCGAGCGCGGCGACGCAAAGTATGGTCTCGGCGCGCGGTTCCAGCCGGCTCGCGGGAAAACGCGTGTGCGCGGCCAGCCAGCCGACGGTCGAGCGAAAGGGATCTGTGACGGGCGCGTTCATGGTTGGGACGGAGCCGGTAGCACGAAGTGCACCCGCATCCGCGTCAATCGCGCAAGCAGGCGCTGTTCGCCGCGGACCGGCCACCAGTCGTAGAGATAGATCTCCAGCGGCCGCCACATTGCCACCCATCCGATGATGGTAAGTCCTTCCCGCACAATGCCGGCCATCGCCCCCGTGCCGAGCTGGGCCGCAAAGCCCACGAGAAAAAGGCAGCCGCCGCGAAATAAAAGCCCGATCAGCAAACTCACCCGGCCGCGGCGCATCAACTGTTACAGCTCATGTTGCTGCATCTGGGCCCGCGTCAGGAAATAGTGCCGCACGGCCTCCTCCGTGCCTTTGGCCCGATCCGGCGGCGGCGGCGTGGCGAGGTGCAACGTCAACTCATGGTCACGGGGATGCTCGCGGGCCCAACTGACGATGAATTCCTCGGCATCGCTGTCGAGGTCCTGGTCAAGAAAGGGCGATGGATCCATCGAATTGAAAAGCTGCGGGAGCTCGCGCAGCCGCATCTGAATTCGCCCGGTGCCTTTGGAACGAGCGGTCATCGTTTGGCCAGTGCTGCCGTCCAAGCGGTCTCGTTGAATCCCACTAGCACGACGCCTTTGCCAACCAAGAACGGCCGTTTCACGAGACTGCCATTGCCCGCCAGCAACTCGAGGGCGGCGGCGGTGGTCATGCCCGGCAACCGTTCGCCCAGTTTCTCCGCCCGATATTCGCGGCCCGAGGTGTTGCAGATCCGGCCGACTTGGCCGTCAACCGCCGCCAGCCCCCGCCGGAGTTCGGCCACCGAAGGAGGCGTCTCGCGGATCGCGCGCTCCTCAAACAGGATTCCCTGCGCGCGCAACCACTGCACCGCCCGCCGGCAGGTATCGCAGTTCGCAAGCGCGAAGAGTCTGAACACGTCCATTCTCCCGCTGTCATTGGAAGGACCGATCCGCCGAGGCAATCCATCTTGAACCATCGTTTCCAACCGGGCTCGCGTTGCCGGCGGCTAACGAACCCACGTGGGATCCTGAATCACAAACTGCCATCGCTCGCGGTACACCCCGAGCTCCCCGTAAAACTTCACCGGAGCGCCGGATTTCAATCCGGCCCGCAGCTTGGTCCGCAATGCTTCGTCAAAACTCCACACGTCGTACGTGTCGCCCAGAAACTCCACCACCAATCGGGCGCCCGGCGCGACGCGGCCCTCCACTCGAAAGATTTTTCCCTTGAAGGCATCCGTGCGGATCCTCGCTCCCTCCGGCAGTTGGGCGACGGTGACCGCCAGCTTTTCGAGGTCCAGGCGGGCGTAGTCGATCTTGGTCGATGCGGCCGGACCCGCCCGCTCGACCGACGCATTGCGCAGCGGCAGGTAGCGGTCCGTGCGCCCTTCGCTGACCGTGACAAATTTTGCCCCGACCGGAAAATGGTCGGAGAACCCGCTGCCGGCCGGCCCGTCGAAGGACCAGCGCACCGGCAGACCTTTGGCATCGGCGTTGAGCCCGGAAAATTTCGCCACCACGAACGAGTTGTCGACGTACTGCACACCGCGGAAATCGTAGAGCCCGCGGGAAACGATCAAGTGCATCAGGGTGCCCCACTCCCCGCGGTAGGTGTCGCTGCCGCGCTGCTCGGCGGGCAGCTCATACCAGAGATTGTAGAGCTGGCGCGGCCCGCGCACCGCGAGCTCGTTGCCCTGGGAGCCCAGCACGTCGTTGATCGCGGTCTGCTTCATCGCCGGGTAGCGCTGCTTCTGGTTGTATTGGGAATTCAAATCGCCTCCGACGATGACGTCGGTATTCGGGTCGGCGCCCAAGATTTCGTCGAGCCGGGTGCGCAGTGCTTGCGCGTTGGCGATCCGGATTTTTTCCGTCGCGGGGTCGCTCGCGCCGGACTTCCAGTGGTTGGCAAAAAGATAAAGGAGGGCGCCATCGACCTCGATCTGCACCTCGAGGATCGCCCGCGCGTCGAGTGTCGGGTGGGAGCGCGTGCCCCGGACCGGGAAGCGGGTGAAGACGGCGCACTTTTGCTCCAGCTTCCGCGCCGTGCCCGCCGCCGTGACATTGTCCGCCACCACGACGCGGTAGCCGGTGATGCCGCGATCCGCCAACGCCTTCAGCAACAGCGCTTCCGACGGCAGGTCGGCGATCCGGCGGTCGAATTTTGCCCCGAGCATCTCCTCCAGCTTCATTCCGCCATAGGGCGCAAGCAGCGCATCGTAATCCACCGGCGACTTCGCCGGCGTGAAATCCACCTCGAGCTCGGCCAGCAGCAGCACGTCGGGTCCGCGCCCGCCCTCGAATTGCGCGATGACGTGCGCGATATTCTGCAGCTTGGTCAACGCATGCGCCCGCGAATAGCGCGCCGGCTGATAGTCTTCGAACAGCGTGATCCCATCGAGATCGACCAGATTCTCGACGTTATAGGCGACGACCATGAACGGTCGCGCCGCGACCGACGCCACGCACCCGAGGAAACAGGCGAACAGACGGACATTTCTCATCGCTCCAGCTTGCGACCCCGACGCGGGACGTGCAACAGCCGCCGCGGCCCTCAACCCGGCCCGTCCGCCCAACCCATCGCCATCCGCCGCCCATCCTTCTCCGCCTTGTCGCTCCGCACACCTCCTTTCTCGCGTCGCGTGGAGCAACGCGCCCAATCCATAGTTGTCAACTATTGGTTGACCAATACGGATTGGCCCGCGGGTGTCCGCCATCCGGGTAGATGGATGGGGGTTGGGGGCTCGGTTTCATCACGCCGGGCGCTTCCCGTCGGGCCGCACCTCATTGACGCCGCGCAAATCCCTCCAACATGCTGGGAGCAAAATGACGTCGCTTCTTGAAGTCTCCGATCTCCGGGTGGAACGCGGCCGGACTGCGATCCTGCGGGGCGTAACCTGGCGCGTGGCACCCCGTGAACACTGGGTCATTCTCGGCGCGAACGGCTCCGGCAAGACCTCCCTGCTCAAGGCGCTGACCGGTTATCTCCCGCCCACGTCCGGCGAGATCAACGTGCTGGGCCGCCGCTACGGCGAATCCGACTGGCGGGAGCTGCGGCTGGAGATCGGCGTCGTCACCAGCGCGTTCGCCGCCGCGATTCCCCCCGCGGAGGTCGCGCTCGACACCGTGGTCAGCGGCAAATTCGCCCAGCTCGACCTGTGGCACGCCGGCACCCGTGCGGACCGCGTGGCCGCCACGCGGCTGCTGCGCTCCGTCGGCCTCGGCTATCTGGCCGCCCGCGAATGGATGTACCTCTCGCAAGGGGAGCGGCAGCGCGTGCTGATCGCGCGCGCCCTGATGGCCCGGCCGCGGCTGCTCATTCTCGACGAGCCCTGCGCGGGCCTCGATCCCGTGGCCCGCGACAAATTCCTCCGCTTCGTGAACCGCCTGGCCCGCCGGCGCGACGCCCCGGCCCTCGTGCTTGTCACCCATCACGTCGAGGAAATCATGCCCGCCTTCACCCACGCGCTCCTGCTGCGCCAAGGCCGCGTGGTGCAGGCCGGCCCGCGCGACGCCGTCCTGACGTCGGGCAACCTGTCGGCGACGTTTGGCGCGCGGTTGCGGCTGGGTCGCACCGGCGACCGCTGGCGCCTCGGTTTCGTCCGCTCGTGAATCCGCGGGCCTAGCCACCCAGCCGCACCACGTCCCCGGCGGCGAGCGGCGCACCCTCGCCGGTTCCGCGCGACGCGGAAAAGATCACCCGCCCGGCGCGCACGACGTCGATCGCCCGCTGCACCAGCGAAATCCGCGCCGCGTCTCCCGCCCGGGCCAAAGTCAGCCCTTCCTGCCACGGCACCCGCACCATGGTGCCCGTCGTCGCATCGACAAATGTCACCATGCCTGCCTGCGCCAGTTTCCCCGCGGCGTCGATCCCGCCACCGCCGACCGAACCCACCGCTTTCACCGCGCTCACCGCCACCCGGCCCGTCGCCGTCACCACCGCGCTCGCCGTTTCCCCCGCGACCACCACCGTCGTGGCCACGAGCTTCACCGGCGCCGTCACCGCGCGGTAAACCAGACACCCGTCGAGGACCAACAGGCATCCGCCCGCCGCCGCAAGCGGCGCCACCCAACGGGTCCAAACGGAGGACAGGTTCACGGTTTCACCGCGAAAATTTCCGCAAAGAACGAACGCATGTGTTCCCACGAACGCCGGTCGGCGGCGGCATTGTAGCCGATGCCGTTGAGCCCGGCGCTGCGTGCCATGTCGTCGGCCTTCAGGTTCGTGAACGCGTGAATCGCCCCCGCATAACTGACGAATTGGAAGTCGAGCTTTCCGTCGTTGAGCGCCTTCAAAAAAGCATCGACTTGTTCCTTCGGGATAAAGGGATCCACGGCGCCGTGGCAGATCAGCAGC
This sequence comes from Opitutus sp., assembly GCA_009695065.1. The sequence continues at coordinate 80,072 of SIBR01000007.1, read as the reverse complement.
TTCGCCCTGGTTCCGGCCGCGGCCTCCGCGGAGGGCGCAATCAGGCTGCCATGAAAACTCACGATGCCCGCGAGGGGCGCGCCACTGAACGCCAGCGCCTGGACGGTCGCGCCGCCAAAGCAGTAGCCGATCGCCGCGACGCGCGAGGCATCCACCCGTCCGCTTTTCAGCAATTGGTCGAGTCCCGCCCGCGCGCGGTCCGCCATCAGCGGCTTGCCGTAAAACTGTCCCGCCAGCTCGCCGGCTTGCTTGGGATCGGTCGTGACCACGCCCGCGCCGAACATGTCGGCCGCAAAGGCCACGTAGCCGAGCGCCGCGAGCTGCTCGGCCCGGCCTTTCGGATAGTCATTGAGGCCCCACCACTCCGGAATCACGAGGACGCCCGGCGCCGGGTGCGCCGTCGTGGCCTTGGCGTCGTCGTAGGCGAGCCAGCCTTCGAGTTTCACGCCACCCTGTTCATAGGGCACGGCCCGCGTGACGATTTTCGCCGAAACCGGCAGAGCAGCGGCCATCGATAAAAATAAAACAAGCGAGGCTTTCATGATTGGCGGACGGTAAGGAGGCCCGGACCACCGTCAAACACCGGCGTTAAATCCGCCCGCAAAGGCACCCAGCCGCCGCGACGATTACGTCGGGAAACCACCCGTGATGTAGTTCTTTAAATGCTCGGCTTCCGCGCGATTCGCGTCGGCCACCCAGCGAGAAATGTCGCCGATCGAGATCAGCCCGACCAGCCGGCCCTCGTTCACCACGGGCAGATGGCGGCAGCGCTTCTCCGTGAAAAGCGACGCGACCTCCTCGACGGTCGCAGTGGGGCCAACCGTCAGCACATTCTTCGTCGCCACGTCCATGACGCAGGTCGTCCGCGGATCGACCCCGTCGCCGACGACGCGCCGGAGCACGTCGCGCTCCGTAAAGATTCCGGCAAGTTTTTCCCCGTCGAGAATCACGATGGCCCCGATGCGCAACCGGTTCATTTCCGCCACGGCGTCACTGACACTCAGGGTTGGCGCGATGGCATGAACGAAGGATCCCTTGCGATCCAGCAAAGCGGATATGGGGGCATTCATGGGGAACTTGGGGTGAGGCGGAGTGTGCACCCACCCCGCCGCCGCGCAACTCGAATCCCGGTCCCGTACCCGCGCGTTTTCCCTTCGGCTGGGCCGTCCATTATAACCGCCGGCCGGGCTTCGACGGCGATGCGCCTTGTGCGCCGCCGCCGCCCATGCTTCTTGTGCACCACCATGAGCATAGGCAAAATCGTTCTCGCCGTCATCGGCTTCATCGTGCTGCTGGCCGTCGTCGTCGCCCTCGGCGTCAGTGGCATCTACAACCGCCTCGTCACCTTGCAGCAGGGCACGGACGCCGCCTGGGCGCAGGTGCAGAATGTCTATCAACGCCGCGCCGACCTCATTCCGAATCTCGTCAACACGGTTTCCGGCGCGGCCAACTTCGAAAAGTCCACGCTGGCCGAGGTCGTCGAAGCCCGCGCATCGGTCGGTCGCGTGCAACTGCCCGTGGCCGGGGCGCCGGGCAATCCCACGCAACTCGCGCAGTTCGAGCAGGCGCAGGGCCGCCTCGGCTCCGCCCTCTCACGACTCTTGGTGGTGGCCGAGCGCTATCCCGACTTGAAGGCGACCGCGGCGTTTCGCGACCTGCAGGCTCAACTCGAGGGCACCGAGAACCGGATCACCGTCGAACGCGGTCGCTTCAACGAAGCGGTCCAGGCCTACAACACGGTGATCAAGCGCTTCCCCGCCGTCCTGATCGCCGGCATGTTCGGCCACACCGCCCGGCCCTATTTCGCCGCCACCGCCGGCGCGGACCGGCCGCCCGAGGTGAAATTCGACTTCGGCGCGAAGAAAACGCCGTGAACGGATTTGTGGCAGGGCGCGGTGTTTTCGCCGCGCCGCCTGCGGTGCGGCCGGACATTGGGCGTTCGCCCGGCGGATTTCGGCGGGCCCGGCTGAGCCCCGGCCTGCTGAGTCTCCTGCTCATCCTCGGCGCGACTCTTACGCGCGCCGCCGAGGTGATTCCGCCCGCACCGCCGAATCACTTCAACGACTACGCCGGTGTGGTGCGGCGCGAAACCGCCCAAAAGCTCAACGCCGAACTCGCGCAGTTCGAGCGCGACACCTCCAACCAGCTGGTGGTCGCGATCTATCCGCGGATGCAATCCAACTCCTCAGTCGAGGACTACGCCGTGCGCGTCGCCCAGCAGTGGCGGGTTGGCCAGAAGGAGCGGAAAAATGGCGCCGTGCTTTTCCTGTTTCAGGAGAGTCACGACATCCGCATCGTGACCGGCTACGGGCTCGAAGGCGCCCTGCCCGACGCGCTGTGCAAACAGATCATCGAAAACGAGCTGATCCCGCCGTTTCGCGCCGGAAATTTCGACGCCGGCCTGACCGCCGGCGTGCACGCGTTGATGGCGGCCGCTCGCGGCGAATACCGCGGCACGGGCCGCACCGTCGCCGATCGCTCCCACCGGATCGGTTCCGGCAACGGCATCATCCCCGTGATCGTGTTCATCATCATCATGGCGGTGCTCCAGGCGCGGTCGCGCCGCGCGGCGGTTTACGGCCGCCGGGGCCGGCAATCGATGTGGCTGGGCAGCGGTCCGTGGGGTGGCGGGGGCTGGGGCGGAGGTGGATCCTCCTCGGGCGGCGGCGGCGCATTTTCCGGTGGCGGCGGGAGCTTTGGCGGCGGGGGCGCGGGAGGAAAATGGTGATGAACCTGCTGCCCCTTCAGCCCAAGATCGATCACGCCCGGATCGTCGCCGCGATCGGCGACGCCGAGGGCCGCACCTCTGGCGAGATCCGCGTGATCGTCTCGCGCCGGACAACCGCCGACGCGGTGGCAGCGGCGAAAATCCAGTTCGAGCGCCTGGGCATGACTGGGACGGCCGCCCGTAACGGCGTTTTGATTTTTCTCGCCCCGCGCTCGCGGAGCTTTGCCGTGATCGGCGACACGGGCGTGCACGAGAAATGCGGCGATGCGTTTTGGACCGAACTGGCCGCCGCGATGACGGAGCATTTCAAGCGCGGAGATTTCACCGCCGGTCTCGTGCTCGGCATCACACGCGCCGGTGCGCTGCTCGCCGAGAACTTCCCGCGGAAAACCGACGACCGCAACGAGCTGCCGAACTCGGTCGAGGAATCCGACTGAGGCTCTGTGCATCAGTGAGTGAAGCAGTGCCACACCCGGTCGGACGGGCGAGGCATGCCGAGTGTCGGCGCCCGAAGGAAAGCCGGATTCTTAACCGCTCATCTTCGCTTATCTCCGCTAATCAAATTTCCGAAACCACCCGTTGCCTCTGCGGTTCGCCGATCAGGCGAACCACGCACGTCATCACCCGCCCTTGTTTTTGAAAATGAGCGAAGATCAGCGGCTCCAGGCACCTGGTGAGAAAAGGCCCGTCACGAAACAACGTTCCGCATCCCCTCAGCGCGGGAACAGCTTGTCGAGTGCGCCGAGGTTTTTCAGCGGTGTGGATTTCTTCGCGGCAACGGGCGCGCTGACGATCGGCCTTGGCGCCGGGGCGATTTCGGCCTGCGGTGTAACGACGTCCGCCTTGAGCGCAGCGAGCGCCCGGCCAAGTTTCACGGCGGACACCGGCTCGGCCGTGCCGAGTTCCTGCGCGAAGAGGCTCACGCGAAATTCCTCCACGAGCCAGCGGAGCGCGTCGGAACGCGGTGAGCGCACCGCGCCTCCAACAAGCTTCCGCACGGCGGCGACGTAGGGCGCGAGCTGGGCCGCGCGCTCGGCGTCCTTCGCCGGATTCTGCCGCCAGCGGTCGGCGCGCAGCTTCATCGCCTTCAGGTAGCGCGGAAGATGCGCGAGCTGGGCATAGGGCGTCGTGCGCAGGAAATCCGGCGGGATCAACGCGGCGAGCTCCCCGTCGAGCCCGGCGTACGGTTTCGGATGGACGAGCAAGTCCTGCCGCGCGGTTAGAATCTCCTTCAGCACGTCGCAGTACCGCGGCACGAGCCCCCGGAGATCGGACTTGGCCCGCTCAAGGACGTTCGCAAACGCGGCCGCCGTCAGCGGCTCGACCGGCCGGCCGCATAGCCAGCGGCGGATCGACGCGAACGCCTGCGCCTGCAACTCGTCCGCCGGCACGAGCGTCGATATCAGCGGGCCAAGCAGCCGCACGGCGCGCAAGTCGCGTTCGAGCCAGCCGAGATCGTGGGAAAGCTGACGCTCGAACAGCGCGGCCAGCCCGGCGCGCGACGCCCCCTCCGCCTCTTCCGGCGTCTTGAACAGCAGGAGGGCGGCCCCGCCCGCCGAAGCCTTGGCGGAGTCGGGACTGGCCTTCGCGGCCTGCAGGCCCGGAAACGCGAATACCGGCACGCCGGCCTGCTCGGTCACAAGCACGCGTTCCGGAAATTCCCCGAAACTCCACGCCGTCTGCGCCGGCGTCTCCCACTTCGCGCGGGCGCGGCGCCACGCGTCGGGCTCGACGCGGGCGACATCCGCGCTCGCCGTCCGTTTCTGCAGGTGCAGCGCCGCGTCGATCTCGGCGAGTTCCCGGCTGGCGGCCAGCTCGCGGCCCTTGTCGTCGACCACGCGCACGCGCACGCGCAGGTGCTCCGGCAACGGCTTGTCGTTCCACACGGCCGGATCGAGCGACACGCGAAACCGTTCCGCAATTTGCCCGGCCAGCGCCTCGGTCAGCGACTCGCGCCGCCCGGTCAACCGGTCGCGGGCCACCACCTGCTCGGCCAGACCCTTCGCCGTCTCGGCGAGCGGCACAAACAGGCGGCGCACCTCTTTCGGTGTGGCGCGAAGGTAGTGTTCCACCTTTTCAGCGAGGTGCCCGGGCACGGCCCAGTCGAGCGCCGCGGGGGTGAGCGCCTCGGCCTCCCGCACGCTGACGTTGAGTGTCACACCGTCGTCCGCCTGGCCCGGCTTGTAGGCGTAGTTGAGCGGCAGCGCGCGATTGTCGATCGGCAGCGCGGCAGGAAACGACGCCGCATCGTGCGCCACGGTTGCCGGGTCCCGCAGGTCGTCCGGCGTCATCATCAGAAAGCGCGGCTCCGCGCCGCGGCGCTCGCGCACCAGGTCCACGAGCTCGGCGACCGCCGAGATATTCTCCAGCCGTGCGGCGTAGAAACGATACGCGGCCTCGTCCACGTTGAGATAGCCGCGGTCGCGCGCGCGCGTCAGGGCGTCCTCGACTTTTTCGCGAACGGCCCGGTTGTGCGTAATGAAATCCAGCGGAAACGTAATCGTGTCGTTCACCAGCCCTTCGCGCACGAAGATCTCGGTGGCATGCGCCGGATCGATCCCGCCGTAGCCGACCGCGCGGCTCTCGAGCTCAAGGCCGTAGAGCCGCGTGCGCTGCTTCACCATGACGCGGCCCGCCTTCTCGTTCCAAAACGGCTCGCTGTGCGCCACGCGCGCGATGTGGGCACCGAGGTCGAGCGCCCAGAGTGGATCGAGCCGCGCGCAGGTGCGCGCGTAGAGCTTCGAGGTCTCCATGATTTCGGAGGCCATGATCCAGCGCGCAGCCTTCGGCGGGCTTTTCGGTGCGTCGCGTTGCCCCGCGTCCTTCGACTTGCGCTTCGCCTCGTCACGCTTGAACAGCACCGAGCCGGGAAACAGCCCCACCCGCCGGTCATGCGTCGCCTTGTAGCCGCCGTTTTCCTCGTCGAACATCGCGATATTACCGAGCAGGCCGGCGAGAATGCTGCGGTGGATCGCCCGGTAGCTCGGCGTGCCGAAGAGCGTGGGATCGGAATCTGCAGGAGCGGCTTTAGGCCGCGATTCGCTCTTGGCCGCCGGCGGATCGCGGCGCGAAGCCGCTCCAACAGCCTTGAAGGCCGAGGTCAGCTTGAAGTCATCCCGCTCGCGCAGGACGTCGAACAACTGCGCATGGACGTCGCGCCACTCCCGCATGCGCGTGTAGCTGAGAAAATGATCGCGGCAGAAGCGGCGCAGTTTGGCCTGGGAGAGGTTTTCAAACTGGTCGTGCCACGCGTCCCAGACGTTGAGCAGCGTGAGGAAATCGGAGTCGGGATGCGCGAACCGCCGGTGGGCGGCGTCGGCCTGCTGCTGCTTGTCCATCGGCCGCTCGCGGGGATCCTGAATCGAAAGGCCCGCCGCGATCACCAGCACTTCGCGCACGGCTTTCTCGGACCGCGCCTGCAAAATCATCCGGCCGACGGTCGGGTCGACGGGGAGGCGGGCGAGTTCACGGCCGAGCGGCGTAAGCTGGCGCGATTCGGCGCCGGGCTGCGCCTCCTCCAGCGCGCCGAGCTCGTCGAGCAGCGCGTAGCCGGCGCGAATGGATTTCGCGGCGGGCATGTTGATGAACGGAAAGCGCTCGATGTCGCCGAGGCCAAACGCCTTCAGGCGGAGGATGACATCGGCGAGGTTGGCGCGCTGGATTTCCGGCTGGGTGAAACGCGGCCGCTCGAGATAATCCTTTTCCGAATAGAGCCGGATGCACACGCCGTCGGCCACGCGGCCGCTCCGGCCCTTGCGCTGATCGGCGCTGGACTGCGCGATCGGCTCGATCGGCAGACGGCGCGTGCGCGCCTGCGGCGAGTAGCGGCTCAGGCGCGCGAGACCGGTGTCGACGACGAAGCGGATGCCGGGAATCGTGAGCGAGGTCTCGGCGATGTTGGTCGCGAGGACGATCTTGCGGCGTGGCGTCGGCGCGAAGACCCGTTGCTGCCCCGCGTTCGAGAGCCGGCCAAAGAGCGGCACCAGTTCGTGCTGCCGGCCGGCCGAACGCAGCCGGCCCTCCAACAGTTCGCCGACCTCCCGGATGTCGCGCTCGCTCGGGAGAAACACGAGGATGTCGCCGCCCGTGCTTTCGCGCACGATGCGCTCGACCGCCGCGACGGCCCCGTCGATGTAGTGCAGGGCCTCGGCCTTCGCCGAGGCGACGGCGGCCGCGTCGTCCTTTTCTTCGTTTTCATCGTCGGGGGCGTAGTCGCTCCCCAGCGCATCGAGCGGCGCATAGATGACCTCGACCGGAAACGTGCGGCCCTCGACCTGAATCACCGGCGCGTCGTCGAACGCCGCGCTGAACATCGCCGTGTCGATCGTCGCGGAGGTGACGACGATCTTCAGTTCGGGGCGTTTGTAGCGCAGCGTGCGCAGGTGCCCGAGCAGGAAATCGATGTTGAGCGAGCGCTCGTGGGCCTCGTCGATGATGATCGTGTCGTAGTGGCGCAGCAGCGGATCACCCTGCACCTCGGCGAGCAGCATGCCGTCGGTAAGAAATTTGATTACCGTTTGCGCCGTCGTCTGGTCGTTGAAGCGGATCTTGGCACCGACGAGGCCGCCCCACTCGACGCCGAGCTCCTCGGCGACGCGCCGCGAGACGGACAGCGCCGCCACGCGCCGTGGCTGCGTGCACGCGATCCGGCCGCGCGTCCCCCGCCCCGCCGCGAGGCACATCTTGGGAATCTGCGTGGTCTTGCCCGAACCCGTTTCGCCGGCGAGAATCACCACCTGATTCGCGTGAATGGCCGCGGTGATCTCCTCTGCCCGGCTGCTGATGGGCAGCTCGGGGGGGAACTCGAGACGAAAGGGAAACGGCGGATGGGATTTCGACACAGAAGCGGAGAATGATCGGTCCGGCGGCAGCGCAACGCAAAGCACCATCGCGTTGCCGCAGGAACGCGAAGGGATTGCCGCAACCCCCCGCGGCCCGCAATGCAAGGTTCACACGAACAGGCTTGAGGTTCGGTGCCCGCACAAGGATGACAAGCGCCCATGCCGCAACCTCCGCTCCTGCCCGATGAAGCCCTCTTCCGCGTCCAACGGCTCGCGCGTCGGGACGGCTTGAGCATGCTGGTGATCGCCGGCCTCTTCGCGCTGCTGGCCGCGCTGGCCGGCGATTTCGTCGGCGCGATCACCGGATTGCTGGTCGCCGGGGCCGGCGCCCTCGAACTGCATGGCGCGGCCCTGTTGAACGATGGCCGGGCGCGCGGCATGAACTGGCTCGTCGGCAGCCAGGTTTTCCTGCTCGCCACCATTCTGGGCTACTGCGCGCTGCGCTTGCTCCACCACGAGACGCCGCCCATCCCCGAAGAAATGCGCTCGCTGATCGACCTGAGCGCCGCGGAGCTGGGCATGACGACGGAGCAGTATCTGGCGACCGTTTATCGGGTCGGGCTGTGGCTGGTCGCGTTTCTTTCGCTGCTCTACCAGGGCGGCATGGTCATCTACTACCTGCGCCGGCGCGCCGCCGTGGCCCGCGCCCTGGCGGAAACCGTGGAACCGGGCTAACGCGCGAGGAGTGCGGACACTTGCGCCGCATCACCCGCCACCTAGCTTCCAACCATGTCGAGAGATCGCTATATCGCAGCGAAGCAGCGTTGGGCCGAGAAGCAGAAAGCGCTCGGGCACACCGCCCGGCCCGTGGCGGCAGCGGACCGGCTGCCCCCGGGGCAAAAGCTCACCACCGCATTTCCCGTGCTCGACCTCGGCATCCAACCGGAAATCCCACCCGCGGAGTGGCGGTTGAAAATCGACGGGCTGGTGGAGCACCCGGCGGTTTTGAACTGGCCGGCGTTCAACGCTCTCCCCCAGGTCGACGATGTGAGCGACTTTCACTGCGTGACGACCTGGAGCAAATACGACTGCCGCTGGGGTGGCGTGGCCCTGACCACGCTCTACGAGCTCGTCCAACCCAAGCCGGAGGCACGCTTCGTCTATTTCACCGGCTTCGACGGTTACTCGACCAATGTCGCGCTCGACCGCTGCCTCGACGACGACGTGCTCGTGGCCACGCGTTTCGACGGCGCCCCGCTGCCGCGCGAGCACGGCGGACCGACGCGCGTGATTATCCCCAAACTCTATGCCTGGAAGGGCACGAAATTCGTGAGCGGCATCACGTTTCTCGCCGAGGACAAACTCGGGTTCTGGGAAGTTCGCGGCTACTCGAACACCGCGGATCCCTGGACCGAGGACCGCTACGCGTGAGCGGACGACGCTACGCCGGCCGCGGCCCGGTGTCCGCCGGTTCGTTCCAATTTTCGAACCAAGCGGCCTCGTGCTCCCCGATCGGGCAAACCCGCATCAGCCCCCCGGCCTCGGCCGCCTCCAGCAACCGCTGCAGAGAACGCTCGCCCCGCGCCACCGCCGCGCGCGCCAGCGGCAGGATCGCACGCGGATAAAATCCCGCGAGCGGCTCGAAAGCGTCACCGCGGCGGCCGACGAGCCCGACACCCGGCGAGACCTGCGCCCCGCGCCGCCGGAACCAATCGGCTTCGATCCGCGGAAGATCGACCGCCAGCACCGCCAGGCGGGCGTGGGCCGCACGTTCGAGCGCCGCGATGATCCCCATGATCGGGCCGCCATCGGGACCGGCATCCGCCACCACCGCCGCGAAACCCGGCGCCGCGTGCGCCCAACGCTGTTCCGGGCGCGCCGACAGGAAGATTTCCGCCGCCCCGGCATCCGCCAGCACGTCACGCTGCCGTGACCAGAGCGGGATGCCCGAGACCTCGATCAACGCCTTGTCGCAACCCATGCGGGTCGAACGCCCGGCCGCGAGGAGGACGGCACTGAAACTCTCCATTGCAGGATGCGGTCAGCCCCGGCCACGACCGGACCGACCGCTCACGCCGGCTTCTTGTGCGGGTGGTGGGGCAACGGCGCCCCGTGATGCCCCCCGTGTTGCTTCGCCTTCGGCGGTTGCTCGCGCCAGAAGAATTTCGTGAGCAAATAACCCAACCCACCCAGCAACGGGCCGAGGACAAACGAGCCGAGATACAACGCGAAAAAGTTGTGCCCGGAAAACGCCGTCACCGGATTGGCCCGCACGTGGGCGTAGATTTCTGCGAAATCGCCGCCGAGCACGAGTTCCCCGATCAGGTAACACACGGGCAGTTGCACCACCGCGGTGGCCGGGTTCGAAAGATACTGGAGGAGCAGGCACACCGGCAGATTGGCGCCCACCAGAAAGCCGATGCCGCACGCGATCACGCTCTGCAACGGCAGGAAGGGGATCGTGGCCACCGGCATGCCGACCAAAAACGCCAGCGCGAGGCTCATGCGGGTCGGCACCCACAACTCGCGATGGAGAATGCGATCGCCCAGCCGCGTGTGCAGAAAACCACCGCGTAACTTGTGCCGGGACATTCCCCAGCGGTTCAGACGACGCATCATCCAGCGGAAATTCATGGTGGGGTTGGCCCGCCAGATGAAGGTGACTCGCGCGGCCTGTCAATCGTCACGAAGCGACGGGATGCACTTCCCATTGGACAACCTTTCCGCGGGCCGGCAGGGTGCGGCCCCAACATGGCAGAGTCGAACCGCCCCCGAGCCAACCGCATCCTGCTTGGGCTCGTTGTCGGCGTCATCGCCGGGATCGCGACCATCGCCCTCAACCCTGCGCTGCCGGTCTTTGCGCTGCCCTTCGGCCGGGCACCGCACTCCCTCGTCGAGCATGCCCGGGCGTTCAGCACCGCGGTGTTGGACCCATTCGGGCAGATCTTCCTGCGGATGCTTTTCTTCGTCGTTGTCCCGCTCGTGTTCGCATCGCTGGCCGGGGGCGTCGTGCAGCTCGGCCGACTCGACCGGCTCGGCCCCCTCGCCAGCCGGACCTTCGTCCTTTTCTTCCTGAACATGGCGATCGGCGTCGGCCTTGGCCTGTTGATGATGAACGTCGTGCAGCCCGGCAACCGGCTCGACGCCGCCGCCAAGACCCGGCTGCTGCAGGAATTCGGCGGCGCGGCGCAAAAGCACATCGCCACCGGTGCCGCCTCCCCGGACATGAACTTTGCGGCGATCGTCGAGATGTTCATGCCCAAGAATCTGATGGGCGCCGTCGCCGGCCATACCAACGCGACGATCGGCGACATGCTGCCGCTGATTCTCTTCGCGATCCTCGTCGGCGCCGTCGGCACGCAACTCGGCGAGGAAAAACGCCGCAAGCTCCAGGACTCGCTCGAATTGGTGACCGAGCTGATGACGGGCATCGTCAACTTCGCGCTCCGGCTCGCGCCCTATGCGGTGCCGGCGATGATCTACAGCGTGATCGTGAAGATCGGCGTGGACATCCTGATCGCGCTCGGGGTATTCGTCGTCGGGTGCGTGACCGTGCTGCTGCTGCACCTCTTCGGCACGATGTCGCTGTGGATCAAGTTCTGGGCACGCCGGAGTCCCGCGCAGTTTTTCAAGGACATCCGCGGCGTGCTGATCACGGCTTTCTCCACGAGCTCGAGCAATGCGAGTCTCCCCGCCGCCCTCGCCTGCGCGAAAGACACCCTCAAGCTTCAGCCCAGCGTGGCCGGTTTTGTCCTGCCCCTCGGCACCACGATGAACATGAGCGGCACGGCCCTTTACGAAGGCTGTGTCGTGCTCTTCGTCGCTCAGGTCTTCGGCGTCGACCTCTCCGCCATGCAGCAGATCACCCTGCTGCTCCTTTCCGTGCTGAGCGCTGTCGCCGTCGCGGGCATTCCGGGCGGCTCACTCCCCTTGATTGCGGGTCTGCTCGTGACGTTTGGCATTCCGCCGGAGGGCATCGGCATCATCCTCGGGGTGGATCGCATTCTCGATATGACCCGGACGATGACGAACGTCGGCTCCGACATGGTGACGACGCTGGTGGTCGACACCCAGGTCCGGGTGGCTGGTCCATCCGCCAACAGCGGTGGCCCGGGGTAGTTGGCAGATCCTTCCGTTGGCCCTACCCCAGCCGCGCCCGCATCAAGCTCCGGCCGTGGCGCAGGATAACTACGCAGAAACATGGGTGGAACCCGCGGTCGACAGGAATTGAAAGCGCCATGAACACCGTAACGGGATCGGGGCGGTGCCCCACCGGCCCAAAAACCGGCTGGGGCAACGGGCCGTTCAACTCCGCGCGATGTCGGGCGCGCGCTTCTGGATTTTCCGAATCGCCTCGGCGATTCGCTCCATTTCCACGCGGTCCGTCAGCAGCGTCGGTTGCGTGAACCACACCCCCTCGGAACAGAGCTGATCGTTCACCGGGCACTGATTGCGCTCCTCCCACTTCGCCATCGTGTCCCTGCCGTAGATTTTCTGGTAGTAGGGATTCGCGGCCAGCGCCCGGACGTGGGCGGCGGCATTGAGGGGCGTGTAACCGCCGGAAGCGGAAATTCCCTCCTTCCCCAGCGCCTCCATGAACTTCGCGCGCGGCAGATTACCGAAACGTTCCTTCTGATAGCGGAACATGTAGAGGTGATACGCGCTGCGGGTGCAGCCGTCGTGCAACCGCGCCGGTTTGATGCCGGGGATCTCGCCGAGCAGGCTCGTCAGATAGGCTGCGTTCTGATCGCGAATCTTCGACTGGGCCTCGAGCCGGGTCATCTGGGCCAGCAACAATCCGCCTTGAAATTCCGTGAGCCGGAAGTTCGCCCCGCGACCGCCGCCGCTGGTCCGCGGCCGGCCACCGCCCTGATTGTGGAAATTGAAGCACTTGTCGGCGAACTCCCCGTCGTTGGTGACGATGGCTCCGCCCTCGCCGGCGGTGAGGTTCTTGCTCGCCTGAAAACTAAAACAGCCCGCGAGCCCGGTGTTGCCCACGCCCTTGCCCCGCCACTGCGCGACCCACGCCTGGCAGGCGTCCTCGATGATGGGGACGTTGCGGGCCTTGCTCAGGCTGCCGATTGCGTCCATGTCCGCCGGCGAACCGCCGATGTGCACGGGCAGCAACAACCGGGTGTTCGGGGTGATGGCGGCGGCCATCTTGCCAGCATCGACCTGGAAGGATTCCAAATTCGTATCCGCGAAAATCGGCAGCGCGTAGCTGGCGGTGACGGCGTTGAAGGTGGCGACGAACGTATAAACCGGCAGGATCACCTCGTCGCCCGGTCCGACGCCATAAGCCCCGAGGGCGGTGAGCAGGGAACCCGTGCCAGAGGCCGTCGCCACGCAATACTTGGTGTTGGTCAGTTCCGCGTAGGCCTTCTCGAAGGCCACGACCTTTTGTCCGCGGCCCGAACGCCCCCAAATGCCGCTGTGCAGCACCTCCAGCAGGGCCTTGTCTTCCCGCTCGTCGAAGACCGGCCAGTTGGGAACCTTGCTCCGGCCCGCCGGGCCCTTCGCCGGAGCCGCGGCGAACGTTTTGCCCAAACCGAGGCTCAAGCCGGCGCCAGCCATGGCGGTGGCGGTTCCAAGAAAATCGCGGCGGGTGGTTTTGGTCTTCATCGTTTCCGGAGTTTTGAATGTTGGCGGCGCTGCCATTTTCGATCGCGGTCGGCGGCCTTCAGCCGAACCCGCCTTGCCCCGAAGAGAAACGCGGCTCCGACAAAAAACGCAAGGGCTGCCGCGGCCGGAGCTGGATGGCCTTCTTGCATAATTTTTGGGCGCCGGGCAGATTCCAAGCATGTGCGACCCCACCCCGTGCTCCCGCATCGTCCGGTCGAATTGTGACATCCAACGCACCCGATGGCAGCTTCCGCTCCTGCTGCTCCTCGCCGTCACCCAGGCCTTCGCGCAAGCGCCCGACGCCGCGCCGAATGCCAGGAAGGGAAAAACGCGGCCTCGCGGTGGAGCCCCCGGCATCAGCAGCGTGGCGCCGACCGATTCCCAACCGCTAAGCCCGGCCGAGGCCCTGAAGGCTTTCCGCATTCCGGCCGAGTTGGAGCTGAAGTCGCTGCTGGCCGAACCCGCCGTGGCGCAGCCGCTGTTTCTTAATTTCGACGAACGCGGCCGCATGTGGGTCGTGCAATACCTCCAATACCCCGAACCCGCCGGACTCAAGGTCGTCAGCCACGACGATTATTGGCGCGCCGTCTACGACAAGGTGCCGCTGCCACCGCCCCATCATGTCCGGGGCCGGGACAAAATCACCATCCACGAGAGCACCCGCCACGATGGCGTGTTCGACCGGCAGACCACCTTTATGGACGGCCTGAACGTCGCCACCTCGGTCGAGCGCGGCCGCGGCGGCGTGTGGGTGCTGAACCCGCCCTACCTGCTGTTCTACCCCGACGCGAACAACGACGACATCGCCGACGGCGATCCCGTCGTGCATCTCGCCGGCTTCGGCCTTGAGGACACTCACTCCGTCACCAATAGCCTGCGCTGGGGACCCGACGGCTGGCTCTACGGCGCGCAGGGGAGCACGGTCACGGCCCACATCGTCCGACCCGGCATCGACAAGGAACCCATCTCAAATTCCCTCGGCCAGCACATCTGGCGTTATCATCCCGAGACAAAGCGTTTCGAGATATTTTCCGAAGGCGGCGGCAACGCGTTCGGAGTCGAGATCGACGCCAAGGGCCGGATCTTCTCGGGGCACAACGGCGCCGACACCCGCGGCTTCTACTACCTGCCGGGCGCCTATCTCCAAAAGGGTTTCGACAAACACGGCCCGCTCTCGAATCCCTACGCGTTCGGTTATTTCCCGCCGATGAAGCACGGCTCCGTCGCGCGTTTCACTCACAATTTTCTCATCTACGAGGGCGGCAGCCTGCCCGCCCGCTACGCCGGCAAACTGTTCGGCGCCGAGCCGCTTCAAGGGCAGATTGTCGAGAGCGAAATCACCCCGGACCAATCCGCTTTCAAAACCATTGACCTCACGCGCATCGTGACCAGCCCCGATCGGTGGTTCCGCCCCGTGGATATCAAGGTCGGTCCGGATGGCGGCATCTATATCTGCGACTGGTACGATCGCCAGGTCGACCATCTCTACAATCAGGACGACCGCATCGATCGCGGCAACGGGCGCATCTACAGTCTCAACGCCAGGGGCGCGGCACCCGCGCCCGCGTTCGACCTCGGCCGGCTGTCGACCGCCGAATTGATCAAACGCCTGGGCGATCCGAACAAATGGTATCGCCAGACTGCGCTGCGCATTTTCGGCGACCGCAAGGATCGGTCGGCGATTCCCGCGCTCACGAAACTCGTGGCCGAATCGAACGGCCAGCTCGCCCTCGAAGCGCTGTGGGCGCTGAATCTCAGCGGCGGACTCACCGAATCGACCGCCCTGCAAACCCTCGGGCACACCGATCCGTTCGTCCGCTTGTGGACCGCCCGTCTGCTGTGCGATGAAAACCAGGTCTCGCCCGCCGTCGCCGCGAAACTCGCGCGCCTCGCGCAAACCGAAACCAATCTTGAGGTGCGCGGCCAGCTCGCCTGTTCCGCCCGCCGGCTGCCGGCCCATGACGATCTCGCCATCGTACGCCAGCTGCTGGCCCATGATGAAGATGCCGGCGACAACCGGCTGCCGCTGCTGCTCTGGTGGGCCATCGAGACGAAGGCCGAATCCGATCGCCCCGCAGTGCTCGCGCTCTTCGAGGATCTTTCGGTTTGGGCCCGCCCCGTCGTCCGCCAGCATCTCCTCGAGCGCGTGATGCGCCGCTACGCCCAAGCCGGCACGCGCCAGGATTTGCTCACCTGCGCCCGGCTGTTCCAGCTGTCACCGTCAAAAGAGCACAGTGCGGCGTTGCTCGCCGGCTTCGAGGCCGCCTTTCAAGGCCGCTCGCTCAGCGGCCTGCCCGACGAACTGCTCGCCGGCATGGCCCGCTTCGACACCGGCTCGGTGGCGCTCGGCCTCCGGCAGGCCAAGCCGGAATCCATCGCGACCGCCCTGCAAACCATCGCCGACGAAAACGCCCGGGCCGCCACCCGGATCCAATACATCGGCATTGTCGGCGAGGTGAAAATCCCCGCCTCGGTTCCCGTGCTGTTGCAGCTGATGGATCGCTCGCGCAACGCCGCGCTGCAAAAGGCCGCGTTGAACGCGCTGCAGGCCTACGACGACCCGCAAGTGGGCGAACGCATCGTGGCACTCTACCCGAAGATGCACCGCGACACGCAAAACGCCGCGCAAGCGCTGCTCGCCAGCCGCGCCGCGTGGTCGCGGCAGTGGCTGCAATCCATCGCGGCGGGTCAGATCAAAGCCGACACGGTGGCGCCCAACATCGTCAGCGCGATCAAACTGCACAAGGATCCGGCGGTCGTGGCCCTGACAGAAAAAATCTGGGGCAGTCACGGCCGGCCCACGACCGCCGAGATGGACAAGCAGATCAAGCGCCTCGCCGGCATCGTTCACACCGGCGTCGGCGATCCGTATGCCGGCCGCACGGTTTTTCAAAACACCTGTGGCGCCTGCCACACATTCTTTGGCAAAGGCGGACAACTGGGGCCGGACCTGACACCCTACAAACGCGACGACGTCGAGCGGATGCTCCTGAACATCGTCAACCCCAGCGCGGAAATCCGCGAAGGCTACGAATACACGCTCGTCGAAACGAAGGACGCGCGCTCGTTGAGCGGATTCCTGGTCGAGAAGAACGACCAGTTTGTCGTGCTGCGCGGCCTCGACGGCCAGAACCTCGCGCTCGACCGCAAGGCGATCGTCAAGCTCGCCGGCGCCGGGGCTTCGCTCATGCCCGAGGGTCTGCTCGAGGCCCAGAGCGAACAGCAGGTGCGCGACCTTTTCGCCTACCTGCGCAGTTCCCAGCCGCTCGTCGGCATCGGTCCGGGGCGTTAACCCGGCCGGCCTCCGCAGTGCCCGCCAGCCGGCGGGCACCCTGTTTTTATTGCACGACGGGCGCAGTCTGTTCGGGCGTCACCATGCCCGGCGGCAGCTCCAGAATGCGGATGTTCCGGAAGTGAATCTCGGCGCCCTCGGATTCGAGGCACAGGTAGCCTTTTCGCACCGTCGACTTGCTGACGCCGTTCACAAACTTGCCGTTGACCGCCAGCTTGATGACGCCGTCGACGCAGACGACATCGTAGGTGTTCCACTCGCCGCGGCCCTTGCAGCGACTCTCGAAAGACATGCTTCGGTCACCACGTGGGTTGTCGGGCGTCGTTTTCAGTCCGTTCGCGCCAAACAATTCGCCGCTCACATAACCCGGATGGCGGGGCTTGCCATCCTTGTCGCGGTTTATGTTCGGCCAATCCAGCTCGAGCATCTGCACCTCGCAGCCTTTCGGCAGCTGCTTGCCCGGCGGCACCGTGCCTTCGCTCCAGACGAACACGCCGGAATTTCCGCCGGGCTCCAGATGCATCCACTCGATGTGCAGCATGAAATTCTCGTATTGCTTTTCGGAACGCATCACGCCGATCGGCCGCCCGCTGCAGACCAGCAGACCGTCGCGCACTTTCCAGGTATCCGGACCGGTGTTCACATTGACCCAGCCGGTCAGATCCCGGCCGTTGAACAAGTCGCGGTACTGGGGAACATCCGCGGCGCGCGTGGAGCCCGGCAGCCCGAGCAGGGCGGTACAGGTAAGAAGCAGGGTCAGGGGTTTCATGGGGGATTTGTTACGCCGAAAACCGCGTTTAACGGGAGATTGCAGCGCGACCCACGGTTCGGCCGCATTGCACCTTGAGTGATTTAGTTTCGCTCGAAAAAGGCAAGGGCCGCCACCCGGCGCACCGCCTCCGCCTCAGCGGCCCGCGCGGACCTGGCGCAACAAGTCTTCCGCCTTGCTCACGATCTTGCCTTCCAATCCCGGCTGCCAGGCGCTCGGTTTGGCGTGGGGAATCATCGAGGTCTTTCCTTCATAGCCACCCTCGGCGAGAATGCTCTCGGACGGGATGTAGGCCATGACGTCGTTCGAATACCCGAAGACCCAGAGGTTTGGACCAGCCTCCTTTTTCAGCCGCAGCGCGTAGTCCACGACCGTCTCGCCGCCCAACGCGACCCACGAAAGCCCGCCGAGACGCCAGGCCTGGATCGGAAAGGGATACGACATGGGAATCCCTCCGTGATCCAGCTGGGAAAGGAGATGGGTGCCCCACGCGCGTTCGCCCTCGGTTCTGGCCTTGGTCGCCGCGACCAGCTGCTCCCGCGCCGGAAGCTCGGAGAAAGCGAGCGTGATTTCCTCGAAAGCGGAGCGGAACGGTCCGCTGATCGGCTGCATCGGCCGGCCCACCGCACGGTCCACGGCATCGGCCAGTTCCCGCCCGTATTTTTCCACGAGCGGAAGTTCGCGGCGCGGCAGCGGATTGATGTTGCCGCCGCAACCGAGGACGAAAAGCGCCGTCACGCCCGGATGCCGGCGTTGAATTTCCTGCTGCGCCGAACCGGCGTAGTCGCCGTGCCATTGGTAAATCGAAAGGGTCGTGTTGTGGCAGGCATACGCGAAGACCACGCCAAAAAGTTCGCCCTGGGCCGAGCGCACCGCGAGCACGGGCACGTCGTGATCCACCGGGCCAAGCAATTTGCCGGCCGCCCGCAGGGCGGGCACGTCGTTCTCGGGATTTTTCCGCCGGTTCACGGCAAAATCCGCGGAATCGACGCTCCAGCCCAGCGCCGCCGGCACCAGGTTCGCCAAGGCCGTCTCCGCGGCCTGCACCATCCACGCTTCCAGTTGCTGCCGATAGGCGGCGAAACTCTTCCGGTCCTCGTCGTCGAACACGCGCAAGCCATCGGCAAACCCCTCCACGAAGGGCGAGCAATGCGTGTGGGAAACATTCACCATCACTGATTCGCGCGGCAGCTGGTGCCGCCGGCTCAATTCGGCGGCCACGCGGTTGGTGATGTCGCGGGTCACCCCGCACAAGTCGGCGGTGAGCAAAACCCCCTTGCGCCCGGACGGATCCTCCAGCGCGAGCGCTTTCACCCAGAGGTCCAGCATCGTGCCTTCCGCAGGATGCGTGCGGGACCCGTAGCCGGTCATCCACATCGTCTTCTCGGGCGTGATCTTCACGCGGGCCACACCCGCCCGCCATGAGGAGGCCGGCGACCCGGCGCCCTCGGCCACGGCCGGCAGCAGCGCAAGCAGGAGCACGATCCCCAGCGCGGCTCGGCTGATGCCCGGCCAGCGGCGGTCCAAGGCATTCACTTTGGCCAAGCGGGAAGGCGCCGTCGTTGAACCGCGGCCGGGGCTGTTGCAGGGGCTCATCCCCCACCCGGTAATTTTCCGCTGCCACACCTGCAAGTGTATTAGCGTCCGGACCTCGCGACCGGCGGGCTGCCACCCCGTTTACCGAGTCCACCGGTCCCCACAAAAAATCCGCTCAAGACGTTTGCCCGCCGCCGCGGCCCTGCCTTGCTGGGAGGGTGCGCCCGGTTGGGCACGCCCTCCTTTCCTCCATGGCCAATTCCTCCCTCGCGGATTTACCCGGCGATTCCGACGGACAGCTCATCGCCTACCTCAACCTTAAGCTGCGTGAAATCCGCCAGCCCGGGGTCGCCGCGCCGCAGGCGGACGGACTCGCGCCGCTGGTCGATCACTTCCTCGCCCTCAGCCGCGAAAAAGACCGCGCCCTGGCGCGCCATCTCTGCCCGGTCGACCAACGGATCCAGAATTTCATCGATCAACAGTTCGACGGTCAGGCCGATATCCCCCGCGTGCCCGCCACCACGCTCGTGCTCGACCGCGTCGGCCTCGCGCGATTGCTCTCGCTCCCACCCGATGCCGACTGCCACCGGAGCGACATTCTCTCGTCCTACCGCGTGCGTCAGGGCGTGTTGCACAACCCGCGCAGCGACCGGCGCACCACGCAGGGCATCTTTCATGTCGCCGCGCTCGGCCTGCCCGTGCCCGACGACAAGAAGGCCGTGCCACCCGCCGTCTTCGGGCGGTTGCTGCACCACGCCTTCCATCCGCCCGCCGACCTGCTCCGGCTGCCGTTCACCGCCACGGCCGCCGCGCCCGCCGGGTGTTTCGTCTCGCTCCACCTGCGGCCCGTCGTGTGCCCCGCCGTGCCGGGTTTCACCGCGCAGCGCGCGATGGAGACCCGCTTCTTCGTCCCCGGCGCCCTTGTCGCCAACCTCGATTTCGTCGAACGCATCTTCGGCAATGCCGGCGATCCGCACTTGCCGGAAAACGACGCGGCCCTCGATCCCGAGCACTGGACCGGCCACACCGGTTGCGGCATTCTCGCGACCCATCTGACCCGGCTGACCAAATGGGAACTCGGGCTCCCGCGCTGGGCGGAGGCCACGCCCCGCGAGCGCCGCGACGGCATGTGCTGGAAGCAACCCGACGAACTCTACAACGACGGCGCCGCCTTCAAGCTCACCGCCCGCGATCCCGGCGGCGCGATCGTCACGCTCATCGCCGACAATTATTTCGGCTACTGCAAAAAAGAGGTGAAGGCCCAGATCAGCTTTGCCGCGAATCTCCTCGGCCAGTGCGAGGAAGAGCACGCGGGGGGCGCCATCGTTTTTCCGAGCTACGATCTCGGCGAGGATTTCCAGCTGAGCCAGCACATCGCCACCGTCGACCACACCTTCGAGGAAGCGCTGGCGGTGCTCGGCGACCGCGCGGAAACCCAGCCGGAGGGCTGGGCCCGCGACCGCCGCCACCCCGACATCTGCTACGTGCCGCAGGATGCCTATTTCGATCTCCGCGCGCAAACGGTCTCCTGGCCGGCCGGCAAGAGGACCGATGGCGGCAAGAGACGTGACCGCACCGCCCCGTTGCACGCCATCAAACTGCTGCCGGGCCAGACCTACGTGCTGCCGTCCGGCTACAAGATCGAAATGGTCAAGCCGGACGAGGGCCGCCGCTGGCGACTCCGCGGCACGACAGCCGAGGGTCTGCTCTGCCACAAGCCGTGCACCGTTTCCGGCGGCGGCAAATCCGAAATCTCGAAGTCGATCGCCGATGCCATCTTCATCGGGCCCAACTTCGTCAGCGATCTGCCGGCCGATTTCGATTTCGTCGACTCGATCCTGCGCCGCGAATACGGCGAGCGTTTCCGCGATCCGGCGCGCAACCGCCCGCGTGGCCGGCCGCTGCTCAGCCCCGAGCGCTCGCTCGGCTCCGTAGTGAAATTGTTGAGCCGCAGTTCCGATTACACCGACGCGTATAACGCGTGGCTCGATACCATCCCCCACTACGTCCGGGATCTCGTGCTCCTGATCAAGCGCTACTACAAACCCGAGTGGGGCGACGACTGGCGCCGGCATTTTTCGGTCGATACCATCAACGGGCGCCCCGGCAACGAGGTGAAATATCACCGGCAGAAAGTACTCACCCACTACCTGCGCGTCGGCTTCACGCCAGACGGTGGTTGGCGGACCTTCAGCCTGCGCAAGGATTTTTTCCCCGCGGTCAAAATCCAGGTCGAGGACGACATCACCGCCTCGGTCGTTGCGCCGCGCCGCGCGGTGGCCGGGCTGCCCGCCGCCACCGGCGACACCCTCGCCCTGAAATTCGTCCACAACTGCGAGTACGCGCTTTTCCAGCGGCCCGACGACGCGATCATCCGCGGTTACGACAAGCGCACCGAACGGGATTTTTCCCAGGAAGGAAATTTCTTTTCCAACTACGAGCCGCTCAACCGGGCGGCGGCGCAAACCATCGTGGAGGATGCGATCGGCTTCGACACCTTCACCGAACCCGTGCGCGCGATGTTCCAGAAATTCGCCACCGCCACCCGGCCCGACTATCTTGCCTCGCCGGCGCACCCGCGGCTCGTCGACGGCAAGCCCTCGAAAAATCCGCGTTACCTGCAGAAGCGGCCCGATCTCGAGGATCCCCGCTCCACCTATCTCGCCCACCTGGGGGCGCGACTGTACCGCCGCCTGCCCGCCGGCTCGCCGGTGCAGTTTCCCGTGGGTGCCGTGCTCGCCGGGCGCCGCCTCAACCCACCCGAACCCGGCGTTCGTCCCCTTTGCGTCTACGGCCCCATCCATTACCAGGAGTTGCCGGAAGCCTTCATGGATTTCATCGCGAGCCTGACGGGCAAGTCGCCGTCGACCACCGGCGCGGGGTCCGAGGGCGCGCTCACCAAGGGACCGTTCAATGCCCTGCCTCCCATTTACGACCTGAACGCGGCCTTCGTGTCGTATGTGCTCACCGACCTCGCGGTTTTCTCGTCGGCCGCGGGCTGGCTCGGCCCTCGTTACCGCGTCGACCACGACATCAGCCTGCTTGTCCCCGAAATCTGGGCCCGCATGACGCCGGAGGAGCGCACGCCGCGCTATCTCATCGATCACGGTTATCTCGAACGCTGCGCCGACTGGCAACACACCGGCGAACCGGTGCTGGCCAGCCGGCTCGGCTGGCGCATCACCGCCCGTTTCGTCCAAACCTACTGCGGGCGCGTATTGAGCAACCCGAGCACGGTCTTCGACGAGCAGCACCTGCGCCCCGAGACGCAGGACACCGGCGTCTTCGCCGAAGGCATGGCGAACATCGTCGAGGCGATGCGGACGGCGGCCGGTTGCTACTTCGCCGATGGCTCGATCGACCACGCCCTGCCGCCGCTCCAGGCGTTGCTCCATCTGATGCGGGACGGCACGTGGCAGGGCCACGCGGCCGATGCCCCGGCATTCCGCGCGCTCTTTACCCGCGAACACCTGCTGGCGAGCGACTGGTATCGCGCCCGACTCGAGGCGCAACAGCGGCGCGACGCCCGCCACTGGGCCAACCAGACGCGCTACCTCGAAAAGCTGCTCGCCCGCGACAACTATGCCGATGTGACGGAACAACTCGGGCTCCGGGACCGGCTCGCCTTCACCCATGCCGCGGCAACGGCCGCGCGGCATCCTGATTACATCGCCGGGCTGACTGGCACGCTCGGGGTCGAACCTTCGTTTGTCGGGTAGGCCGGCTGTGCCCGTTAGTGCTGGTTCCGACAGGCCAACCCATCTGGGTAACGGCCGGCCGGGAGCGCCATCGCCGTGCCGTTCTCCCTAAAAACACGCGATTGCCACACCCGCGGGGAATCTCCTTTTTCAAGCCAATGATTCCCCTCCCCCGTCTCGTTCTGCGCGCCCGAATTGCCTTTGGCCTCGTCGTGCTCGCTTCCGCCGCTCACGCGCAAGCCCCCATCCCTCCCGGGATCGATCCGCCCGCACCCATCGTGCCCGTGAGTCTGTTTACCCTGCCCGACGATCTCGAAATCACCGTCTGGGCCCGTTCGCCGCAGCTCCGCAATCCCACCAATCTCGACGTCGACGCCCAGGGCCGGGTCTGGGTCACCGAGGGCGTCAACTACCGCCGCCACGCCGGCCGCGATCCCGACGGTGACCGCGTGGTGATCCTCGAGGACACCGACGGGGACGGCGTCGCCGACAAGAGCAGCGTCTTCATCCAGGAACCCAGCCTCCTCGCCCCGCTCGGCATCGCCGTCATCGACAATCAGATCGTGGTCTCCAACGCCCCCGACCTCATCGTCTACACCGACGTCGATCGCGACGGAAAATTCGATGCGCGCTTCGACAAACGCGAGGTGCTCCTCAGCGGTTTCCAGGGCCGCAACCACGACCATTCCCTCCACTCGGTGACGTACGGCCCCGACGGTAAATGGTATTTCAATCAGGGTAACACCGGCGCGTTTTTCACCGACCGCTCCGGTCGGGCGTTTCGCGTCGGCAGCATTTACGACGGCCGCAGCAGTGGCGCCGTGCCGCTCTACAACTGGAAGCCGCTCGATATCTCCGGCTCGAAGAGTGACGACGGCCACGTCTACGTCGGCGGATTTGCGATGCGCATGAACCCCGACGGCACCAACGTCGAGGTGATCGGCTACAATTTCCGCAACAGCTACGAGCAGACGGTCAGCTCGTTCGGCGACGTCTTCCAGAACGACAACGACGATCCGCCGGCCGCGCGCACCTCCTTCCTGATGGAATACGGCAACGCGGGTTTCTTCTCCCGCGACGGCCGCCGCACCTGGCAGGCCGACAAGCGTCCCGGGCAGGTCACGGCGATCGCGGAGTGGCGCCAGCAGGATCCCGGCACGATTCCGGTCGGCGATGTCTACGGCAACGGCGCTCCAACCGGCATCGTAAACTACGAGGGTGACGCCCTCGGCGAAAAATGGCGCGGGGTCCTCCTCACCTGCGAATCCGCCCGCAATACGATTTTCGGGTACTTCCCGAAGGCCGAGGGCGCCGGCTACAAGCTGGAACGTTTCGATTTCCTCACGAGCAACAAGGAACGGGAATTCGGCGGCATGGACTCCCAGCGCGGCGTGCTTTCGCCCGAGTTAAAAACCTGGTTCCGTCCCTCCGACGTCGCCGTCGGCCCCGACGGAGCCATCTACGTGGCGGACTGGTTCGATCCCCGCGTCGGCGGCCACCAGGATCGCGACAGCACCGCGACGGGCGCCATCTACCGCATCGCACCGAAGGGCCGGAAGCTCACGACACCGAAGTTCGACCTCGCCACCACGACCGGCCAGATCGCCGCGCTCAAGAGTCCCGCGGTCAACGTGCGCGCCCTGGGCTTTACCAAGCTGCGCGCCCAAGGCGGCAAGGCCACCGCCGCCGTCGCCGCGTTGCTCAACGACTCCAACCCCTACGTCCGCGCGCGGGCCGTCTTCCTGCTGGCCCAACTCGGGCCCGAGGGCGTGGCGCGTACCGAGGCACAGCTGCGCGCCGCCAACCCGATGCTGCGGATCGCCGCCTTCCGCGCGCTGCGGCGTGCCGGCCACCGCGTGCTCGATCACGCCAAGTCGCTGGCCACCGATGCCGCGCCCGCCGTTCGCCGCGAAGTCGCCCTCGCCCTGCGCGATGTGCCGCTCGCCGAATCGCGCGCCCTGCTGCTCACGCTCGCCCGCGGTTACGATGGCGTGGATCGCGCCTACCTCGAAGCGTGGGGCACCGGCTGCACCGGCAAGGAGCAGGAAATCTACGCCGCCCTCGCCGCGTCAGCCCCGGGCGCCGATGCACAGAAATGGCCCGCCTCGTTTGCCAATCTCGTCTGGCGGCTGACTCCCGCGGGCGCCGAACCGGCTCTCGCCGCCCGCGCCGGCTCGTCGACGCTTTCCGAGTCCGACCGGCTTGGAGCCGTCACCGCCCTCGGATTTATTCCCACGCGCGAAGCTTCCAACGCCCTGCTCAATCTCGCGGAAAAAGGCGCCGGCGCGGTCAAGACCCACGCGCTGTGGTGGATTCTCAATTACAAGGACAGCCGCTGGGCCGGCAACGGCCTGGATGCGGCCCTCAAGACCCGGGGCCTCTATGACGCCGAGAAAGTCACTGTCACCCCCAGTGTCGTGCCCGCCCCGGCCGCAACCACGCTGCCGCCGGCCGCCGACATCGCCCGGCTGCCGGGCGACGCCGCGCGCGGTGGCGGCCTCGCACAATCCTGCCTGCTCTGTCACCGGATCGGGGACAAAGGCGTCGACTACGCCCCCACGCTGACCGGCTTCGCCCGCGGCCAGACAGCCGATGTCGTGATCAACTCCATCATCAATCCCTCAGCGGATATCTCGCAGGGCTACGACGGCACGGAGCTGAAGCTCAACGATGGCTCGGTCATCGACGGCATTGTTTACAGCAACGGCGACCCCGTGATCGTGCAGTCCATGGGCGGGCTCACCCAAATGGTTCCCGCCGCACGCATCCGCAGCCGGGCCCCGCTCGGCCGCTCACTCATGCTCAGCGCCGAACAACTCGGGTTGTCCGCCCAGGATGTCGCGGACATCGCCGCCTACCTGAAGACTCAATAAAAGGAGCGGGCGGGCGGATTGATCATCCGTCCGCCCGCCTCTCTGTCTTCGCACGGCTGGGTTTTTCCGCGGACCGGATGGCCGGCCCATCAACCGCCTCCCTGGCCGGAGGTGCGATCGTCAATCAATCCAACCGCTGGATGCGCAGGTTGCGGAAAGCCGCTTCGCGCCCGAATAGCTTCGCCTCCTTCGTCTGGTGGATCTGCATGCCGATGAAGCCGCGCGGGATCGCGACGTCCGCCTTGTCTTCGATGTCCGCCATCAGCTGGCCGTTCAGCCAGGTGCGCAGGTGCCGGCCGCGGGCCTCGATCCGGGCGGTGTTCCATTCACCGGGTTTGAAGATGTCGCCGTGCGCCTTGACCCAGGAATCCCGCGGTTCGCCCTTGTTGGCCGTGGGCGTGAGCCACGCCCGCCGGCCCGCCTCTTGGATGCCGGCGGACAGCGCCCGCGGCGTCGGATCGATTTCATACTGGTAGCCGTAGGCGCGCTTGATGTCGTCGTGGGCAAAGCGACTGCGAAACTGGATGCCGGAGTTGATGCCCGGATCGCATTTGAATTCACACTCGAAGATGAAGTCGCCGAACGAAGTGTCCTCCGTCGCGATGTAGGTATTCAAGGCCCCTTGGGTCACACTCCCGATGATCGCGCCGTCGCGCACCTCGATCTTCGCGGTGCCGTCGACCTGTTTCCAGCCCTTGAGGGTTTTGCCGTCAAACAATGAAATCCATTTCTCCTTGTCGGCGGCGGAGACCAGGGAGACGCCGGCGAGGAGCAGCGCGAGCGCGATGAAACGAAGCAGGGCGAACTTGGGGTTGAACATAAATTACGGGGGTTATGGGCGGCCTCGTTTTAATCCAGCCGCTGCACGCGGATATTGCGAAACGCGACTTCCTTCCCGAACAGCTGCGGGTTCGTCTGCGGATGGACCTGCATGCCGATAAACCCGCGCGGAATGGCGAGTTCCTGGTTGGTTTCCACGAAGTCGGTCAGCAGATGCCCGTTCAGCCACGTGCGGATGTGGTTCCCGCGGCATTCGATCCGCATCAGGTTCCATTCGCCCGGCTTGAAACGGTCACCGTGTTTTTTCGCCCACTCGTCGCGCGGTTCACCGCTGCTCTTGGCCGGCATCACCCAACCGCGCCGCGGCTTCCCGCCCTCGTCATATAAGCCGCCGGTCAGTGCCCGCGGCGTCGGGTCGATTTCAAATTGGTAGCCGTAACCGTGCTTGATCTTGTCGTCGGCGAAACGGCTCCGGTACATCACGCCGGAGTTGTTGCCCGCATCGCAGCGGAATTCGCACTCGAAGATAAAATCCCCGAACGTCGCGTCCTCGGTGGCGATATAGGTGTTGTCGGCGCCCTGGGTCACGATGCCGACGATCGCGCCGTCGCGCACCTCGACCTTCGCCGTGCCATCGATCTTTTTCCAGCCCTTGAGGGTCTTGCCGTCGAAAAGTGAGATCCATTTTCCGTTGTCGGCGGCCGGAGCCAGCGAAGCGCCGGCGAGGGCCAGCGCGAGCAACCAAAGGCGGGGGGAAACCATGCGGGTAGGGAGCGGCATAAGGGTAGGGGGATTGGAAAGGGCCATCGTTTAGCCGGCGGCACCGGCACTGACCAGTCTGAATCGAAGCTCACCGGCCGGCGGCCGGCACCCTGGCCACCACGCGAACCGGTTTCAGTCCAGCCGCTGCACCCGCAAATTGCGGAAGGCGACTTCCCGGCCAAACAGCTTGGCGTCCCGGGTCGCGTGCACCTGCAGCCCGAAGAAGCCCCGCCGGATGCGCACATCGTCGTTGTCGTCGAAATCGGCGAGCAGGTGACCGTTGAGCCAAGTCTTGATGCGTGTGCCTCGCACCTCGATCCGCATCGTGTTCCACGGCCCGACCTTCAGTTGGTCGCCGTGCTTTTTCTGCCAGGCCTCGAGATCCGGTCCGCTGCTCTTGTCGGGCGCGAGCCAGTTGTCGGGCCCGCGGCGGCCATAGCCGCCCTCCTCCTGCACGCCACCCGTGAGCGCGCGCGGTGTCGGATCGATCTCATACTGGTAACCGTAAACCCGCTTGACCTTCTCGTCCGGCGGACTGCTGCGAAACTGCACCCCGGAGTTGATGCCGGCGTCGCAGCGAAACTCGGCCTCGAAAATGAAATTCGTGAACGAGTCGTCCTCCGTCACGATGAACGAATTCAGCCGCATGCCCTCGGTGATGATCCCGACGATCGTGCCGTCGCGCACTTCGAACTTCGCCCGGCCGTCGAGCGGCTTCCAGCCCTTCAGGGATTTGCCGTCGAACAGCGAAATCCATTTCGGTTCCGCGGCGGCGGCCACGGAGCCTAAGGCGAAAAAACAGGTGAGCAGCCAGGCACGGGAGGGGGTCATGATGGGACGGACCATGCAACTGAGGGTGCGCCCCACGCAAGCACCGGGCCGGCATTGCCGCGGGATGCGGCTTGCGGCGCGAACGAGCCAACCGCCAGAATTCCACCCGTAGTTTCCCCACCATGAGCGCACCCACGTCTATCCGCTGCCCCTGGGCCGCCACGCCCTTGGCCATTGCCTATCACGACGCCGAGTGGGGCGCACCGCTGCACGACGATCGCGCGCTGTTTGAGTTGCTCATCCTCGAGGGTGCGCAGGCGGGCCTCAGTTGGAACACGATCCTGGCCAAGCGGGAAAACTACCGCCGCGCCTTCGACCAGTTCGATGCGGAGAAAATCGCCCGCTACGGCGCCCGCAAAGTGACGGCGCTGCTGGCCGACGCCGGGATCGTCCGCAACCGCCTGAAAATCGCCGCCACCGTGCAAAATGCGAAGGCCTTCCTCGCCGTGCGAAAGGAGTTCGGAAATTTCGACCGCTACCTTTGGCCATTCGCCGGCGGCCGCCCGATCGTCAACCGGCGTCGCACGTTAAAGGACGTCCCCGCCCGCACCCCTGAGAGCGACGCGCTGTCAAAGGATCTCCTCGACCGCAGCTTCAAGTTCGTCGGCACCACCATCTGTTACGCCTTCATGCAGGCCACCGGCATGGTCAACGACCACCTGGTCAGCTGCCCCCGCCACCGCGCCTGCACGCGGTTGAAATGATGCCGGCGGGATCGGTGGCTCCGACCGCTGCCGATTCCGCCATTTAGCTTGAGCACGCCCCACTCGCGTGTAGCCAAAGGGCCCCCATGAGTGACCCCGCTCCTGTCGCAGCCGCCCCGCCAGCCCCGCCCGAGGCCAAACACCTCCGCGAAATCTCCCCCCGGCAATGGAAGTCCGGCATCGCCGCGTGGCTTGGCTGGTTGTTCGACGGCCTCGAACTGCATCTCTACACGCTGGTCGCCGCGCCATTCGTGATGCAACTCCTGCATACGACCGACGCGGCGAATCCTGCCATCAAGGAAAAGAGCGCCTACATCCAGGCGGCGTTTCTCGTCGGCTGGGCGCTGGGTGGCGCATTTTTCGGGCGACTGGGGGACGTGCTCGGGCGCAGCCGCACGCTTGCGCTGACGGTGCTCACGTATGCGATCTGCACCGGCTTGTGCTCGCTGTCGCAGACCTGGTGGCAGCTCATGATCTTCCGTTTCGTGGCCGCGCTCGGCATCGGTGGTGAGTGGGCGGTCGGCGCGTCGCTGCTGGCCGAGACGTGGCCGAAAGCCTGGCGCCCGTGGATGGCCGCGGTGCTCCAAACCGGCGTGAACATCGGGGTGCTCGGCGGCGCGGTCTTCGTGGGCCTGCTGGTGAGCTACATGCCGGCCGGCTCGGAGCGCTGGGTGTTTCTCGTCGGCGTGCTGCCGGCATTTCTCGTGTTCTGGATCCGCCGCCACGTCCCCGAACCCGACACCTGGCAGCGGGCCGGCTCCGCCGTGGAGAAGAAGCCGGGCGCGCTCGCCCTGTTCCGTGGCAGCGTGCGGTCCACGACGCTCCGCACGACCCTCGTCTGCGCCCTCGGTCTCTCGGCATGGTGGCTGTTTCTCTTCTGGCAGACGCAGCATCTGCGCAAGCTCCTCGCCAACGCGGACACTCCCGGCGCCGAGACCACCCAGCTCGTGTCGGCGGCGTTCTTCGCCTTCAACTTCACCTCGGTGCTCGGCAACTTCGGCGCGGGCTGGCTCGCGCTGCGGTTCGGGAACCGCCGCGCCATCGCCGCGATGTTTGTCGGGCTCGCGGCGAGCATCTTTGGCGCGTTCTGCGTGCCGCGGGGCTTTGGCGAGCTCGCGTGGTTCTGGCTGCCGCTGGGCGGATTCTTCGGCGGGGTGTTCGGGCTGTTCACCATGTATCTGCCGCCGCTTTTCCCGACGCTGCTGCGCACGACCGGCGCCGGCTTCTGCTACAATATCGGCCGCATCGCCGCGGCCGTCGCCTCGATCGTGTTCGGGCTGTTCGCGCCGGTTGGCGAGTTTCGCGTGGCACTCCTCAGCGTGAGCCTCATCGCCGCCGCCGCCGCGCTTGCCTCCTGGTGGCTGCCCGAGCGCACGCACGAGAACGAGGCCACGTAGCGCGGCGCCTCGGGCGCATTCGTTCACCACCCGTCGTGGCTCCGCTCCCGCCTCGCCGGGCCCGTCGGGCATGCCCGCGCGCTCAATACCGCGCGTGATTGATGATAAAATCCACGATCGGCGCGGGATCCTTGAGGCTGTGGGGATGATGTTTCCCGCCCGGCTTCACAATGACCTCGATCAAGCCGCCCTGCGCCTTGTAGCGTTTTTCGAGCAGCGCCGTGTTTTCCTCGAAGGGCACCGACTCGTCGGCGTCGCCGGAGATCGCGAGAATCGGGATCTTGCCCCCCGCCACCTGCGGCACGCGATCGATCGGGTTGCGCTTGAATCCCACCAGCGTCTCCTCCGTGAGTCCATACGCCTCAAGGCGCTCTTTCCATTCCTTCGAATCGCGCCTCCGCCCCGGCCAGCTCTTGATGTCCAGGACGGCGCCGGCGAGGTAAAGCGCCGCCACGCGGGTCGGATGGGACGCGGCGAAGTTGAACGCGTACAGCCCGCCCCGGCTGAGCCCTTCGAGCACCACGCGCTTCGCCAGCTCATACCGCGACACCAGATGCGCGTAAAATTGCCCGAACAAGACCATGGCTTTCGGCGCCCCATACATGTCGCGGGCGTCCATGTAGGCGACGTGCCAGCCCAGCGCGAGCAGCGCTAGGTCCGCCTGCGGCTCATGCTCGAAAAACTCCGTGCGCCAGATTCAGGGATTTCGCGGCGCGGGCGATTTCGGCACGATCAGCAGGCAGGGACGGCCGGCGACTTCAAAGTCCAGCCGGCGGTAACCATGCCATTCCGAAACCTTCACCGCGGGCGCCGGGGGCAACGACGGTTGGGACGGTTGGGCGGCGGCCAGAATCGATCCGGCCAGCGTCAATCCCAGCAATGCGACGGCAAAGCGGCAGGTCTTCACGCCCCCAACGCTCTCCGCACCGGCCGGCGAGGCAAGTGCGAATGCCTCACTTCCCGGCAGCGGAGTCTGGCCTTTTCCATTCACGCCCTTAACACGGTCGGATTCCGCCATGGCCAAGCTCTATTTTTATTACGCCGCGATGAACGCGGGCAAAAGCACGGTGCTCCTCCAGTCGAGCTATAACTACCGTGAACGCGGGATGCGCACTCTCCTTTTCACCCCCTCCGTCGATACGCGCTGGGGGACCGGTCGGATCGAATCGCGCATCGGTTTGCGTTCCGGCGCCATTTCGCTCGCTCCGTCCGACAATCTTCTCGTCCGCGTTCGGACCGAACACGCCACCCAACCGGTCGCCTGCGTTCTGATCGATGAGGCGCAGTTCCTGTCCCCGGAACATGTCTGGCAGGCGACTGAAGTGGCCGACACCCTCGACATCCCGGTGCTGTGCTACGGCCTGCGCACGGATTTTCAGGGCAAACTTTTCCCCGGCAGCGGTGCGCTGCTCGGCCTCGCGGACGATCTCACCGAGCTGAAAACGATCTGCCACTGCGGCCGGAAGGCGACGATGAACCTGCGGCTCGATTCGGACGGTCGCGCGGTCAACCGCGGCGCCCAAATCGAGATCGGCGGCAACAATCGCTACGTCGCGGTCTGCCGCCGGCATTATAAGGAAGCTCTCGGTGCCGCGAACGCCACCCACTCCGCCTCGCCGTTTCCGCGGACGGACACACCGGACAGCACTCTCCCCTGAGCACCGCGCGATGCCCTGCGGCGGCTCTTGCCGATCACCATTTGCGTCGCGCCCCCCGCGACAGGCCATTTTTTCTTCCGTCGTGACTTTCTTCCACGCCCGCCTCCGCCGGCCCCGCACCGCGCTCTGTCTCGGCCTTTTACTCCTCAAAGTCGGAACCCTCGCCATGGCCTCCTCCCACCTAATTTTTCTCGGGACCTACACCCGGACCACCAGCCGCGGCATCTATGCCGTCCGGCTCGACGACGAAACCGGCCTGCTCAGTTCTCCCGTCCTCGCGGCCGCGGCGACCAACCCCGCCTGGATCACGCTGACGCCCGACCGGAAATATCTCTACGCCATCCACCCGTCGAAAGCCCAGGCCATCGGTTTTGCCGTCGATGGTACGCAGGGCATCCTTTCGCCTCTGCCGGCTGCCGCCGCAGCCGAAACCGCGGCCCCCAGTCATCTCGCCGTCGACGCCAGCGGGCGGACACTCCTCGCGGCGAACTATGCCGACGGCTACGTCGCCGCGATGCCCATCCGGGCGGACGGCACCTTGGGAACACCCACCCTCACGCCTCACTCCGGCAAGGGGCCGCACCCGACGCGCCAGGACAAGCCGCATGTCCATTCCGTGACGCTCGCTCCGGACAACCGCCACGTCATCGTCTGCGACCTGGGGTTGGACAAGATTTTCAGCTACGCCCTCGATCCCGCCGCGGCGAGCCTCACGCTGGCCCAGCCTTCGTTCGTCGCTACCGCCGCGGGGGCCGGCCCCCGCCACTTCAAATTTGGGGCGGCCGGGCGGCACGCCTACGCGATCAACGAACTCAACAACACGGTCAATGTCTACGACTACGACGCCACCCGCGGCACGCTGACCGAACGCCAGAGCCTGGGCACCCTCCCCGCGGGCTTCACCGGCTCGAATTCCACCGCCGAAATCCGGGTGCATCCCAATGGCCGTTTCGTCTACGGGTCGAATCGCGGCCACGACAGTATCGCCGTTTTCTCGGTCAATCCCAGCGACGGCTCGCTGACTCCGGTCGAAATCGCACCCACCGGCGGCAAGGTGCCGCGCAACTTCGCCCTCTCCCCGAACGGAAAATGGCTCGTTTGCGCCCACCAAGACTCCGGTAATCTCACGGTTTTCCGGGTCGACCCCGCGACGGGCCGCCTCACTCCGGC
Source organism: Opitutus sp. (assembly GCA_009695065.1). The sequence continues at coordinate 47,471 of SIBR01000007.1, read as the reverse complement.
CGGAAACACGGCGGACGTGCCGATGACGGTTTGCGTTCTCTTCTACGACTGAGCGACCGGGAGTTCAGGTGGCTTTACTGGCTGCCTCTGTAACCAATTTGTGCTGCGCAGTCTGCAGTGAGCTCCACGGACCGGGTTCGCAACGGACGCGTCATCCTCGATCGGCATCAAGGGATTCCGCATATAACCCCTGCTTCTGCCATGCCCACGCCCGTTGCTGCACGCTAATCAACCGAAGCCATCGGGGGCACCCCGTTGACTCGACCCGACAAGCGCAACACCGTTTCGGTTACCTATGGTTAGCGCAAACACTCCCGAAATCCCCGGTGGAGCTGGAAAAGCCGCCGCCCCTCGCTCAATTCACGACGTTGTCATCCGCCTCGCGGGTAACTCCCAAGATGGCATTCAGTCCATCGGAGGTTTCCTCGCCCGGCTCGCCGGTCGCAGTGACCAGGACATCATGACCTACATGACGATCCCGTCCACGATCTCGGGCGGGCCGTCGATCTTTCAAGTGCGCATGGGAACGGGCGATATCCTTTCCGCCGGCGACCGCGCCGACATGCTGGTCGTGTTTTATCAACACAGCTACGACGCCCATATCGGCTCGCTCCGGCCCGGCGGCGTGCTCGTCTACGACAGCGACCACGTCAAACCCGCGCCGGACGACAACCGCTTCACCAACGTCGCCGTGCCCATCACGACCGGCACCGTCGAGGCGGTCGGTGGCACGTCGAAGGACAAGGGGAAGAACATCTACGTCCTCGGCATGATCGCGCGGATCTTCGATCTCGACGTGCAAAAGCTCGCCACGCTCATCAAGGAGCGCTTCGGCGGGAAAAACGAAGACGTCGTCCGCAACGCCATGCTTGCGTTCGACGCGGGCTACGCCTGGCCGCAGAACAACCTGCGCGATCTCTTCTATCGCTTCGAGGCCGTCGACCAAGCCGCCGCGACCTCCGGCCGGCCCCAAGTCACGCTCGATGGCAACATCGCCCTCGCCTACGGCCTGCTCGCCGCCGGTGTCCGCCACGGCGCCGGTTACCCGATCACCCCGTGGTCTTCGATCATGGAAACCCTCCGCGCCGAACTCCCGAAATACGGTGGGCTTTTCGTGCAGTGCGAGGATGAGATCGCGGCGGTCTCGACCGCCCTCGGCTTCTCCTACGCCGGCCACCTCGCCGTCACCGGCAGCGCCGGCCCCGGCCTCTCCTTGAAGATGGAAGCGCTCGGCTGGGCCGTCATGTCCGAGATGCCGATCATCGTTGTCAACGTGCAGCGCGGCGGTCCTTCGACCGGCATGCCGACCAACGTCGAGCAGAGCGATCTGATGCAGGCGATCTATGGCAGCCATGGCGACACGCCGCGCGTCGTGCTGGCGCCCAAGAACGTCGAGGACTGCTTCTACATCGCCATGGAGGCGGCCCGGATCGCCCGCGAGTACTCGACCCCCGTTTTGATCCTCACGGACATGGGACTCTCCAGCCGCATCGAGGCCTTCGACGAGCCCGACCTGACCAAGCTGATGGTCGACGGCAAGGCGGACCTCTCCGACCGGCCGGCCGACTTCAAACCCTTCCCGCTCGACAAGATCACCCGCCATGCCCCTCCGGGCTCCAAGATCGGCTCCGGCAAATATCCAACGGTCACCGGCTTGGAGCACGATGAAATGGGTCATCCCACCGGCAGCCCGAAGCTGCACATGCAGATGACCGCCAAGCGCCGCGAGAAAATCAAACAGCTCGGCGCCTCGCTCCCCCCGCCCGAACACACCGGCGACACCGCGGGCGAGGTTCTCCTCGTCACGTGGGGCTCGAACTGGGGTCCGGGCCGCGAAGCGCTCGTCCACATCCGCAACGCCGGCGTCAAGGCCGGTCACATGCACCTGCGCCACATCCATCCGCTCCCGAACGGGCTTGAGGAAACGTTCAACCGTTACCGCAAGATCGTCGTCGCCGAGCTGAATGACGAGGGCCTCTACGGCTTCGGCCAGTTCGCCATGATGCTCCGCGCCCGCTACGCCAATCCCGCCATCGTCAGCGTCACGAAAACCGACGGTCTCATTTTCAAGGTGAGCGAAATCGTCGCCGGCGTCGCCCGCCACATCGAAAGCCAGGCTCTCGCCGCCACCGTCAGCACCGCGCGCCCCAGCGCGCTCGCCGTGAAGTCCTGAAGCCCCGTTTCCCTTCAACCCTTTTAAGGCCATGTCCACCGCTGTCGCCACTCCTCCCCCCCCCGCGGGCGCGCCCCTCACGAAGAAGATCCTCACCGCCGACCACCCCACGTGGTGCCCCGGCTGCGGCGACTTCGCCGTGCTCGCCTCGTTCTACCGCGTGCTCGAGAAGCTCCAATATCCGCACGAAAAGATCGTCACCTTCGCCGGGATCGGCTGCTCCTCGCGCTTCCCGTATTTCGTCAACACCCACGGCGGGCACTACATCCACGGCCGCGCCCTGCCGTTTGCCGCCGGCATCAGCCTCGGCAACGACGACCTCCATGTCTTCGTGTTCGGCGGCGACGGCGATGGCTTCTCCATCGGCGGCAACCACCTGGTGCACACCGCCCGCAAGAATGTCCGCCTCACCTACGTGATCATGGACAACTCGGTTTACGGCCTGACGAAAAAGCAGACCTCGCCGACCTCGCCGATCGGCTTCAAGACCAAGACTGATCCCACCGGCGCGATCGACCAGCCGATCAACCCCATGCGCACCCTCGTGAACAGCGGCGCCACGTTCGTCGCGCGCAGCCATGCCACGCAGGTCAACCACATGGTCGAGATGATGCTCCGCGCCGCGAAGCACGATGGCTTCTCGGTGGTCGAAATCCTCTCGGAGTGCGTCGAGTTTTACGAAGGCGCCTTCGACTCGTCCATTCCCCGCAAGGGCGGCTCCTGGACGCTCGTCGACGAAAAGAAAAATGACGGCACGCCCGAGGACGCGAATCGTCACGACTCGTCCGATCAGATCGCCGCGTTCAAGCTCGCCAATCAGGCCTGGCCCGGGGCGTTCGGAGTATTCTACGAGGTCAAGGGCCGCCCGACGAAGAACGCCCTCGAGGCCGATCTCGTCACCAAGGCCCGCGAACGCACGAAGAACGCGTCCGACCTCGCGCTGCTGCAGGCCACGTTTGCCCGGTTGCGTTAACCGCAGCCGGTGCGTCGGCTGCGACGCGATTATCTTCAGCCCGGGCCATGCGCCCGGGCTTTTTTGCGTCTCCCCTCCGCCGCCGCGAGTACCGCGAACAGCCTCGACCCCGGTCGCGAAGTTCGCATTGCTGGCGGCCCGAACCCCATGGCCGACCACTCTCCCGCCGCCGGATTTCGCAAGGGCCTGACGAGCTACGGCGACAAGGCATTCTCCTTGTTCCTCCGCAACGCCTTCATCAAGGGCGCCGGTTATTCCGCCGACGCGCTGGCGCGCCCGGTCGTCGGCATCGTCAACACCGGCAGCGGTTACAATCCCTGTCACGGCAACGCCGCGGACCTCATCACCGCGGTGAAGCGCGGCGTGATGCTTGCGGGCGGACTGCCGGTCGAGTTTCCGACGATTTCCATCCACGAAAGCTTCGCGCACCCGACCAGCATGTATCTGCGCAACCTCATGGCGATGGACACCGAGGAGATGATTCGCGCCCAGCCGATGGACGCCGTCGTGCTCATCGGCGGTTGCGACAAGACGGTCCCCGCGCAACTGATGGGTGCGGCCTCGGCCGGCGTGCCAGCCGTGCAACTCGTCACGGGTTCGATGCTCACCGGCACACATCGCGGCACACGCGTCGGCGCCTGCACGGATTGCCGCCGCTATTGGGGGGCTTTTCGCGCCGGCGAGATCGACGAAACCGAAGTCAATCGCGTCAACGACCAACTCGTGGCCAGCGTTGGCACCTGCTCGGTCATGGGCACCGCGAGCACGATGGCGTGCCTCGCCGAGGCCCTCGGGATCACCGTGCCCGGCTGCGCCTCGCCGCCCGCGGTCGCGGCCGATCGCATGCGCATTGCGGAGCGCACCGGCGCCGTCGCCGTCGCCATGATCGGCCGTCAACTCACGCCGGAAAAAATCCTGACGCCGGCCGCCTTCGAGAACGCCCTGCGCGTTCTCCTCGCCATCGGCGGCTCCACCAACGGGCTCATTCACCTCACCGCGATCGCCGGCCGCATGGGCATCGCCATCGACCTCGACGCCTTTGATCGCATGGGCCGCGAGACGCCCGTGCTCGTCGACCTGAAGCCGTCCGGCCGGCACTACATGGAGGATTTTCACCACGCCGGCGGGATGACGGCGGTGCTGCGCGAGTTGCGGCCGCTGCTTCACCTCGACGCACTGACGGTGACGGGCCGGACCTTGGGTGCGGAACTCGATCTCGCGCCGCCGGCGTTTGCCCAGGAAATCGTGCGCCGCCGCGACCAGCCGATTTACGCCGAGGGCGGCATTGCGTTCCTCCGCGGCAACCTCGCGCCCGGCGGCGCCATCATCAAGCAGTCCGCCGCCTCGCCGCACCTGCTCGAACACGAGGGCCGTGCGGTCGTCTTCGAAAACGCCGCCGATCTCGCGCTCCGGATCGACGATCCCGCCCTCGACGTCACAGCCGAAGACATTCTCGTGCTAAAATCCATCGGGCCGGTGGGTGCGCCCGGCATGCCCGAGGCCGGCTACCTGCCCATTCCCCAGAAACTCGCGCGGCAGGGTGTGAAGGACATGGTGCGCATCTCCGACGGCCGCATGAGCGGCACCGCCACCGGCACGATCGTGTTGCACGTCACGCCCGAGTCCGCCGTCGGCGGGCCGCTGGCCACGGTGCGCACCGGCGACCGCATCCGGCTCAGCGTCGCGCACCGGTCGATCGAACTCCTCGTGAGCGACGCCGAGATCGCGACCCGCCTCGCCGCGGCAAAACCAGCGCACCCCGCCCCGACCGAACGCGGCTACCGCAAGCTTTTCCTAAAAACCGTCATGCAAGCCGATCAAGGCTGCGATTTTGACTTTCTGCGCGCTACGGAGATCACCGCGTGCGTTCCGGTAATTCGTCCGGCGGCGCCGCCTCCCGGCAACGCACGCTGAGCCCGGTCCGCCCGGCTCAGAGTTTCGCGATGTCCCGCGCGCCGGGAAACATCCGCAGCAACAAAAGGCGCAGCACCCGCAAATTCTCCACGCCGGCGCGTTCGCGAAACGGCACCGTGCCCTTCTCCGGGACATAGACGCAAAAGCGTCCGCAATACAAAAAAACCACGGCCGCACTCGCGTGTTTTTCCTCCTCCGGGCCCCAGGTGAACGTCACGACGTTTACCGGCCGGTGCCGCGCGAGCCGCGCCGCGACGATCGTGGCGTCGCGCACCACGGGATTCGGGTTCGCCGCCTGCGCCACCGGAGCCGGACTGCCCGGCCCTTGCGCAAAGTCGGACAAATAACTCGGAAACTCGGACTTGATGCGCGGGTATTTCGCCACGATGGGAGTCACGACCGCCCCCACCTCGTCGCGCTGTGCGGTGCCGACGGCCAGTGCGGTCCAGCCAAAATTGATATCGTAGCACCACAACCTGCCTTGCGCCTCGCAGACCGCGACCGCGTGGCCGGCGACCACTTCGTCCTCCTCTCGCGCGCCCCAGCGCAACATCCGCGCCCACGCCTCGGGTCCCATCTTTTCCTGCCAGGCATCGAGCAATGCGACGCTCTCGACGAAGCAACCGTTCGCAACGGCCATCGGCTCGTTCCGCAGCGGCGGTGGCTCCACCGCCCGGACCATCACCGCGAGGATGAACGAAATTGCCCAAGGCTTGACGCCGGTTTTCAAACGCCGTGACCCATATTCAGCAGGCGAGCCGCTGTCATCCGCGAAATCACCGGGCCCGGCCCCACCGCCGGCGGACACCGCACCGGCTCACGGCACCTCGTAAACCTCGACCAAAGCGATCCCCGTGCCGCCGCCGCCGCTGTCGACCTGCGCGGTGTAACTTCCCGGGTCGAGCACGACCACGAGAGCCGCATCGAGACTTTGTGTCCCCAGCGCAAATGCCCCCGACGCTGCCGCCGCCGCCGCCGCAATCGCGGTGGCACCGGCATCGCGGAACCAATCGTCGTTTTCCTGCACGACCGTCTGGCCCCGATACAGCCGCAACCGCGGATTCGCGATGGCCGTGGCCACACTCCCTGCGATCCCGGGGCCAACCCCGCGCACCGGCACCTTCCTCGGCAACGATCCGCCGATGACAAAACCCGCCGTCAACGGCTCGCCCCCGACTCCCACCGATCCGCGGGCCGAGATGTTCACGAGGCGCCGCGCGCCGGCGGTTTCGCCGCTTTCCAGCAACTCGTAGATTTCCGTCAGCACCACCCCGTCGCCGCCATTCCCGAACACGGAGTAGCTGCCCGGCGCCAGCTTGGTCACGAGCGCCGCATCGCGGCTGCTCGGCGCGAACGGAAACGCCCCCGCCGCCAGCATGAGGGGCGCGAGATCGGGACTGGCCGGATTGCCCCAGTCGTCGTTCGACGCGATCGGAGTGGTGCCGGCGTAAAGCTGCAGGCTTGGATTGGTCAGGTAGGCCGGCACGTCGAAATTCGCGAGCGCCGGTCCGGAGACGCGAATCAGCACCCGTTTTGCCGCATCGCCCCGCAGGACGAAGCCCACGATGAGCGTCGCTTCACCGCCACTCGTGCGGCCGCGCGAGGACATGTTGACGACACGCTGCACCGTTTCCAGTGCTTCCGTTCCACCGGCCAATCGCTGGGCCGATCCACCCGACGGCGTAAACGTGCCATCGGCCGTTCCCCCGGGGGCCAGCGTCAGCGCAACCCGCGATTGATCCGACAACGTCGCGCTCAACGACGTGCCAGTGACCGTTGCTGTCGTCCCGGCGGCACGCACGCCGTCCGTCGAAAAAACATAGGCCCGGCCATCCGCCCCGACCAAGGCCGTGACCGTCGTCGTGCCCGTCGTGCCGACGAGCGCCAGTTGATAGAGCCCCGCATTCGCGGTCGTCGCCACCTGGATGAAGCCGCCCGCTTCCGCGGCATTTCCGACATGGGTCGCCGCCGCAAACCTCACTGTCTCCTCCGGCGCTGCTGCGGTCGCCGGTCCCGAAGTCGTGCCGCTGAACGTGACGGTGAAGGGATCGACGTTGCCCGTGACCGTACCATTCGCGAAAACGCGCCCGCGGACCGTCACCACAACGGAGGATTCGTACGGCATAAAGGTCGTGGAAAAATTTCCGTCCCGATCGCGCACGATCGCTTTTGTGAAAAGGCCGATGCCCAGAGTCGGCAGGAAGCCCACCAAAACGCCTCTCTTGTCCGACCGCACGAGCAGGCCGAAGCCCGCATCCGACCGATCGCCGCTAAAGTTACCAAAATACAATCCGGGCGCGGGCACATTGCTGACCGTAAACGCGCGCGCGACACTCGTGGCGGCAGCATAGTTATCGTTGCCGGCCTGGCCCGCCACCACGGTGACCTGCTCCTCGGCTCCCCTCAGCGTCAGCTGGCCACCGCTCAGGGAGGCCACGCCGCTCACGCTCAGCGTTACCGGCAGCCCGCTGCTCGCAGTGGCGCTCAGCGTCACCGGACCGTCGTTGACCAGTCGGTCGGCGAGCGTAGTAAAGGTGATGGTCTGCGACGCCTTGGCGATCGTCAGCAGGCCCGAAGCGCTGCCGCCGTAGGTTAGGCTATATGAGAGGCCGGCCGGATCGGTCGTCACCGTGACTGAGTTTGGCGAGCCATTGTACGTCTGGTTTAAATTTCCCAGCGTCACCGCGACCGGCGTGCCGGTGATCGAGCCCGTGACCGTCGGCGTGGTCACCGAATAGTTTGCCGCCGCGCTGCCCGTGAGTGACAGACCCGTGACGGTGACCGGTTTGCTCGAACCCACGTTGGGGTCCGCAAACAGCGCCACGGCGCCGGCGGTTCTGAATACGACGTTGCCGATGTCCGCCCCATAGACACCCGAAAGGATGGCATTGGCCGCATTGAACGTTGCCAGCGTGGTGCCGTCGTAGGGCCGCGGCACCACGGTGAGCCCAGAAATCGTGACGGTTTTGGGTGCGATCGTCAGCACCAGGGTCTTCGTCCCCACATTGCCCAGGGCATCGGTCGCGGTCAGCGGAAGATTGTAAACTCCGGCGACCTCCGGCGTGCCGCTGATGATGCCGGTGGCACCGTCGAGCGACAGCCCCGCCGGCAGGCCAGTTACACTCCGCGTCGCCGTGACATTTGAAGTGATCGTGTAGGTGAAGGCCGTACGAAAAGCAGCCGACGCCGTTCCGGCACTCGTGACCGCGGGCGGCGTATTCACCACCGAAAAGGTCGTGCTCGGCCCGGCCGCCGGGGCGGTGTGGGCCGTGGTATCGGTCGCGGTTCCCGCGGCCATCGAGATTCCCAGCGTTCCATCGCCAGTGATGCCCGAGATCGTGACCGTCCGCGTCGCCCCCGTGCCAGCGTCGACGCTCACCGTGCCCGTCGCGGTCCCCGTGGCGTTGAGCGTGACATCACCGACCGCCAGCGTGCTCGTGGAGAAATTTCCATCGGTGTAGGTGACCGTGGACGTAACCGGACCGGTGTTCACCGCCGTCGACGACGGCGCGCTGATCGCAATCGTGGGCGCCACGTCATTACCCACCGTGAAAACAATTTTATTGGAATTCGAAACGTCGAAGGTCCCGGAAAGCGCCGACGACAGGTTGGTGTAGCTCAGATCGGCGAGAGCGAAATTGTGCGTGCCGCCTGTCGTCCGGACGAGCGTGTAGGTGCCGGGGCTGCCCGTGCCACCGAAATCGAAACGGAACGTGGTGCCGGAGCCCTTCACCAGATTCCCCGTCACGGCAATTCGATCTCCCACCCCCCCGGCATCCAGATCGTAAAACATCGTGGCCGAGCTATCGGTGGACCCGTTCCACGTCAGGCCACCGCCGAGCGTCAGGGTCGCAATCGTGCCAGCCACCGTGCCCGGCTCAAGCCGCCCGCCCACCGCCGCCGTGACGGCTCCGCTCACCGTGCCATCGCCACCAAGCCTCGCGCCGCTCGCAATCGTGACGGCACTGGCCGCTGGCAACGATCCATTCACCCGCAACGTGCCGGCAGCGATCGTGGTCGCACCGGTGTAGGTTTTTGCCCCGGTGAGAATCAACGTCCCCGAGCCGTTTTTCGTCAGACCCACCGTGCTCGCGATGGGAGCCGAGAGGGTCGCGCTAAACGTCCCCGTATCGATGACCCCGTCCCCGTCGCCGCCAGCGTGAGCGTTCTGGCTCCGCCCACGGTGTAGCCCGATACGCCAAAGGTGACAGACTTCGCCGAAATCGCCACTCCGAGCGTCACCGTGCCCAGCGTATTTTGGATTACCGCGTCGTCGTTGGTGGCATTGCTCCAAGCTTGGTAGGTGGAGCCGCCCGAGGTTGTGCTCCAACGCGTGAGCGTCGCATCCCACGTCCCCGTGCCACCACCGACGGCACCACTGCCGTCCCCATCCCAGTAGAGCGGAGCCGCATCCACCGCCGATCCCAGCAAGGCGAGACCGGCAAACATCATCGCGGCAAAACGTCGAGATCCGGGGACCGCAAGGAGCAGGGTTTTCATAGGGAGAAAGGAACAATGAACAGGGGGTCCATCGGTCCACGAAAAAAGTACGCGCCGGCACGCAAGTATGCCACCGGTAAAAGCATGACGCCCGGCGGTGCTCCCGGGTTGCTCAAAACCGCTCCGCCCGCGTCCGCCGCATTACAATTCTGTAATCCCCACGCAAGCCGCCGGACATCCGGCTGTGGCATCTTGGATACCCACAACCCATCCCATGCCCATGAAACTGCTCACTCCCTACTTCATTCGCCGTCCCGCCGCCTGGGTCGCCGCCGTGCTGGCCCTCGCCGGCGTCTTCGCCGGCCTCCAGGCCGCGCAAAACTCGAACTCCCCGATCGCGCTCAAGCGCGACGCCCAACCCGTCAACCGCGGCCAGCTCGAACGTGCCTCGTTCTCCGATGTCGTGAAGCGCGTCGCGCCCAGCGTCGTCAAGATCACGACCGAGGTCCGGGAAAAGCGCGTGGCCCGACGGGGCAACCCCGGCGGCGTTCCCGGCCTCGAGGACAATCCGATGTTCCGCGACTTCTTCGGCGGCCGCGGCGCCCCAGAAATGCGCCAGGCCCCGCAAGGCGGTCTCGGCTCCGGCGTGATCATCAGCGCCGACGGCTATATCGCCACGAACAACCACGTGGTCGACGGCGCCGACACCGTGACCGTCGCCCTGAGCGACGGCCGTGAGTTCACCGCCAAGGTCGTCGGTCGCGATCCGCAGACCGACATCGCCGTGATCAAGGTCGACGCGAAGGACCTGCCCGCCGTCACGTTTGCCGACACCTCGAAAATCGAGGTCGGCGACCGCGTGCTCGCCATCGGCAATCCGTTCGGCATCGGTGAAACCGTCACCAGCGGCATCGTTAGCGCCAAGGGCCGCAACGTCGGCATCCTCGCCGACGTCGAGGGCTATGAGGACTTCATTCAGACGGACGCCGCGATCAATCCCGGCAACTCCGGTGGCGCGCTCGTCGACATCGACGGCCGCCTCGTCGGCATCAACACCGCCATCCTCAGCCGCAGCGGCGGCTTCCAGGGCGTCGGCCTCGCCGTTCCCGCCAACATGGTCGGTCAGGTGGCCGACAGCCTCGTCAAGACCGGCAAGGTCGTGCGCGGCTACCTCGGCGTGAACATCCAGACCATCACGCCCGCCCTCGCCGAATCGTTCAAGCTCGCGAGCAACAAGGGCGCGCTGGTTTCCGAAGTCGTGCCGAATGCCCCCGCCGCCAAAGCGGGCCTGAAGGAGGGCGATGTCATCACCGCCGTCAACGGCCAGCCGGTGACCGACGCCAATAATCTCAAGCTGCAGGTCAGCGCGCTCTCTCCGGGCACGAAGCTCAACCTCGATGTCCTCCGCGACGGCGACCGGAGGCAACTGACCGCCACCGCCGGCACGCGGCCGGGCGCGAAGGGCGCGAAGGCGATCGAATCGCTGTCCGCCAACGACAAGGACGAAGGCATCCTCAACGGTGTCGCCGTCGACGACCTCGACAACGCCACCCGCCAGCAGCTGAACATCCCGGCCCGGCTCAAGGGCGCCGTGATCACCGAGGTCGCACCCGACTCCGCCGCCGCCCGCGCCGGCATCCGCCGGGGCGATGTGATCCTCGAGATCAACAAGCAGCCCGTCACCTCGGCGGAAGATGCCGTCGACTTAAGCGCCAAGGCCGAAAGCAAAAAGTCGCTGCTCAAGCTGTGGTCCCGTGGTAGCACGATTTTCGTGGTCGTCGACGAAACCGACTCCGACAAGAGCCCGTCCTAACCGACCACGAACGGCAGGTTCGAAAAACAAAGCCCAACCGGCCCCGGGACAGAAACCGGGGCCGTTTTATTTGCGACCTCCGTCGCTCTTCAGTTGGCATCATCCTGCTCCTTGCCCCCTTCCCCCTCCTCCCCCACGTTTTCTCCATGCGCGTCCTCGTCGTCGAAGATGATGCCAAGATCGCCTCGTTCGTCGTGCGCGGCCTCAAGCAGGCCGGGTATGCGGTCGATCATGCCCCGGACGGGGAGACCGGCCTCGCCCTGGCCGAATCCACCGACTACGACGCCGCCATCGTCGACGTGATGCTGCCGAAGCTCGACGGCATCAGCCTCGTCAGACGGTTGCGCGCCGCCCGCCGGCCCATTCCGGTCGTTTTTCTCAGCGCCAGGAATTCGGTCGACGACCGCGTGCGCGGCCTGCAGGCCGGCGGCGACGACTACCTCACGAAACCGTTCGCGTTTTCGGAACTCCTCGCCCGCGTCCAGGCGCTGATCCGCCGCGCGACGGCCTCGCCCGAGGCCACGCGACTCTCCGCCGGCGACGTCACCCTCGACCTGATCACGCGCGAAGTCACGGTCGGCAGCCAGCCCGTCGAACTCCAGCCGCGGGAGTTCTCGCTGCTCGCCTTCCTCCTGCGCCATGCCGGCCGGCCCGTGAGCAAGACCATGATCCTCGAACACGTCTGGGACTACAGCTTCGACCCGCAAACCAACGTCGTCGACGTCGTGATGTCGCGGCTGCGCGCCAAGATCGACCCGGACCACCAGCGGATCGAGACGGTCCGCGGCGTCGGTTACACGTTCCGTGCCCATGCTTGAACGACTGCGCCAGTCCCTCGCGCTACGACTCGCGGTGCAATACGCACTCGTCTTCGCGTTCAGCGCCGCGGCGCTCTTCGGCGTGCTCTACTGGGTGCTCGCCAGCGCCCTCGAGGAGCGGGATCAAGCCGCGGTCGAAACCCGCGCCGCCCTGCTCGCCCAAGCGTACGAGCTGGCCGGGCTCAACGGCGTGGTCGACCAGCTCAACGGTGAGGCCGCGGCGGAGGCCAGCGAGTACTTCGTCCGCATCATCGACGAACGCAGCGGCCCGATCTGGGTCAAGGCCCCGCCGGACTGGGTACAAACCGTCGTCCAGCGGATCCCGATTCCGGCGTGGGGCGTGACGGCGGAACGGGAGATTCCCACCGTGCGCATGCCGCAGAACGCCCTGCGCGACTACGCCATCGCCTCGCGCCCCCTCTTCGACGGGCGGCTGATGCAGGTTGGCCGCAGCACCGACAGCAGCGCGGTGCTGCTCGCCCCGCTCCGGCGGGCTTTCGGTGGCGTCGGCGCCGCCGTGTTGGTGCTGTCTGTCGCCGTCGGCACGCTGCTCGCGTGGCGCGCCACGCGGCCCCTGCGCGCCGTCTCGCAGACCGCGCGCCGCATCATCGAAACCGGGGATCTCGCCGCCCGCATGCCGGACTCCAACGGAAGCGGGGAACTCGACGTGCTGGTCCGCCAGCTCAACACCCTGCTCGACAAAAACGCCGCGCACGTCCGCGTGCTGCGCGAAACACTCGACAATCTCGCGCACGATCTTCGCACCCCCCTCACCCGGCTTCGCGGCACGGCCGAACTTGCCTTGCACGATTCCGGCGACCCGGCCGACGCCCGCGCCGCCCTCGCCGATTGCATCAACGAGGCGGACCGCCTCCGGCACCTGCTCGAGGCGCTGCTCGATATCTCCGCGGCCGAGGCCGGCGCGCTCGCCCTCAACCGCACGCGACTTGACGCCCGCACGCTCGTCGACCGTGCAGTCGACCTTTATCGCGAAGTCGCCGAGGAGAAGAAGATCACGATCACGCTCGATCAGCCGGCACCCGTCGAACTCGACGCGGACGCCATCCGGCTCGGCCAGGCGATCAACAACCTTGTCGACAACGCGCTGAAGTACACTTCCGCCGGCGGGAAGGTGGCGATCGGGACCCGCGCCGAACCGGGCGCCATCGTGATCACATTGGCCGACAACGGCCCCGGCGTGCCGGCGGCCGAACGCGACGCGATTTTCCGCCGGCTCTACCGCGGCGACGCCAGCCGCTCGCAGCGCGGCCTCGGCCTCGGCCTCAGTCTCGTGAAGGCGATCGTCGAGGCGCACCGCGGCACCGTAGCCGTGGACGACGCGCCCGGCGGCGGAGCGCGCTTCACGGTCCGGCTGCCGCGGTGACCGACTCCCGTGAGGCCGCGCATGAGGACCCGGCCGGGCCGGTTTGACTCTCGCCTGATCGGGGATTGGGTGCCCTCCTTTATCCAATGGCCGACTTCCTCGACGAAACCCGTCCCAACAAGCTCGAACGCGCCTTTCTCGTGGGCGTGCAGACCGACAAAATGACGGACGGCGAGGGCGCCGAGCTGCTGCTCGAACTGAAGGAACTCGTCGAAAACCTGCGGCTCACCGTGACGCGCAGCACCCTCGTGAACCTGCGCCGGCCCACCCCCGCCCTCCTGCTCGGCAGCGGCAAGGCGCAGGAACTCGTCGATCTGGCCAAGGCCGACGGCGCCGATGTCATTGTGTTCGACGAGGCCCTCTCGCCCGCGCAGCAGCGCAACTGGGAGGAACTCTCCGGCTTCGCCGTCATCGACCGCCAGGAGGTCATCCTCGAAATTTTCGCCGACCGCGCCCAAACTCGCGAGGCCGTCCTCCAGGTCGCGCTCGCGCGGATGGAGTATTCCCTGCCCCGCCTCACGCGCGCGTGGGCCCACCTTTCGCGGCAGCGCGGCAAGGGCAAGATGGGCGGCGAGGGCGAGACCCAGCTCGAACAGGACCGGCGCCTCGTTCGCGACCGCATCACGCACCTGAAGCACGAGTTGAAGCAGGTCGTCCAGCAGCGCGACGTGCAGCGCCGCAAGCGGCAGCGCGTGCCCGTTCCCACCTGCGCGATCGTCGGCTACACCAACGCCGGTAAATCCACGCTTCTCAACTCCCTCACCGGCGCGCAGGTGCTCGCCGCCGACAAGCTCTTCGCCACGCTCGACCCGACCACGCGCCAGCTCGTGCTGCTCGGCAACCAGAAGCTGCTCGTCACCGATACCGTCGGCTTCATCCGCCGCCTGCCGCACGGCCTCGTCGAGGCGTTCAAGGCGACGCTGGAGGAAGTGATCGTCGCCGACTTTCTCGTCCACGTGCTCGATGTCACCAATCCCAACGTCGCGCAGCACTACGCGACAACGCTGGAGGTGCTCGGCGAACTGGGCGCGGGCGACCAGACCATCGTCACCGTGTTCAACAAGGTCGACGCGGCCAACGAGGCGATGGTCGCGGTGGCGCGCAAACTCGTGCCCGGCGCGGTCTTCGTCAGCGCGCGCACGGGCGCCGGGCTCGACCAGCTCGAGGCGCGATGCTTGGAATTGATCGCGGAAGCGCTCGAATCGACGGAGCTGCTCGTGCCGCACGAGCGCTACGACGTGATCGCGCGCCTGCACCAGGTCGGGCACATCCAGAGCGAGGAACAGCTCGACGGCAGCGTGCGGCTTCGCGGCCGCTACCCGCCAACTCAGGCGGCCTTCTTCGCGCCGTTCGTGGTGAAGTAAAACCGAGTGCGGCCGGCTTACTCCGCGTCGTAGATCAGCACGCGCGCCCAGTGCGTCTTGAACGTGTTGACGAACGCGAGATGGATCGGGTCGACCTGATACGCATCGTGGCCCGTGACGTCCTGGAAGAGGACCGTGGCCGCGCAGGAATACGAGTCGTCGATCACCGGCCGTTTGCCGGTGGCCGCGGGCTTGCCGATGTAAACCTTCTCGACCGATTGGATGGCGGCGAGCGACTCGACGCCGCGTTGGAAATCCGCGCGCTGCGCCGGAGTGAGTTCAGGTTTCAGCCAGAAGTAGACAGTGTGAACGAGCATGGTGATTTCGATTAGTCCGCCCGAGCCCAGTGCAGTCGGACGCGGCAGGCGAGCCCGATCGTGGCGCACCCCCCACTGGCCGGTGGCGGTTTATCTTTATTTCGCCGGGGCAGAAGCGGCCGCGGCCGCCGGGGCGGGCTGCCAGAAGTAGTGCCCCGGCGATTGTGATCCCGGCGAATCCAGAGGGCCGCGCCGACCGCGAGGCCCAGCAACAGCAGGAGCAACGCCCGCCGCTTCCGTTGGGCGGCCTCTTTGTCCTCGTAGGGATCCTCGAGCGACCGTTTCGCCCCGGGCGGCAGCGTGGCCATTTTGGTCAGGGCCGCACCGAACGGGATGTTGATCTTGACGCGGCCGTTGATGGCCCAGCCGTTGCCCTCGAGGATCGGGCCCAGCGTGCGCTGCCGCAACTTCAGGGCGGCAATGAACATCGAGGGCAGCGAAACCACCAGCATCAGCCCGACCAGAATCAAGGGGAGCTGCCAGCCGGGGATATCCACGAATTTAGAAAACATCGTGGCGAGGAAGGTGCCGATGGCGCCAAACGCCACGCCCATGCCGGTGATCAGCGCCAGGTCGAATTTCTTCGGTTCCGGTTTCGCCTTGTCCGCCGCGGCCACCTTCTCCGCCACCGCCGCCAGCCGGCTGTTCGCCTCGACATCCGCCGCCGCCGCGCGCCGGGCGATCTGTTCCTCGATCATCCGGATCAACTTCTTATACGGCGACCAAAACGCCTGGCGGATGCTGATCGGGTTGTCCGCGATGCTCGTGATGACGGCATACCAGAGACGCCCCTGCCGGTCGTAGAACACGCCGTTGCGCCCGACGAACAGGTAGTCGCTGTCGCCCTGGGTGAAGCAGGCGGCGATCGTGATCGGGGCGCCCCCGCCCGCCGGCGTGCAGGTGCAGTACGCGATGTAGGCCTTGCTCATCGCCGCCAGCGGATTGACGCCGTCCACGCGGATGCAGAGCTCGGTCGAACGGCTGTCGAGAAAGAGCGTGCCCGCTTGGAACGCGCCCCAGCGATCCCGGGAATAAAAATCGGCGAAATTAACGAAATTATGCAGCAGGGTGCGCAGATCCCGATGGCAGCGCACGAGCCGCTCGACCGCGCTGATCGCCTTGAACTCGGGTTCGAGCGCCTGGTCCTGGGCGACCAGCGTCGCGAGCGCCGCCCGGCCGGAACTCCCGAGAATTTCCCGGATGCGGATCAGCCCGATCTTCTCCACCGCACTGCCGGCCTTGCCGCCGAGCCACGTTTCGTAGGCGGCGAAGCGGGCGTTGAGCGCGGCCCATTCCTCGGCGGTGAGTGTCGTCTGGCTGGGGCCAAACACGGGGGCGACCGCACTTTTATGCAGTGCGGCCAGCGCTCCGGCCCACGCCGGATTGACGCCCTCGAAGAGCGGCAGCGCCTTGCCCGCCTCGATGCGCGCCAGCGGGAACCCGCTCACTTCCTCCGCGCAAATCTTCATGTCCTTCGCCGCAATCGCGAGGTGCTCGCTCTCGCTCCGGTTCAACGCCGCGATCGCGCGGCTGTCGAACGACGCGAGCCGGCTGCGGGCAAAAAAATCGTCGACCTTGGCGCGCACGGCCTTGATCGCGCCGCACGCGGCGTCCGTCGCATCGCCCAGCACCGCGATTTCCTCCGCCGCGCTTTGTTCGGTCCACGCGACGTAGGCGGCGAGTTCCGCAAAGAACGTGTCGATCTTCTCCTTCGTCACTCCGACGGCGCCCGAACTGCGCGCGACCCCGCCACAGCAGGTGATGATGTCGGCGAGCAGCGCCTGGATCGCCGGATCCTCCGTGGCGGCGGGCGGGATGATGCCGTCGCCGTTGAGGGGATTGGCCGCGAAGATTTTCGCCGTATCGCTCACCTCGCCCACGGCGATGGCCGTCGCCTCGCGCTTGCCGAGACTGGCCAGAACCTGCCGGGCGGAGGCGAGCAGGATCTTGCCCTCCGCCGTGCTGGCGTCGATCGCCGCCAGCGGCAGGGCCTCGGCGCCATGCAACAGTTCGCCCGCATCCCTCAGCCGCGCGGCCGCCCATTTGACGGCGGCGATGACATCCGGCACCCCGATGCGGCCGTCGTTATCGGTGTCGATCAGGGCGAGCGTTTTTTCGTCGATGCCGTGACCCTTGACCGGGCAACCCAGCGCCACCCAGAGCTCCTGGTCGAGCTGGTCGAGATGCAGCAGGTCGGCGCCGGTCAGGAGGGAAACCTGATCGAGACCGCCGGCGCGAAAAAACTTCCAAACATGGGGGGCAGGGGCGGTGGAGGTCATCGGGAAAGACGGGGTGAGGGCCTGAATCTCATCCCGCCTCCGGCGCGGCAGGACAAAATCCAGGTTTTTGGAAGGGGCACCTAAGCGCTAACAGATCATCCGGCCCCCCCGCGTCTCGCTTGCCGGCCATGACACGGGGGCGAACCGGCAGACCGATTATTTCCAGCTCAAGACCAGCCGGGTGAAATAAGCGGTGTCGAGTCTTTCGATCCCCAGGCCCGGCGTGCTGTTGAAATCATTGCTCACGCCCAGCCGCAGTTTCCAGCTGGGGGCGGCCATGGGAAGTTCGTAAAACGATTCGTGGGATATCCGGTAGTTGCCGAAATCCGCGAAGGACGGGACGTAGGCGAGACGGTTCACGATTTTCGAATTGGCCAGCGTGAGCTCGTGGCTGAGCCCGAAGTCGAGACCGGCGCTCTTCACGTCCGTCGTCAGCGGGCTCTTGTAACCCTCATAGCGGAACGAGAAACCGGCGCGGGTCGTCAGCGTTTGCTTCGGCTTTTTGATCATGTCGTAGCCGAAACCGGCGGCCGCCACGTTATACAGTTCCACGTCCTTCACCCGGTCGAAGCCACCTTCGTCGCGCACATACCAGGACGTCTTGCCGGAAAAATTGTTCTGGTAGTCGGAGCCGGCCTTGAACTGGTCGGCCGACTTGGTCCCGCTCGTCACCTGGCGGTCATACGCGGTGTAGAATTGCAGGGCGTCACGCGCCGTCTTGTGCACGGCGCGGAGGGACGCCGAGGTGGCGAGCTGCTCCTTGTTGCCCGTCTTGCCCGAGATATCGACCGCGGCCTCGTAGGCCCAGTGCGTTTCGAGCGCCGACACCGCCGGATCCTTGGCGCCGGCGGCCCAGGAGGCGGCCACCTTGTCGACGGTCGTGGTCACCGTGCCATCGGTGCCGGCGACCTGGACGGAGCCATTCGCGGTCGAAACCCTGCCATCGATGTGGTGCCGCTGGCCAGCCGGACGGCCACCGGCGCATCGGTCGTGATGGCGGTGACCTCCGACTGCTTGACGGCAATCGTGCCGGCAAAGTTGGTGTCGACCGAAACCGTGCCGCCGTCGATGGCGACGACTTTGCCAACGATGCGCGCGCCGCTCTTGGTCTCGACGACGTCGGCGAAGGACGGCTTGACGCAAAGAATAAGTGCGAGGGCCAGCATTGAACCCCAATAGGATGAACTTTTCCTCGTAGTCATGAGCGGAGGGGATACGGGAGCCGTTCGAGATCGGTCAACCCTGATTGAGTGCAGGAATCACGTAAGAACCCCACCGGCGGGTTCGTATCATCCGCCTGCCCTTTCCGCCGCGTCCCCACGGTTTCGATTCGTCGCACCCCAGACTTGCCGTCGGATTCGTTTCACAAACACTCGGTGATTCACGGTCTGCCCCAAATCCGATGATCGCCTCATCGCTTGATCCCGTCGGGCGGCCCCCCCTTCCTCCTCCCGCCATGTCGATTGTCATTCTCTCCGCCACCCGCACTCCTCTCGGCGCTTTTCAGGGCGCGCTCGCCCGCGTGCCGGCGCCGCGGCTCGGCGCCACCGCCATCAAGGGCGCGCTGGCCCACGCCGGCCTCGACGCCGGTGTCGTCACCGATGTCCTGATGGGCAATGTCCTGCAGGCCGGACTCGGCCAGGCTCCCGCCCGGCAGGCCGCCCTCGCCGCCGGACTCCCTCCCGGCGTGCGCACGGTGACGATTCATAAAGTTTGCGGCTCCGGCCTGCAGGCCGTGATGCAGGGCGCGCACGCCCTGGGGGCCGGCGACGCCACCGTGGTCGTGGCTGGCGGCATGGAGAACATGAGTTCCGCCCCGTATCTCCTGCCCAAGGCGCGCGAGGGCTACCGCATCGGGCACCAGCAGGTCGTCGACTCGATGATCCACGACGGCCTGTGGGATCCGTACAACAATATTCACATGGGCAACTGCGCGGAGCAGTGCGCGCAGAAATACACCTTCACCCGCGAACAGCAGGACGCCTTTGCCAGCGAAAGTTTTCGCCGGGCCAACGCCGTGCAGCAGGCGGGTGGCTTCGCCGCGGAGATCACGCCCGTCGAAATCGACGACGGCCGGGGCAAGACCACCCGGGTCGAACACGACGAGG
This sequence comes from Opitutus sp., assembly GCA_009695065.1. The sequence continues at coordinate 27,888 of SIBR01000007.1, read as the reverse complement.
GCCCGGGCAAGGTGAACTACGAAAAAATTCCCACGCTCAAGCCGGCGTTCCAGAAGGACGGCACGATCACCCCGGCGAATGCCTCGAGCATCAACGATGGCGCCGCCGCCCTGGTGCTGGCGACCGCCGCCGAGTCCGCCCGGCGCGGGTTGAAACCCCTCGCCCGCATCGTCGCCTTCGGCAGCCACGCGCAGGAGCCCCTTTGGTTCACGACTGCCCCCGTTGGGGCCGCGCAAAACGCCCTCGCGCGCGCCGGCTGGACCGTCGCCGAGGTCGATCTCTGGGAGGTCAACGAGGCTTTCGCCGTCGTCCCCATGGCCTTCATGCGGGAACTCAACGTGGCGCCGGAAAAACTCAACGTCCGCGGCGGCGCCATCGCCCTCGGCCACCCGATCGGCTGCTCGGGCGCGCGCATCATCGTCACGCTGCTCGCCGCCCTGAAGGAGCGCGGCCTCAAACGCGGGGTCGCGGCGATCTGCATCGGCGGCGGCGAGGGGCTGGCCGTCTGCGTCGAGTTGGTGTGAACCGGCATCAGATCAGGCCGGCTCGTTCGCAGACTTCCGCTGCCGAACGAGCTGGTGGTCCGAACCGCTCCGCCGGACTCCTGTCCACGATCTCTTCTCCCCAATAATTTTTCGCTCTCATGACCAAAGTATTCCCCTCCGCCGAAGCCGCCCTCGCCGGGCTCCTCTTTGACCACATGACGCTCGCCGCCGGTGGCTTCGGCCTCTGCGGCATCCCGGAAAACCTCATCCGGGCGCTCCGCGACAGCGGCGTGAAGAGCCTGACCATCATCGGCAACAACGCCGGCGTGGATGATTTCGGCATGGGACTGCTGTTAAAAACGCGGCAGGTCAAAAAGGTCATGGCCTCCTACGTGGGGGAGAACAAGGAGTTCGAGCGCCAGGTGCTGGCCGGCGAGCTGGAGTTGACTCTCATCCCGCAGGGCACGCTGGCCGAGCGGCTCCGCGCCGGCGGCGCCGGCATTCCCGGCTTCTATACCCGCACGGCCTTCGGCACGAAACTCGCCGACGGCAGGGAAACGAAGACGTTCGACGGCCGCGACTACGTGCTCGAACGCGCAATCACCGCCGACGTCGCCATCGTCAAGGCGTGGAAGGGCGACAAGGCCGGCAACCTCGTCTTCCGCAAGACCGCGCGGAATTTCAACCCGATGATCGCCACCTGCGGCAAGGTCTGCGTCGCCGAGGTCGAGGAACTGGTCGAGGTCGGCGCGCTCGATCCCGACCAGATCCACACGCCCGGCATCTACGTGGACCGCATCGTGCAGGGCGTGAATTACGAGAAGCGCATCGAGTTTCGCACCGTCGCGGGCGCGGCGGCCTCGAAGAAGGACTCCCCCATCCGCGAGCTCATGGCACGCCGGGCGGCCCGGGAATTGCGCGACGGCTTTCACGTCAACCTCGGCATCGGCATCCCCACGCTCGTCGCCAATTTCATCCCCGCGGGCATGAACGTCACCCTGCAGTCCGAGAACGGCCTGCTCGGCATCGGCCCTTTTCCCGCCGAGGACCAGGTCGACCCCGACCTCATCAACGCGGGCAAGCAGACCGTTACCACGATCGCGGGCTCGGCGTTCTTCTCGAGCGCGGACTCGTTCGCGATGATCCGCGGCGGCCACATCGACCTCTCGATCCTCGGCGCCCTCGAAGTGGCCGACAACGGCGACATCGCGAACTGGATGGTCCCCGGCAAAATGGTCAAGGGGCCCGGCGGCGCCATGGACCTCGTCGCCGGCGTGAAGCGCGTCGTCGCCGTCATGGAGCACTGCGCAAAGGACGGCAGCTCGAAGATTCTCAAAGAGTGCACGCTGCCGATCACCGGCAAGGGCGTCGTCAGCCTCATCATCACCGATCTCGGCGTGTTCGACGTGAAACCCGGCGGCGGCCTTGTGCTCACCGAGCTGCATCCCGGCGTCACGCTCGACAACATCCGCGCCAAGACGGCCGCGCCGTTCGAGGTCGCGTTGAAAGCGTGAACCGCCCGGTTCACCGCGACCCGTCCACCCGGCTGCCGTCACCGCCATGACTCCCCGCGCCCCCGTCCTTTTCTCGCTGGATGCCGACGGGGTCGGCTGGATCGTGTTCGACGACCCCGCGGCGCGCGCGAACGTCTTCAACCCCGCGGTGCAGGCCGCGTTTGCGGCGGCCGTCGACGCCGCGGCGGGATCACGCGCCCGCGCCGTGGTCATTCGCAGCGCGAAGGACCGTATTTTCGTCGCCGGCGCGGATCTGCGCTGGGTGGCGTCGTTTTCCGATCCCGCCGCGGCCACGGCCTTCGCGCGCACCGGCCAGGACATCTTGGCCCGCGTGACGAAGCTGGGCATTCCCGTCGTATGCGCGATCCACGGCGCCTGCGCTGGCGGCGGCTTCGAGCTGGCCCTGGCCTGCGACTGGCGGCTGGCCAGCGACGCCCCCGTCACCCGGATCGGCCTGCCCGAGACCGCCATCGGCACGATTTCCGGCTGGGGCGGCAGCGCGCGCCTGCCGAAGCTCATCGGCGCCCAACCCGCGCTCGACCACATCCTCCGCTCTCAATTGATCGGCGCCGCGGAAGCGGCCCGCGCCGGCCTGGTCGACGAGCTCGTGCCCGCCGGCGAACTCAAGGACCGGGCGAAGCAGGCGGCCCTGCGCCTGGCGTCGGAAGGTCCGCCTGCACGGCCATCGCCCGCCGCGGCACCGCCGGCGTATTTCGCGGAGATGCGCGCGGCTGCGCTGGCCAAAAATCCCGGTTATCAACCGGCGCTCTTCGCCGCGATCGACGTGGTCGAGCAAACCTTTCCCCTGCCCGTCGACGAGGCGCTCCGCGTCGAGGCCCGCATTTTCGGCGCCGTGACGACCGGGGACAGCTGCAAGAACTTCGTCCACGTTTTCTTTCTCAAAGCCGAGGCAAAAAAGCGCTCGCTCGAGGGCTGGTTCGACCGGGAGAAATTGTCCGGCGCCGCTCTGCCGCCCGTCACCCGCGTCGGCATCGTCGGCGCCGGCGTGATGGGCTCCGGCATCGCGCAATGGATCGCGGCCCACGGGATCGACGTGGTGCTGCGCGACGTCGATGCCGGGCTGCTGGCGCGCGGGACCGAGATCATTCGCGGTCTGTTCGGCGAAGCGGCGAAACGCGGCAGACTCTCCGCCGCCGATGCAGCCGCGGGACTCGCCCGCATCGCCACCACGACGGGCTGGGACGGCTTCGACCGTTGCGATCTGGTGATCGAGGCCATCACCGAGGACATGGCGGCGAAGCAGCGGTTGTTCACCGAACTCGCCGGGGTCGTCCGTCCCGACACCGTCCTGGCCTCGAACACCTCGGCGCTGCCCATCGAAGACGTTGCCGGACACGTCCCGAACCCCGGCCGGACGATCGGCCTGCATTTTTTCAATCCCGTCAGCCGCATGCCGCTCGTGGAGTTCGTCATCGCCCGGGAGACCTCGGCCGGGACCGCGGCGCGCATGCTCGCCTTCGTGAATTCGCTCGGGAAATCGCCCCTGCCCTGCCGTTCGTCACCGGGGTTTTTGATCACGCGCGTGCTGTTCTTCTATCTCAACGCGGCCGTGCGCCTCTGGGAACAGGGCCATGCGACCACCGCAATCGACGCGGCGCTGCGCGACTTCGGCTGGCCGATGGGCCCTTTGCGTTTGATCGACGAAATCGGCATCGAAGTGACGGATTTTATTCTCGCCGAAATGGGCCGTTACTTTCCGGAACGCTTCGCGCCCACCACCGCGTGTGCCCAACTGCTGGCCGCGGGACTCAAGGGCCGGAAGAACGGCGCCAGCCGGGGATTTTACCGCTACGAGACCGGCCGAGAATCGCCGAACGACGCCGAGACCCGTCCGCTGACCGACGCTTCAAGCCCGGCGGGGCGCGCCGACGACTCCCCGCGGGTCGACCTCGCCGATCGCCTCATGGCCGTAATGATCGACGAGGCGAACCGCTGCCTGGCCGAGGGCGTGGTGAAGACGGCCGACGATGTGGATTTTGCGCTGCTCACCGGCGCGGGTTTCCCGGCGTTTCACGGCGGCCTCCTGCGCTACGCGCGGAGCCGCGGCAAAATCGGGACCGTCTGACGGTCTCGATTTCCGAACGGCGCGCCGGTTAACGAAGCGACGTTCAACCCGACGGCGGCGCCCAGTTCGGCGCACGCTTGGCGTTGAAGGCGGCGATGCCCTCCTTCGCCTCGGCGGAATCGCGCGCGGCCAGATGAAACCCATGCGCGCGCTCCAGATCGTGGGCGAGCGGCACCGGCCACAACTCCGCGAGCACCTTCTTCGTGTCGGCGAGCGCCTGCGGCGCGCCCTGCAGCAACGAGCTGACGAGCGATTTCAATTCGGTCTCCAGCGCCGCTTCGTCGGCGACCACCCGGTTGATCAGGCCGATGGCCTGCGCGTGGGACGCGTCGCACAGTTTGCCGAGCAGGAGCAGCTCACGGGCATCCCGTTCGCGCAGCTGCCGGCGCAAAAAAGTCATGATGAGCGCCGGCATGAGCCCGCGGCGCAACTCCGGGTAACCGAACTTCGCGTCGCGCGTCGCGACGACGAAATCGCACGCGCTCGCCAATCCGGCCCCGCCCGCCACCGCCGCGCCTTGCACCAGCGCGATGCTCACCAACCGCGAGGTCGCCAGCACCTGCAAGCCCCGCCCCATCAACCCGGCCGACGTTTCGGCGAGTCGCGGATCCGCCGCTTCCGCCAGATCAAGGCCCGAGCAAAACACCGGGCCCGCGCCCCGGATGACGAGGATGCGCTGCGTCGGATCGGCCTCGGCCGCCGCCACCGCCACGCCCAACTGCTCGAGCAGCCCGACGTTGAGCGCGTTGCGCTTCTCGGGCCGGTTCAGCGTGAGCGTCGTGACTGGGCCGGCACGGGAGGAGAGGACGAATGAAGAATCGGGCATGGTCGGAAATCAACGGGATGGAACGGCGGCACCGGCCGGCGGACGCAAATCCGGCGGCGCCGCGACCGGCATTTCAAGCAGCGCCATGCCGAGCGTCTTGCCCTGCGCGTCGATCCGCAGCGAGCGCGAGCCTCCGCCGGCGAGGACGTGCGGCAGCACAAAATTCAGGGCCTCTAGATTCGGCACGTCGTAGCGCGTCACCGCGCCCACGCCGAGCGGGCGGAAAAACTCCTCCACTCGGGCCGCCGTGAGGTGCTCGCGCAGCCAGGCATAGGCCGCGGGCGTGCGGCCAAAGATCGCGACATTGGCCGAGGCGCCCTTGTCGCCGCTGCGCGCAAACGCGATTTCACGCAGGGGAATCATGCGGGGGTTCCTCCGCCACCCGGCCCGCCGGGAAAAGATTTTCGACTGGTGTGCATGGTCGCCGGTTCAGTTAAGGTATTTGACGACAGGGTGCACGAGACTGCGATCGATCAGGCACGGCCAGTAGCCGAAGATCGGCAGCACCTTGGGCCGGCCCGTCGCGTATCCCGTCACCCCCTGCGGCCCACACGTGACCAGCGGCGCGATTTCCCGCGTGAAGCGCTCGACCGGTTCCTTCGCGTCGGCGGCGACGCTTACCCGCAAGACCGTCTCGACCAGGTGCGTGTCGCTCATCCGGCTCACGATCCCGCGCACACTCGCTCCCGTGCCCAGACACTCCACAAGCGTTTCGCGAAACATGCAGCCCCGGTCGGTGAGCCGTTGCAAAATCGACGCGCCCGCGTGGCGGGCCTTCTTCACCGCGTCATGGCCGAACACCGTCAGCAACCCGTGCGCCTTGAAGCCGTCACGATAGGTCGCCGAAACCTTGTAGGTCGGCGGCGGGGGCCGCCCCGTCGCCCCGGCAATCCGGACGCGATCGGGACCGGCCTGCTCCAGCCGCAGGTTCAGGAACGAAACCGTGACGTCCGGCGAAAGATAATTCGCCGGATCGCCGATCTCGTAGAGCAGTTGTTCCTTCACGGTCTGGAGCGTGACGGCGCCACCTGTGCCGGCGGGCTTGGTCAGCACGAACGAACCGTCCTCCGCAATCTCCGCGACGGGGAAGCCGATGTCGGTAACGTCCGGGAGTTCGAGCCAGTCAGTGGAAAATCCTCCGCTCGCCTGCGTGCCGCATTCGATGAGATGTCCCGCGATCGTCGCCCCGGCGAGCCGGTCGTAGTCGGTCGGACTCCAGCCGAAGTGCGCCACGCAGGGCGCCACCGTCAGCGAGGGATCGGCGGTGCGCCCCGTGATCACGATGTCCGCGCCCGCCCGGAGCGCATCGGCCAGCGGTGCGGCGCCAATGTAGGCGTTGGCGGTGACGAGCCGGTCCGCCACCGTCGACAGCGCCGCGCCCGTTTCAAGGTTCGCAAACGTGTCGGCCGGCAAAACGGATTTATCCTGCGACCGGTCCAGCTCCCGGCCAAGGGCAGATCCCAAAATTGGCAGGACGTCGTCGCCGGTCACCACCGCCACGCGCAACCGCCCGAGGCCGGCGGCTTCGAGAATCTCCCGGCAGGCCCGGCCGCACGATTCGGGATCCAGGCCGCCGGCATTCGTCACGACCTTGGTTGCGCCGCCCGCAAGCCAGAAAGGTGCGAGGGAACGCACCACCTCCACGAAATCGCACGCATAGCCGGCACGGGGATCCTTCGCCCGCACGCTCGCCATGATCGAAAGCGAAACCTCGGCCAGGTAATCGAGCGTCAAAAAATCCAAGTCGGGCTGCTCCGCGACAAGCCGCGCCGCGGCCTCGGGCTGGTCGCCCCAGAAGCCGGAGGCATTGGCGATTTTGATCGGGGTGGGCATCGGACCGGGGCGAGACGCGGCGGAAAATTATCGGCGGGAGTTCTTATTTCTCTTCCCGCTGCTCAAACCTGCAACACCCCGGTGTGGAAGCCCGCCTTCGGGGCGGGTCGGGTCGCGCAAGCGAGGGCTGTCAGCAGGACGGCGCGCGTTTCGTGCGGCGGGATGATCGCGTCGACCCACCCGCGGGCGGCCCCATAGCGGATGTCGGCCTGTTCGACATAGTTTTGCTTCACCTGCTCGCGCAGCTGCGCGAGCTCGGCGGCGGGCCGGTCCTTCGCCCCGCGCGCGAGGATGCTGAAGACCACGTCGCTCGCCTGCGCCGCGCCCATCACCGCGTAACGGGCGTTGGGCCACGCGAAGATGAAGCGCGGATCGAAGGCCTTGCCGCAAAGCGCGTAGTTGCCCGCGCCATAGCTGCCGCCGACGACCACGGTGAGCTTCGGCACGGTGGAGTTGCTCACCGCGTTCACCAGTTTCGCGCCGCTGCGGATGATGCCGCTCTGCTCGGCGTCCTTCCCGACCATGAAGCCCTGCACATCCTGAAAAAAGATCAGCGGCAGCCGCGTCTGGTTGCAGTCGAGGATGAACCGCGCCGCCTTGTCCGCGCTGTCGGCATAGATCACGCCCGGCATCTGCAGGCCCGACGTCTTCGACTGCACGCGCACGCGCTGGTTCGCCACGATGCCCACCGCGCGACCGCCGATCCGCGCATACACGCACACGAGGGATTTGCCGTGGTCGGCCTTGTATTCCTCGACCGACCCGGCGTCGACGATGCAGGCCAGCAGGTGGCGCGCATCGTAGTCCTTGCGTCTGTCGACCGAGACCAAGTCGTAAACGTCCGTCGGCGGACGCGCCGGCGCCGCGGTCGCGACCGCCACCGGAGCGTCGGGCGCCAGCAGGCCGACGAGCGACTTGAGCCGCTTGAGGCAGGCCGCATCGTCCTTCTCCTTGAAATCCACCGTGCCGCTGATCTCCGCGTGCATCGCGGCGCCGCCGAGCGACTCGCTGTCGACCTCCTGGCCGATGGCGGCCTTCACCAGCGACGGACCGGCGAGATAAAGTCCGCTGCCCTCGGTCATGAGGATCTTGTCGCAGAGCACCGGCAGGTAGGCACCGCCCGCCACGCAGTTGCCCATGATCGCGGCGTATTGCGGCAGACCGGCGGCGGAGATCACCGCGTTGTTGCGAAAGATCCGGCCGAAGTCGTCCTCGTCGGGAAAAATCTCGTCCTGCATCGGCAGGAACACGCCCGACGAGTCGACCAGATAGACGAGCGGCAGCCCGCACTCGAATGCGATGCGCTGCGCACGGAGCACCTTCTTGCACGTCATCGGGACGAACGCGCCTGCCTTCACCGTCGCGTCGTTGGCGACGATCATCACCGCGCGGCCCGCCACGCGGCCGATGCCGGTGACGACACCCGCGGCGGGAAACACGCCCCACTCCCGGTACATGCCGTGCGCCGCCCACAACCCCAATTCGAAAAACTGCGCCGGATCGTCCACGAGCGCCGCGATGCGCTCCCGCGCGGCCAGCCGGCCGAGCTTGTGCTGGCGGGCGAGGCCGTCGGGCCCGCCACCCTCGCGGATCTTCGCCTCTTCGCCGGCAAGCGCGTGGCTGAGGGCCGTGAAAGCGTTTTCAGCGGGCGCGGCGGCGGCGTTTTTCGGGGTGGACGATTTCATGGGGTGTTGCGCTCGACGGGTCAGCCCCGCCCCTTGGACGCTTCCTCATAGTGCAGCTTGCCGCAACCCCCGCCGATCCCCTCGACTTTCTTTTTCCAACCGGGCGGCGGCTGGGGCTGCGCCGCGCGGGCGTCGAGATATTCGCGCATCAGCTCGTTGAAACGCTGCGGATCACGGAGGCAGGCCTCGGCATGCTGGTTCACGTAGATCGTGTCACCCGGCTGGGGCGTCCAGTCCGGTTGGAAGTCGATCATGAGTTCCCAAAGGTTCACGCGATACACGCGGGGCTTGCCCTCGGTGCTGCCAACCACCCGCACCTCGCTGCAGCCGTTGGCGATGCCGCCGGCCTCGAGCAGCAGGGCGATCAGGCCCTTGCCTCCGTTCGTGGCATAACGGCCCGGATGCGCCACCCCTCCGCCCACCGAAACCTCCGCCGCGGACGCGTCGGCGGAACCGGCAGCGAGGAGCGAGGCCCATAGCGCCGCCCGCAGCCAACGGCGCGGTATCATGGCATCGTCCTCCCGATGATTTTTCGAGAGGGCCGGACACGAAAAACGGGAAGACAAGCGGGATGGGCTTTCATAACAAGAAGTCCCGTCAGCGTTAGCGATCCGCCGGCCACGCCCAAGAACATTTGTCGGGCCGGGCTGATTCGGTCGGCCCGTCCCCACCCGAAGGAGCTTGAAATTCCTTCCGCTCTCTTCGTCCACTAGGTTAAATTCAATGCAGTTCGTGCCGCGCTGCCCCAGTCTCAACCGCGGCCCTTCCCGCCCCGACTAAACCCCGATCCGCCATGCCACGTTTCCTCCTGCCCTTCCTCGCGTTCATGCTGCATGCCGTCACCACCGGCGCCGCGGCGGAGGCGGCAAAATTCAACATCCTCTTCATCATCGCCGACGATCTGAACACCGATCTCGGCTGCTACGGCGATCCGGCCGTGAAATCTCCGAACATCGACGGGCTCGCGAAGCGCGGCGTCCGGTTCGAGCGCGCCTACTGCCAGTATCCCGTGTGCGGCCCCAGCCGCGCGTCGTTCATGACGTCGATGCGGCCCAACACGACGCACATCCTGACCAACACCGCCGGCAACGCCGGCAACGCGCTGGGCGTCTACGCCACGTCGCCGAATTTCCGCGAGGTGTTGCCCGACACGATCACGATGCCGCAGCTCTTCCGCCGCCACGGCTGGTGGACCGGCCGCGTCGGAAAAATCTATCACTACGGCGTGCCCGGCCAGATCGGGACCAACGGCCTCGACGACCCCGCTTCGTGGGACCAGCGCGTCAATCCCATCGGCCGCGACAAGGCCGTGGAAGAGACCATTTTCTCCCTGGAACCCAACGCCCCGCTGGCCACCCGCTTTGGCGGCACGGTCAGCTGGAAGCAAATGGACGGCTCGCCGCTGGAACAGACGGACGGTATCGGTGCGACCGAGGCGATCAAGCTGCTGGAGGCGCAACGCGACCGGCCGTTCTTCCTCGCCGTGGGTTTCTACCGGCCGCACACGCCCTACGTCGCGACCAAGGAGTTCTACGACCTCTATCCGCCGGAGCGCATCCGGCTGCCCGAGATTCCGGCCGGCCATCAGGATGCCGGACCGGTGGCGGCCTTCGCCTCCCTCAAACCCACGGAAGCGGCAATGACGGACACGTTGCGGCGCCAGGCCATCCAGGGTTACCACGCCGCCATCTCGATGATGGACGCACAGGTCGGCCGCGTGCTGGCGGCCCTCGACCGCCTGCAGCTCCGGGAAAAGACCATCGTGGTTCTCACGAGCGATCACGGCTACCACATGGGCCAGCACGGGCTGTGGCAGAAGAACACGCTGTGGGAAAATTCCGCGCGTGTGCCCCTGATCATTGCGACCCCGGGGATGAAAAACGCCGGCCGGTCCGCCGGCGGCGTGGTCGAGATGCTCGACATCTATCCCACCGTGGCCGAACTCGCCGGGGTGCCGCTCGCCCATCCCCTCCAAGGGGTGAGCTTGCGGCCGATGCTCGACGATCCCTCCGCCACAGTGAAACCCGCCGCCTTCACCCAGGTGCGCCGCGCCGGCTTCAGCGGGTACAGCGTGCGAACGACGCGTTATCGCTATACCGAGTGGGAAAGCGGTGCCGCCGGCGTCCAGTTGTACGATCTCACCGCCGATCCGGGCGAGATCACCAATCTGGCGAACGATCCCGGTCACCGCGCCGTCGTGGCCGAAATGAAAGCGCACCTCGCCCGAAACTGGCCGCCGGGCATCTGGACTCCCAGTGGGCCGGCCCCCGGCGGCAAAAAGGCGAAAAAGAAAAACGGCTGACCGGAGCGCGTCGTGGCGCGGGCGCGAGAGCGGTTTCAAAAATTCCATAGCCGAAAAACACCGCTAATGGATTTCGCCAAAGGCAAAATCTTGGAAGTGCGGCTCCGGCAAATCGCCTTCGCCTCAGGACTTGGGCCCCGCTAATCGCGGGCGGCAGGATTTCCGCTCGAGCACCCCGTAGTCTCGGCTGCGATAAGCAGCCGCCCAAGCCCTGCGCCGCAGCCGATGAGGTGGAGGCTCTGGACAAGATTTCGCCCTTGGTGAAATCCATCAGCGGTCCTCCTCCGCTTGTTTTATGGCTACGACTTTATTTTAAATGCTGTAGCGGCCGACGGAATCGGCCGGCTACCGGTGCGATTGCAGCTCCAAATCGACCCCTTCTCGGAGCTAGGCACCGGCGTCGCGGACGCTCTTGAGCCGTTCGTGAAAGGGGGCGGCTTTCATGGAATAGGGCTCCCGGGAATTCAGCCTGCCGGCTTGAGGGCCGGTCAGGCGAGAAAGAGATCGGCGCTTACGGCGAAGCGGGCGGCGAGCTTCTTGATGTGGTCGGCCGTGAGGTTGCGGACGCCCTTGAGGATGCGGTAAGCAATGGAACGATTGACCCCGATGATCTCGCTCAAGTCGTCGGCGGTGAGGCTATTTTCCTCCAGCAGGAATTTCAGGGTCTCGATGCCCTTCACCGGCTTCGGTTCCGGGACATTCTCGCTTTCGTAGTCCTCCACGAGCTTGGCCATAATCGCGAGGTAATCATCCTAGTCATGGTTCAGCTTGTGGCCCGCGAGCGCGTGAACCATCTCCACCGCGTTGTCGTAGGCCACCTTGTCGTGAATCGGGCGCGGCATGTGCAGGGCGACGAGACCAGAGTAAGTTTTGGGCAGACGGGCGAAATTAAGCGTGGCGGTTTTCATAGCGTGTTTTTCCAGGTGTCTTTGTCGTATTCCGCATGGGTCAGGAACCGTAGTGAAGGCAAGTGGCGCTTCCTGAATTCTCCCAACCCAAAGCGAAACACGCACTTGAAATTGAAGGCGCGAGATTGAATTCGCCTATCACCGCACGAAGTCGGCCGCGCCTTCCTTCGGCGCCGGCGGGTATTTCCGCTCCGGCGTGTGCTCGGCCGCGATGATCGCCGCCACCCGTTGCATCACCTCGGGGTGCCGGTCGGCGACGTTCGTCGTCTCCTTCTCGTCGGTCCTCAGGTTGAACAACTCCCACCGCGCCTTCGGCCCGTCCTTGACCGCCTTCCAGTCGCCCCAGCGCACCGCCTGCTGCACGGTGTTCTGCACCGGACCCGCCGCTTCCCAGTAAAGATACTCGTGCTGCTTCTGCCCCGCTCGACCCAGCAGAACGGGCACGAACGAAACGCCGTCTGTCTTCGGCAGATGCGCCGTCGCACCCGCCAGCTCCGCGAGCGTCGGCATCACATCCGGGAAATAACCGAGGTGGTCGCTCGTGCTGCCGGCCTTGATCCGCCCGGGCCAGCGCACGATCAGGGGCTCGCGAATCCCGCCCTCGTAGAAATTGGTCTTGGCCCCGCGCAGGCCGGCGGCGCCGTCAAAGAACTCGACAAAGATATCCTTCCACACTCCCGGCTGCGGACCGTTGTCCGAGGTGAAGAAGACGATGGTGTTATCGTCGATTTCCAGCCGCTTGAGCAGCGCCATGACCTGGCCGACCTGCTGGTCCAGCCGCGTCACCATGCCGGCGAACTCGGCGTTCGCATCCTCCGAGCCGAGGTAACCCGGCCGCGAATCGGCGCGCGCGATTTTCGGCCACCGGCCCTTGTAGGCCGCCCACGATTCCTCCGGACACGTCAGCTCCACGTGCGGGAGGATGTTCGGCAGATACGCGAAGAAAGGCCGGCCCGCCCTCGCCTGCTTTTCGATGAACTGCAGCGATTGCGCGTGGATTTCGTCCTGCGCATAGCGGCCCCGCTTTTTTCCCTCGTTCATCGGCAGCGGAAATTTCTCCAGGTTCCGCATCAGGTAATACGGGTAGTAGAAATGCGCGTGCGTCTGGCTGTACTGGCCGAACCACTCGTCGAACCCCTGCTTCACCGCGACGCCCGGCGTGTCCTCGCGGCCGAGGCCCCACTTGCCGAAGCCGCCCGTGGCATAGCCGGCTTTCTTCAGCACCTCGGCCACGGTGACATCCTCGGCGTAGAGATGGCGGTCGAGGCCGTTGTTGCGCACGGCGGTGTGGCCGGTGTGCAGGCCGGTCATGAGCGTGCTGCGGGCCGGCGCGCAGACATTGGCACCGGAATAGAAACGCGTGAACTTCATCCCCTCCGCGGCGAGCGCGTCGATGTGCGGCGTGCTGAACTTGCGCTGGCCGTAGGCGCCGACGTGCCCGACGCCGAGATCGTCGGCCATGATGAACACGATGTTGGGCGGACGGTTCGACGCCGCGTTCGCCGCCGACCCGAGGCCGGCGGTTGCGATCAAGAGGGCGGTTAAGAAGCGAGGGGGCATGGGGGGAGGCGGGTTAAGTGATAATGTCCTTCACCACGTGACCGTAGACGTCCGTGAGGCGAAAGTCCCGGCCGGCGTAGCGGTAGGTCAACCGCTCGTGATCGAAGCCCAGCAGGTGAAGAATCGTGGCGTGAAGATCGTGGACTTCCACGACCTTGTCCACGGCCTTGAAACCGAATTCATCCGTCGCGCCGTACGCCAGGCCGCCCTTCACGCCGCCGCCGGCGAGCATGACGGTGAAGCCGTAGGGATTGTGATCGCGGCCGTATTTGGCGTCGCCCTTGTCGCCGAGTTCCACGGTGGGAGTGCGGCCGAATTCGCCGCCGAAAATAATCAGCGTATCCTCGAGCATGCCGCGTTGTTTCAAATCGCGGATGAAGGCCGCGGCGGGCTGGTCGATTTCCTGCGCCAGCTTGCGGTGACCCTCCTCGATTTTTTCATGGCTGTCCCAGGGCTGGCTCGCGCCGTGCCAGAGCTGCACGAAGCGCACGCCCCGCTCGAGCAACCGCCGCGCGATCAGGGTCTGCCGGCCATGAATCCCGGAGCCATAACTCTCGCGAACGGACGCCGGCTCCTTGCTGACGTCGAACGCATCGGTCGCCTCCAGTTGCATCCGGTAGGCCAGTTCAAAGGATTGAATGCGAGCCTCCAGCCGGCCGTCGCTCTGGCGCGCCCGCTCGTGGTCCGCGTTGAGCTGCTGGATGAGGTCGAGCTGCCGCCGTTGCTCCGGCAGCGAACTGCGGTTGTTGCGGATGTTTTCGATGAGCTGCTCGATGCGGGTGTGCTGCGAGTCGACCGGCGTGCCCTGGTAGACCCCGGGCAGGAATCCGCTCTGCCAGTTGTCGGCGCCCTTGGTGGGAAACCCGCGCGGGCACATGACGATGAACCCGGGCAGGTTCAGGTTTTCGGTGCCGAGTCCGTAGGTCGTCCACGAGCCGAGGCTGGGCCGGCTCTGGACCGAGCTGCCGCAGTTCATCAGCATGAGCGACGGCTCGTGGTTGGGCACCTCGGCCTTCATCGAGCGAACGAGGCAAAGGTCGTCGGCGAGCGCGCCGAGCCGGGGAAAGAGATCGCTGATCTCCAGCCCGCTCCGGCCGTATCTCCTGAATTGAAACGGCGAGGGAAAGGCCGCGCCGGTCTTGCGCTCGGTCTTGATGTATTCCCCGGGCAGGCGCTGACCGGCGTATTTCAACAGGGCCGGTTTGGGATCGAACGAGTCCACGTGCGACGGGCCGCCATTGAGGAAAAAATGCACCACGCGCTTCGCCTTGCCGGGGAAGTGCGGCCGCCTGGGGGCCAGCGGATTGATGCTGGCCGTCGCGTGCGCCGAAGGTACCAGCAGCCCCGTCTCGCCCAGGATCGCGGCAAGGCTGAGCGCGCCCATGCCCATGCCGCACTGGGTGAGGAAATCGCGCCGCGTGACGAACGCCTCTCGCAGGTCGGGGGGGTGGCGGTTCATCGGGCGCGGTGGGGTCAGGCGGATTTTTCCGGTGGACCGGTCAATCCACAAACAGAAACTCGTTCGCCGACAGCAGCACCTGGGCGTACTGCTCCCACGCCGTGAGCGGCGGATCCCGGGGCGACGGCGGTCCGCCAAAATCCCGCTCGGCATCCCACTCCGCCGGCTGGCCGGCGGCGGCGCCCGCGGGCTTGGGCGCGGCCAGGCCGATCACCGGCGCCCACGTGAAGTCGCTGCTCTTCGGCTTTTCGTGAATGGCCACGATGAAATCGATCGTGTCGCCGGGCTCGACGGCCAGCGCATCGACCCGGGCTTCCGTCGTCGTGTGGTGCAGCACCGAACTTTCCAGCAGGCCGTGGCGGCTCGAATAGAGGTGCGCGCGGATGCTGTCGGCCGACTCGTGCTCGTGCTTGATCACGCCCGCGATGGACACCGTGCCGGTCACGGGCGACGTCCAGCGCCGGATCACGGCGTGCTGGCGATCCTTGCCCGCCTGACCGCCCGAGGCCGTCAGTTGCAGGGAGCCCAATTTCGCATCGGGCCACTTGGCGCCGCCCTGCCAGGCTTCGCCGGTGAAATGGGGCAGCGGCTGGAAGCTCTTCACCGCCTTTTCGATTTCGTCGAACTCACCAAAGCCGTAGCTCCACGCCGGGGGCGGAGACGGAGGGCCGGCCTCGGCCTCGGCCACGGGCGGTGCCTCCGCCTGCCGGATGAAGTGCAACGCCCGCTGAAGTTGCGCCGCGTCGGGTTCGTGCTGGTAGGCGAGCAGGTGCAGGGCCCGGATTTTTTCGGACGGGTCCGCAAGGGTCGCAAGCTCGCGCCGCGCCGCCAGCGCCTTGGCCCGCTCCGCCACAAAGGGGCTGTTCAGAAAAAACAGGGCCTGCTGCGGCACGGTGGTCTCCGAACGTTGCGGCGAGTGGAGATCCGGGTTGGCAAAGTCGAACGTGCGCAGGAGGCCGGGCAGGAACTCGCGATCCAGGTAGCCGTAGATCGTCCGGCGTTGGGTGAACGGCGGCGCGAACATCTCCGCCGCCGGTCCGCCCATGCGCAAATCCAACTCGCCGGCCACGGCCAGCAGGGCGTCGCGCAGCGCCTCGAAGTCGAGCCGCTGCCGGTTGAAATGCGCGAGCAGCCGGTTTTCGGGATCAACCGGTTCCGGCGCGGGCCCCCGCGCGCCCGGATCGGCCGCCTCGCCGGCCTGCTGATACACCGCCGAGAGCATCAACCGCCGGTGCAGTTGCTTCAGCGACCAGCCCTGCTCGATGAATTCGCGCGCGAGCCAGTCGAGCAGCTCGGGATGGGATGGCGGCTCGCTCCGCGTGCCGAAATCGCTCGGCGTGCGGACCAGGCCCGCCCCGAAATGATGCTGCCAGACGCGGTTGACCATCACGCGAGCCGTGAGCGGATTGTCCCGGTGCGCGATGGCGTCGGCCAGTTCGCGCCGGCCGCTGCCGTTCGCAAAGGGTTTCCGCTCGGGCCCGGACAGGATTTCCAGAAAACGCCGCGGGACTTCCTCGCCGACATTCGCGGGATTGCCCCGCCGGAAGACATGCGGATTGGCCGGCGCGGGCCGGTCCGTCAAAATGACGGCGTGCGGCGGCGCCCCCGGCGACTGCACGATCCACTGGTCGATCGCCTTCGAAAGCTTGCCCAGTTGCACGCGGGTCGGTTCGTCGAAGTACCACTCCATTTCCACCAGGGCCCCGACAGGGACGACCGAGGGCGAGTCCTCGGCGTGGAGCACCTGCCGCAGGGCCTCGGCCGGCGTGGTGGTGGCGGCTGCTTTTCCGTCCGCGGCCGGAGCCGGTGTCTGGTCGGCCTCGGTGAGCAGTCGGCCGTAGATCTCCGCCACCTCGCGCATCGACGCGGGCGTTTTGGCCGTGAAGGCCGCCGCCACCAGCGGATTCAGCTCCTGCCCGGGCTGGGCGAGGGCGGGCATGACGGCGGCCGCGCGCGCCGGGAATTCGGCGGCGGGAATCCGGGCGAACTCATGCCACGGCGCCCACACGGGATGAAATTTTTTCGCGGTCTCCAGCAGATAGGCATGCCACCGGCGCACGATCACCGGGTTGATTTCGTCCGCGACGAGGAAGGAATAAAATTCCTCGGTGTGCAGCTTTTTGACCTGCAGCACTTCCTTCAAGTAATCCGTCACGCGCGCCCGCAGACGTTTCGACTGCTCGGTCCGTCGTTCGTCGAAGGCCCGGCGGAAGGCATCCTCGCGGCGCTTCAGTTCCGCCTCGTAGTCGAGGTATTCGCGGGCGCTCTGCCGGCCCGCGTCCAGCACCACGGTCCGCTCGGTCGTGGCGGCAAACACGCCGTAGAGCGAATAGTAGTCCCGCGTCGGGATCGGATCGAACTTGTGGTCGTGGCAGCGCGCGCAACTGACCGTCAGCCCCAGCGTGCCGCGGGTGAGCGTGTCGATGCGGTCGTCGATGATGTCGTGCACCACGCCGAAAAACCGCCGCCCCAGCGTCAGAAATCCCATCGCCGCCAGCGCGTCGCGTTCGGCGTCCGGGGTCTGGTCGGCCGCGATCTGCAATTTCAAAAAGCGGTCGTAGGGCAGGTCCGCGTTCAAGGCCTGCACCACCCAGTCGCGGTAGGCATAGGCGTGGACGAATTTTTTCTCCTCCCGGGCCGGGTACACGTAACCCTTGGTGTCGGCGTAGCGGGCCACATCGAGCCAGTAGCGCCCCCAGCGCTCGCCGTAGCGCGGCGACGCGAGCAGGCGGTCGACCACCCGCGCAAATGCCTCCGGCGAACTGTCCCGCTCGAACGCCGCCACCTCCTCGGCGGTGGGCGGCAGTCCCGTCAGGTCGAACGCCGCACGCCGCAACAGCGTGCGGCGGTCCGCGGGCGGCGCCGGCCGCAGCCCGCTCGCCTCCAGCTTCGCGAGGATGAAACGATCGACGGGCGTCTTCGCCCACGCCGCGTTTTTCACCGCGGGCACGGGCGCCTGCTGCAACGGCTGAAACGCCCAGTGCCGGCGCGCGGCTTCCGACTGCCCGGGCGCCACCGCCTGTTCCGGCCGCGGGTCCGGCGCGCCCATTTTGACCCACGCCTCGAGGTCGGCCACTTGCGCGGCGGAAAGCTTCTCGTCCTTCGGCGGCATCTGCAGGTCGGGATCCGTGTAGCGCACCGCGTTGATCAGCAGGCTGCGCTCGGGATCGCCCGGAACAATCACCGGACCGCTGTCGCCGCCGTTGCGCACGCCCGCCGGCGAATCGAGCACGAGGCCGCCCTTGATCTTTTCCGCGTCGTGACTGTGGCACGTGTAACAGTGCTCGACGAAGATGGGCCGGATCTTCTGCTCGAAGAATTCGTTCCCGGCGGCGGGAGCAGCCGCACCCGCGCGCAGCAGCCCGGCGAGCGCAGCAAACGTCAGCGCGCCGCGCCACACCCACGCCCGGCCGCGCCGGCAAATCCGCCGGCTCCCCTCGCCCGCCCCCACGGTCGGCTTTGGGTCCGCCGGCCGGCGAAGGGACGATGGCCGCTGCAGCTTCATCATCGATCCGCGCGGCGGTCGCGTACGCTCAGACGCCGGCGATAATTTTATCTAGGCGGCTGGCGAACTCCGGCAGGGGCAGTCCGTTATCCTCGACCGTGATCCAGCCGTTGTAGCCGACGTCGTCGAGCGCCTGCCGCATCTTCGGCCAGTCGATGCTGCCGTCGCGGGGATGCACGAACTTGCCGCTGTGGTTGTCCGGCGCGAGCGCGTAGTCCTTGATGTGGATTTTCTTGATGAGCGGCCCGAGCGTGCGAATCCAGTCGTGCACGGGCACCAGGTATTTCACGTGATTGCCCACGTCGTAGTAGGCCTTCACGTAGGGATGATTGAAGGACCCGACGAAATTCCGGTAGAGGTCCGGGCGCACCCAAAGGTTGTTCCAGACGTTCTCGAGCGCGACGATGACGTTGAGCTCCTCCGCGAGCGGGATGAGCTTCCGCACGTGTTCCTTGGAGGTGTCGGTCGCCCGGTTCTGGGCGGCAATGTAGCGGGCAAACGGGGCGTTGTCGCCCTTCACCACGCGGCTCACGTGCCCGGTCTTCTCGTCGAACTCGATGTCGAATTCCCACGGCTGCGGCATCGCAATGTCGGCGCCGGGCGAGCCGGCCCGGCCCCCGCCGACGCGGCAGGGCACCAGCAGCACCGTCTCCGCGCCGAGCCAGTGGGCGGTGCGCAGCGCGAGCTCCGTGACCCCGCGCGAGGCATCGGCCTTGGCAGGATCGTCGCTGTTGAATTCCGCCCAGCCGCGCAGCACCGAGTGCACCTTGAGCCCGGCGGCCTCCACGAGTTCCCGCGTCCGCTTCGCGCGGTCCTCGACCATGATCGTGCTCACCTCGATGCCGTCGAAGCCCGCCTCCTTCAACTGGCGCAGCATCGCCTCGTCGGGGTTGCCCAGGATCTTCGCCTTGCGGATCGTGGTCTTGAAGGAGGGAGCGGCCGCGCGTGCGGGTGAAGCGGACCACGCCGCGAGCGATGCGGCGCCGGCGGCGGCGAGAAACTGGCGGCGATCAAGCGGGTGCGTGAAGGGATTCATGAGGGGAGTACGGGGCTTGGGCTGGGGTGGCGGTGCGGGCGAAATGCGAACCACACCGGGAAGGTGCTTAGGGGGCGCACCGGCGCGGATCAACACCTGCTTTGGGATCATACGCCGCCCCTCCCGCCCGACGTCTCGCAGCGGCGGCGTAGGCACCAGCCGCGCTGCCTCGCCAGATGCTATCGCCCGCCCTACTCCACCACGACAGTCGCGCCCTCGACGATCAGGGGATACTGGTAGCCGCTGCCGAAATCGCGGTTGGTCGCCAGCACGCCGGTGACCAGCACGAGATCGCCCACTTTCGCGGTGCCCGCGGTCGTCACCGTGAGATCGTTCGTGCCCTCGCCGCCCGAGCCGTCGCGGATGTGCAGCCAGTTTTTGCCCAGAATATTCGTGTTGTACTTCACCACGCGGGCGCGCACCGCCACGGGCTTGCCCGCAAACTTCGCCTTGCCGGTGACGATCTCCGCCACGGTCTGGCCGTTGTCCGCGCGCTTGATGCCGGAGAGATCGGGCGCAACCGGGCCCATGGATCCGCCCGTCGGGGGATGACCCGCCGGCAGTCCCGCGGCGGCGGCCACCGGGCCCGCGGACTTCCCGTTCACCTTCACGTTGCCGCTGAAGTACACCGCGTCGAAGGTGCGGTTCAGCGTCTTGCTCCGGTAATTCATCATCGGCATCGCATCGGCCACCACGACCGTGTCGCCCACCTTGACGGCGAACTCCGGGGCGGCCGCCCAGACTTTCGCCGTGCCGGTTTCGACCAGCACGTAGGTGTAGGTCGCGGCGTTCATGGTCTCGACCACTTTGCCGGAAAGGACGCCCGCCTGGGCCGGAACCGCTGGAGCCGCCTTGTCGCTCGCCGCCGCACCCGCCGGCCCGCACGCCAGCGCCGCCATCAGCCCGCCCAGCAAAATGGATTTGTTCATGACGGGAGAATCAGCCTCAACCCGGTCCGGGTTACAAGGTCTCCATACAGCGGGCGGCACACTGCTGCTGAAGCTACCGGGCGGGGAGTTGAGCCTGCCCGCCAAAGCCTTGGCGTAGGCAGGCCTGACGGCGGTTGCCACGACCGAGGAAACGAAGGCACGGATTCAATGGGCACCAGCGGCAGATGAGACGGCAAAAGGCGGCGCAAAGCGTCACTTTAGACGCGTATGAAGATCGCATCCACCATCACCGATGAGGTCCTGCTCAAGCTCATCGGTGAACGTCTGGCGCGGCTCCGCTTGGCGAAGAATCTAACGCAGGGACAACTCGCCGAGCAGGCGGGCCTGGGCCTGCGGACGGTGCAGCGTCTGGAATTGGGAGCGGCGGCGACGCAGTTGTCGGGCTTTGTGCGGATCTGTCGGGTGCTCGGTCTGGTGGAGCGGTTTGAAGCGTTCATCCCGGAGGAGGCGGCGAGCCCGATCGCGCAATTGCAGCAGCAGGGCCGCCGGCGCCAGCGGGCCACCGGTAAAAAGGCCCCGGAGGGGACGCCGAAGAAATGGACGTGGGGTGAGCCGGCATGATCGCGCGGGTGCAACTTTGGGGGCGGACCATCGGGGCCGTCGCGCTGGAGGAAGGGCGGGAGGTCGCCGCCTTCCAATACGACCCCGCGTTTGCCGGGAGCGGGATCGAGCTTTCCCCCCTGACGATGCCGCTGAGCACCCAGGTGTATGAATTCCCCGCGCTGCCGCGGACCACGTTTCACGGGCTGCCGGGGCTGCTGGCGGATTCGCTGCCGGACAAGTTTGGCAATGCGCTGATCGATGCGTGGCTGGCGACGCAGGGCCGGACGCCGGAGAATTTCAACGCGGTCGAGCGGCTCTGCTACATGAGTTGCCTTAAGTTGACTCAACGCGACACGCGATATCCTGAAAAGGCAGGCTGCAACCGAAGTATGTGTGCGTTTCTGGGTGCAATTTGACTGCTTTTTACGGCATTGGAGTCTTCTTCGCGCCGAACGACGCGGTGCCGCCAGCATGCGCCATAGTACTGGTCCGCATTGCCCGTGTACTTCCTTCATATTTTGGAAAATCAGTCGACGAGCTCGGGTAGCGTGATCGCGAGTAATAGCCTCGCCTGCGAGATGCACTGAATTACGACTGGGAGGTTGTCGTCTCCTGCCGGAAGCGATTCCCGTTCACGCCAGAAGAGCTTTTGACCCCTCCATCATGAGAATTATCAAGTCCGTTTCGCTGCGAGCGCTTCGAGAAGAGTTGTGCCCCCTGAACTCGTTTTTGGCCCTCATGCTTTTTTGGGGCGTGATGGCGGCGCCGATGCGCGCAGCCGCGCCGGCTGCGATCGCCATTGCCGGGCTCGAAAAACCCGCCGACGTACTGATCGACCGCTGGGGAGTGCCGCATATCTACGCCGGTACCACCTACGATGCCTTCGTCGTACAGGGGTTCGTCGCGGCCCGCGACCGGCTCTGGCAAATGGACCTGTGGCGCAAGCGCGGCCTGGGCGAGATGGCGAAAGATTTCGGAGCGGCCTGGGTCGAGCATGACCGCGCCGCACGGTCCGTGCTGTTTCGCGGCGATATGTACCGCGAATGGCTGGCCTACGGTTCCGACGCGAAACGGGTGGCCGAGTCGTTTGTCGCCGGGGTCAACGCCTACGTGGCGTTGGTGAAGGCGCAACCGGAGCGGCGGCCCTTGGAATTTAAACTTCTCGGCTATCAACCGGCATTCTGGTCACCCGAGGACGTTGTGCGCATCCGCCATCACGGCCTGACGCTCAATTTCACGTCGGAAATCGATCGCGCCGCCGCCCTGTCGAGTGGCGCGACGGGGATGCGGGCCGACTGGCTGCGCCGCGAACTTGATCCGCCGGTGACGCCGAAGGTCGCCGAGGGCGTCGATCTCGGTGGACTGCCGACGGCCGAACTGAAGCGCGCATACCAGCTTGCCACGGAGATTGCGCGCTTCGACCGCAAGAACGCGTCGTTGGCCGGAATTCCGGCCCCACTGATCCCGGCTTCGTCGGAGAACGCACCGGACGCCGACACGCTGGCCAGTTACGGGAGCAACAACTGGGTCATTGCCCCCAAGCTCACCAGCACCGGCCGACCGATCCTGGCCAACGATCCGCACCGCGCCCATGGGGCGCCGAGCTTGCGGTATATTTCCCACCTGAGCGCGCCGGGGCTGGATGTAATCGGTGCCGGCGAACCGTTTCTGCCGGGCATCTCGATCGGCCACAACGACTCGATCGCTTTTGGCCTGACGCGTTTCTACATGGATCAGGAGGATCTGTACATCTACGAAACGAATCCGCAAAACGAGGACGAGTACCGCTACCGCGGCCGCTGGGAGCCGATGGAGCGGGCGACGGAAACCATCGTGGTCAAGGGCGAGGCCGCTCCGCGTCAGGTGGTGAATCGATTCACGCGGCATGGTCCGGTGTTGGTGGGCGAAGCGTCCCGGCAGCGGGCCTATGCGTTGCGGGCGGCGTGGCTGGACCTTGGGATGGCGCCGTATTTTGGATCGATGGAGTATATGCGCGCCCAGAACTGGGACCAGTTTCGCGCCGCCCTCAATCGCTGGGGGGCGCCGGGTGAAAACCAGGTTTATGCCGACCGTGGCGGCAACGTGGGCTGGATTCCGGCCGGGTTGACTCCGATTCGGCCCAACTGGGATGGCCTGACGCCGGTGCCCGGTGACGGACGCTACGAGTGGGCCGGCTTCCGCCACGGCGACGAGCTGCCGATGGAATTCAATCCGTCCCGCGGCTACGTGATCACGGCCAACGAGAACAACATTCCGCCCGATCACCCCGCCGCCAAAAAGGGGGTTGGCTATGAATGGGCCGACCCAGCGCGATCCAACCGCCTCAAACAGTTGTTCGAGGAAAAAATATCCGTGGGCGGACGCTTCGCGGTCGGAGATTCCGAGCGCATGCAGACGGATATCGTGGCCTGGCCTGCCCGCCGAATCCTCAAGCTGCTGGCTCCCCTGCAAAGCACCGATGCCGCGACCGCCGTCGGTCTGCAGCTCCTGCGCAGCTGGAATGGCGAGATGGCTACCGGGAGCGCCGCCGCCGCCCTCTATGAAGTCTGGACCAGCGGTCCCTTGCGTGTCGCGGTGCTCAAGGCCGCGCTCGCCGGCGAGCAATCGGCAAAGGCGGCACCGGGGGATCCCTCCCGCATCCGCTCTCTGTTGGAAAACCCCGAGGGAGTGATGTCGGCGCAGCAACGCGATGCGCTGCTCCTCTCTAGTCTCGCGCTGGCGGTCGCGGACGTGACACAGCGTCTCGGCACAAACGACCCGTCAAAGTGGCAGTGGGGCAGCCTGCACCGCGCCGATTTTCGTCACCCGCTGCGCGCCGTGGTCGACGAAGCCACGCGTCAGAAACTGGATGTCGGCGAGTGGCCCATTGGCGGTTCCGGCGCCACACCCATGGCCACCAGCTACCGGCCCACCGATTTCGGACTCACCTCCGGGGCGTCGTTTCGCATGGTGCTGGACGTCGGCAATTGGGATGCGTCTCGCGTCGTGAATACGCCGGGTCAATCGGGCGATCCGGCCAGTCCCCACTATCGCGACCTCGCTCCGGTTTGGGCGCGAGGCGACTATTTTCCCCTAGTCTTCAGCCGCTCGGCTGTGGAGCAACAGTCGAACGAACGACTGAGGCTTGAACCGGCGCGATAGCAGTGCTCCAGGTGCAGAAAAAGGGGTCGCGTCGTGACTTTTGAAATGCAGCCCCTAAAGAGACGAAGGAATGGGCCGTCGGGTCGGGACATCTGTCAAGCGTCACGACATGACCCCTTTTCTCCTTCCTCGGCCGATCATCCGCTCCGCCAGCCGAAGCCCTGAGCGCAGCACCGGGCCACTGTCAGATCTTCCCGACGCTTGCGGACGCGCCCCAGCGGGCCATCTTACGGAAACGGCGCAGCCATGATCCCCTTCACCCTGAAAATTCGGAGAACCCGGCTGCCGGGGTTAGGCCTGCTCGTCGCGTTCCTCGCCGTATTTTCGCCGCTCACCCTCCGGGCCGGCGAATCCCTGCTCGGCCGGAAAGCGCCGGCTTGGAACGTCTCCGACTGGTTCAACTCCGCGCCGCTGCAACTACCGGACCTCGCGGGCAAGGTCGTGCTCGTCCGCTGGTGGACCGCGCCCAACTGCCCTTTTTGCAAGGCCACCGCCCCCGCGCTGAACGAGTTTTACCGCGACTACCGCGAGCGCGGCCTCGAGGTCGTCGGCTTTTATCATCACAAATCGCCCGGGCCGCTCGTGCTGGATGCGGTCAAGCAACAGGCGCGGCGGTTCGGCTTCGAGTTTCCCGTCGCGGTCGACCGCCAGTGGCGGACGCTCAAGCACTGGTGGCTCAACACCGCCGGCGAAGAGTGGACCAGCGTCAGCTTCCTGATCGACCGGCACGGCGTCGTCCGCCACATCCATCCCGGCGGCCAATACGTCAAGGGCGACGCCGACTACGCCGCGATGAAGGCGAAAATCGAGGAGCTGCTGCTGGAGAAGTAAGTTCCGGCCTGAACAATGGGGAGCTCAGGAAATCAGAAAAAGCCGCAATTGGATTTTCTGTTTCCCCCTTTCCGTTGTCCGTCGTCCGTCGTCCGTCCTCACCACGCCTCCCGGTAGAGTGCGACGATCTCGTCCGCCGTCGGCACGCGCGGATTGTTCTGCGGACTGCCGGACGCCAGCGCGTCGGCGGCCATTTTTTCCAGGACCGACTCGAATTTTTTCAGCTCGAGGCCGGGACAATCGCGCAGCCGCGGGACTTCGAGCCGGGTGTTGAGATCGACGAGACCCTGAATCAGGGCCGCGCCCGCCGCCGCCTCGTCCGACTCCGGCGCGCAGAGGCGCATGGTTTTGGCGATCGTGGCGTAACGCCCCGGTGCCGCGCCGAGGGAGAAGCGTGTGACCGCCGGCAGGAGCATGGAATTCGAGAGGCCGTGCGGCACGTGGAAGACGGCGCCGATCGGCCGGCTCATGCCGTGGACCAGTGCGACGCTGCTATTGGCAAACGCCATGCCGCCGAGGGTCGCGGCGAGCATCATGCCCTCGCGCGCCGGCCGGTTGCCCGGCTCGCGCCACGCCGTCTCCAGGTGCTCGGCGACGAGGCGGATGCAGGTGAGCGCCAGCGGGTCGGTGAGCGCGGTGGCCTTCCGCGAAACGTAGGCCTCGATGCCGTGCGTGAGCGTGTCCACGCCGACGTGGGCCGTGAGCGCGCGCGGCATCGTGAGCGTGAGCTCGTAATCGACCAGCGCCACGGCCGGCAGCAGGTGCCGGTCGAGCATCATCATCTTCACGTCGCGGCCGGTGTCGGTGATGACCGCGGCCTTGGTCACCTCGCTCCCGGTGCCGGCGGTGGTGGGAATCACCACGAGGGGCGCGCCCGCCCGCGGGATCTTGTGATACCCTTGATACAGGCTGAGCGGTTCGGGGTTGGAGGTGAGGATCGCGATCGCCTTGGCCGCGTCGATCGGGCTGCCGCCGCCGAGCGCGACCAGCGTGTCGCACCGCTGGTCGGCGAAAATCCGGAAGCCGTCGCGCACGTTGACGTCGGTCGGGTCGGGCTGCACGCCGGCGAAAAGCGCGACGGCGAGGCCGGCCTTTTCCATTTCGCGCACCACGGTGCCGGCGAGGCCCGACGTCACCATGAACGCGTCCGTCACCAGCAGGACGCGGCGGGCGCCGAGGCGCTGGAGCTGGGGCACAAGTTCACGCGACGCACCGGCGCCCGTGAGCACGGTGGAGGGAATGTTGAATTGGGAAATCATCAGGGGGTGATCTTGGAAAGGAGCGGCACGCGGTGCGACCCAACGGGAATGACCACAAAAGCCGGCATTAAAAGCACGTTCTTCCACCACCGCTCCCGGCGCCGCCTGCGACCCGCCATCGCCGTCAGTACTTTCGCACCGGCACGGGCGGCGTGGGCGGAGGCGTGAACAGCTGCGTCGAAAATCATCTGCCGGCCCGAGGCGGGGATGCCGGTGCAGGTTGAAGTGTACCGACAATGATCGGAAAAGCGCCTGACTGGAGGGAGAGCGGTGAATATTCAAACCGCTTCCGGAACCAATGCGAACCGGGAGTTTTCCCCGGTGCCTCGAGGCACGATCGCCGAAAATCCGATTGCAGCCGCGTGACCCGGGCTCGACGGGGAGCGGCAAATCTGAGAGTTGCAAGCGCCCGACGGAGTTACCATCAAGCCCACGCGCGGCACGCTGCACTCCACCACCACCGGAAAAATCCCGCCCGTCCGCCGCAGAAATCTTTTGGCAATGGCTCCCGTCTCCCTCAGTTGAGCCCCACTCCCACTCTTTCCATGCCCAACTCAAAACTCCCGAAGTCGCCCCGCATTCTCACCACCACCGTCGGATCCTATCCGATTCCGGACTGGCTCGCCGCGCTGCCCAGCGAACAGGCCGTCATCGACGCAACGCGCGTGGTCTTCGACATTCAGCGGCAGGCCGGCATCGACCTGCCGACCGACGGCGAACTCTATCGCTTCGACGTCAATCACCCCGACACGAACGGCATGATCGAATATTTCATCCGGCCGATGCAGGGCATCTCGTCGGTGGTGGGCCGCTCGATCACGGACGAATTCTCGCGGCACCATCCGATGGGTTTCCGCCGCAAGCCGGCCGGGGTTGTCACCGGCGCGCTCGGCGAGGGCTCGCTCAATCTGCTCGCGGACTGCCAGCGCGCGGGCGCCGTTGCCGGCGGGCTGTTCAAGTTCACCGTCACGAGCCCGTACATGCTGGCCCGCACGCTGCTCGACCACCACTATGGCGATTTCGAAAAACTCACGATGGCGCTCGGAGATGTCCTCGCCGCGCAAATGCCCGGCCTGCCCACCTCGTGCGTCCAGGTCGACGAGGCGAACATCCCCGGCAACCCCGAGGCCGGACCGCTCGCCGCCGCCGCGATGAACCGGGTGCTCGACGCCATCGATCGCGGGACCGAGCGCGCCGTGCATTTTTGCTTCGGCAACTACGGCGGGCAGACGATCCAGAAGGGCAACTGGAACAAGCTCATCGCCTTTCTCAACGCGCTGCACACCGACCATCTCGTGCTCGAACTCGCGCATCGCCCGAAGAGCGACCTCGATGCCCTCAAGCGCATCGACAAGAAAATCACGCTCGGCGTCGGCGTCATCGACATCAAGGTGAACCACATCGAGACGCCGGACGAAGTCGCCGCGCGCATCGAGGCCGTGGAGAAGAAGGTCGGCCCCGGCCGCGTGCGCTGGGTCCACCCCGACTGCGGTTTCTGGATGCTCAAGCGCTCGATCGCCGATCGGAAGATCGAGGCCCTGGTGCGGGGACGGGATTTGTATCTCGGGCTGTAGTAGGGAGGCGGCGGTTTCCAACCGCCGGGTTGGGTCGGATTTGGGAACCGGCTTCGTCTGTTCATTCGAACTGTCGCGCGAGTTCGCTTTCGAAAAGCAGGTATTCGCCCGGCCTCAGGTTCGATTTCCCGGGATTGCGTCGAATGTAACGCACACATTGTGCGAGGTGCCCGGGGTTGCGCACGAGCCGGTCGAAATAGTCGCGCTGCCAAAGCTGCCCTGTTTTTTCAATCAACAGGTTTATACCAATGTCTATTGATATGTAGCCTTTATGTTGGAGCGCCAGAATTTACTTTATCGGCGAGCCAGGTGTGAAGCAGGCCTGCGACGGCTGCTGGGGTGGACCAGGGTCGGGCGGCGGCGATAAGATGGTCCACGAGCTTGCGCAGGT
>SIBR01000037.1 GCA_009695065.1 Opitutus sp. | reverse complement strand
TGCCGGGCGGAACTTCGGGCCCGAAGCGTTCCTTTCGACGAAAACGTCGAAGTTGGGGCGATGATCGAGATTCCGAGCGCCGCGGTGACGGCCGACCTCTTGGCCAAGAAGTGCGCGTTTTTCAGCATCGGCACCAACGACCTGATCCAATACCTGCTCGCGATCGACCGGGTGAACGATCGGATCGCGCATCTCTACGAGCCCACCCATCCGGCCGTCATTCGCATGTTGAAGTTCGTCGTGGATGAGGCCCATCGGCACAACATCGGCGTAAGCGTATGCGGCGAGATGGCGGGCGATCCGGTTTTTGCACCCCTGTTGTTCGGGCTGGGCGTCGATTGCCTGAGCATGTCGCCGGGCTGGCTGCCTGCCGTGAAATATTTGGTCCGGGCGATGTCGATAGCTGACGCCCGCGCGCTGGCGCTCGAAGCCCTGACGCTGGTTTCACCGAAAGAAATCTATGCGCGCTGCGAAGCGTTCTATCGGGCCCGGGTGACCATGGAATGAGGGCCATTCGCGGATCCGCTGCGGTAACGAACCCGTTACGGGTCTCAGGTTGCGAAACTCCGCCGGCAGGATATAGGGAATTGGTAAGAGCATGAAGCCATCCCCTTTCCGCCGGTTCCACGCTGCGTTTGCGACGGTGGCCCTGCTGCTGGCGGTCCTGGGTGCCGGGGGCTGCAAGAATCCATTCGTCGTGCGCCACAAGGTCTTGGTCGACGCCATCAGCGCGCCTAGGGTCGAAAAGCCCGCTGGAACCTCCTACCGCCTGATTGCGAAACGTTTCGTGGTGTCTCAAACCCCGGTCCAAATTCCCGTCGTCAAGGCCTGCGTCGATGCCGCGTTGGATGGGCAGGGGATGTTCGAAGCGCCGGCCAATGCCGCCCCGGATATCTTCATCGAAGTGAGTTACGGGCGGGACAGTTCACCCCGGGCCGATCCGTCGGCCCGCGAGACGTTCCTGCAGCTGTCCGCGCGCTCCAATCCGGAGCGTTCGCTCGACCGTCCGACCGGTCCCGAGCTTTGGGACGTGAAGGCCGCGATTCTCGGCGCCGTCGGCACGGTGGAAAATACGATGCCGCTGCTGTCGGCAGTCGTGGCGAATCACATCGCGAGCAACACCCGGGTCGAGTCCTTGGTCGAGGTGCCGCAGAATTCTCCGATGGTCGAGGCCGTGCGCAGCTCGGCGATCAAGGCGCTGGAGGCGAGAAACCAAGCGGCTCGTGGTGTCTCGGGGGCGCGTGCGCCGGGAGCCCCCGCGCAGTCTTCCGCCGCTTCACCCGCGGGAACGGGTTCGGCGGTGCCGGCCCGGTAAGGCCTTTTACAGCAGCGGGGAGACGGGCTTTTCCTGTACGCTTTGGCGCAGCATCGTCATCACCGATTGGTATTCCTTCGAGGTGATTTCGTTGCTGAACACGGTGAAAACGGCGACCACGCCGGGCCAGGTCTTGAGCCCCGCCGTGGAGTGCAGATATTCGCCCGGCGGCAGCTTGGTTTTACCGACAAGTTTTGCGTCGGTAAAAACGCAGTAGGTGCCACTACCCGTTTTCGGCTCGAGTTCCTCGAACTGCATCGCCTTCTCGACCGAGGTATCGACGAAGTCGTGAAACGTTTCGTTCATGAACTCTTTTTGCGTGCGCGCCGCCGCGAAGCGCCCCTCAAGATCGGGGAGAAACGTGATCTGCATCCTCACCCGGTCCTTCGGATCCACCAGCTCGAGGGTCATGATCCCACGGTCGCTTTTGTTGCTGGCAAAGCCAAAGCCGTCGGGCACGAGCACCGTCACCTTGCGGTTCTGGAACAGAAAAACGGTCTCCTCCTGGGGCTTCGCGAAAACCGGGGTGCAGACCAGCCAGACGGAAAGAAAAGCTGCGATTCGAAACGGAAGATTCATAGGCAGGCGGCCGAAAAATTGCACGAGAAGCGCTCCCTCGCAATTGCGAATGGCGGACCGGCTCAACGGCCGGACTTGAAACCGCTGGCCAGCAACGTTTCGAGGTTGGGCGCGGCGGATTCCTGCGCGACGGTCGTGACCTCGACCTTGGTGAAGCCGGCCTTTTTCAGGAACGTGTGGAGGGCGTTCTCCTTGAATCCCAGCCATACGTCGGCGTAGAGCTCGCGCGCTTTTTCGAACGTATGCTCGTTGAGATCGAGCACGAGGATCTGGCCGCCCGGCCGGAGAATTCGCCAGGCTTCGTCTACGGCCGCCTGGGGATATTGGGCGTGGTGCAGCGCCTGGCTGAGAATCGCGAGGTCGACCGATCTGTCCGGCAACGGAACATGGGCGATGTCGCCCAGTTTGTACGTCAGGTTGGCCAGGCCGTTTTTCTTCGCGAGTTCCGAGCCAACCTCGACCATGCGCGGGGAGTTGTCGATACACCAGACCTGTCGGGCGCGTCGGGCGAGTAGTTGCGAGAGGAGGCCTTCGCCGGCGCCGAGATCGGCGATGTCGATCTCGGGGGTGAGGCGCAGCGCGAGGTGCCCGATCGCCTCCCAGGAACGACCGGGGCAGTAATTTTTTCCCAAGCGGCCGGCGATGAGGTTGAAATATTGTTCCTGGGTGCGGCGGCGCTTTTGCAGGATGCGATCGAGATTTTCACGGTCCTCGTTCATGACCGGCAATTCGCCGACCGATTCGATGGCGGACTTGATCAAGGCAGACGTCTTCGGGGCCAGATGGGCGCGGAGGGAATAAAACGCCTTCTTTCCTTCGCGCCGGTCTGACACCAGGTTCACCTGCCGGAGCAAGGCCAGTTGCGAAGAAATCCGCGACTGACCCATGCCGAGGATTTCCTGCAATTCCGCGACGGACAGCTCTTCGCGCATGACCAGCGCCAGCAGCCGGAGCCGGGTCGGGTCGGAGAGCGTTTTGAGGATGTCCCAGGAAGCGGTCACGCGGGGGGAGGCTGGGGAAGGGGGCTGCGAAAAGCAATTTTGGAGGGCAACCCCTTGCAGGCCAGCCTGCCGCCGCTGCCCAAATCCAAGAGGTCAACGATGGGGTGATATAACATAATGTGGATCGAGTTTTGTCAGCGACGTGCCAAGGCAGTGAGCTGCTAGGCGCCGAATACGGCAATGATCAGGTCAGCCGACCCTGCGCCGCTTGGCGGAGCGGCGACGCCATAAAAGGCGTCGGCCGTCGCGCAGACCCGAGGCCGGCGGGGCGGCGATGGAGAAACTGAGGGCGAGGCCTTTGAGGAACGGAAACATGACGGGGGCACGAATGGCTGCGGAAGGTTTTCAAGCGTAGCCGCAGGCGAGAGGATGGGAGTTCAATCCACTCGCTTACGTTCGTGGCGACAAGAAAAGCGGGGTGGTGCGTTCGAGTGTGCCGGTGTGGGGCACGAAAAAGGCGGGCTTTCAGGCCCGCCTTTTTCGTTCGAAAAGCGTTTCGATCGGTTCAGGTGGAGGCCTTTTGGGCGTAACGGGTGAGTTTGACGATGATGTAGTCTTCCTCGGTGCCGCCCGATTTGACTTTGACCACGTCGCCCGGTTTTTTGCCCAGCAGAGCGGCGCCGAAGGCCGTCTTGTAGGAGATGACGTTGTTGTCGGGATCGCTGTCCCAAGCACCGAGAATGGTGTAGGTGGTGACCGCGCCCGTCGCTTTGGCCTTCACGTCGACGAGGGTGCCCGCGCCGACCTGGTTGGTGGTGGCATCCTTGAAATCGGTCACCCGCGCGCGGCCGAGATCCTTTTCCAGATTGGTCTTTTGGGCCATCAGCACCTGCTGGTCCTGCTTGGCCATCTTGTATTCGGAGTTTTCCTTGAGATCGCCGTGCTCGCGGGCGGCGGCGATGGCCTTGGAATTTTCCGGGATCTTCTTCGAGACGATGGTTTCGTATTCCTCGCGCTTCCGGTCGTAGCTGGCGCGGGACACGAGGAGCTGCTCCTCCTTGCCCTCGGCATCGGCGGCGACGAGCGACTGGATTTTCGGGAAAATTTTGATGAAACGCGCGAGGAGCGATTTCTTGGTCAGCTCTTCGAAGCCCTGATTCAACATCAAGGTGTTCGCCAGATCGCGCGCGGTTTCCGGGTCGGCGGTCGAGAGCAGATCCGAAATGAGATCGGTGTCTTCGCTCAGCATGTCGGCGAGCGGAATCCGCCGTGCGCTGGAGGCTTGCAACGCCTCGTAGTCGATTGCGAAGAAAATGGCGTTGAGCAGCCGGGGCGTGATCAGATCGTTGAGCAGCTTCGCGAATTTCTTCGAGTGCCGGTTCTTGACGATCCAGAGCAGCACAGGAGCGCGGAGATTTTGCTCGGTCTGCCAGCGCTTGAGCGTGGCCGCGAGCTCGTCCGCATGATCGTGCTCGACGAGGAAATTGATGACTTCGGTCGTGAACTTGCCCTGGGAGGTCTTGAGCAGGTTGAACAGGATGTCGCGCGCCTCGATCGGGTGGGTTTCCTGGATGAGCTCGAGGAACCGGGACTGGAACTGCACCGGAATTTTTTCCGCAATGGCGGGGAGATCCCGCAGGTTGGCCACGAGGGAGGCCTGGGTGGGTTCGAAGGTGTTTTCGGCTCCCGTCGCCTTGGCCAGGTCGTCGCGGACCGCCGCGCCGTAGAGCCGCTCCGCGGCATCGATCTGATTGCTGTCCTTGACCGCATCGGCGACGCCTTTGAGCACGACGGAAAGGTCGGCTTTTACGTCCTTCTTGCCGGTGGCGTCCATGAGGTCCTCGGCGAGCGCGATCCGGCGGCGGGCCGAGCGGGTGCCGTTGAACTGTTCGAGAATCTCATCTTCCGCGGAGACCGGAGTTTCGCGCAGAATGTAGCATTCGGTTTTCTTTTCGGGAACCGAGACCCGTGGGTCCTTGGCAACCGCTTTTTTGGCTGCCACCCACCACTTCTTGAATTTTTCCTCGCCGATCACCTGGGCCAGCGTGATCTCAAGTTCGATCACGGTGGCGGCGTTGTTGGGATAGGCCTCCAGGGCTTCGACGACGAGCTGGGCCGCGTCGCCTGCGATCAATTCGGCAATTCTTTTCGGCTCAGTCTCCTTGCGTACGAGCAAGTGCTTCTCCGGCAGCACTTCCATGGTTGTGATGCAGAAGGCCGGATCCATGGGATGACCTTTCTTGCCCTTGAAATCGATGATCAGGCGCTGCGCCGCTTCGTCGAAGCTCTTGATCTGGCCGAAACCCCAGCTCCGGTGTTCCACGTAAGCGCCGGGCTCCATCGCCTCAAGTTTGGCTTTGGACGCCTTGAGCGACGGTGTTTTGGCAATTAGCACGGAGACGGCTTCGGAATTCATGGTTGCGTGTGTGAGGGCCTGAACGGGAGAGTTGAGCGGACAATGAGTGGCCTTGTCAAACCGCGTGTCAAAAGAGGGGGCCCACGAGTCCGCCAGCCATTTCAAGGCCGCGCATGAGCACGGCCCCCGAAGGAGTTGCGTCGGCCGGGTGGCCGTCGGCTGTCAGATTGATCGCCCGTTGGCTCGACCGCCATGAGCGAATCGACGCCCTGCTGGACACTCTGCCGGGCAGTCTGGCGGGGGCCGAGCGGGCCCGCGCACAGAATCTCATCCTCGGCGTGGTGCGTAATTTTGGGCGCATCGAGCAGGCCACGGGACGATTGGTGCCCCATCCGCCGCGATTTTTAACCCGGGCGGTGCTGTTTGTCGCCGGATATGAGCTGATTGAGGCCGCCGGCTCGCCGGCCGGTGAGGGGCGGGCGGCAAAGATCGTGCACCACGCCGTCGAGCAGACCAAGTCAATCGCCAGCCCCGCGGAAGCCCGGCTGGTCAATGCCGTGGTACGCAAGCTGGCTGCGGCGCTTGCGTCCAACCCGCCCAATCCGGAGGCGACGGCCGAGCAGTTGGGCGAATATTTTTCCCATCCGGCCTGGCTGGTGCGCAACTGGCTGGCGCAATTTGGCCCGGAAAACACCCGGGCCTTGCTGGAATGGAATCAGCAACCGCCGCGGATGTATGCGCGGTGGCGGCAGGCGGCGGAACCGGTGCCTGCCTTTTTGAAACCGACCGCGTGGGCGGGATTCTTCGAAGTGGCGCCAGGGCATTGGTCGGACGTCGAGCCGTTGTTGAAGGCGGGAAAACTTTATCTACAGGACCCGGCGACGCGACTGCCGGTGGAACTGCTCGATCCGAAGCCGGGCGAGTCGGTGCTCGATTTGTGCGCGGCGCCGGGTGGCAAGAGCCTGTTGATCGCCGATCGGATGCAATCGGGTCAGTTGGTGGCGGTCGACGTGCCGGACGCGCGGATCGACCGGTTGAAGGAAAATCTTTCGCGAGCGCCGGCGCTGAACGTCGCCCTCGTGCAGGGCGACGTGCGGGCGGACATCGTGCCCGTGCTGCGCGAACACCAATTGCCGGCGAGTTACGCCGCAGTGCTGATCGACGTGCCCTGCTCTAATACGGGCGTGATGCGCCATCGTGTCGACGTGAAGTGGCGGCTCCAGGCCGGCGACTTCAAGAAGCATCCGCGACAGCAGCTTTCGTTGTTGCACGCGGCGGCCCGTCTGGTGGCACCGGGCGGACGGCTGGTATATTCCACCTGCAGCATCGATTCGGAGGAGAACGAGCAGGTCGTCGGGGAATTCTTCGCCAGTCGCGCCGGCAGCGCATTCAAACGCGAGACGAGTGTCGTGAGCCATCCCTGGGTGACCGGGCACGATGGCGGCGCGGCCTTTCTTTTGCGCCGAAATCCGTAGTGGTCCCCGACGGCGGGGCAGGCCAGCGAGGTTTTTTTAGGGCACTAGGTCGAAAACCGCGACCGTCTTCGGGGTTTCGTGGTTGCCGTTGAGCAGGCTGAAGGTGATTTCGCGGGCAGTGGCGATGAGCTGGTCGTAGCGGGGTAGGTCCCAGTTCGCGACCGGCTCGCCATTGATGCGAGTGACCAGCTCGCCGCGCCGCAGCTCGGCGGCTTCGGCGGGTGAGTTAGGGACGATGCCGGCGATCTTCCAGTAAGCTGGCGTCTTGCTGAAGCTCACACCGGCGCTGCGCCACGACCCGGTCGGGATCGAATCCCGGGACTCCCGGTAAAACGTCACGCGGTCGCGCTCCTGATCGAAGGTGACGGTAAAATGTTTCAGCACGCCGCCGCCGATCGTGGAAAGTTCGTCGGTGAGTTCAACGATCGGCTCCGGCATGACATAACCGCCGATCGTCAGGTTGTCGGCCAGCCGTCCGATCTGCTGAGTCCGGTCGCCGGCGATTGTGCCAACGGTCCCGCCGGGGCGCGGCCCGGAGCTGAAGCGGGGCTTCATCCCCAGGGGATTGAGGCTCAAACCGGCGTCGCTGCCCGAGTCGATCAGCGCGATCAGCGAACGATCGCCGAGGCCGATATGAATGACGGGCGTTTTCAGCGCGTCATCGAACGGCACCGTCGAACCCGGGACCAGCGGAGCGTTGCGGGCGGGTTGCAGCCGGATGCGACTGCCGGGGTAGTCCAGCGTCAGCAAGATTTCGCGAAACAACGGAAAACCGAGCACGCCGTCGATGCGCATGCCGAGGTGAGCCGAGAGCGCGGCGCAATCGTAGAGCAGCACCGGTACATTGTCGAAGTGGGCGTCACCCAGCGCCAGATGACGCAGCCAGCCCGCCGTCAGTTCGGTCACCGCGCCGTCAGCCGCGGCGACGCGGACCCGCGGGGCGCTCGGGGGCGGCAGCGCTTTGCTGGGATAGCGGCGGGCGAGGGCGGGAGTCACGAGCGTGACCGAAGAGCCCGTATCGATGAGAAAGCGATAGGGGCCGGAGCGATCCCATTTCGTTTCGAGCAAAAGAAAATTGCCGACGTTGTGCGCCGGCAGCTCGATCAACGGCGATTTCAACGTGGTCCGGCCGGGCCGCGGCGGTTCGCGGCGGAACGGGATGACCGAACAACCCGTGAGGACCAGCAGGCAGAGTGCGATCGATAGAAAACGCGGCGCGGAATACTGGCCAAACCCGTTTCGATTTTCCCCGGGTTGAGACCTTGTTGGTCTGCCGGCTGGGTTCATTTTACCGGCTTGGGCAACCCGACCCCAATGGCAAGCGCCACCACGGACAAAACGGCGCCGCCGACAAATACGCTCGCGGAACCAAACCGCCAGAAGGCGATGCCCGCCAGCACGGGCGTGATGGCCCGCGCCAGCGAACTGAGGGAGCGAAAGATGCCGAGCACGCGGCCCTGCTCCTCCGCGCCGGCATAGAGCGAGATGAGTCCGCTCGTGGACGGATTGACGAGACCGGAGCCGAGGGCGAGGGCGGCGAGGCCGACATAAAGCATCCACGGCTGTCCGGCGTAGGCGATGACGAGCAAACCCACCGCGGTGAAGGCGAGGCCGAACGTGAGCACGCGGATTTCGTCGGCGACTTTGAGTAGTTTGCGGACGATGTAGCCTTGGGTGACGATCGCGCACAGTCCGAGAAAACCGAGCAGCATGCCGTTTTCCCGCACGGTGTAGCCGAAGCGTTTGGTGGCGAGGAAGGTGAGGGCCGACTCCATGGCCACGAACGCGATCGAGAACACGAACGCCACGAGATTCGCGCGGCGGACGGCCGGGTCCTTGAGGCCGAAGATCGCGCTCAGCGGATTGCGCAGCCGGGGCTCGCGGGCTTCCGAGCGAGTGGCGGGCGTGAGCGTCTCGGGGAAGCGCGTCGCGATCCACACGAGGTTGACCAGGCACAGCGCAAACGCAACGAGCGCCGGGACTGAAAACGGGTTGATGCCGAATCGCTCGAGCGACGGGTAGTAAGTGAGCAGGTTGACGTGAGCCGTGATTGCCCCCAGCGTCGGGCCGGTGACCAGCCCGAGGCCGAACGCGGCGCCGACCAGGCCCATGGCCTTGGAGCGGTCTTCACGCGAAGTCACATCGGCCACGGCGGCAGTCGCGACCGAAAGGTTGCCGCTAAAGGCGCCGCTCACAATGCGTGAAAGCAGGAAGAGCCAGAACGAGCCGCTGCAAACCCACACCAGATAGCTCAGGGCGGTGCCGGTGACGGTCATTAAAAGCACACCGCGTCGTCCCCGGCGGTCGCTGACGGCGCCCCAGAAGGGCGCGAAGATGAATTGCAGGATTGAGAAGAACGAACTCAGCACCCCGCCGAAGAGCACGGGGGCGTAGTTGTCGATTTGGAACGCGCGCGCGAGGGCGTCGGTTTGTGCGAGCAACCAGCCGAGGGCGCCCGTCCGACCCTCGAGCTTCAGGTAGTATTCCATCAGGTCCGGCCCAAGCGGGAAGATGATCGAGAACCCGATGAGATCGATGTAGAGCGTGAGGAAGATCACCCCGAGCGAGAGCCGGCGTGGCGCGGGCACGGGGGAGGGAGGTAGGACGTTGGACACGATGAGGCGCGAAACCCAAGAGTGTTCCCTGGTCGACGCCAAGGCGCAAACGAAAGGTTGTAACGACTTCGTCGGTTCGCGCGGGCAAGCCGTGGTCGCGGTACGGAATTGTCCGGGCCGCGACGCAAATTATCTGACGTTCCTGCCGCCCGACTGGCGGGCCGGATTCGGGACGATCGCCGCGGTACCGGAACTACATCCGGTAGGGCAGGGGATACCGACCGGTCAGGGCGGCGACCCGCTGCTTGACCTCGGAAATCACATTGGCCTCCGTCGGCGTGCCAATGACGCCGAGCACGGCGTCGATGCACGCGGCGATCTCGTTCATGTCGCTTTCGACAAAGCCGCGGGTGGTAACGGCCGGTGTGCCGAGGCGGATGCCAGACGCTTGAAACGGGCTGCGTGTCTCGAACGGGACGGTGTTTTTATTGCACGTGATGTGGGCGAGATCGAGCGTCTCCTGGGCTTTTTTCGCGGTGAGTTCGGGAAACTTGGGCCGCAGATCGACGAGCATGAGATGATTCTCGGTGCCGCCGGAAACGATCTTGTAGCCCCGGGAGGTCATGGCCGCGGCTAGGGCACGGGAATTCTTCACGATCTGTTCCGAGTAGGTCTTGAATCCGGGCTTCAGGCACTCTGCGAAACAAACGGCCTTGGCTGCGATCACGTGCATGAGCGGTCCGCCCTGGCCGCCGGGAAACATGGCCGAATCGATGGCCTTCGCGTGCGCCGCACGGCACAGGATCAGGCCGCCGCGGGGGCCGCGGAGCGTCTTGTGCGTCGTGGTGGTGACGAAATCCGCGTGCGGCACCGGCGACGGATGAATGCCCGAGGCCACGAGGCCCGCGATGTGAGCGATGTCGGCGAAAAGAAATGCGCCGACGCTGCGGGCGATCTCGCCCATACGCGCAAAATCGATCACCCGGGAATAGGCGCTCGCGCCCACCGTGATCATCTTCGGCTTTTCCCGCTGGGCGACCGCGGCAAGGTCGTCGTAGTCGATCAGGCCTGAATCCTCGCGGACGCCGTACTGGCAGAAATTGTAGAGCTTGCCGGAAAAGTTGGCGGGGTTGCCGTGGGTGAGGTGGCCGCCGTGGCTGAGATTCATGCCCAGCACTTTGTCGCCGGGCTGCAGGACGGCGGTGTAGACGGCAAAATTCGCCTGCGAGCCGGAGTGGGGCTGGACGTTGGCGTGTTCCGCGCCGAAGAGTTTTTTTGCGCGCTCGATCGCCAAGTTTTCCACCTTATCGACCTGCTCGCAGCCGCCGTACCAGCGTTTGCCCGGATAACCCTCGGCATATTTATTCGTCAGCACGCTGCCCTGGGCTTCCATCACCGCCGGGTAGGTAAAGTTCTCCGAGGCGATCAGCTCGATGTGGCCCTGCTGCCGGGTGAGCTCGGCGGTGATGGCGGCATGAATTTCAGGATCGAGGGAGCGCAGCGGCGTGTCGGCGAGGGACATGAGAATTTCGATTTTAAACGGCAAAGACGGAAAGGGTGGGACGGGTGGGAGGGAAAATCATATTCCGCCCCGCGAAAACCAAAAACTAGCGGGCGAGTGTTTTAAGGTGCGCGACGAGCGCGGGGATCGCCTCGACCATTTCGTCCCGCGAGGCCTCGTAGATTTTGAGCGGGCCGCCGTAGGGATCCGCGATTTCCTGGTCGACGTTGCCGGGTAGAAACTCGCGAAAGAGAAACAGATTCCGGGGGACTGGCTCGGCCTGGACCTGGATCATCGCACGGTGCGATTCCGTCATGCAGAGCACGGCAAACGCTTCGTCCAGCAGCTCCTGGGTGAGCGGTTGCGCACGATGACCCGAGACGTCGATCCCCACTTTCTTCAGGGCCAGGACGGAGTTTTCCGATACGGGCGCTCCCCTCCGGGCGGCGACGCCCGCCGAAATGACCTTGAGCGAACGCAACGGAGCGGGTTGGGCGGCGAGGGCGTGCTGCAACAGGGCCGCGGCCATTGGGCTGCGACAGATGTTGGCGGTGCATACCGTGACGATGGGGCCAAATGCAGGCATCGTGAGGCTCGGAATGGATAGGGTTTGATGCGAAATGCAAAGCCGGAGTATCGAAGGCGGCGAGCGGAGGGCCTGCGCCCGCCGTCGGTGGTGCGCCCCTTAAATTTTCTTCAAGGCGCGGAGCGCGCGGTGCAGGTGCACGGCCCGTTGCAACGTCGCATCGAGAGGTGGGGTCGGGGTGCGGTTCCCGGCTTTGCTCGCGGCGGAGCGTTCGGCGTTCTCGGGCGAATGGTCCTTCGCGAGGCGGGCCTCATCGTTGCGCACCTTGTCGGCATTCTCGCTCAGCAGGGCGGCGAGCTCGGCCCCCTGCTCAAGCGCATCGTAGGCGAGCCGTTCGTTTTCCGGGGGAATTTCGATGGCGATGTCGGGTGCGAAGGTCCCGTGGACGGCGCCCAGCACGACGACGTTGGGACCCGCGCCGCGCGCGGCGAGCAGTGCCAGCAGTGCCGGTTCGGTCACGGCATTGACGAGTACGAACACAGGGGTGTGTGGCGTAGCATGGAATCTGATCCAGGCTTGGAGCGCCGTCGCCCCACCGGCATCGCTTTCGGCATAGCGAACGTCGATGACATACGCCTGCGGGCGGGCGGCTTTCGTCGCCGGCAGTTCCGCGGGCAGGGAGTGGATGCGATGATAAACGAGATGGTCGCCAAGATCGCGGCTCAGCGGCGCGGCGGATACCACGGCGCTGGCGAAAACCCAGAGGAGCAAGCCGAGGGTGCGATTCATTCGCGGCCGAGCTGGCGGGCACCGATATCGCGCCGGAAATATTTCGAGGAGCATTGAATTTGATCGCACACGGCATAGGCCGCGGCGGCTGCGGACCGGAGGGTGGGGCCGAGTGCGGTCACGCCGAGAACCCTTCCCCCGTTGGTGACAATCTGCCCCTGGGAGTTTTTCGTGGTGCCCGCGTGGAGAATCGAAACCCCGAAAGGGAGGTCGGCCGGAAATGCGATCGCGTCCCCTTTGGCGAATGCATCGGGATATCCTTTCGCGGCGATCACAACGCAAAGGGCGTGGCCCGGCCTCACGGCGAGTTGGGCTCCCGCCAGTTCGCCACGAGTCGCCGCCCACAGCAGTCCGAGCAGATCCGTCGCGAGGCGGGGAAGCACAACCTGCGTTTCCGGATCGCCGAAGCGGGTGTTGTATTCGATCACGCTCGGCCCGGTCGGCGTGAGCATGATGCCGATGAACAGCGTCCCGCGAAATTCGATGCCTTCGGCGGCAATCGCGTTGACCGAGGGCCGGACGATTTCGCGATTGATCCGTTCGAACAGCGCCGGCGTCACCACCTCGGCCGGCGAACAGGCGCCCATGCCGCCCGTGTTCGGACCGGTGTCGCCGTCGCCGATCCGCTTGTGATCCTGAGAGGTGGGCAGGATGACGTAGTCAGTTCCAGAGACGACGACCAAGATGGAGGTTTCCTCGCCGAACAGGCAGTCTTCGATGAGAATACGTTGCCCGCTGGCGCCGAACCGGCCGCCTTCAAGCATGCTACGCACGGCGTCCTCGGCCTCGGCCAGGGTCTGGGCAACGACGACGCCTTTGCCGGCGGCCAGTCCGTCAGCCTTGATCACGATCGGGATCTGGCGCGTACCCAGGTAGGCGAGCGCCGGGGGCACTTCGCTGAAAAACGCGGCTGGCGCAGTGGGAATGCCATGTTTCAGCAGCAGTTGCTTGGTGAAAATCTTAGAGGCCTCCAGCCGGGCGCCGTCGGCCTTGGGGCCGTAGACGGGAATGCCGGCTTCGATCAAGCGGTCGGCCAGCCCGAGCGAAAGCGGCACCTCGGGGCCGACCACGACGAATTCGATTTTCTCGCGTTGCGCGAGTGCGACGAGTGCGGCGACGTCGTCGGCCGCGACAGGGAAGCACGCGACGTCCTGCGCGATGCCGGCGTTGCCGGGCGCGCAAACCACCCGCGGCTTGGCGGGCGAAGTCAGCAGCACCCGGACGAGCGCATGTTCACGGCCGCCGGAGCCGACGATCAGAACGGAGCGAGGAGGTGCGGAATGAGCCACGTGGCGAAACACTCAGAGCCGCGTGCGGGTGGCAAGGCCGCGTTGCGACGGCGGGGTGGGGCCGGCATTCATCGGCGGAAAGATTCCTTTACAGCACTTGCAGTTTCTTCCGGTAAAACGCCACGACTTCGTCGGGATCGTCGGTGAAGAGGACGTAGTCGGCCATCCAGGCGGGGGCTCGTTTGGTGGCGATCATCGTGCGAAGCTGGCGTCGGAGATCGCCCCAGAATTTGGCGTTGAAAAAAACGTAGGGCACGCGCGGCCGGATGCCGAGTTTCAGGTTGCACAACTCGATGCCGACCTCCTCCAGCGTGCCGACGCCACCGACATTGAAGATGCAAAAATCCGCCGCCTCGAACCACTTCTGCCGGAAGTGGCGCGACGATTCCTGAAAGGTATTGAAGAAATCCACGCCGAGTTCCGGTGGTTGGGCTTCGAGTTCGAGGAAGCAGGCGCCCGTCAATGCGCCTTTGCCCCGGGCTTGGTCGGTCGCGAGGCGCATCACGCCGCCCCCGCCCCCGGTCAGGACGCCCAGATTCGCGCCCATGAAATTCGTGAGCTTGTCGACCAGGGCGGAGATGCGGTCGGTATCCTGTTGCTCGAGACCGATGGCCGAGCCGTAGAAGGCGAGTAACGTCGATTCCTGGAATTTGCGGGCGATCTCCTCCCGGACGAAGAACCCATGCTCCTTTTTGTAGGTGTGGAGATAAAGATCCTTCGTCAGGTCGTCATACCAGTAGACCTGCACGCCGATGGCGTCGAAGGTGTCGAGCCGGGCATGGGCGTCGCTCGACAGAAAATATCCGTGCGTGCGCGAGGCGCGGCGAAAGACGATGCGGCGGAGCTTGATATCGCCCATCCGGGTCACGAGTTCGATCTGCTCCAGCAGCGCCGGAAAATAGTCGAGGACGAGCGTGTCGGCATTTTCGGGCGCGGCGTCGAGGGCCTGGATCATCGTGCGATGGCCGCACGAGCCGCCTTTGACGGTGACGATCTTCTTCAGTTCGTCGCCGGCCTTCAGAAACAGCGCATGGTTGTCCATCGTGCCGGTCTGGCCGCGGACGGTGATTTTTGTCCGTGGCCGCGCTTCGCCGCCGGCTTGGGGGGGATTTTCGTCGAGGCACCGGTAGAGCTCGGCGGCGGTCGTGAGGAGGCGGGTGCGTTTTTTGGTGAGCGCCTTGAAGGTGGAATCGCTGGCCTCGGGCGCGCGGAAAACCTCGACGGACACGACGGGATTCACCACCGGCTGGTCGCCCGTGTTGTAGATTTCGAGCATCACGTTTGTGCCGAAAGTCTTGATCGGATCGAGCACGACGGCGCTGGTGTGAATGCCGAAATTTCCCTCGCCCTGGTTCAGTACGACAAAATGCTCCCGCAAATACATGGAGCAGCTGGTGAGGATGCCCGATCGGGGCGAGATGGTAAGCGGGGAAGCCTCGTGACGGATCTGTACCCGGTCGAGATAACCGCGGCCCGCGTGGCCACTGACAATGCGCTCGAAGTCGGCCCGGGCGAGTTTCTGGCTGAGGCTGTAGCTCAGCTGGTGCGGCGTGAGGAAAACGCGTCCGAGGCTGTCGATGCTGACGGTGTTGGGCAGCTTGATCCGGTTTTCCTGGAGCGCGGCCCAGATTTCAGCGGTCGAAAGTTTGGCCCCGGCGGGCGCATGGAACAGCCGGCCCACCGGCGAGCCGAGCCGCATGAGCTTTTTCCAGTAGGGTGCGTTCGGAAAGCTGGCGTCGAAGATAAAAGCGTCGGCTTCGAGTTCCAGGCGGTTGCCGTCCACGCGGGCCCCGCCGTGGTTGAGCATTTCGATGCCGATGCGGGCCAGCGAGCTGCGCTCGGTGAATTTCAGGGCGGCGAGATGAGTCTTGAGAAATTCAAACTCGGCCGGATGACGGGGCCAGAAACCCAGCGTGAGCGTGACGGTGTGGTCGTCCTTGTTTCGGACGCTCAGAATCTGGCCGTCCTGGCTCGTCCAAAATTGCTCGCCGTTCATGTCGATAAGAGGACACGTAATGCATGATCGCCCGGGTCGACACAAGCGGCGAGTAATCGGGATTGCTTTCGGGGGAGCACGCTGGCAGACCCGGAAACTTTTACGGCACAAACGATCCTCCGCCGTGACTCTACGCCCTACCTTCCCTGTATGAAATTCACCCACACTCTCACGACCTGCCTGCTCGCGCTTGGCCTTAATTCGGCGCGCGCCGAGGACGCAAAAATCTCGGTGCCCGGACTTGCTTCCCCGGCCGCCGGCGCGAAACCGGCCGGGGTCGAACCGGCCAAGCCATCGTTCTCCGAGGCGCAATTGGTGGAGGAGTTCGGCTGGTTCATCGGCAAGCGCGTGGGACTCACAGAACTCGAATTCAACCAGGTTGAAGTCGCCGCGTTGCTCAAGGGCATTGCGACCGCCGCAGCCGGTAAGGACTCCCCATTCGAACTCGAAAAGATCGGGCCGCAGATGGACGAGTTCATGCAGAAGAAGCAGAGCGCTTACCTGGGCAAGCTGAAGGAGAAGAACCTCGCGACCAACGCGGATTTCTTCGCGAAGCTGAAAGGGAACAAGAACATCGTCGAACTGGCCAGTGGTCTCCGCTATGAGATCGTGAAGCCGGGCGAAGGCGCTTTTCCGAAACCGACCGAAACGGTCCGGGTGCACTACACCGGCAAGCTGATCGACGGCACCGTCTTCGACAGTTCGGTGCAGCGCGGCGAACCGGCCGAGTTTCCCCTCGACCAAGTCATCCCGGGTTGGACCGAAGGCATCCAGAAGGTAAACAAGGGCGGCAAGATCACGCTGTTCGTGCCGCCCCAGCTCGCCTACGGCGACGAAGGCCGTCCGAGTATTCCTCCGGGTTCGACCCTCGTTTTCGATGTCGAACTGCTCGACATCAAGCCGACGGTGGCGGCTCCGGCGGCGCCCGTTGTGCCTGGGGTAAAGTAAGCGCGAGACTCACGCTCGTAGCTTGCCGAACCGGCCGTGCCAGCACCAAAGCGCCGGGTGAAAGCCCGGCTTTTTTGTGTCCATCGATCCGGCCCGGTCGTGGCAGCGTTGGCAGGCCGGATTTTCGCGGCGCGACCGGGATGTCAACTATCGGTTGC
This sequence comes from Opitutus sp., assembly GCA_009695065.1. The sequence goes on along the minus strand of SIBR01000037.1, from coordinate 22,838 downwards.
TATCAGTTGGGGCGGTTGGGCGTAGTCGTGCCGGGAAATTATTTTCCCAGGGCGGTGCGGACATCGGCCAGCAGGGCGGCGACTGCCGCGTCGGTCGTGGCCCACGAACACATCAGGCGGTAGCCGTGTTCGCCGACGAATTTATAGAAGCGCCACCCCCGAGTCTCCAAGGCGATGACGAGGGCGGGGGCCAGTTCGACGAACACGGCGTTCACTTCGGCGGGAGCGAGGAGCTTGATTCCTAGGTCCGTCAGACCGAGGGCCAACCGACCGGCCTGCCGGTTGGCGTGCGCGGCGTGGCGCAGCCACGCGCCATCGTGCAAGACCGCGGCCCATTGCGCGGCGGCAAAGCGGAGCTTCGAGGCCAGCTGGCCCGATTGCTTCACGCGATATTCGAACTCACGAGCGAGCGCGGGCTCGAAGAATACGACGGCTTCGGTGGCGAGCAGCCCGTTTTTCGTGCCACCGAAACAAAGCACGTCCACGCCGGCCCGCCAGGTGAGGTCGGCGGGCGCATAACCGCGTCCGGCCGATGCCGCGACCGCATTGGCAAATCGGGCGCCGTCCATCTGCACGGCCAGATCGTGTTGGTCGGCAAAATTGCCAAGCGCCCGCAGTTCGTCGGGCGAATAGAGGGTGCCGAGCTCGGTCGATTGGGTGACCGAAATGGTCCGGATTTTCGGGAAATGCACGCCGTGGCCGCGGTGCAGGGCGGGTTCGAGGTCGGCGGGTCGCAGTTTGGCGAAGGGCGCATCGAGGGGGATGACTTTGCTGCCCCCGGTAAAGAATTCCGGCGCCCCGCACTCGTCCGTGTCCACGTGGGACAACGCGTGGCAAAGAATCCCTTGGTGCCGCTGGCCCAGCGCGGCAAAGACGAGGGCGTTGGCCGCCGTGCCGTTGAAAACGAAAAAGACCTCGCAGTCTTTTTCAAACACGGCGGCGAAGAGTTTTTTCGCGCGCAGCGTTTCGGCGTCGTTGCCGTAGCTCGCGACGTGGCCCGGATTGACGGTGCTCAGCGCCGCCAGCGCTTCCGGACAGATGCCGGCGGCGTTGTCACTCGCGAATCCGAAGTGGGGCGCATCCTTCATGTAATTTGGTGTTTGGCTTCGCAGAACCCGGCCGTTTCGTGAGAGCGCACGCGATGAACGCAGCGGACGTCAACCTCTACCTGGTCGGCTTCATGGGCACGGGCAAGACCACCGTCGGCCGGGCGGTTGCGCACAAGCTCGGCTTCACGCTGATCGACAGCGATGCCGCCATTGAACGGTTGCAGGGAAAAACCATCGCTGAAGTTTTCGCCCAGGAGGGTGAACCCGCGTTCCGCGTCATGGAGCGGCAGTTCGTGGCCGAAGGTCATCCGGGCGAGCGGAGCGTCATCTCCTGCGGCGGCGGCCTGGTGGTGCCGCCGGGCATGCTCGCGGTGCTGCAGCAGAAAGGCGTGGTCGTCTGCCTGCATGCCTCGATCGAAACGATTCTCGCCCGCACGGCGCGGCACCAGCACCGGCCGTTGCTGCTGGCCGAGAATCCCCACGAGCGGATTCGCGCGTTATATGCCCAGCGTGAGCCGATCTACAAGCAGTCCGGCACGGTGATCCTGACCGACTCCCGGCCGTTGCACGAAATCGTGGATCACATGATCCGGGTGTGGCGCCGCGACGCGAGGGATTTTGTCCGGGCAAGGGGCACGCGCTGAAGGAAGGACGGAAAATGTTTATACGCATTCGTTCGCCGGCCGTTGTCGCGCAAATTCTCCGGACCCAAGGGAGGGAGCGGATTCGTCGGCGCCGAACGACCAAACGGGGTCCGGGAGCGTGAGCGAGAAGCAGGAGGAACTGCGCCGGCGGCTCCGTGCGCTCGGTTTCGACGACGTGCGATTCGCGTCGCTCACGATGCCGGTGGGTGGAGGCCTGCGCGCCTGGCTGGACGAGGGCCGGCACGCGGACATGGCCTGGATGGAACGCACCGCGGGAAAACGGATGAATCCGCAGCTCGTTTTGCCCGGAGCCCGATCCGTGATCATGTTGGGAGTGAACTACTGGAACGAGGCGTTGCGTTTCGACGGCAAGGCATCGTCCGTCGGCCCAAACGCTCCGATCTGGGCGCGCTATGCCGCATACGAGGATTATCATGACACCGTGAAGCCGGGGCTGGTGGCGGCCGGGCGGCTTTTGGAGGCGATCCTCGGGCTTGGGCGCGACGACTATCGTTACTACGTTGATACCGGGCCGGTGCTGGAGCGGAGCTGGGCGGCGCGGGCCGGGGTGGGGTTTACCGGCAAGAACGCGATGTTGATTTCACGGGAACACGGAAACTGGCTGTTTCTGGCGGCGCTCTTAACCCGTGCCGAATTCGAGCCGGATGAACCGATTCGAAAACGCCTCGGCTCGGGTGGACCGGTGCACGGCTCCGAGGTTGGCCTCCTTTGCGGCAAGTGCACGCGCTGTCTCGAGGCGTGCCCGACGAATGCCTTTCCCCGGCCCGGGGTGGTCGATGCGCGCCGGTGCATTTCCTACCAGACGATCGAAAACAAAGGCATCATCCCGCGGGAACTGCGGCCGGGTATCGGGAACCGGATCTACGGTTGTGACGTTTGCCTCGAAGTGTGCCCTTGGAATCGCTTCGCCCAGGACGGGCGGCGTCTTTTGCTTTCGGCGCGCTACGATCTCGCGGCGTTGGCGCTGGGCGAAATCTTGGAACTCACGCCGGTGCGCTTTGCAGAAATTTTCCGCCGGACGCCGATCAAACGATTAAAGCTGGCTGGATTGTTGCGCAATGCGTGCGTGGTCGCGGGAAATTCGGGCGACTCCGGGGTGCTGCCGCAAGTGACGCGGCTGGCGGCGACCAGCGAGTTTCCCGTAGTCCGGGCGCATGCGGTCTGGGCGGTGTTCCGGCTGGGCGGTGGCGCGGGGCTGGCGGGGGCCGCCGCCACCGAGACAGATGAAACTGTTTTGGCCGAGTATGCCGCGGCCGGGCGGTAGGCCAGCGCGGCCTACGGAAACCCGGCGGCCATCGCCTTCACGACCACGGGGGGAGGGCGCACCGGTTTGCCCTCCCGATCGATGAACGCGTGCACGGTATGGCCGGTGGCGAGCAGCTCGTCGCCGCGCCGCACTTCGTAATCGAGCCGAATCCGCAACAGGGGTTTTTCGCGCATCGTGGTAACGACGGTAATCAAATCGTCGTAAACCGCGGGTCGAAAGTACTTCGCCGTCACCTCGAGGACCGGAAGGCGGTAACCGGCGGCTTCGAGTTCCCGGTAGGGCAGGCCGAGTTCCTTGAGCAACGTGGTCCGGCCGATTTCAAACCACGGCAGGTAGCTGCCGTGGTAGACGACGCCCATCATGTCGGTTTCGGCGTAGCGGACGGTGATTTGTGCGCGCGATTCGATCATGCTTCGATCCAGGAAGGGTTAAACAAGGCCTCGGCGGATTCCTTCCAACAGTTGCGGGTCGCCCATTCCCGGCCGGCGGCCCCGAATTTATGCCGGAGTTGGGGATCATGAATGAGTTTTTCGAATGCGGCGGCGAGTTGGGCGGGACGATCCGGTGGCACCAGCAACCCTGTGACACCGTCGATCACCGCCTCGGAAACGCCGCCGACATCATGGGCGACGACGGGCAGGGCGTGGGCGGCGGCTTCGAGGTAGACGAGGCCGAAGCCCTCGACGCTCTGCTTCAGATTCACACTCGTCAGGGCGAATATGTCGGCGCGTTCGTAGACGCCGGCCAACTCCTCGTCGGGCAGGTTGCCGAGAAACTTAACTGCGAGATCCGGCTGCTCGGCGGCGACTTTTCGCAGTAGTAGCTCGTAGTTGGCTTTGCCCTGGCCGCCGACCACCCAGTACTCGACCCGTGCCCGGACCTCCGGCGGCAGCATCTGGAGGGCGCGGAGAGCGAGCAGCTGGCCTTTGCGCGGGTGCAGCCGGCCGACCGTGAGAACGATCACCGTGCTTTTAGGCGTGGCCGGCTTGGGGGAGACGACCACGAAATCCGAACGAAGCGCCCCGGGGGTGAGATAAATTTTCCCGGCGGCTCGGGGAAAGTGACTGATCAGGAGTTCCCGAGTATAGTTCGACAGGGTGCTGACCCGGGTGGCGTGGCGGATGAGTTGGCCCGCGAGCCAGCGCCGGATGGGACTTTGGGCGAATTTCAGGATTTCGGACCCGTGAAATGTCAGGATCAGGTGACGCGGCCGGAAGGCATGAAAGAACTGCAGCAGCATCATTACCATCATCGGGCCGGGCTCCGGCAGATAGACGGTGGCATCGCGCAACACCCGGCGGTGTCGGATGAGCTCACGCGCCAGCTGGAACTGACAGGCGAGGTCATGGGTGCCCTTCAGTGGAAGACGTCGCAGCCGGAAGGGCCAGTCGGTCTTGTCTGCGCCGGCGGCCGACTGGGCCCAGACTTCGATGTTGTAACCGATCCTTGCGGCGGCGCGCGCGATCTCCTCGGTGAACGTGGCGATGCCGCCCCGCACGGGATAGAATTCGTGGGTGATCAGGAATACCGGCCGGCTGTCGACGGAAGAAATTGTCCTCATGCGCGAGCCAAGGCGTTGCAGACAGGTGCCATCGTGGCCCTTGTTTTCAAGATTCGCCAGTAGGGTTACGCGGAGAAGCAGTGGCAAGCGCGGCCTGCAAGGAGTTATGCCGGCTTTCAGTTTCCGGGGAAACAGGAGGCGAGAAATTCGCTCTGTTCCAGTGGCATCGGGAACGTGAAATTGGGTTTACTTTATCCCCTTGCGACATACAACGTATCGAATAATGTCTGATTCAGCTCAATCAAGTCCGGGCACCAGCAGACCATTCCCGGCGCCGCCCAAGGCCTTTGCGGCCGAAGATGAAACAGCACTGCGCGAAGCCCTGAAGCGATGTTCGCCTTCGACGTTTGAGGCGGCGGTTCAATTTCGCAAGACCATCAATCCTGAACACGTTCCCGCAGTTGTCATCGGGGTGATTGAGCGGTTCGTCGAGCCGGACTTGAGGATGAAGCTCAAGGATGCGGGCGACGATTTGCGGCTGATTGAAGACTTGGGCATCGATTCTCTAACGATGATGGAAATCGTCATCCTCGTGGAGGAGGTGCTGCAAATGTCGATCAACAACGACGAATTGCGCAACCTGCGGACCGTGGGAGACGTCAAAACGTTCATCGACTGCAAAATCCGAGGACTCCCGTTGCCGAAGCCGACGAAATTCATTCCGATCGAGCACATTGGGGCCGTGATGCCAGTGCAGCCGCCGTTTCTCTTTCTCAATGAAGCGTCGGTCAGCTCCACTTCGGCCAACGGCAAATACCGGATCACCGGGCAGGAATTTTTTCTGCAAGGGCATTTTAAGGATAACCCGGTGATGCCCGCGTCGATCATGCTCGAGGCCTTGGGTCAACTGGCGGTGCTGTATCTGCTTGAGGGTGCGGCGACGGAGCCCGGCAAGATGATCAGCCCCAACACGATTTTTTTCACGGGTTGTGAGGGCGTCCGCGCCCACCGCATCTGCAAGCCAGGCGACATTCTGACGCTTTCGATCAAACCGAAGCGGATGAAGATGCCGCTCTCGACGTTCGAAGGATCGATCCGGGTCGGTCAGGAAAAAGCGGTAATGGTCGAGGAGATCACGTTGACGTTCGGCATCGTCGACGCGGTCAACCCGCCCGTTCCGATCAACGGCACTGCGCATGCCGGCGCCGCCAACGGCGCTGATGTTGCGGCGGCGCCGGCGCAACGGCGCGTGGCGGCCAGTTCGTAAGGTTCGCCCCTTTCGTTTTCGCGGCAGCTGCACCCGGGGTTTGGAAACCTGCGCAGCCGATATTTCCGGCCGTCGGCCTTTCGGCCGGTTCCTACCGCGTTGACCGTTGTCGCGGAAGCACCTTCACTCATTCCTTGGAAAGGACGCCGTTGCGTCCGGACCGTTCACCCACCTTTACGCATGCCCAGAGTTTTCATCACCGGCCTTGGTTTTGTGACCAGTATCGGCAACGACGCGGCCACCGTGGGCGGCAACCTTCGCGACCTCCGTCACGGCTTCGAATTGTATCCGCCGTTCCAAAAATCGGATATCCCGTGCAAAGTTGTGGGCACGATCAAGGGCTTCACGACTGACTCGCCCGATCCGGAGGACTGGACGTTTCCCCCGCGTTATACGATCAAGCGCGAATTGCTCCGATCGATGGCGCCGAATGGATTGTTTGTGCATTGTGCGATGCTGCAGGCAATCGCCGATGCGCGCCTCGCGGAGGCCGACGTCTCCAACCCCGGCACGGGGCTCTACGCGGCCTCGGGCGGATCGCCCTTCCTCACGCATTTTCATCACGAGCGGTTGAAGAAATTCGGGGTGATGCGCTGTTCGCCGCTGGGCATCGTCGCCTCGATTGTCGGGACGCTTAACTTCAATCTGGTGGCCGCCTTCAAAATTCTGGGCGCCTCCTGCGGTTTTTCGTCGGCCTGCGCCTCCTCGGCCCACGCCCTGGGCTACGCGTTCGACGACATTTCACTCGGCCGGCAAAAGCGGATGTTTGTCGTGGGAGGCGAGGACGGCAACGCTGACGCGATCATGCCGTTCGCCGGCATGCGCACGCTTTCGCTCCAGACCGACCCCAGCCTCGCCTCGCGGCCGTTCGATGCGGCTCGCGACGGTTTCGTCGGCACGGGTGGGGGAGCGGTGATAGTCCTCGAAAGTGAGGACGAGGTTGCGCGTCGGGGTGTGCTGCCCTACGCCGAAGTTCTCGGTTGGGGGCAGGCGTCCGATGGCTACAATGTTGCCATCTCTCATCCCGAAGGCAGTGGATCGGCTGCCGCGATGACCCGCGCGCTCTGTTCAAGTCGCGTGGCACCGGAAGAAATCGATTATGTGAACGCTCATGCGACCTCGACCTTAATCGGTGACGTGTCCGAAGCGCGCGCCCTCCGGGCGGTATTTCCGAATGCCGCCCGGCGCCCGGCGGTGAGCAGCACGAAGGCGCTGACCGGCCACGGTCTCTCCCTTGCCGGCGTGATGGAAACCGGGTTTTGCGCGCTCGCGATGCGCGAGGGTTTCACGCCCGGCAATGCGCACCTTTCGCAGATCGAGCCCGAGTGTGCCGGTCTCAACATCCTGCGAGCGACGGAAAACACCGCGCCGAATCTGGTCGTGAAAAACAGCAGCGGGTTTGGCGGGGCAAACGTGGCGATCATACTCAAGCGGTCGTCGGGTGACGCGGGTTGAATTCCCCCCGGGTCGAACCCGACCGGATGACGCCGTTACCATGACCAAGCCAGCCCTTGCCGAAATCTACCGCACCGCGTTCATCACCGGGGCGAGCACGGGACTCGGCCGGGCGTTTGCCGAAATGTTGCTCGGCGAGGGGGTGCGCGTCTGGGGCACCTCGCGCGACCCGGCCCGGCTGGATGATCTCGCGGCCCGTTGCGCGACGCACTTCACTGCCGTGGCGCTGGATTTGGGAGCGGGCAGCCGGGCGGAAGAGACGTTTCTGGCAGCTGACCGTGCGGCCGGTGGATTCGATATTGTGATCAACAACGCCGGGTTCGGCGTATTTGCCGAGTTCGTGCCGACGGAATTCTCCGTTTGGCAGGAGCAGATCGAAACCATGCTCGTGCAGCCGGCGCGACTTTCCCAGGCCGCGCTGCGTGGCATGCTGGCGCGGCGGCACGGTGCGCTGGTCAACATTTCCTCCCTCGCCGCGGAGTTTCCGCTCCCGTTTCAAGCCGGCTACAACGTCGTGAAATCCGGTCTGAGCGCACTGAACGAAAGTTTGATGATCGAGACCCGTGGCACGGGTGTCGTCATCCTTGATTTCCGGCCGGGCGACTACCGCACCGATTTCGAGGGTGCCGTGCGCCGGCCCGCCGCGGTAACGGAGCCTGCCCGGCTGACGCGGGCCTGGAGCGCTTTCGCTGCCATGATGCAGACGGGGCCGGTGCCACCGCACGCGGCGGTCGCGCTGCGGCGCGCACTGTGGGCCCGGCGCAGCGGCACAGTCCGCACGGGACGATTTTTTCAGGCGATTCTGGCGCCGTTTCTCGCGCGTTTCGGTTCGCTGGATTTAAAGCGTCGTATTCAGGCCGCCTACTTCCATGTATGACGTCCCCGGGGTCCCGGCAGGCTACTGCGGCAGCTTGGCCGCCGCCAAATTTTCGATGAATTTTCTTCGTCCGATGGATGTCGGCTGGTCGCGCCGATTGCCCGCGGACTGGCGCGCCTTGCCTTTCCCGATGTATTCGCCCTCCCGCTGAAGCATGTCGAATCTGCGCATTCTCCTTCTCACTTCCAGCACCGGTGGCGGCCACGACGCGCGCGCGGAAGCGTTTGCGGAATGGTGCTTTCAGCTCTACCGCCATGACGTCGACGTTCGCATCGAGCAGATGTTGGAATCGTCGTCGGTGATCAATCGGGCGGGCGTGAAGTTCTACAATCGAATCCAGCGGAGCGCCCCGTGGGTGCACAAACTTTTCTACGCCTTCGTGGAGCTGTTAAGTTATCTCAACCGCAGCCAGGTGGCGTTTGGGGCGGCCTATTATCTCCACGTGTTGAACGAGTATCGGCCGCACCTGGTTTTCAGCGTACACGATTGTCTCAATCGCGGTTATTTCCAGCTGGCCCGCCGGGTCCTCGGCGCCGATCAGGTCCGGTGCGCCACCTACTGCGGCGAATTTTCCGGCGGTTGGGGCTACTCGCGCAATTGGATCGAACCGTCGGTCGATTTGTATTTTTCGCGGACGGCGACCGCCAACGATTACGCGATCAAGAAGGGGATTCCGGCGGCGCGGGCCCGGGTGCGCGGTTATCTCATGCTGCCGCGCGCCCAACTCGAAGTGCTGGACGCGGCGGCCAGGCGGCTGTTTCGCACCCGTCAGCTGGGTTTGGATTCCGACCGTTTCACCGTCTTTCTCGCCACCGGCACCAACGGGGCGAACAATCATTTGGAACTGTTGAATGTGCTGCTGCCGCATGCGGACCGGGTGCAGGCGATCGTCATCTGCGGAAAGAACAAGCAGACCTACAACGAGCTGGTGCACTGGCGGGCGACGCATCCGGCATTCACCTGCCACATCGAGGGCTACTCGGACATCGTGCATCTCTACCTGCAGGCCAGCGATACGATCGTGACGCGCGGGGGCACGACGACTTGTGCGAAGGCGCTGCATTTTCGGTGCCCCATCGTCTTTAACGCGTTCGGTGGCATCATGCCGCAGGAACAGCTCACGTGGAAATTTTTCCGTAACGGCGGCGGCTCCGAGAAAATCGAGAATCCGGCCGACTTTCAGCGCCTCATCGGTGCCTGGTTGACTCGGCCGGAGGCGTATGCCCGGGTGCGTGAAAACTTTCTCAAGCTGCGTTACGAGGAAGATCCGACCCTGCTGATCGACGAGCTCATTGGCCTCGGCAACGAAGTTGCCGGAGCACAGCTCAGGCGCCGGCCGTTTCCGCCGGCGCACGGGGCTGGAGTTTCGGCCCGAAATTAGCCGCACGGACATTTTCGTGGTCGGACCGCAATCGGCTTGGCCGCGTTGCGGCCGGCGCGCTAGCCTCTCCTCATCTTGGCCGATCCTGCGCCCACCATTGCCTATCTGTTCACGACGTTTCCGAAAAACACGGAGACTTTCCTGCAGCGTGAAATCATCGCGATGCGGTCGCACGGGGTGCGGATGCGGTTGTATTCGCTTTGGGGCGGCGGTGGAACGTTTCGAGGACTGCCGGTCAAGCGGTTTAATAAATGGCGGCTGCTGACCCTGTTCTGGCTGATCCCCTGCGAATCGTGGCGCCGCCCGGAGGTATTGCGCCAGCTCTTGAGGGGCCTGGCTCAGCGGCGGGCGCCGTCGTGGCTGAATTTTTGGGAAAACATGCTCGGGGCCGGATTTGCATGTGCCGAGTTGGGCGCGTTTCGGAAGCACCCGCCCGCCCTGATTCATGCGGCCTGGGGCGGCGCCCCGGCGACCGCGGCCTGGCTCCTCTGGCGGGTCGACGGTCACCGCTACAGTGCCGCGGCGCATGCCTACGATATCTACGAGCACGGGGGGGATTGGTGGCTCCGGGACAAGCTCGAGCATGCCGCGTTTATTCACACTTCGACGGAGATGGGCCGGCGGGCCCTGATGGAGCGTGGTATCGCGGCGGCTAAGATCTGTTGCATACGCCGCGGCCTCGACCGCCTGCCCGCGCTGAAGCGCCTGCGCACCCCGCGGGTTCCGCTTCAACTGGTCAGCGTGGCGCGGCTGGTGGAAAAGAAAGGCCTCGATCACCAGCTTCAGATTTACGCCGCCCTCCGCGCGGCGGACGTGCCATTTGCCGCGCGGATCGTCGGCGACGGTCCACTGCGGGCCGATTTGGAAAAGCTCGCCGGGCGGCTCGGGATCGCCGCAAGCGTGACTTTCACCGGGCATCTGCCCCAACACGAAGTCTGGCTGCAACTCGAGTGGGCGGACGTTTTGTTGCACACCGGGATTGTGGCGCCGAGTGGCGATCGCGACGGACTGCCCAACGTGATTCCCGAGGCGATGGCGGCCGGGGTGCTGGTGGTGACGTCGCCCGTGGCGGCAACGACCGAGGCGGTAACGCACGGGGTCACCGGTTGGGTGGCCGACGTGGATTCGTCTGACCAGTGGGTCACGGCCCTGCGGCGGCTGGCGACCGACGACTTGCTGGCTGAGCAGGTACGCGGCGCGGCACGGCGCTGGGTGGAGGCGAATTTCAACGCACATGCGAATGCCGAGCGGCTGCTCGCGCATTTTCTGCGAGTCATCGCCGAAGATAAACCAGTTTCTCTGGTCGGGCCACCCGACCGCTCCACTCCGGTGGTGGCCGCGAATTCATGATCTTCTTCGACATCACCAAGGCGGGTGGGGCGGGCCACCGCTCGGGGTTGATGCGCGTGAGTGGGCGGCTGGCCGAAGAATTGGGTGCGGCGGCCACTTCGGTTCGCTGGCCTGCGTGGAATCGTCTTGCGGGAGGCGCAGACTGGTTTCTGACCGGAGAGATTTTTTCGCCGGAGGAGCGGCCGGACTTCGATGGCTTTCTGGATCAGCGTCCCTGCCGGATGGCAGCGATCTTTCACGATGCGATCCCGCTCAAGCATCCGCAGATCACATGGCCGCACAGTGTCGCGCGGCATCCGGGCTACATGAAGATGCTGTCGCGTTTCGACCGCGTCTGGGCGGATTCGGAGGCGAGCCGACGGGAGTTGGTGGAGTTTTGGCGCTGGCAGGGAACGGAGAAGCTGCCGCCCGTCGACGTGCTGCCACTCGGCGCGGATTTCAACGCCAGTCCGCGGGTGGTGACCCGCCCGGCGGCAACCGGGCGCGGGCTGCTTTCTCTCGGCATTCTCGAACCGCGGAAAAACCAGATGTTTTTGTTGGATGTCGTGGAAGCGTTGTGGCGCGAGGGCCTCGAGTTTGAGCTTCATCTGGTCGGGCGGGTGAATCCGCATTTTGGCGCGCCGATCGTGGCCCGGATCAGAGCCCTGCGGCGGATATTTTCAGGGCTGCATTTTCACGAAGCGGCCGGCGACGCCGAAGTTGCGCAACTCTACGCCACGACGCGGGCGGGAGTTTTCCCGACGATTGCCGAAGGGTGCGGGTTGCCGCTGCTTGAGTCGCTGTGGATGGGTGTGCCCTGCCTGTGCAGCGACCTGCCGGTGCTGCGGGAAAATGCCGGGATCGGCGGTTGTGTTACGCTGCCCCTCAACGACCTGGCGGCCTGGACCAACGCTTGTCGGACAATTCTTACCGACGATGCCTGGCATGCGAAGTTGGTGCAGGAAGCGACGACGCGACCGCTGCCGACCTGGCGGGAAGCGGCGCGGGCACTGGCGCGTGGCCTGACCTGATGGCTGCTCGACCCGAAACCCCGGCTCGCAAACCGGGCGGAGCGAGAACCGATTGAGATCAATCCCGAATCAATGACTGACGACTACGATCAACGTTTTGGCGCCCTGGGGCGGCTGCTGGGGCGGGCCGCCCTCAGCCGGCTCAAGGCCGCCCATGTCTGCGTGGTGGGCGTCGGTGGCGTCGGGTCGTGGGCGGTCGAAGGCCTCGCGCGCAGCGGGGTGGGCGCTTTGACTTTGGTCGATCTCGACGATGTTTGCCTGACCAACGTGAACCGGCAGCTCCCCGCGATCGAAGGTCAGATCGGGCGGCCGAAAGTTGCGGTCATGGCCGAGCGGGTGGGGGCTATCAACCCGGCTTGCCGGGTCGAGGCGGCAACGGAATTTTTCACGCGCGCTTCGGCTTCACGCCTGCTCGCACCGGAGTATGACCACGTGATCGATGCGATCGATGGTGTGCCGAACAAGGCGTTGCTCATCGCGGAATGTGTCGGCCGGGCGCGGCCGGTCCTGACGGTCGGCGGAGCGGGCGGAAAGAGCGACCCGACGCTGATTCGCGCGGGTGACCTCGGCGAGGCGACCGGCGACAGCCTGTTGCGGCTGGTGCGCAAAACTCTGCGCCGGGAGCACGGTTTTGAGGCTGGAAAGCAGCGGGGAACAATGCACTTCGGCGTTCGTTGCGTGTGGTCGAACGAGCATCCTGTTTTCCCGTGGACGGACGGCACGTGCGCGGCGGAACCGGAGCCGGATTCGAACCTGCGGCTCGATTGTGCGACGGGATTTGGCACGGGCGTGTTTGTGACGGGCGTGTTCGGCCTGGCGGCGGCGGGCGAGGTGGTTCGCCTGATCGCGGCCGGGAAGCGATGAGCCGGGTTCGCGATTGCCGGAGGTGTCGCGGTGGGTGTGAGGCTTGCTACAAAAATAGCGCCGCGAAATTGCGTTCGACTTGGGCGGCCAACGCGTCGACGGAAACGCCGCGGATTTCGGCCAGCCCGGAGTAGGCGGCGCCGATATTGGCGGGATGGTTGACGGTGTTTCCGTCAGCGGTATCGGGCAATTCGTGCGTCCGCCGATTGGCCGGGAGCGGCATCGCCGGGGCGTCGGTTTCGACGAGGATGCGATCGGCCGGCAGGAGCTTGAACGCCTCGCGTTTCGCGTTTTGGCGTTCGCCGAGAAACGAACCGTTGAAAGAAAAATAAGCACCGCGCGCTGCAAATTCACGCGCCAGCGCCGCGGAGCCGCCGTAGGCGTGGAGGAGGAAGCCGCGGGTCGGGGCCGGAGTTTCACGCAACGCTCCGGCCAGGGTTCCCCAAGCGTCAAGGCAGTGGACGGTCGCGGGTCGGTTGAGCGAGGTCGCGAGGGCGAATTGCCAGGTGAACGCTTCGAGTTGTTCGTCCATCGGCGCGCGCCGCAGGCCCGCCAGCCGCGAATCGTCGGGGCGGGCCCGATCGAGCATCCAGCGGTCGAGCCCGATTTCGCCGACACCGGCATGCGGATCGGCTTCCAGGTGGGAACGCAGACGCTCGCGCCACTGTGGTGTACGGTTGCCCACGTGCCAGGGATGCAGGCCGTAGCTTGCGATCAGGGTGAAGTGCAAGGGGTCGTGTTCGGCGGCGGCGCGACAGCCGACCCCGAGGCGGGCGACTTCCAGCCAATCTTTTTCCTCCGTGCCGTTGACCACGGCACAACGCAACGGAACGCGGGCGAGATCGCCCCATACCCGGGCCCGAGAGGGAACGAGCCATGCGTCTTGCAGATGATTGTGCGCGTCGAAAAACGAAGGCATTTTTGCCGTGCGACGGATTGGGCGGGCCCCTTCAAGGAGCGACGGTTGGTGGGGGCGGAAGATTTTCTGTGGCGAATGCGCGAATGGCGGTCCGGGCGGACGCGAGCCCGTTCCGACGGGTCGGAGAAAGGTTGCGCGCGAGCCCCAGAATTTCGAGGGGATCGGATTCGCTGGCGAGAATCGTTGTCGGGGAGATTCCGCTGTAGAATTCGCAGAGAAATACGAGCAGGCCGCGGACAACCGGTGACTCCGCGTCGCTGCGAAAATAGCAGAGGCCGCCCCGCAGTTCGGCGACGACCCAAACGACCGAAACGCAGCCCCGCACGCGGTTCACGTCGATCTTCTCCGCGGGTGGCAGCGGCGGATTTTTTTTGGCTCGGTCGATCACGAGCGCGAGCCGTTCCTGCGGGTCGTCAAGGACGGCGAGGTGTTCGGCGAGGTGCTGCAGTTTCCGGGTGAGTGGCATGCCGCAAGGCTGTCCGGCGCGGCTGGCGCGGCAAGGAAGAGCCTGCGGGGGGCCGGGTTCGCAGCTGACACTGGCCGGTTTGCCGCTGAAAGATTTTATCCCGATGCGTGTCTTCTCGTCCCTGGGTTTCGTTTCCGGTTTTTCCTGGGCCTGGCGGGCGCTGCGCGGTCACAGCGTGACGTTCGCGGCCTTGTTTGCCTGCGGCTTGTTCGGGCTTTCGATCATGACCTCGATCCGTCGGCTGCTCAATCGGGTCGATGCGCCTTGGTATGTTTGGCTTTTCGTGCCGATTCTGGCGGTCGGATATCTGGCGAAAAAGGAAGCGAAGTGGATCCCCGACGTGGAGCATAGGAAGAAATGGGCGCAGCGCATCTTCTTCGGCTCCATTGCGCTGACGTTATTGATCGCCTTTTTCCGGTCCGATCAGCCGCGCTAAACGCTGGTGCCACGGTTCGTTCCCGGCGCGTCCCGACGAATCAGGCAACCGTTACGACGCGCGGCGCCGCAATTCGGGCAGTTGGGTGAGGATGGCAAGGGGTTCCGGAACACGAATCGGCTTGGCCAGATATGCGTCCATGCCCGCAGCCAGAAAGTGCTCGCGGTTTCCGGCGAGGGCATGGGCGGTCAACGCCACGACGACGGGCTGCCGGGCGGCGGAGAGTTCGCTGCGGATGGCCCGCGTCGCTGTGGGACCGTCCATTTCGGGCATCTCGACATCCATCAACACCAAGTCGAAGGCTTCGCGGCGGAGGGGGCCGACGGCCGCTCGCCCGTCGGCTACGACCACGGGAGCGTAGCCCACGCGCTCCAGCATGCGGACGAGAACCTTTTGATTCACTGGACTGTCCTCGGCGACCAGGATGCGCATCGGATGGCGGGCGGCGAATGCGCGATCGAAACTCTCGCTCGTGGGAGGGGGGGAGTGTCGCGGAGCAGCGCGGTCATGCCGATGACGGCGTTCATCGGGGTGCGAATCTCGTGACTCATGGTCGCGAGAAACTCCGCCTTGGCCGGCGTGGCCCTTTCCGCGGTGCGGCGGGCGGTATCGAGGAAACGACAAGTTTCCTCGAGATCGGTAATGACGCGGGTTTGGTTTTCGACGACCCGACGAAGTTCGATGAGGTGGACAACTTGGCGGCGGAGGGCGGCCAGGGACTTGAGTTGGTCCGAGGTAAGTTCGCGGGGCTCTCGATCGATGACGCAGAGCGTGCCGCGAGCCCAGCCGTCCTGAGTCACGACCGGCGCTCCGGCGTAGAAACGGATGTGCGGATTGTCGAGGACGAGTGGATGGTCGGCGAAGCGGCTGTCGCGGAGCGTGTCGGGGACGATAAAGACCCCGGAGGTGGGTTCGACGATGGCATGGGCGCAGAACGAATCGCGCCGCGAGGTTTCGGCGACGTCGAGACCGATCCTGGATTTGAAACACCCGGTCGGTGTCGATCAGGGAGAAGAGGGCAATGGAAACCTGACAGATCTACGCTGCGAGAAAGGTGATTTCGTCGTAGTCGGGCTCGGGAGGCGTATCGAGAACACCGAGCGAGCGGAGCAGGGCGATGCGTGCGGCGTCGTTGGCGGGAATGGACGGAGGCATCATGCGGTCAGCGGTAAAAGCCTGTCACGCCGCCGGGCGGGAGCAACCTCGCATACCGTCGGCGAAAAAATCCCGCTCTAATGGTAGAAAATCGCCTCGTTGGACTGGAAGATCGCGTGCGCGAGTTTGGTCCAGGCATCGAGTGGGGCGCGGTTTTCATAAACGCCGCCGACCTGCAGGGAAAACTTCCCCGGTGGACGCTTCTGGTTCGCAGCTTGGCGCTCCGCTTTTTTCGCATCCCGTCCGGTGGGGCCGGGGGCCGTCTTGGCGGTGTCCGGGCGAGCGGCGGCGGGCCCGCTCGGGTTGGATTTTACGTAGCGGACCGAGAGGGCTAATTCCGGTGAGGTTGGCAAACGCTGGTAGATCGCAAGGTAAAGCGCCGTGACCCGATCGGTGTCGGACGCGAGGGCGGTGAACAAGGGGCGCTCGACGAGCTTGCGGGCGGCCTCGATCACCATGGGGCTGTTCATGAGGAACAGCGCCTGTTGCGGCACGAGCGTTTTGTAGCGGCGACCCGATGCGACGTCGGGGCTGGGAAAGTCGAACTGGGTCAACAACTCGGGCGGGTTCTGCCGGTCGATGAGCATGTAGATCGCCCGGCGTTTTGCGAAATCGCCACTGGAGATGGCGACGGGCTTGCCGCCCATCGTGGGATCGAGTTCGCCGGTGACGGCCAGCAGCGCATCGTGCATTTGCTCGAAATCCAGCCGGCGGAGATTGTAGCGCCATAGCAGTTTGTTGTTCGGATCGAGCTCGGCGTACTTGGGATTATTTTTGCTGCTCTGCTGATAGGCTGCACTGAGCAGGATGGTCCGGTGCAGTTTTTTGAGCGACCAACCGTTTTCGATGAACTGCGCCGCGAGGTAGTCGAGCAGTTCGGGATTCGACGGCGGCGCCGACATGTTGCCGAGATCGTCGGGCGTGGCGACGAAGCCCTCGCCCCAGTGTTGCTGCCAGATCCGGTTTACGATGACGCGCGGCGTCAGGGGATTTCTCGGATCGGCGATGGCGACGGCGAGTTCGGCCCGTCCGGAGCCATTGCGCCATTCCGGCCGTTTCTTGGGGTCGGGCGACAGGATTTCAAGGAAGCGGCGCGGCACCACGGGTCCCTTGTTGGCCGCTTCGCCGCGGAGCAGCACGGGGTAGTCGCGGGAACGAGGAACGTCGAAGAGCGCGTTGGCCCGGGCCGGCGCGCCGGGGTGAGTGGTTTCGAGATCGCCGATCTTGCGCTGCAGTTCGCGCTCCTGGCGCACAAGTTCACGTCGCTTCATCGGATCGGGCCGCTGCTTGGTGCGGCGCAATTCGCGAAATTCCGCGCGCAGGGGTTCCGCGCGCTTTTCGAGTTCGGCCGCCTTGGCCAGATATTCGAGGTGTTCGGGCGTTTTCGGTATCTCCCGTTGGAGCGTCGGCATCGCGGCCGGCTGCTGGCTGTTCATGAACACCCCGTAGAGTGAGTAGTAGTCCTTCGTCGGGATCGGGTCGAACTTGTGGTCGTGGCAGCGGGCGCACGAGACGGTGAGGCCGAGAAACGCCTTGGTGGTCACGTCGATCTGGTCGGCGATGACATCGTCGCGCCGGCCGTCGAAAGTATTGCCGAGCGTGAGGAAACCGAGGCCGGCGAGGGCCCGGCGGTCGGCCGAGGCCTTGCCCCCTTTCTCGGTGGCTTTCCGGTCGATCGCCGCCTGCACGCGGTCGCCGGCCAGCTGTTCCAGAATAAACTGGTTGTAGGGCAGGTCGCCGTTGAAGGCGCCGATCACGTAGTCGCGATACGTCCACGCATGCGGATAGCGCACGTCGTCCTGACGCGCCGGGTCGCCCTTCGTGTCGGAATAACGCACCACATCGAGCCAGTAGCGGGCCCAGTGTTCGCCGTAGAACGGAGAGGCGAGCAGGCGGTCGACGACTTTTCCGTACGCGTCGGGCGATTGGTCGTTCAAGAAATCCTGCACGTCGCGCAGGCTCGGTGGCAGTCCGATGACATCAAAATAAACCCGGCGGATCAGCGTCCATTTGTCCGCGGCTTCGTTCGGGGTGAGGCCGTTGGCCTCGAGGCGGGCGAGGATGAAGTTGTCGACCGGACTCTTGCACCACGCCGCATTTTGAACGGTGGGAACATCGGGCTTTTTCAGCGGCTGAAACGACCAATGGGCGCGGCCGACCCCGCCATAGCTGGACGAGCTGCCTTTGGCGACGAGCGAACGGGGATCGGGTGCGCCGCGCTTGACCCACTCGGTGAGGTCGGCGATCTGGGCGTCGGTCAGTTTCCCCCCGGCCTTGGCGGGGGGCATTTGCAGATCTTCGTCCGTGTAGCGTACCGCCTGAATGAGCAACGACTCGTCGACGTTGCCGGGCACAATGGCCGGCCCGGTGTTGCCGCCGTGCAACCAAGCCTCGCGCGTATCGAGCATCAAGCCACCGCGGACCTTGTCGGCGTCGCGGCTGTGGCACTGGTGGCACTTGTCGAGGAGCAGGGGGCGAATTTTCGACTCGAAGAATTGGATATCCGCCGGCGCCAGGGGCGAGGCGACGGCCGGCGCGGGGGCCGCGGGAAGGGAAAGCGCGATTGTTGCGAAAACGAGCGCGATGCCGAAAATGCGTCCGGGCAACGTGCGCGGCCGAGGGGTCCCGCCTTCGAGCCGGCGGTTCATGCGAGGATGGGTTTTACGACGTTGCCCGCGACGTCGGTGAGGCGAAAGTCGCGGCCGTTGAAACGATAGGTCAGCTTGGTGTGATCCAGACCCATGCATTGCAGGATCGTGGCATGCAGATCGTGGACATGGACCTTGTCCGTGACGGCGGCGCCGCCGAATTCGTCGGTGGCACCGTGGACGATGCCGCCCTTCACGCCGCCACCGGCCATCACGACCGAGAATGCCTTGGCGTTGTGATCGCGCCCGGGATCATCGAAGCCATTGCGGTCTTTGGTCGGCTTCCGGCCGAATTCTCCGCCCCACAGGACCAGCGTCGAGTCGAGCAGACCGCGCTGCTTAAGATCGGTGAGGAGCGCGGCGAGCGGTTGATCGATCTCGCCGGTCTTTTGGCGGAGCCGCTCCTCGAGCTTTTGATGATGATCCCAACCGTCATGCCAGACCTGGACGACGCGCACGCCCCGTTCCACGAGACGCCGGGCAATGAGGAGTTGCTTGCCCTGAACGGTGTTGCCGTAAGCGCTGCGGGTTTCGGCGGACTCTTTGTTGACATCGAAGACGTCCATCGCCTCGGCCTGCATGCGGAATGCAATCTCGTAGCTCTGGAGCCGGGTCTCGAGCGCGGCGTCCCGCTGGAGATTTTGCGCGTGGAGCTCGTTGAGCTGGTGGATGAAGTCGAGTTGGCGGCGTTGCTCGCGCACGCCGACGTAGGTGTTGCGGATATTCTGGATCATCAGGGGCACCGACGGGGCCTGCGTGTTGATGCTCGTGCCTTGATAGACACCCGGCAGGAACGCGGCCTGATTGTTGGCCGCGCCGCCGGGTGGAAGCCGTCCCCCGCGCAGCGCGATGAAGCCGGGGAGATTCTGGTTCTCGGTGCCGAGCCCGTAGACGAGCCAGGAACCCAGGCTTGGCTTCGCGATCCGGAGCGAGCCGGTGTTCATGAACACGGTGGCGACTTCGTGAGCGGGTATATCCGTCCACATCGAGCGGATGACGGCGAGGTCGTCGGCATGCGCCGCGGTCCGGGCGAAGACTTCGCTGACCTCGAGCCCGCTCTGGCCATATTTGGAAAACGTGAAGGGCGACCCCATGGCCACGCCGTCGCCGCCGATCGTCTTGCCATTCATCTTGGTCAGCATCGGTTTCGGATCCCACGTATCGAGGTGGGACGGCGCTCCCTGGGCGAAGATATGGATGACGGATTTGGCGCGACCCGCGAAGTGTGGCGGACGGGGCGCGAGCGGGCCATCGGGTTTTGCCACCGCCTGACGGGGCTGGGCGGCCACGACGGCATGCGGGTCGAGCAGGTTGGCGAGTGCGAGGCCGCCCATGCCCATGCCGACGCGGTTCAGGAACTGCCGCCGCGTGAGGAAATAGTCTTCAAGGTTAGTCGAGATTCCGCAGCAGGGTTGTTCCGGAGCATGAACGTCGTGGTGGGAAGGAGACGAGGACATTGGAAAAGGGGAGTGGTGAACTGATCCGGGCATCGAGACGCTGTCGGCAGCGCACGTGTTTCAACCAAAGGGATTAAAAAACCCGTAAAGCGCCGCAGCGGGGAGGCAAGCGGCCGTGGCTGAGAGTGGCAAACCGTTTGGAGCGGTTGAAAGTGCGGCGGATATTGCCTCGGATAGAAAATTTGCGGGCCGTCGCGCGCTACGGTTTGACGCGTGCACGGCCGCTCCCCAGCGTCGCCGCCGATGCACCCCGCTCCCAGTCCGACGACGGCGAATGATCCACGGCCGAAACGCAACACGCTCTATCTGCAAGTGCTCGTCGGCATCGTGCTCGGCGGATTGCTGGGATATTTTGCCCCCGGCTGGGGCGTGAAACTCAAGCCCCTCGGCGACGCGTTTGTCAGCCTCGTGAAGATGCTCATCACGCCGATCATCTTCACCACGGTGGTGGCGGGGATTGCCGGAATGGGGGACCTCAAGAAGATCGGCCGGGTGGGGGCCAAGGCGCTGATTTATTTCGAAATTGTCACGACGCTCGCGTTGATCATCGGGCTGGTCGTCGGAAATGTTTTCACACCGGGCGCGGGTTTTCACGCGGATCCCGCCACACTCGATGCCAGGAGCCTCGCGAAATATACGGGCGCCGCGGGGCAGATGAGTACGCTGGATTTTTTCCTGCACATCATCCCAAAGACTTTTCTGAGCGCTTTTGCGGAGGGGGAGATTTTGCAGGTCCTGCTGCTGGCGATTCTGTTCGGGCTGGCCCTCGGGCGGCTGGGTGAACACGGGCGGCCGGTGTTGAACTTAATTCACGAAGTCGCGCGCGTTTTCTTCGGCATCGTGACCATCGTGACGCGGCTCGCCCCGGTCGCCGCGGGTGGCGCGATGGCGTTCACGGTGGGAGAGTACGGGGTCGGCAAGCTGGCCCAACTCGGCTACCTCATGGCCTGCGTCTATCTGACCTGCGCGATCTTTATCGTGGTGGTGCTGGGTGCCATCGCGCGGCTGGCCGGGTTTAGTTTGTTTAAAATTATCAAATACATCCGCGAAGAATTACTGCTTGTGCTCGGCACCTCCTCGTCGGAATCGGCGCTGCCCGGCTTGATGGACAAGATGGAAAAGATTGGCTGCGCGCGACCGGTCGTTGGCATCGTTGTGCCGTCGGGCTACTCGTTCAATCTCGATGGGACATGTATCTACCTGACGATGGCGGCATTGTTTCTGGCGCAGGCGACTGACCTCCATCTCTCCCTCGCCGACCAACTGGGGCTGGTCGGCGTGTTCCTCGTGACCTCGAAGGGTGCGGCGGGCGTAACGGGCAGCGGATTCATCGTGTTGGCCGCGACGCTGGCCTCGACCGGCAAGATTCCGGTCGCAGCGATGGCGTTGATCCTTGGGGTCGACCGTTTCATGTCCGAAGCGCGAGCGATCACCAATTTCATTGGCAACGCGGTGGCGACACTGGTGGTCGCGAAGTGGGATAAGTCCTTCGACGAAACGAAAGCCGGCGAAATCCTGGCGGGGAAAAATAAGCGCAAGCCGGCCGCGGCTTGAAGGGCAATCAGGCTGTCGTTAGCAACGGTGGCATAGGCACGTCCAGCGCGGCCGCGATCGCACGGAGGAGCTCCGCCTCGGCAATGCGGACCTGGCCGTCGGCTCCAACGACGTGGGCCGCGGCGACCAGAGTGCGCTGTTTGATCGGGCCGCTGGCCGCCGCCAGCTTGTCGAGGGCGGTGTCGAGGGCGACGAGGGACGAGATCGATTCGTCGAGGTACGTCAGGCGGGGCTCGATGAGCTTGAGCTGGGCAGCTCCGGCGGCAAACGCGGCGGGTGCGGCGGCGGGATCCGTTACGGCGATGCGGGCGAGCACCGACAGGACGATCGAGATTTCTGCGACGACCGCGTTAAAGGAATAGAAGTTGATCCGGACGCCCCGTGGCTGACGGCCGAGGCCGAGTGTGCGGAGGAGCAGCTTTTGCAGCGCGAATTCGAAGATGGAAACGCGCTGGTCGGCATGGACCAGTTCATCGAGCGCATCGACGAAAGTCGCCAGCTCGGCCGCCGGCAACTGGCGCAGCGAGGGGAGGGCCAGCTGCAGCAGCGGGAGCTTTTGGGCAGGGCCAAGTTGATCGAGCGCGGGCCCGAGTTCCCGGAGGATGCGCTGCACTTCCGGGCCGGCATGCGTGGCGATCAGCTCGTGCTGGCGCTGGCGAATCGCAGGGTCGCTATCCAGCAGTAAACCGTAGACGAGCACGGGCGCCTCCGCTGCGGTGTGAGAAGCTTCGCGCCGGCGCGCGGGCGTGCCCTCAAGGAGCAGTTGTACGTTGTCGATCTGTTCGGGCGTCAGCGTGCCGATCGCGGTGACGGCGGCGATGGCGGACGCCGGGGCAAGGTGCGACGAGCGTAGGCTTGTCGGTGCGCCGCGGGGAGCGAGGCCGAGGGCAAATCCCGCCGGGGCGGGACCGGTGGGCCGCGGTGGGGCGAGTCCGGCGTCGACAAAAGATTCGCGGGCGACGTCCACGACTTCCGGGGGCTCAAACATGCGGCCATCGAACTGCGGATCGATCGCCCGGATACGTTCAGGAAGGGGTGGGTGAGTCGACCAGAGTCCGGTGAGACCGGAGCGGAACGCCTGCGCAAAAAAGAAGTGGCCCATGGCGGCGCTTTGGTTCGCCTGAATCGAGGAGCCCAGCGCATAACCGCCGATCTTGCGCAGGGCTCCGGTCAGTCCGGCGGGATTGCGCGTAAACTGTACGGCGGAAGCGTCGGCGAGGAACTCGCGTTGACGCGAAACCGCCGCTTGGATGATCCGGCCGAAGAAATAACCGACGTAGCCGATCACCAGCAGGGCAAGGCCGACCAGCATGACGACCACGATCAAGCCGCCGGCCCCCTTGCCTCGCGTCCGAAAACCACGCAGCGACTGCGGTGATCCCCCGAAATCTGGTCCACTTGTAATGTTAGTCTGCGGCCCTAAAAGGAGCCCAGACCATGAAAGGCAAGAGCCACACGACGGAACAGAAGATCCGCATTTTGCGGGAAGCCGATGGCGGCAAGAGCATCGTGGCAGT
>SIBR01000036.1 GCA_009695065.1 Opitutus sp. | reverse complement strand
GAAAACAGTCGGAGCGTTGTTCATGCTGGGAGCAGAACAGCACGAGCTGGTTTCTCCGCGTCCAGCTCGAAGACACCTTGTTTGTCTCGCTACTCAATGAATATGCCCACTATGCGAAATTTTAATCAGCCCTTAACTGGACAGCCGTGATGGCTGCTGAATTCCAGCGTCTGGAGGCCAGCCGCCGAACCCCGGCCCGAGTTTTCCGACCCGTGGGCCAGCTGGAGCCGCGCCTCTGCTAAAGCTTGCAAACTATCCGCCCGCAACAATCTTTTCGCCAATGTGTTACTTGAGCGTTTTGTCGGCGTTTTCGGCTCAACGCTTTCGTGGTCTTCGCCCGCCCCGCCCGCTTCGCATGAAATCCTTCCCCAGTGCCCGAGTGAACCTCAGCGTCCGGCTCCCGCGCCATCTATCCGGCTTCCTCGCGCTGCTCGCCGGCTGGCTCGGCTCCGCCCAAGCGCAGGTCGTGACGACCGCGCCCCAGAGCCAGAGCGCGGCGGCCGGAGCCAATGCCACCTTCACCGTCGCCGCCACCGGTACCGCGCCGCTGAGTTATCAGTGGCGGTTCAACGGCACCGCCATCGCCGGCGCCACGAGCGCCACGTACACCGTCGCGAATGTCCAGCCCGCCAACACCGGACTTTACACGGTGGCCGTGACCAGCGGCGCCACGAGCACCACGAGTTCGGCCGTCCTCGGGCTGACGACCACCAGCAAGCTGGTCGGCGCCGGCACGGAATTCCCTGACATCACGCATCCGGGAACCGGCTTCGTCTACGATCAAATCCTGCTGGGTGGACCCGCCGCGAGCGTCACGCCTGACCCCGGTCAGATCCTGCGGGTTTCCTATATCGATCTCACCGACGACATCGTCCAAGTGGAGTTCAGTGGTGCCGGGACGCTGTCGATCGCGCTCGACAACGCGTCCGGCCCCGCCGCCCCGGCGAGGTACAATCAGGCCGTGAACTACATGCGCGGCCACGCCAGCATCATCATCACCGGCGCCAACGAGACCACCAATCTCTCCGTGTTCAGTGTCGGCCGCGTCACCGCATCCAACCCGGCGCTGTTTCCCGCCGGGATGACCTACGACGGCCTCGCCGACATCGCCTACGTCGCCGTCCTCAGCCCCACCGGAAAATTCGGCGGCATCCGCTCGGCCAACACCAGCTACTTTGCGGGCAAGGGTATCACCGGCATCTACGCGCCCGGCGTCCAATTCACCGGGCCGGTTTTTGTCGGCAACATCGCGGCTTTCACCACGGCGGCGCCGGTCCTGCTGCTTGGCGGGGCGTCCGATGTCCGCGTGACCGGCGGCGATCTTTCCCAAAACAACGGTCAGCCCGTGGCGGTGAGCGGAATCACGGTGCTCAACTTCGCCGCCGGTTCCACGTCTCACGGCGGGGCGATGCCAGCCCAGGTGAATCTGGCCCGGCTGGAACAGAACGGCGTGAACGTCACCAGTCAGATTGCCGCCAGCGGCCCGACGGTCGTCACCATTGCCGCCACCAAGCCGACCTGCGATGAGTCGGGCTTGAATCCCGGCGAGTTCACGCTCAGCCGCACGGGCTCGACGCTGGCGCCGGTCGCCGTCAACTACGTCGTCGGTGGCTCGGCGGTCAACGGGGTCGACTATTCCGCGCTGGTGGGCTTCGCCACAATTCCCGCGGGCGCGCAAACCCTGAAGATTCCGGTCTCCCCCAATCCCGATGTGCAGCCCGACGACGCCGATACCGTCGTGGTCACCGTCGCCCCGGGCACGGGGTATTCCGTGGGCGCGCCGAAGACGGCCACGGTAACGATCGCCGACAGCCCGGCAACGCTCTACGTCTCCGCGATCCGGCCCGCCGGCAGCGCCACGACCTCCACCGCGTCGGGCACCGCGACCATCCTGCTCAGCAGCAGCAACACCATCGCCGGCATCACCGTGTCCTTCTCGAACCTCAGCTCCCCCGAGGTCTCCGCCCATCTCACCGTCGGGTCCAACGATGACTTCGTCTACGATCTGCCCCAGGGCCAGGTCGCCGGCGCACAATGGACCTTCACCCCGCGGGGCACCTACACCAGCGCCGCGCTCCTCGACGCGCTGAAGACCGGCAACTTGTCCGTCCGCATCGACTCGTCGCGCTACCCCAGTGGCGAAGTTCGCGGCGCATTTGTCCAGGGCACCGGCTCGCAGCTCTTCACCACCCCGGCGACTCCGCCGACCGCTTCGCTCACGAACGTCACCGCCACCGATGCCGCCCGCTTCCTTACCCAGGCGACGTTCGGCCCGAAGCGGGAAGAGATCACTGCCCTCACCGGCGGCAGCATCGACACGTGGCTCACCGCGCAACTCGCCCTGCCGTTTTCCTCCCACCGCGCCGCCCTCCTCGCCGACAAGGCCGCGTTCGGCGGCAGCGGCAGCTTCACCAACTGGAACGCCCTCGCCCCAATCAACCGCCAGGCCGCCTGGTTCAAGCTCGCGCTCACCGCGGAAGATCAGCTTCGCCAGCGCGTGGCTTTCGCCCTCAGCCAGATTCTAGTGATCTCGGAAGTCGCCCTGGGCGACGACAACGACTCCGAGCCGCTCGCCTATTACTACGATCACCTGGGCAACGGCGCCTTTGGCAATTTTCGCACGCTGCTCGAGAACGTGACCCTCAGCCCGATGATGGGCCGTTACCTCAGTTCGCTGCGTAATTCCAAGGCCGATCCCGTCAGCGGCACCACGCCCGACGAGAACTACGCCCGCGAGGTCATGCAGCTCTTCACCATCGGCCTCTTGCGGCTCCAGCCCGATGGGACGCTCGTCCTCGGTGCCGACGGCCTCCCGGTTTCCGCCTACAATCAGAAAACTATCACGGAAATGGCCAAGGTTTTCACCGGTTGGGCGTACCCTTCGACGTCGCGCACCGCGTTCCGCACCGCAGCGCGGGATTACATCAACCCGATGCAGCTCTTTGATCTCTCGCATGACGACACGGCCAAGGACATCAGCCCGGTCCGCACGACGGTCATTCCCGCCGGCCAGGGCGGCACGAACGATCTTCGCGATGCCCTCGATGCCCTCGTGAACCACGACAACACGGGGCCCTTTATTGCCCGGCAGCTTATCCAGCGGCTCGTCACCAGCAATCCCAGCCCCGCCTACGTCTATCGGGTCGCGCAGGTTTTCCAGCAGCAGAAAACCAGTTCGACCCAGCTCGGCGCGGTGGTCCGCGCCATCCTCACCGACTACGAGGCACGTTCTCCGGCGATCGTGGCCAACCTCACGTACGGGAAGGTGAAAGAGCCGCTCCTCCGGCTCACCAGCCTCCTCCGGAGCTTCAACGCCCGGACCAGCAACGGCCGCTACCTGGGCCAGCAGGTTATGGTCAACGGACTTCCCATCACCGGCACCACCCTGATCCCGGCGGCGCAAAGCAGCATCACGACAGTGACCAGCGCCACCAGCCTCACCAACGTCCAGTCGAACCTAGCGCAGGCCGCGCTACGCTCGCCCACGGTATTTAACTTCTACCATCCCGACTACGTGCTGCCAGGGCCGCTCGCCGCCGCCGGGTTGGTCGTGCCGGAGTTTGAAATCACGGACGACAACTTCGCCATCGCCGTGCCCAACGCCCTCCGCTCCTTTGCCCTCGCCACCGTTCCCACCACGACTGCCGCTCCCTCCACACTCACGCTCGATCTCACCTACGAACTGAACCTCGTGAGCAATCCCGCCGCCCTCGTCGACCACCTCAACACGCTGCTGGCCGCGGGAAACCTGAGCGCCACCGCACGGACACGCCTCGTCACCGCGTTGACCACTCTGCCCACCAACACTACGATCCTCGAGCGCGCCCAGAGCGCCGTGTTCCTCACCTTCACCTCCCCCGCTGCCGCCGTGCAGAAATAAGCCCGCGTTGGAGTTGGGTGCCCGGATCTACCGATCACCCCGGTCCGGACCTCCGAACCTTACACCTTAAACCTAACACTTTAAACTTCATCCCATGAACCCCTCCCGCCGCCACTTCCTCGGCTCCGCCTGCTGCGCCGCCGTCGGCGCCACCGGCATCCTCTCCACGCTGTCCAGCCTTCGCCTGATGGCTGCCGCGGCCAATCCGGCCAACGGTCCGCAGACGCCCCCGACGGCGGCGGCGCTGCCGGCCGACTACAAGGCCCTCGTCTGCCTCTTTCTCAACGGGGGCAACGACGCCAACAACCTGATCATTCCGACCGGCTCGGACTATGCCGCCTACGCCAGCGCCCGTTCCAATCTCGCGCTGCCCCAGACCGACCTGCTGCGCCTCACCCCGAGGACCACCGACGGTCGCACATGGGCGCTCCATGCCGCCGTGCCGGATCTCCACAGTCTCTTCGCCTCCGGCCAGGCCGCGCTTCTGGCCAACGTCGGCACCCTGGTGGAGCCGACGCCAAAGGCCAAATACACCGCCGGCACGGTCAAGCTCCCGCCGCAACTTTTCTCGCACAGCGATCAGCAGGTGCAGTGGCAGCACAGCGTCCCCGACAAGCGCATTTCCACGGGTTGGGGTGGGCGGATCGCGGACCTCGTGAACGCGTTCAATGCGAACAACGAGATCTCCATGTCGATCAGCCTCGCGGGCAAGAACACCTTCCAGATCGGCAACACCGTCAGCCAGTACGCGATCAACACCGGCGGCGCCATTACCCTGTCGGGGAGCACGAATCGCGGCGACGCCCAGGCCGCCCGCTTCGCCGCCCAAAGGGACCTCTTCAATCAAGTCCAGCCCGGCCTGATCGATGCCGCGTTCGCCAGCGCCTCCCTCGATGCCATCGGCGGCGCCGATCTCCTCAACTCGGTTCTCACAGGCGCACCGGGGTTCACCACCCCTTTCCCCACGCAGGGCAACACCACGAACCTGACCACCACCGCCGCCCAGCTCCGGATGGTC
The DNA here is from genome assembly GCA_009695065.1 of Opitutus sp. The sequence goes on along the minus strand of SIBR01000036.1, from coordinate 34,690 downwards.
GCCCGGCTCATCGCGGCTTCGCCCGCGCTCGGGCTCAAACGGCAGGTCTTCTTCGTCCAGCTCGGCGGCTGGGATACCCACGCCGCCCAGCTCGTCAACGCCACGCCGACCTCGGGCACCCACGCCGACCTGTTGAGACAAACCAGCGAGGCCGTGAAGGCCTTTTATAACGCCACGGTCGAACTGGGAGTGGCCAACCAGGTGACGCTCTTCAGCGCCTCCGACTTCGGTCGCACCTACCGCTCCAACGGCGATGGCTCGGACCATGGCTGGGGCAATCACCAGTTCATCGTCGGCGGGGCCGTCCGCGGCACCGAAATCTACGGCCGGATGCCCACGCTCACTGTTAATGGCCCGGATGACACCGGCCAGGGCCGTTGGATTCCCACGACGAGCGTCGACGAATACGCCGCGACTCTGGCCACCTGGTTCGGCGTCAGCGCCTCCGACCTGCCGACGGTGCTCCCGAACATCGGACGGTTCGCGAAACCGAATCTGGGTTTTCTATAGGGGTAAGGCCGCCGCTCGCCGCCGGGCCGCTTCGACAACTTGTTTGTCATTCTGAGCGCCAGCGAAGTTACCGAGCGAAGCGACAGGCTTGGGTCATCCACGTAATCGGCGCTGGTTTCTTCACTCCGCTCGGAATGACAGAAAAACAGGATTCGAGAGTGCCGTCAGCTTCACGACGGCCCAGCGGCAAGCGCCGGTTCTACCCCTCCTCCGCACCCTCATGAAACGCCTCATCATCGCCACGTTCCTTGTCCTCGCCTTCCTCGCGTGGCGTTTTTGGCCGACGGCTGGATCGAACCCGGAACCCAGCGCCGCATCCCGCGGCCCGCAGTACGCCGAAATTTCGAGCCCCCAACCCAAAACTCAAAACTCAACCCCAAAAATTCCGTCCGAGCAGAGCACGCTTGCCTATGCCCTGAACTCTGCGACGGGCGACATCCGGGCGGACCTGCGGATCGTCGATGAGCTCGTCGCCACGTTCCGCTCGAATTTTCCCCGCGACGGCAATCCCGTCGGGAGCAACGCTGACATCACCGCGGTCCTGGCGGGGAAAAACCGACTGCAACTCGCGGTGCTTCCGCCCGGCCATTCCGCGATCAACCGCGAGGGCGAACTCTGCGACCGCTGGGGCACGCCCTTCTTCTTCCACGCCGAGTCCGGGACGCGGATGGAAATCCGCAGCGGCGGGCCGGACAAAAAGCTGTTTACTGAAGACGACACGGTATTTGCCCCGTAGCCGGGAAACTCTCGGGCCTCAGAACAACGGCGTCGACTCTTTGGATGATTGCAACCAGAGCCTCCATCAGCCGCGCACCGCGCTCTCCTTTTCCCGGGCAGCCCGGGAAAAACTTCTCTCATATATTGTCGATCCTTGCTCATCTTCTGCGATCGCCGGAATAATCGGTTGCGCCCCGCGCTCGTACCACTAGCTTCCCTCGCGATGATTCGTCGGCTCTTCGTCTTCGCCCTCATGCTCGCCAGCGCCGTTGCGCCGGCGATGCCGATCGCGCAGATGCAGGAGAACTTGGCCTGCTGCGCCGGTGATTGTGGCGCGCCTTGCCGTCCCGAGTGCGCGCTGCCGCCCATTTCCTCGGCCCGTACCACCGGCGCCGACGTGGCCACGGTCGAACGTCGCGCGACGGCCGCGAAACCTGCCGCCCGCAGCACTCCGCGCCCGACGCACCAAACGTTTTTGGCTGGGTTTCTGTTCGCACCGTCCGCCCGCGGCTTTTCGCCGGAGCGCACCGTGCCCGCTGCCAGTGTCGCGCTGTTTCAGGCGCACTGCAGCCTGCGGCTCTGAGTTTGCCCCACTCGTAGTGTGTCCGCGTGTCGGCTCGCAGCCGTCTGCGTGCTCCCGCGCTTCCTGCGTTCGTGGCTTCGCCACCTTTAACGCCAGTTCCGTCCCGATTCCACCATGAAATATCTCGCCCTCCTTCTCCTCGCTTCCCTCGCCCTCGTCCTTTCGGCAGCGGAAAATCCTTTGCCTCCGACCGCCCCGGCGGCGCCCGCTGCCTCGGCCGCCGGAGCCACGAAAGCGGACGCCTCCGTTTACCAGTGCCCGATGCACCCGTGGATTCGCTCCGACCATCCGGGCAAATGCACCATCTGCGGCATGAACCTGGTCTTAGCCACCGGAGCCGCCAACGCGGCGCCCGAGGGCGTCGTTACGCTGATGCCTTCGGTCATCACGACCATCGGCGTGGAGACCTCGACGGTCGTGCGGCAGCCTCTCACCCGCACGATGCGGGTCAACGGTCGGATCGATGACGACGACACCCGCCACCGCATTTTGGCAGCACGCGTCCCGGGTCGGATCGAGCGCCTCGACATCACGTATCCCGGCCAACAGGTGGCCGCCGGGGCGCCGCTCGCCACCATCTACAGTCCCGAAATTTATTCCGCCGAACGCGTCTACGTGGAGCGCCTCAAGGCGGGCGAAGGCGCGTTTCCCCTCGCCGAAAAATCGGCCGCCCGCGAACGGCTTCTCGAACTGGGTTTGACCGACGGCGATCTCGCGACCCTCGAGAAAAGCCTCCAGCCCTCGGCCATCGTCGCGGTCCGCGCTCCCGTCACTGGCACCGTCGTCAGCAAATACGTTTACGAGGGCCAGTACGTCCAGACGAGCGACCGCCTCTTCGCCATCGCCGATTTTTCGTCGATGTGGTTCGTCTTCGACGTCTACGAGCAGGACTTCCCGTGGGTTAAGGTCGGGCAAACCGTCGAAATCACCACGCGCTCCGTGCCGGGCGATGTTCTCCTTGCCCCCATCGCTTTCATCGATCCGAACTTCGACGAGCAAACCCGCGCGACCAAGGCGCGGGCCATTCTCTCCAATCCGCATCCCGCCACGATGAGCGGCGCGCCCCATCCGCTGCCCCACCGCGTGCTCGCGGAGGGCCGGGTCCTGGTGGAGTCACCCGCGGTGCTCGCCGCGCCACGGTCCGCCATCCTCGATGCCGGCGGTGGGCCCGTCGCCTATGTTGATCTCGGGAACGGCGACTTCGAGCAACGCCGGCTCGGAATCGGCCGCCGGGGCGATGCCCTTGTGGAAATTCTCGCCGGCCTCAGCGAAGGCGAAAAAGTCGTGACCACCGGAGCCCTCCTCATCGACGCCCAAGCCCAGCTCACCCGCGAAGCGTCCGGACGCCGGCGCAGCAGCGCCAGTCCCGCCGCCGTGGGAAGGATGTCCGAAGTCACGCCCCGCCAGGCGGAGACCGGCGCCACTGCTCTCAACTCTCAACCCACCGCCCTCAGCCCCAGCCTAATTGCCCTCGCCAGCATCGTCATCGACGCCACCGCCGCCCTCGCCGCCGACGACTTCGCCAAGTATCAGAAGACCTTTCCGTCGCTGAAAACGGCGGGCGCGGCCTACCCCCGCCTGCCTGATCTCCAGCTCGGGACCGATCTGAAATCGGCGCGCCAGTCGTTCGAACCCTGGAGCACTGGCGTCGCCGACTTGCTGAAACCGTACCGGGTCCAGCTGGGCTTGAAGATCTTCCAGTGTCCGATGACCCCGATCCTCGGCCAGGGCCGTTGGATTCAGCGCAGCCAGCCGCTGAAGAACCCGTTCTTCGGCTCCGCCATGGCGGACTGCGGGGAGGAACTGCCGTGACCTGGATCATTGCCGAATGGCGATTGCCGATTGCCGATTGTGGAAACGCCGTCCGCCACCTCGGCTCGCACGCGGAGGTTTTAGGTTGCTGGTCATGTCTGTCCGGATTTTGGCAACACCACGAAGCCGTCCCCGCGGATGACACCAGCAGAAGAATCACCGTACGGAGTGATTCCGCCGTCCCCTCAATCGCCCATCGCCCATCGCCCGTCGGCAATTCCTCATGATCACCGCCCTCATCAAGTGGTCGCTCGAGAACCGGTTTCTCGTCCTGTGCGGCACCCTCATGCTTTTTGGCTGGGGCATCTTCGCCGTGCGGCAGGTGCCGATCGACGCGATCCCCGATCTCAGCGAAAATCAGATCATCGTCTTCGCCGACTGGGAGGGTCGCAGCCCCCGCGAGGTCGAGGACCAGGTCACCTACCCGCTCTCCGTCAATCTGCAGGGCCTCGCCGGCGTCCGCACCGTCCGGGCGAACTCGATGTTCGGCTTCTCGCTCATCACCGTCATCTTTGAGGACAAGATCGACAACTACTTCGCGCGCACCCGCGTGCTCGAGCGGTTGAATTATCTTGGCAACATCCTGCCCGCCGGCGTCACCGCCCGGCTCGGCCCCGACGCGACGGGCCTCGGCTGGATTTTCCAATACTATCTGAAGGTCAGTCCGCCTTCGTCTCTCACCGCTCAACCCTCAACTCTCAACTCCTCCTACGACCTCGGCCAACTCCGCGCACTGCAGGATTATTTTGTCCGCTATCAACTCGCCGCGGTGCCCGGCGTCGCGGAGGTCGCCAGCATCGGCGGCTTCGTCCGGCAGTGGCAGGTCGAGGTCTCGTCGCTGCGCATGAAGCAATTCGGTGTTTCGCTGCAGCAGATTTTCGAGGCCGTGGCGAAGAACAATCTGAACGTCGGTGGCCGGACCATGGAGGAAAATGGCCTTGAGTTCATTGTCCGCGGCCGCGGGCTCATCAATTCCGCTGGGGACCTCGAATCGATTGCGCTCGTCACGCGCAACGACGTGCCGGTTTACCTGCGCGATGTCGCCACGGTTCAGGTCGGCGGCGATTTTCGCCGCGGTGCCCTCGATGTCGATGGCCACGAAGTGGTCGGCGGAACCGTCGTCATGCGCACAGGGGAGAACGCCTACCAGGTAATTCGCGACGTAAAGGCCAAGATCGCCCAAATCGCCGGCGGGCTGCCGCCGGGCGTGACCATCGAGCCGTTCTACGATCGCAGCGACCTCATCAGCCGCGCGATCGACACCCTCAAGCACACGCTCTGGGAGGCGGTCATCCTCGTGACGCTGATGCACATCATCTTTCTCTTTCACTTCCGGAGCATCCTGATCGTCACGCTGCCGCTGCCCGCGTCGATCCTCGTCGCGTTCATCCTGATGAAGCAGTTTGGCATCCAGTCCCACATCATGTCGCTCACCGGCATCGCCATCGCGATCGGGGTGCTCGTCGATGCCGGCATTGTGATGGTCGAAAACGTCATCCGGCACTGTGAGCTCGAGGAGCAGCGACTCGGCCGTCGACTGACCCGCGCGGAAACGTTTCACCAAACGCTCGTCGCCTCGCAGCAGGTCGGCCGCCCGATCTTTTTTGCGATGGCCATCATCATCTTGGCCTTCGTGCCGATCTTCACGCTCACCGGGCAGGAGGGAAAACTCTTTCACCCCCTGGCTTGGACCAAGACGTTCGCGATGGTCGGCGCCACCCTTCTCGCCGTCACGCTCGTGCCCGTGCTCTGCACCCTTCTGGTCCGCGGTCCGTTCCACGCCGAGAACCGGAACTGGCTGATGCGCTTGCTGCTCGCGCTCTACGACCCGGTATTGGATTGGGCCCTGCGCTGCCGCAAAACCGTCCTCGCCCTCGCCGCCGCCCTCCTCGCCTTCGCCATCGTCCTCGCCTTCGGCCTGCCCGATCGCCTGGTCTCGTCACTCGCCGCTAGTCACTCGTCACTGGCCGCGAAGCTGCCCCGCGGCTTCGGCTCCGAGTTCATGCCCACCCTGCAGGAAGGCTCACTCCTCTTCATGCCGGTCCTGCTCCCGAGCACGTCGCTCACCGAAGTGAAGCGCATCATGAGCTGGCAGGATCAGGTGATTCGTAACACACCCGAAGTCGCCAGTGTGGCCGGCAAGCTCGGCCGTTTTGACAGCGCCACCGATCCCGCACCGGTGGAAATGATCGAGACCACGATCATGCTCCGGCCCGCCACGGCGTGGCGGGCCGGTTTGACCAAACAGGCGTTAATCGATGAACTGACAGCCAAGCTCACCCAAATTCCTGGCTATGTGCCCGGGTTTCTCCAGCCGATCGAAAATCGGATTCTGATGCTTTCGACCGGCATTCGCGCCCAGCTCGGGATCAAGGTGTTCGGCAACGACCTCGACGCCCTGCAGCAGAAGGCCTTCGAGATCGAGCAGATCGTCAACCGGATCCCCGGCGCCACCGGCGTCGCTCCGTCGCGCGTGCAGGGCAAACCTTACCTCGAAATCACGGCCGACCGCGCGGCCCTCGCCCGCTATGAGCTCAGCGTCGAGGACGTGCTCGCGGTCGCCGAGACCGGCCTTGGCGGCAAGGTCGCGACCACCTCGATTCAGGGGCGCGAACGCTGGCCGGTGCAGGTTCGCTTCGAGCGCAGCGACCGCGAGGACATCGACCGGCTTGGCGCCCTGCCCGTTCCGATTCCCGCCAGCGCCGGCCCGGGTGCCAACGGCGCCGGAGCCATGCGTTACGTTCCCCTCGGGCAGGTGGCCACCATTCAGCGCGTCGAGGGGCCGAACGAAATCGCCAGCGAAAACGGCCGCCTGCGCGTCTTTGTCCAGGCCAACGTCACGGGTCGCGACCTCGGCGGCTTCGTCGATGAAATCAAGAAGAACGTCTCCGCGCAGGTTGCCTTGGATCCCGGAATGACCATCGAGTATTCCGGCCAGTACGAAAACCAGATCCGGGCGCGTCAGACGCTCCAACTCATCGTACCCGCGGTGTTGGTCATCATCTTCGTGGTGCTCACGATGACGTTTCGTTCGGCGGGAGAAGCCGCGCACGTCATCCTCGCCGTGCCGTTCGCCCTGACGGGTGGAGTGCTGCTGCAGTGGCTGATGGGCTTCAACTTCAGCGTCGCCGTCTGGGTCGGCTATATCGCGCTTTTCGGCACCGCGATTCAAACCGGTGTGGTGATGGTCATTTACCTCGAGGAAGCCGTGACCAAAGCCCGCGCCGCGAAAGCCGCGCGCCTTTCCACCTCTCCACTCTCAACCCTCAACCCTCAGCTCTCAACTCCCGGCTCCCCACTCCCAACTCTCAACCCTCCGCTCGATCGCGCCGAGCTCATCGCCGCCGTCAAGGAAGGCGCCCGACTGCGCCTGCGCCCCAAGGTCATGACCGTCGCGACCACGGTCGCCGGCCTGTTGCCGATCTTCTGGAGCACCCGCACCGGCGTCGAAGTCATGCAACCGCTCGCCGCCCCGGTCGTCGGCGGCATGCTCTCCTCGCTCGTGCACATCCTCGTCGTCACGCCGGTAATCTTCACCTGGCTGCGCGAGCGCGAGCTAGCTACCCGCCCAGTTTCCCAGACTTGACGCCCTGCTGGGAAAACCGAACCTTCCACCCCCGTGCCCCGCTTGTTTCCCCTGGTCGCTCTCCTCCTGCTGGCCGGGTGGCTGCCCGCCACCCAGCATTGCGCCTTGGAGGCCGCCGGCCTGCTGACCACGACGTGTGCCGAGGACTGCTCGGACGAGGCCCGCGGTCAGGATGGCTGTGCCACCGTCGAAGACGGGCTCTACAAGCCGGCCGGTAATCTGACGAAAGTCGGCGCGCCCAATTTCCACCTCGGCGCCCGCGGGCTTTGCCTCGCGTGCATCCAGGAGCAGATTCTTTTTCTGCATGCCCGGACACCGCGAATCGCGGTCGAGCTCCCTCTTGATTGGGTGCCGGTTTGGCAGTTTGCCCGGCGCGCTGCGCCGCCTCCGCGGGCGCCGTCGCTGTTCGTCGCCTGATTGGTCCCTGCGCGGACTGATTGGAAACTCTCTTCCCTGCGTTGACGCGTGCGCGCGTCACGTCGGCCCGGGCTGGGTCGTGCCAGCCCTCCCCCCCAACTTTTTTCCCACCATGAAACCATTTCTCTCCACCTTCCTCCTCTCCTCCCTCGGCGCCACCCTCCTGCTTGCACCCAGCGGCCACGCCCAAACCGCCGCGCCGGAATCGCCCGCCATTTCCTTATCGGCCCTCGTCGGTGAAATCGCCGCCCACAATCCCGAGCTGAAATTCTACGACGCCGAGATCGCCGCCGCGAAGGCGGGCCACCGCGCGGCCGCCAGCCTCAACGACCCCGAGTTGTCGTTTGACCTCGGCTACAAGCGCGTGCGTGACCCGGCCGGAGCGCTCGCCGGTGAGGGCACCGCGTGGTCGGTCTCGGTGATGCAGACGTTTGAGTGGCCCGGCCGGCTCGATCTGCGCAAGGCGATCGCCAACCAGCAGCTCACGCTCGCCGAGTTGAGCCTGGCCCGGTTTAAAAACGCGTTGGCCGCCCGGGCGCGCGTGCTGGCGTACGGTCTCTACGCCGCGAACGCGAAGGCGGCCGCCGTGCGCGAAGTGGCGGAACGATTCGTCGCGCTCAAGGAGACTTTCCTGGCGCGCGAACCGGCGGGCGTGACTCCCCTCCTCGAAACCCGCATCGTCGAAGCCAGCGAACTCGCGCTCCAGCGCCGCGCGACCGAGGCCGAGCTCACGCTGCAGGCGGCTCTCATCGAACTCAACCAACTGCGCGGTGCGGCCCTCGATGCCCCCCTAAGGGTAACGGCGCCCGCGTTGACGCTGAACGCCGCGCCGGCCCGGGACGCGCTGCTCACCGGGGCCCATGAAAACAATTTCGTATTCAAAATGCGGCGGGCGGAATTGGAACAACAGGGTTACACCGTGCGCCTCGCCCGGAACGAACGCCGACCGTCCGTCAGTGTCGGCCCGTTTGTCTCGCGGGAAAACGCCGCGGATCGCGAAACCGTCGTCGGACTCAGCCTCAGTTTGCCGGTGCCGGTAAGCGGTCGCACCCGCGGAAACGTCGAATTGGCCGAGGCCCGCCGCCGTCAGGCCGAGATCGCCATGCTCGTCGCCCAGCGCGAGCTCGACCGTCAGGTATTCACGGCCGCCCAGGCCTTCGCGGCCAAGTCCGCCGAGGCGCGGCGCTGGCCGCCGGAGGCGATGAAGAAATTCGGCGAGGCCGCCGCCCTGGCCGACCGTCACTACCGGCTCGGCGCGGTGCCCATCGCGACCTATATCGAACTGCAGAATTCGTACCTGGAGGCAACCGAGGCGTTGCTCGACACCCAGCGCGAGGCGCTCGAAGCCGGGCTCAAATTGCAGGAACTCACGGGCCTCGACTTCCCTCCCGTGGAGGTCGCGCCATGATCGACCGGATTCTCGAGTTTTCCCTGCGCCAGCGGGCCATCGTGTTGCTCGCCGCGTGCGCCCTGCTCGGCCTCGGCCTCTGGTCGGCCGCGCACCTGCCGATCGATGCCGTGCCGGACATCACCGGCGTGCAGGTACAGATCAACACCGAGGTCCCCGGCCTGGCGGCGGAGGAATCTGAAAAACTGGTCACGCAGCCCATCGAACTCGCGCTCGCCGGCGTCCCCGGGGTGACCGACCTGCGCTCGCTCACCAAAATCGGGTTGTCGCAGGTGACGCTCCAATTCAGGGACGGCACCGATATCTATCGCGCGCGCCAGCTCGTGGCGGAGCGTCTGCAGGGTGTCGCCGGACAGCTGCCCACCGGCGTGCGACCGAATCTGGCCCCGATCAGCACGGGGCTGGGTGAGATTCTCTATTATAGCGTCACCTATCGCGCCGACGCCCCCAACCAGCCCGCCACGGAAATCGAGCAACTCATCGCGCTGGGCGAAGTCCAGGAATACCTCATCAAGCCTCTGCTCCGCTCCGTGCCCGGCGTCGCGGAAATCAACCAGACGGGCGGCCTGGAAAAGCAATACGTCATCCAGCCCAGGCCCGAGGCCCTGGCCGCGCGCAATCTCACCTTCAGCGAACTCGCCGCTCTCATCGCCCAAAACGTCGAGAACGCCGGCGGCGGCGTCATCGATCGCGGGGGACAGCAGCTGGCCATCCGGGCGATCAGCCGCGTGCAGAACGCCGAGGACATCGCCAACCTGCCGCTCAAATTCGGCGGCGGGACCACGCCGCTGCTCGTGCGGGATGTGGCCGAGGTCAAGGTGGGGACAAAGTTCCGCACCGGCGCCGCCACCCTCAACGGGCACGAAACCGTGATCGGCACCACGTTGATGCTCGCCGGCGAGAACAGCCGCGCGGTGGCGGAACGCGTCAAGACCCGGCTCGCCGACATTCAAAGGAAGCTCCCCGACGGCGTGGAAATTCAAATCCAGTACGATCGATCGCTCCTCATCGACCGGACGATCGCCACCGTGGAAAAAAATCTGCTCGAAGGCGCCGTGCTCGTCGTCGCGGTGCTCCTGCTGCTCCTGGGCAACTGGCGGGCCGCGCTCATCGTCTCCGCCGCGATTCCCCTTTCGTTTCTCTTCGCGCTCATCGGCATGCGGCAATTCGGCATCTCGGGCAACTTGATGAGCCTCGGGGCGGTGGACTTCGGCCTCATCATCGACGGTGCCGTCGTCATCGTGGAGAACATCGTCCGGCAGCTCGGCCGGCGGCAGCATCAGCTCGGCCGCACGCTCCACCCGGAAGAACGCACCCGGGTCGTGCTGGCGGCCGCCAGGGAAGTGGGCACGCCGATGTTCTTCGGGGTCGTCATCATCGCGGTCGTCTATGTTCCCATTCTCGCCCTCACCGGGATCGAGGGGAAAATGTTTCATCCCATGGCGCTGACCGTGATGCTCGCGCTCGGCGGCGCGCTCGTCCTCGCGCTCACGCTCATGCCGGCGCTCTGTTCGTTTGCGCTGGGGGGAAACGTCAGCGAAGGCGACAACGCGTTCATTCGTGCCGCCAAGCGCGTTTATGTCCCCATCCTGGACCGGGCGATGCGCCTGCGCTGGCTGGTGGTCCTCGCCGCCGCCGCGCTTTTCGCCGGCTCCGTCTGGCGGTTCCAGCACCTCGGCGCCGAATTCGTGCCGAAGCTCGATGAAGGCTCGATCACGGCGATGCTCTACAAGCCCGTGGGTCTGAGCCTCGCGGAGTCGCTCCGGGGTGACATCGAGGTCGAGCACCGGCTGCGCGCCGAATTTCCCGAAATCACTCGAGTCTTCTCGCGCATCGGCACGAGCGAGATCGCCTCGGATCCGATGCCGGCCAATGAGAGCGACCTCTATGTCTTCTATCGGCCCGTGGCCGAATGGCCCAAAACGGCGGGCCGGCCGACCAACAAGGCGGAGTTGCGCGAACAGCTGGAGGCGGCGATCAAGGAGATCAACCCGGACTTCGACCTCCTGATCGCCCAGCCGATCGAAATGCGCTTCAATGAAATGCTCGAAGGCACCAAGGCCGAGCTGGCGGTGAAGATTTTCGGACCCGACTACGACGTGCTCGAACCGCTCGCCGAACAAATCAAGGTCATCCTCGAAAAGACTCCGGGCGTGGCCGAGGTGGAGTACGAGACGGAGGGTCGCACGCCGCAGCTGCAGATCAGCGTGAAGCGCGACGTGCTCCGCCGCCACAACCTCCAGGCCGGCGAGGTAAACAAAGCCGTGACCACCGCGCTGGCCGGGCAGGTCACCGGCTCCATCGTGCAGGGCAACCGGCACTACGACATCGTGGTGCGCATGGCGGAGGAACTGCGGGCGGACGACGCCCAGATCCAGCAACTTCCGCTGCGCGTGGGTGAAACCGGCCTGCTGCCGCTGGGCCAGGTGGTGGAATTTTCGACGCTGAAGGCCGTGGAGCCCATCCAGCGCGACGGTGGCCAGCGGCGCGCCGCCCTGATGGTGAACCTGAAGACCCGCGACATCGAAGGCTACGTCCGCGCCGCCGAGCAGGCGATCCGCGCGCAGGTGAAAATGCCCGAGGGTTATCTCGTCGAATTCGGCGGCCAGTTTGAAAACCTGCAGGAAGCGCGCGCGCGGCTCATGGTCGTCGTGCCCTCCGCCCTGGTGCTCATCTTCGTGCTCATCTTCCTGGCCTTCGGTTCGCTCCGCCAGACCCTGTTGGTTTATTCCGGCGTGCCGCTGGCCGTGACCGGCGGCGTGGCCGCGCTCTGGCTGCGCGACATGCCGTTCAGCATCACGGCCGCGATAGGCTTCATCGCGCTCACCGGCGTCGCCGTGCTCAACGGCGTCGTGCTGGTCAGCCACTTCAACCAACTCCGCGAGGAAGGCAAATCCGCCCTCGACGCCGTACTGGAGGGTTCGCTGACCCGGCTCCGCCCCGTGCTGATGACAGCGGCGGTCGCCAGCCTCGGCTTCGTGCCCATGGCCATTGCGACCGGTGCTGGCGCCGAGGTGCAGCGCCCCCTCGCCACCGTCGTCATCGGCGGCATCATCAGTTCGACCCTGTTGACGCTTGTCGTCTTACCAGTGCTGTACGCCTGGTTTGAACACGACGACAACAAACCTCAGGCCTGAGAGCATTTCCCCCGCGCCCAGGTGAAGCTAAAGCCCGCTCTTCGGTCGCGGGGAGGAGCCCCCCTTCTCTGCTCGCGCTGACGGCGGAGTTGAAGATGATCACACTTGGAATATTTCCGTGCACTAGGCCCGAGATCCAAAATCAATCACGATGAAAAATCCATTGTTCCTCATTCTGTTCGCCGGCTCCGTCTGCGCCGGCCAGGACCCGTCATCGCCAAGTGCCACCGCCACGAGAAGCGAGAGCCGCACCCTGCCCCCGGCACCTCATCAGACGGAAGTGCTCAAGGCTCTCTCCGTCACGGTGAACGCGTGCGTCAAATGCCACGAAACCTACCGGCAGGAGGTCGTTGACGAGGTAACTTGGAGTCGGCTGACGAGCGCGAAACCATAGCGACTGGCCGGCCTGGCCCCCACCCGGCTCTGCGCCGAACGGCAAGGCATGAGCAAACAATTTTACCCCCTCACCCGCGACCTGCACCTCTACGTCGGGCTGTTTCTCAGCCCGTTCATCCTGGTGTTCGCGATCAGCGTCTTCTTTCTCGTCCACTCCTGGGTGCCGGGCAGTGGCGCTGCCAGCCAGACGCGGAATGCCACCGAACTCACACTCCCCGCCGACTTCGAACAATTGAAAGGACCCGAACAGCTCGCCGCGACCCGGACTCTCCTGGATCAAATCGGCGTGGCGGGCGAAATCTGGAATCTCCGGTACACCCCGCGGGACCGCCGGATGGCCATCACGGTCAACGTCCCCGGCCGCGAAACGGTCGTCGACCTCAACGTCGCCGCGCGCACCGCCACCATCACCCGCCGCGATCCGGGCATGTGGGATGCCATGATCTATCTGCACAAGCTGCCCGGCCCGCACCTCGTCGCCATCCGCGGCAACTCCGCCTTCATGCAGGTCTGGCGCTGGCTGGCCGACGCGACGGTCTACCTTGTGATTTTCCTCACCCTGAGCGGCGTCTACCTTTGGGCTGTGCTCCGGGCCGAGCGGCGCCTCGGACTCGTGCTTCTCGCCGCCGGCGCCCTTTCCTTCGGAGGACTCGTCTATGCCGTCGTCGGTTGAATCCACCCCACCCCCCGGCGGCAACTGGCGGAACTGGAACCGCCGGCTGCACTATTTTCTCGGCCTCTATTTCCTTTTCTTCATCTGGCTTTTCGCCCTCACCGGACTGCTCCTCAATCACGGCGAATGGAAATTTGCCGAATTTTTTCCGAACCGGAAAATCATGAACTCCGAACACACCATCCAGACCCCAGCCCCCGGCAACCCGGTCGCCCGGGCGACCGATTTACTGCACCAACTCGGACTCGCCGGCGAAATCGACTCGGTGACCTCGACGCCCGACGAAGCTCGCCTCGATTTCCGCGCCCACCGGCCAGGACTCCAATTGGAAATCAAAGCGGATCTGCAGGCCGCCCGGGCCAAAGTACAGCGCACCGATCTCAACGCCTGGGGCGCCATGCGCACGCTCCATACGTTCACCGGCGTCCGGCTGAATGACCCCCGCAGTCAGCGGGACTGGATCCTCACGACGGTTTGGGCGCTCGCGATGGACGCCGTCGCCCTCGGCCTGATTGTCCTGACGCTCAGCGGTGTCGTCATGTGGTGGGGCCTGCCCGCGAAAAGGAAATTGGGTCTGCTCGCCCTCGCCGCCGGCGTTCTCGTCTGCGGCTGGTTCGTCATCGGCCTGCGTTTGCTCAGCCCCTGACCACGGCCACATTCTGAGGCTGTCATGTGCTTTTTTGTCGCAGCCCTGCCCGGGAGGGCAGGGCTGATTGCATTGTCGTTTTGTTCTCGGTCCCGCCTCTCTCAAGGCGCGCTACGTTCGGTCAGCTCTGCCTTGATGCGGCAATTTTCATGGCCGCTTCTGAGGACAGGTCGCGCCCGAACCTCGACCCGCAACAAACACCTTTGGTCTTTTGCGGTGGATCTGTAGGCTTGGGCAGTCCCGCTTTCTTCGCATGAAACACTCTCCCCCGCCTTCGGCCCTGTCCACGGCACCGGTCTACATGGGCCTGCCGCACGAGCAGGTGTTGCGTCCGCGGTTCTATTTCGCCGTCGCATTGACGGTCCCGGTGCTCGTCGTGGCCATGGGAGCGATGGTGGTCCCGGAATTCTTCCACCGCTTTGACGCCCGGCTGCTCGCTTGGGTGCAGTTGGTCCTGACGACGCCCGTTTTCTTTTGGTCCGGCGCGTTTTTCATCAACCGCTGGTGGACGTCGCTGCGCGAGCGCGACACGAACATGTTCACGCTCACTGTCACCGGCACCGGCGCCGCGTATGCCTACAGCGCATTCGCCGTGCTCCTGGGCGACAAATTTCCCGCGACGCTGCGCACGGCGCATGGCGTGCCGCTATATTTTGAAGCGACGGCCTTCATCACGACCATCGTGCTGCTCGGCCAGATTCTCGAACAGCGCGCCCACGCCCGCACCGACGGAGCCATCCGCGCGCTCATGGATCTCGCCCCGAAGATCGCCCACCGCCTGGCCGCCGATGCCCGCGAGGAGGATGTCCCTCTGGCCGCCGTGCAACCGGGCGATCTTCTCCGCGTGCGCCCCGGCGAACACGTTCCCGTCGATGGCGTCTTCACCCTCGGCCAGAGTGAGGTCGACGAGTCGATGCTGACCGGCGAACCCGTGCCCGTCGCCAAGGCTCCCGGCGACCGTGCGAGTGCCGGCACCCTTAATAACACCGGCTCGTTTGTGCTGCGGGCCGAGCGCGTCGGCCGCGACACGCTGCTCGCGCAAATTCTCCGGCTCGTCGAGCAGGCAAGGGAAAGCGAGCCGCCGATCGCGCGCCTCGCCGACCGCGTTTCCGCCTGGTTCGTTCCCAGTGTCGCCGCGCTGGCCCTACTCACGTTCGTCGGCTGGCTGCTGCTCGGCCCCGAGCCCCGCTTCATCTATGCGCTGCTGAACGCCGTGGCCGTCCTGATCATCGCCTGTCCCTGCGCCCTTGGGCTGGCCACGCCCGTCTCGATCGTCACCGCGATCGGCCGGGGCGCCCAGGCCGGAATCCTAGTGAAGGACGCGGCCGCGCTCGAACGGCTCGCCTCCGCCCGCACGCTCCTCATCGACAAGACCGGCACGCTCACGGCGGGCCATCCCCGCGTGGTCCGGGTCGTTCCTGCCTCTGGCTTTACTGACGTGATACTCCTTGGACTCGCGGCCGCCGCTGAATCGCAAAGCGAACACCCGCTCGCGCGCGCCATCGTGGCCGCCGCCCGCGAACGTGGGCTCACTCTGTCACCCGCCACGGACTTCTCGGCCGAGCCAGGCGTCGGGGTCAGTGCGCGGATCGCGGGCCAACGAGTGGCCGCCGGCCGCGCGGATGTGGGGCACGACCCCCAGGCCCCGGTGACCCTCATCGCCGTTTCAGTCGACGGCCACCCGGCCGGCACCATCGCGCTGGCCGATGAGATCAAGCCCACGACGCCCGCCGCCATTCGGGAACTACAGCGGCTCGGGCTGCGCGTGGTCATGGTGACCGGCGACCGCGAGGCTGCGGCGCGCAGTGTGGCGACGACCCTGACCCTGGACACTTTTCACGCCGCGGTCACCCCGGCGCGTAAGCAGGAACTTGTGCGCGAGTGCCGCGCCCAGGGCGAATCGGTGGTGTTTGCCGGCGATGGACTCAACGACGCTCCCGCCCTGGCCGCCGCCGACGTCGGTATCGCGATGGGGACAGGCACTGACGTGGCCATGCACAGTGCCGGGCTCGTCCTCGTGCAGGGCGACCTCGCGGCGCTGGTTCGTGCCGTCCATCTCAGCCGCGCGACGCTTCGCAACATCAAGCAAAACCTCTTTTGGGCCTTCGCCTACAATTTCGCCGGCCTCCCGATCGCCGCCGGAGTGCTTTACCCGTTCACGGGCTGGCTGCTCAGTCCGATGCTCGCCGGCGCCGCGATGAGCCTCAGTTCGATCACCGTCGTGACCAATGCGCTCCGGCTCCGCCACGTGCGGCTGTGATTGGTCGCACCAGTCCCTGCCCTTCAGGCGGCCGTCGCCTTTTTTTGCGCCTCTTGCGTCTTTTTGCGGCCATCCCCTCCGTCTCCTTTTGTTGCGGTGTTTGCGCGGAAAGTTACAGTAACCGCGTGAAAGTTCTGTTTTCAACCGTGCTCGCTGTTTGCGTCGCCCTCGCCTTCGGCTCCTGCGCCAAGCCACCACCGCCGGCGCCTTCCGTTGCGCCCGCCCGCCACGAGCATCGCGCCCCGCACGGCGGCACGCCCGTGGTGCTCGGCCACGAGGAGTATCACCTCGAACTGGTCCGCGACGCCACCAGCGGCAAGCTCACCGCCTACGTCCTTGACGGCGAGATGGAGGATTTCATCCGCGTCAAGGCGCCGGCCTTCGAGGTCGAGGCAAACATGGGTGGCGAGAAACGCCCGCTGACCTTTCACGCCGTGGCCAACACCGCCACCGGAGAAATCGTCGGCGACACCTCGTGCTTCGAGGCCCAGGCCGACTGGCTCAAGACCAACACCAATTTCGACGGTACGCTCGTGATGCTGAAAATCAAGAATGCGACCTTCCTCAAAGTCGCCTTCAATTTTCCCAAAGGGAATGACTAGCCTGGGCTTCTTGTTGGTAGTTTCGCCTTCAGGCGGAATATCTGGTCCGCCCGGATTCCGCCTGAAGGCGGGACTACGAACTCTAGCCATCTCAATCACGCCGGATTTGCGTTTCCCCCATCCCCCTGCAATATCGAACTTCCGTCTTAATTATCCTGACTCCTGACTCCTGACTCCTGACTCCTGACTCCTGACTCCTGACTCCTGACTCCTGACTCCTGACTCCTGACTCCTGACTCCTTCCCTCCTCCAGCTCCCCGCATGATTCCCGTCACCGTCCTCACCGGCTTTCTCGGCGCCGGCAAAACCACCCTCCTCAACCGCATCCTCACCGAGCACCACGGCCGCAAACTCGCCGTGATCGAAAATGAGTTCGGCGAGGTCGGCGTGGACCACCAGCTCGTGATTCAGAGCGAGGAGGAGTTGTTTGAAATGAACAACGGCTGCATCTGCTGCAGCGTCCGGGGCGACCTCATCCGCATCCTCGACCGACTGCTCAAGCGCAAGGACAAGCTCGACGGCGTCCTCATCGAGACCACCGGTCTCGCGAATCCCGGCCCCGTGGCGCAGACGTTTTTCTCGGATGACGAGGTGAAGCAACACTTCCAGCTCGACGCGATTGTGACCGTCGTCGACGCAAAGCACGTGAGCCAGCATCTCGCGTCCGACGACGAATCCGTCAAGCAGCTCGCCTTCGCCGACGTCATCCTGCTCAACAAGACGGACCTGGTTTCTCCGGCCGAACTCGACGCGCTCGAGGCCCACATCAAGCACATCAATTCCGTGGCGACGATTCATCGCACCCACAACTGCGACCTGCCGTTGGACCGCGTGCTTGATGTCGGCGGCTTCAACCTGGCTCGCGCGACCGAGCTCGATCCGAAATTTCTCGAGCCCGAATATCCGTTCGAATGGGCCGGCGCTTACGCCCTGCCGGCCGGCACCCACGAACTCGCGATCGGTCACGACGATGACGACGGCCATGACCACACGGATCACGACCATGGTGCCGAGGGGCACGCGCACCACCACCACGGAAACCCAAACGAACTCGACGTTGTGATCATGCCCGTGAAATCGCTCGCTGAAAGCGACCTGACGGCGGCGCGCAGCGCCGCCGTGCTCGTGTTTTCCGACTGGGAATCACGCACGAAGGGCGGCGACACGATTGTGCCCGGTGGCACGCTCCACCGCCTCCTGCTTCAGGACGGCCACGGCCATTACCAACTCTCGATCAAGGAACCCGGCCACTACCTCGTCTTCGAATCCTGCGGTCACGATCCCCTGCACATCAACGTCGGCGGCGACGTTTCGAAGCCGGTTTGGCAGCAGGATTTTCACGGTGCGCATGAGCACAATGACGCCGTCACCTCGGTCGGCATCTGCACGCCCGGCGATCTCGACGGCAAGAAGCTCAACGACTGGATCGGCACGCTGCTCCGGGTGAAGGGCGGCGACATCTACCGGATGAAGGGTGTGCTGGCCGTGAAGGGTTCGCCCAAGCGGCTCGTCTTCCAGGGCGTGCACATGCTCTTCGACGCCAAGTTCGATCGTGAATGGGGCGACAAGCCGAGGACGAACACGCTCGTCTTCATCGGCAAGAACCTCGACCGCGCCGGGCTGACCGACGCGTTCAATTCCTGTCTGGCCGGCTGATTTCTTGCGGCGCCTCCCGCTTCTCTCGAAGCGGGCCACACAAAATCTCGCTTTTCCATCCCGCTTCCCTCGAAGCGGGCTACATTGCCGGATGTAGCCCGGCTCGAAAGAGCCGGGACTAATCTATCGTGATTCCGCACCCTGTAGCCCGGCTCGAGAGAGCCGGGACTATTTCGACGTTTCGACCAGTCGATTGAATACCTTCCAATATACTTCCCAGAATTCCGTCCGCCGCGGATCGAGTCCAGGATAGCCCGGCACCATCGCCCCCAGATACGGCTAATCCTGACCCGCAGCCACAAGACCGGCTCGAACCGGATTCTCCCGCACATACTGGCACGTGGCCATAAAGGCGTTTCGGCCGCATTCCTCGTTCCGCAAAATGTGATCGTGGGCGCGATCTTGCAGCGCCCCAACCCGCAGTTGGGCCGCGAGGTGTTTTCTGACGAAACGATTCGCCAGCCATTGATCAAACGATTCCGCCAATCCCATCCAAACGAGATGCCAGTGATCCGGCATCAGCACGTAGATTGGACACCCCAGGGCGTAGCGTCCGCCAGCATGGAGCAGCACTTCGCGGAAGCATTGATGGAAGCGATCGTGCAACCATCCGGTCGCCCGTCCCTCGAGAGTGTGAGTCCAGAAAACGATGGACCGGCCTTGATATGATTCGCGGGCCAGCCGGGGAAGCGTGGATTTCAGAACGGGTAGCATGAGAGGGAGAAAGCTGAGTGCCGATCAGACTTCCCGCTTCTCCCGAAGCGGGCCACGCGCATTTCACCCCAATATTGGGGTAGTAGGTTCGAATTGCCAAAGTCCCGCTTCTCTCGAAGCGGGCTACGTGGCCGGGATTATCTATCGTGATTCCGTACCCAGGAGCCCGGCTCGAGAGAGCCGGGATTGTCCTCGAAGAGCGCTTGCCGCGCGGGCTCCGTCATGACACCGCTTTCTTCGTGCCGGATTTCCTGCCCTGAGTCCGTTTTAAAAATTCCCCGCAACCCTGCCATGCTCCACCTCCCCCGCCTCCTGACCTCCGTCGCCGTCACCTTCCTCGCCGTCGCCACCACGCTGGTCGCCGCTGATCGCCCCAAGGTGCGCATCATGCTGCTCACCGGCGAATCGAATCGCTATCACGATTGGACCAAGAGCAGCCCGCTGGTAAAGACCTACCTTGAGCAAACCGGTCTCTTCGCCGTCGACACCGTGACCGCCCCGCTCACGGGCGTCGAAACCTCCGACTTCCATCCGAAGTTTTCCGACTACGCCGCGGTCGTGATGGATTACGAGTCGAGGGACTGGCCCGCGGCCACGAAGCAGGCGTTCGTCGCCTACATGAAAAACGGCGGCGGTCTCGTCACGATTCACGCCGCCGACAACGCGTTTCCCAACTGGCCCGAGTTCAACGAGATGATCGGCATCGGCGGCTGGGGCATGACGCCCGACGGCAAGGTCAACGCCCGCACGATCGAATCGGGCGTGAAAATCCGTTGGCGCGACGGCCACAGCGTGACCGACAATTCGCCCGGCACCTACGGTCATCCGCCGGCGCACGAATATGCCGTAATCACCCGCGCCCCGGAACATCCGATCATGAAAGGACTGCCCGCGTCGTGGCAGCACGCCCAGGATGAAATTTACAGCCAGCTGCGCGGTCCGGCGAAAAACGTCGAGGTGCTCGCCACTGCGTTCGCCGACAAGTCGAAATTCCCCACAGCCAGCAACGAGCACGAGCCCATGCTTATGACGATCACCTACGGCAAAGGCCGTATCTTCCACAGCACCTTCGGGCACGTCTCTCCGGCCCACACGCCGCCCTACCCCGCGCTGACCTGTGCCGGCTTCATTGTCACCCTGCAGCGCGGCACCGAATGGGTCGCCACGGGCCAGGTCACGCAGAAGGTCCCGCCCGACTTTCCGAGCGCGCGAAAGCGTTCCGTCCGCAGCCCCTGATCCGGATCAACGCAGTGGCAGCCGGAGCCCGTTGTAGGCCGCTTCGGGAGAAGCGGGGCTCAGTCATGGACCTAAGCCGTAACGATGCAGTTGGATTGGGGTGGAACGCGACCTCCGGGCGCGTTCTTCGAGCGTACCTTCTGAGACGGCGCCCGGAGGTCGCCGTCGACCTTTCAGTGCCTTCGTTTTCGGAGAGAAAACGCCTTCCGACTGAATTGTTACGGCTAAGGCCATCCCTGCTCTCCCGCGCAGGGCTACAAAAACCGCCGTTTCTTCCCGTCACAGGCAAAACGCGTTTTGCGGGCGGGGCTGCATGATTCCGGCTGAGCCGTAACGATGCAATGGAATGTATGGCCGTCGCTCGCCGACGGGCCGCTCTTCGAATGAACATTGCCGCCTGCCGTCAAGCGGCAGCCTTACACCAATTACTGTTCGTCCGGTCACTCCTGGAACGTCTTTCGACTGCATGAATACGGCTGAGCGCAGCCGTGCTCCGCGTCGTCTCCAGACGTCCCGACTCGCCCGCAACTAATTCTTCACGACGAGCACGCCCTTCATCCCGATGGCGCAGTGAGCCGGAAACGTGCAAAGGAACGGATACTCGCCGGGGGTCGCCGGTACTTTGAACGTGACCTCGCCGGTCTCGTTGGGCCCGAGCAACCCCACCACGGCCACAACCTTGTCCTTTTGCTTTTCCGGAATGTAACCGTTGCCCGCCTCGGAGGCCGCCGCCGTCGCAAAGGCAATGGGATCGGTTCCCGCCGTGAGCAACACCCAGTTGTGGCCCATGATCACCTTGGGCAGCACGCAGGCATTCGTGAGGCTAACCGTGATCGTCTCACCGGGCGCGGCCGTGATGGTCGCGACGTCAAACTTCATGGCGTTGTCCACGCCGGCCTTGATCTTGATGACCCGCGCGGCCGGGGCCTGGGACGCCGGCAGCACCGGCAGAGAGGCGAGCAGCGCGCCCACCGTGAAAAGTAAGACAGGGAAGTTAGATTTCATTTTCAGGAGGTAGCCGGCATATTTCCTACCGCGGCAGCCGCAACCAAAGGAGGAGACTTTTGACTCAGAGGTCGAATCCGATTTCGCGGAGTGTTTTGTTTCTTGCTGTAGCCCGCCTCGGGAGAGGCGGGACTGACCTGGGTAGCGATGCTCAATGGTCCCTGTTCTCCCGATCAGGGCTACGAATACCGAATGTGATATTTTGAAATCGTCGCGAACAGGAACGAAGAGAATCGAGATTGGCACACCTTCGACTGAAGGTCGCCAAAAAACGCTCGTGGATTGGATATGCGGGTTAGGATTTGATTTCGAGCATCACGCCGCACCAGTTGACCTGATAGCCATACGGGCCCCATCCAACTGGATGGACGTCGGCACCGCGGCGGTGTTGTTGCCGAGCACAACCGGCGTGCCATTGAGATTCTGGTAATGCCAGTCGCAGATGATCTCCTTCTGGTACCGATAAATCAGGCGCGCCGCGAAGCGCGGCGAGAGCGGGATGCGCAGGCTGGCGTCAAGGTAGTTGGTATCCGTCGCCATGTCGGGCATGCGGGTGCCGGCCAACGCGGCGTTGTTCGCATTGAGGCCCCGCCGACGGTGTAGCCATATTCGATGCGCGTCCGCCCCGTCGAATAGGAGTCGTCCACGTTCAGGCTGGCCTTTCCGATCTCCTGTTTCAGGCCGAGACTCAGCACGTGGTTGCGATCCGCTCCGTCGGACGTCCAGGTGTTGCTCAACGGGAAAATCGGCCCGCCTGGCGCCGCCCCGATGGCGATTGCGTTGGCCGGAGTGACCGTCCCCAATGGTGTCACCAAACCAATCGTAACCGCGCCATTGGCGTTCGCGATGGAAGCCTGCCGGTATTTGCCGACCTGATAGGAGTAGGAAAAGTAGACGGAGCGCTGGGGCGAGGGCTAGTAATTCAAATCGAGATTAGCCGAGCGCTGACCCTGTTGGGTGCGGCCGTAGCCGGCGTCGGGGAATTTGGACTCCTTCGCCTGCAGCGAAACCCCGGCATCCAAGTTCGGACGCAGCATCGTATCGACGCGGAGGTTGCCCACGTGTTGATCGCGGTCGGAAAGGTCGAACGCGCGAAACCCGGAATTGTTACGAAAGATCCAGCTTGAGACGTTCGTGCCCGGGGTCGGCGGGATCGGAAACAGCACGGAGCTAAATAAACTGTCGTAGCTCGAGGCGACATAAGTGCTGCCCCGGCGGACGTCATATTCGTAGGAAAACCGCAGACTGGTGTCGGGCAGACCGCGATTCACATAACCGATCTTGGTCCGGTCTTCCCACGTCCGGTTCCGCTCGCGGTGTTCCCGCAACGTGATCTCGCGCTCAAACGTCGCGTTCACCGAGGAAACTTTGCTCAGATGATAGTCCGCGGCCGGTCCAAACCGGTACTGCTTGCTGTCGTAATAATTGCTATTGATGGGAATATTGCCGGCCGGATTGGCATTCGCACCCGTCAGGATATTCTGGCCGCTGCCATCGTTGATGAGGCGGCCCCAAAACTCCGGTGACGCCATCAAGCGTGAGTCCGCGGGTTTGGTTTCCGGCCGTGGCCGCGTCAGCATCGACGTAAACGGCGTTGGGATTTACGGCGAGAAACGGAATGGTGTTGTTCTTCGTCTCGTTGAAGCGCGCCTTGAGCTTCAGATTCAGCTCGTCGGCCGAATTCATCGAGAACGTGAGATCGGCCAGGCGCGTGTCGATCGTGGCCGCGGCGGTTTTGCGGCTGAGCGCGCCGACCGTGTCCCAATTGCCACCCGGCTGGACCGTGACATTCGTCAGCACGAGATTCGGAATCGGGTGTAGGGAATGAGGTCGTCGTCCTGGCGCCACCGGCCACCCGACACCACCGCCGTGAGCTGGCTGCGGTAGAAATCCGGGAATGAGCGCGTGTATTCCGCTCGGGCGTTGTAGGCGCGATTGTTGGGCGCGAGGTCGAAACGTCCCTGGGTGTAGGCGCCGGCCGCCGGCGTGGTGGTCACGCCACCGGGCGGGGCGATGCGATAGGGCTCCTGAAACGTGAGGGCACCAATGTTGTTATCGAACAGCGAGGCGGACAGCCGAAGATTAAACGCGTTCCGTCCGTCGGCGTACAATATACCCGCGAGGATTTCCTGAGTCTGGTAGTCGACCGGCTCCGCGATTTCGATCGGCGCGGTGCCGCCGGCGTTGCCCCACACGGCGCCAAAGGGCCGGGCGCCCTCGCGCTTTTCAACCGAGTAACCGATGTAGGCTTTCCACGTTTTCGACAAGTCCAAGTCCAACCGGGCGCCGCCCTTCTTCCGCGTCAGACCCAAAGTCGTGGTGGGTTTGCCCGCAGCGGCGGTGACGTTCGCGTTGTCCACGGTCGTCGACGCGGTGCCCCCGGGCGTGAGCCCGGGCAGGAGCGTGAGGTTGCCGGTGCCGACCCCGTTCCAGAGCGACTTATA
Source organism: Opitutus sp. (assembly GCA_009695065.1). The sequence continues at coordinate 10,888 of SIBR01000036.1, read as the reverse complement.
CCGGTCGGTAAACACGTGGGGGATCTCGCCGAAAAACACCTGCCACTTCCAGTCATTCGACCGGCCGAATTGGAGACCATAGTATTGATCGTGGCGCCCGGCGCCGCCGCCCGTCAGCTCGATATATTGCCCGTCTCCGGGCTTGCGCATCTGCAGGCTGAAGTTGTTCAGGTAGCCCCCGTTGTCGACGTCCTGATACGTCCGGTATTGGGCGTTGCGTTCGTCGGCGTCGCCTCCGATTGCGCCAAATTCCAGCTGGCCGGAATACTCCCAGCCCGAGGCCGACTTCTGAATATCCTTGGCGCTGGGCATCGCAAACGGCCATTTGAACATCTGGCCGGTGGGCGTGTGCCTCGCCTTCACCCAATCGGGATCGAGGGGCTGCGAGGACTGGGTCGACGCACTCTGGCTGTTGTCCACGACCGTTTGCCGACGGCGGTGTCGGCAAACGGTGCGGCGACGCCCGGTGAGAGGCTGAGACCAGCGCAGGTGGCGAGCGTGCGCCAACGGAACCGGAGTGGCGTTTTCATGTTGGGTCTTTCGCTGGAAAAATGGAGCGGGTTCATCGCTGGAGCCGGGCGCCGCCCGGATGGTTGCTGCCGTGAATCTGCGAATGACAATTCTGGCAGGAGCGGCCCAGGGTGCGCGTGCTCGGGCCCGCCCCGCCACCCAGAATCTGGCCGGCGTTGTACATTGTACTCTGGTGGCCGACCGCGGGACCGTTTCCGTGACACTGCTGGCAAAGGAACGACCGGGCGGCCGTGAGCAGTTTGTCCTGGTTCGAACCGTGCGGATTGTGGCAGGTCAGGCAGTTGTCGCGCACCGGCGCGTGCTCCCAAAGGAACGGGCCCCGCTTCTCCGTGTGGCAGGTGTAGCAGGTTTCGTTGACCGTATCGGCCTTGAGGAGAGATTTCGAAGTCGAGCCGTGGGGATTGTGGCAGTCCACACAGGTCATCTTGCCCTCGTGAAGAGGCATATGGGAACGCTTGGAGAATTCGGCGCGCTGCTGCTGGTGGCAGCTTTCGCAGGTCTCATTGATGCTCGGTTTCCGGAGGAGCCGGTGGCGCTCACCTTCGCCATCGGGTTATGACAGTCGCTGCAACTCAGCTCATTGGTCGCGTGGGTCAAGCCCGGCCAGAACATGTGCTGGCCACCCTGATGGCACGTCGGGCACATCCCGTTTTGCTGCGCCACCGGAGTGCCCCATTCGCGGGTAAAACCCACCAGTGACACGTGGTTCGCCGGGTTCGCCGGATCCTTGAGATGGTTCGAACCCGGGCCATGGCAGGCTTCGCAGCTCAGTTTCTCGCGCTCGTTTTTCGGGTTCAGTTGAAAGGCGTTGGCGTGCTGCGTGTGCGTGAACTGCGCGTTCTGCGGCGAATGGCAGACGATGCAAACCGCCTCGCCCACATAGATCGCGCCACCATTCAGGGCGGCGATGGTAGCCGGCGCGGCCGACTCGGTCTTCGCGAAAATCGAGGTGACGAGCATGATCGCCGACAGACCGCCCGACGCGGCGCCAAGTCGCAGGGTGACAATCGGCTCAGGTATTTTATGAACATGTTATTTTCCGGGATCAGTTTGCTCACGGGTAAATGGATTCAAGGGGCGGCAATTCATGGGTGGCGGCATCAGCCTTGGCCGTCGCGCAGCCAGAGGCCTGTACGCGGAAGCGGTGACGAAAAAACGACGGCGGAGAGGCCAACGCGGAATTCCATGCGATCGATCTTTCTTTCAATCGAATCCAGGGCGAAATCGAAACGGTAACATGAATGTTACAAAACCCCGCCCAAACGCGGCTGGCGCCCGGACCCGTCCGCCATTGTCACGTGGTCCCACCATTTCTTGCGGCGACGAAACAGCGCCGTTGTCGCCGCTTCGGGAGAAGCGGGACTCAGTCATGGACCGAAGGCCATCCCTGCTCTCCCGAGCAGGGCTACAAAAAATGTCGTTTACTCCCGTCCGGAGTCGGATTTTTCGGGATAACATTGCACGCCCGATTGGCGGGGCCGTAAATTTTACCCTTCACCCGCAATCCCCATGACGACTCCGTTTTCCCGCCGGAATTTCTTCGCCTCGACCGGCGGCGCCCTGCTCGCCGCCGCTCTCACCCGCAATCTGTCGGCCGCGGCCGGCGCTGCCGCCGCGTCCCCGGCCAAGCTCACCCGCCTCGAAATGCTTCCCGTCCGCGCGACTGATCGCACGGCCTGGGTTTTTGTCCGCCTGCACACCGACACCGGCCTGTCCGGGCTCGGCGAGGCGTCGGATGCGTTTGGCTTTGCCAAAACGAGTCGCGCGGACACCGCTCGAATGACGTCGGAGCTCAACGCGTTTTTCGAACTCCTCCGCGGCCACTCGCCGCTCGACATCGCCCGTTTCCGGCAGGCCGGCCTGCCCCGCGCGAGGACCGGCCGCCTGCTCGTGGCCACCGCCTTCAGCGCGATCGAGCAGGCGCTGTGGGATCTCGCCGGAAAGCTCCTCAACCAGCCGACCTACAACCTGCTCGGCGGCCAAGTCCGCGATCGCCTGCCCGTCTACGCCAACATCAACCGTGTGACAAAGCCGCGCACGCCGGCCGGCTTTGCCTCCACGGCGAAACAGGCGGTAGCCGAGGGATTCCGCTCGCTGAAGCTGGCGCCATGGGACGGATTCAAGCGCAGCGATTTTTCCGATCCCGCCAAAGCGCCCCCGGTCATCGACGGCATCGCCTGCGTGGCCGCCGTGCGCGAAGCGGTGGGCGACAGCGTGCAGATCATGGTGGACGCGCATAGTCTCTTCGATGTCCCGCTCGCCATCGACGTCGCGCAACGACTCGAGCCCTACCGGCTCACGTGGTACGAGGAGCCGGTCGCGCCGACGATGGTGCCGGAGACGGTCGCGATTCGTCGCGCCATCAAGCAGGAGATGGCGGGCGGCGAAACGCTTTTCCAAACCAACGGGTTCGCGTCGCTGTGCCGGAACAAGGCCGTCGAGGTGATCATGCCCGACGTGAAACATTGCGGCGGCTTGCTCGAACTCACCCACATCGCGGCCGTCGCGGCGATGGATGGCATTACGGTCGCACCGCACAATCCCAGCGGTCCGGTCTCGACCGCGGCGTCGATTCAGGTTTGCGCGGGGATGAGCAATTTTAAGATTCTCGAACTGCAGTGGGGTGAGGTGCCGTGGCGCGGGGATCTCGTGCTACCGGCGGAAAAGTTCGAAAATGGCGAAATCGCCGTACCCTCGCTCCCCGGACTCGGCGTGACCCTGAACGACACGCTGGTGAAAAAGTACGCGATGTAGAACCATGCAGATTTTCTTGCCGCCCGATCGCGAACCGTGGCAGTTCCAACCGATCCAAGCCTAGCAAATTGATTCAGAAGCCGGGAAGCCATGAATCAACCCCTGGCTTCTTGGCTTCTGAATTGATCCAAGGTTTTGGGAGGGCCGTGCTCCGCCAAGGCCGGGCTTAGTATTTTAGAAACCAGCGAAGATTTTCCGAGCGCCGGCCACCAAATTTGTCGACGCTTCCGCCACTGTGATCGTTCCCGGGGCGCATCTCACTTTATTGCAATTCCCGCCGGACGCTTTGTTCGTAGTTCCGGCTTCAGCCGGAATCGAAAATCTTTCGCCAGCCGCCTGAAGGCGGAACTGCGAACAACCGTGGCCGGCAAGAAACTGAGATACGCCCTCGTCCATCCCGCCGGAGTTCCTTTTAATTGGACATCCCTGCCGGGGAACCGGTAAGGTTCTGCTGATCTTTGGGACGTGTTCTACTCAAAGCGCAGCTCGACTTACACCCGCGCTGGGCGCCGGGAATCGCCAAGTCCAAGGTATTCTTCATCTCCTGCTCAACCCGCACTGAAACCAAAATTCTGCCCGCCATGATCCGAATTTTTCTGCTCCTCCTGGCCGCCGCCGTCAGTCAGCCGCTGTTCGCCGCGGACTCTGGGCGCAAATTTCAACTGACGGCCCTCTACCATGTCGGCTACTGGGTCCACGACATGGAGAAGTCGCGCTATTTCTACCATGACTTCCTGGGCTACGAGGAGCCCTACGTCCTGAACCGGCCCGACGGCAGCCTGCAGATGGTGATCATGAAGGTGAACGAGCGGCAGGTGATTCTCCTTTTCAACGACCCTAAGATGATCCTACCCAACGGCGACAACCTCGATCATCTCGGACTCGAAACCACCAATAACGAAGCCTTGCGGGAATATCTCATTTCCCGCGGCATCGAAACGGGCACGGTCCATCGCGCCCGCGTCGGTGACCTGTTGCTCGGGGCGAAGGATCCCGATGGCAACGTTTACGAGGTCACCCAGCTCGAAGCCCAAGGCCAGTTGATGAAGCATCAGGGCAAGAGCCTGCCGGCGACCCGCATCTCCGATCGGTTGCGCTCGGCCTCACTGATGGTCGCGAATCTTCCGGCGGCGCTGCATTACTATCGGGACATCCTCGGCTTTAAACAGATCGAGACGGACAACCCTGGCCTGGCCGCGGCCCACACCGTGCGCCTGCAAGTGACGGACAGCACTGACTATGTCGACCTGGTCAGCTATAGTCGTAAATCCGGGACCAATGCCGCCCGCCGGGCGCCGGATTATAGCCTAGAGGTGCCGGACGTCGCCAAGGCCCTCGCGACCCTCACGGCCCGGGCCAAGACCCTCGCCCTTACTCCGCCGACACCCATCAGCATTTCCGGCGACGGCAAGCGTCAGATCAGCATGATCGATCCCGACGGAGTGCGCGTGGTGTTGAAGGAGGCGGGTATGCCGAAATAAAGATTTTTCCCGCGAGAGCCAGTCACGCCATTTTTGGTGGCCGGGCTAAAACTCCGCACGCACCTCTGGATCCTCGATTGTCCCGGCGGAAAGTTTTTCCGCCTTTGCACCGCGCTTCGGAACCGCCCGGTTTGTAGCCCCGCCTTCAGGCGGAAGGATTGAACCACCCGGATTCCGCCTGAAGGCGGGACTACGAACGGGGAACCGCTGCTTTGGCGAGGCCTGTCCTTCCCGTCGCTTCGCGCTCTTCGCGGGTCCCTCCGCCGCATTCGCTTCACTCCAACTCCACAAAAGCAGCTTGAGCTTGTCCTGCTCGCTACCCGCTACTCACTACTCGCTACTTCCAAATGCAACTGACCAAGCACTGGGCCACGATGCTCGACGACTACGCCATCGACCTCGCGTGGTCCCCGGACGGCGAGATACTCGCTGCCGCCTCGTCCGCTGGCCCCGTCACGCTTTTCGCCACCGCCGACGGCGCCCGGCGTCACGAACTGCCCGGCCACGACAACGGCACCAACTGTCTCGCCTGGTTTCCGGGCTCGTCACCCGTCACTGGTCACTCGTCACAGTTGCTTGCCACCGGCGGTCAGGACGGCGCGGTAAAATTTTGGGACGCCATCGCCGGCCAGCACACGGCCACGGCGAAACTCGGCCGCGAATGGATCGAACACCTTGCCTGGATTTCCGAAGGTGGGCCGGGCGCTCCGCGCGCGGCCGGTGCGGAATCCGTCTCCCGCTCCGAGGCCGCGCGACGGAGCGCCCGGCCCACCCTTTTTGCGGCCGCCGGAAAAAAACTTTCCGCGCTCCGCGCCGACGCCTCCGTCGCGCACACCTTCGCCCCCGCGCCCATGACGATAACCGCACTGGCCGGTCAGCCCACCGGCGGTTCCGTCGCATCCGCGTATTTTGGCGGCGTGTCGCTGTGGGATGCCGACGACTTCGTCGTGCAAAAGAATTTTCCCTACGCCAACGGCATCCACGCCCTCGTATGGTCGCCGGACGGCAAGTGGCTCGTCTCGGGCAACCAGGATCCGTCGGTGCATCTTTGGATCCCCGAGCAGGACGTCGAACTCAACATGAGCGGCTATGAGGGGAAGGTGAAATATCTCTCGTTCGATCAGAACTCGCGCTGGCTCGCGACCAGCGGCGGCCGCGATGCGTGCCTGTGGGACTGCGCCGGCGCCGGACCCGAGGGCCGCGAACCCATGATGCTGCCCCACGCGGCGCCGGTGTGCGCCGTGGCGTTTCAACATGGGCACGGCCTGCTCGCCACCGCCTCGCAGGATGGCGTCGTCCAACTGTGGGGCCCTGAGCGGGCCAAGCCGCTCCGCGCCACGGTGAAAATGCCCGCCGCCGCCACCAAGCTGGTCTGGTCACCCGACGACCGCTTCCTCGCCATCGGATCGGAAAAGGGCGCGGTGTACGTCTTGAAGAGCGAAACCTAGAGACTGTCATGCGCTTTCTAGCTGAAGGCGCAATGTTTGGAGTGCGGCGACCTGGCGCCCAAGGCAGCGGCCTCGTCCGCGCCATTCTGAACGACCCGAGCGGCGGCTTCGCCGTTCGCGCGGTCAGGCCTTCGGCCAGCCGGTCGCCTACTACGCGATGCCCTTCGATGCGTACCGCAAACTCGGCTTCCCGGGCGCCGACGATCTGGGAAATATGTTCCAGTACAAGCACGATTTCGAAAAGGAATTCTGCGGGGCCCGCAGCGTCGAGTCCTCGCGCGCGCTCAACCCGAAGCTGCAGAATTTAGCCCAGTGGCTGGCCACCGCGAAGGATCGCATTCCGATCCAATAGGTTTTTTGCCCGGCAAAAAACTTTCCTGCGTCCAAGCATTGCCGCCGTTCTCCGCGCGACCCGCGTGCTGATGGCGGCGTGCCGCGCGGCCACCAGCCTCGGTCTGAATCTGCGGGCGGTGGAAAAGCGGAAGACCAAGCAAACGGGAAAGTGGAGAAAATGGGAACGGAATTCCGGTGGTCGAAGGTCCTCCGTTCGTCCTCCGGCTCTCTGGAATTCCGAAATTCCGGGATTCCGTCCTTCGCGCCTTCGCGCGAGGTGACCGGCCTTGCTTCAAACCCATCTCGCGCCCGCTTCGCTCAAGGCGCGGAGACGCAGAGTTCGGAGTCTGCCCAATCACAAACCACCAAGGCATCAGCCGCGAAAAAGCCCCGCGGGGCGGAACCGCGACCAAATCTCGGCCAGCGGACAAATTCAGCAGCCAGGAATCAATTCCTGCTTTCCGGGCTTCTGGAATTCCTCGTGGCCTTGGGCTTTTGTCGGGTTTCTTTGCCAGCAAAGTCATCCGCTTTTCTCGCTGACTCACTGACTGTCCCGGCCAAACCTGCGCCCATGCTGCGTTCCATTTTCGAGGCCCAGTCGCGCGAGTGCTCCTCTGGTTCCGGCCGACGCAATTTTGAGCGGGCCAACCGCATTACTGCGCTGCGATCAATGTACAGCCTGATCGCCCTGGCGCTGGCCCTGTCGTGGCCGCTGGCCCGTGGTGCCGAATCCCTTTCCATCGCGGCCGCCGCCAATCTCATTTACGCCCTCGACGCGCTCAACGCCGAGTTCAAGCGGAGCGCGCCCGACGTCGCCGTCACTTCCACCTTCGGCGCCTCGGGCAATCTCTTCGCCCAAATCAAGAACGGCGCGCCCTTCGATGTGTTTCTCTCGGCCGACACCGACTACCCGCAGCAGGTGGTCGCCGCGGGCCTCGGCGACTCCACCAGCCTGCGCACATTCGCCACGGGCCGGCTGGTCTTTTGGACAACGCGCCCGGATTTCGACGTCTCCGAACTCACGGTCGCGCTCCGCTCCCCGCGCATCAAAAAACTCGCGATCGCCCAGCCCCGCTCGGCGCCTTACGGCCGGGCCGCCCAGGTCGTGCTGGAAAAACTGGGTGTATGGACCGCGATCCAACCCAGGGTCGTCTTCGGTGAGAACATCACTCAAACAGCGCAGTTCATCGAAACGGGCAATGCCGATGCCGGATTTGTCGCCTTCTCGCTCGTCCTGTCTCCCCGGCTCGCTCATCTCGGCCGGTGGACCGAGGTGTCGCCCGCGCTCTACGCCGGCGTGCCGCTCGATCACGCGGTGGTCCTCACCACCCGCGGCGCCGCCAATCCCGCGGCCCAACGTTACCTCGCCTTCCTCGGCAGCGACGCCGCCAAAAAAATTCTCCGGGATTTCGGGTACGGGATAAAGTAAGGCCAGCTCAACGGGAGGGCGGTGCGCTCCGGGCGCCGCCAGACCGCGCGCGGAGCGCACGGTCCACCTCTCAACACCGTCGCAACTCATTTCAGAAGCACAAACCGGGATGCGACTGACCTCAACTGCATCATGCGCTTTATCCGAGCTACCCGCGGTTAACTTCTTTTTCTATCGCGGAAAACGAAATCCTCTCCGGCGAATTTCGCGCGTTGAGGTTACCCGGTCTGGCCGTCAACCTCCCCCACCTTGTCGGATCCCGTCTCCACGTTCCTCGGTCTGCCCCCGGCCCTCTGGCAATCGCTTTGGCTCACGTTGCGGCTCGCCGCGATCACCACGCTCGTGCTCGGGGTCCTCGGCCTGCCGCTGGCCCACTGGCTGAATACCACCCGCCAGCGGCTCGCGCCCGCCATCGAGACGCTCGTGTCCCTGCCGGTCGTATTGCCGCCGACGGTCATCGGATTCTACCTGCTCGTGACCTTTTCGCCCAACCATCCGCCGGGGAGCTGGTGGCGCGAACTGGCGGGGGCCCCGCTGGCGTTTTCGTTCACGGGACTCGTGATTGCCTCGGTCTTATATTCCCTGCCGTTTGCCGTGCAGCCGTTTCAGGCCGCGCTGCGAGCCGTGCCGCGCGAGCTCCTCGACGCCGGCACGGCGCTCGGCGCCACACCCGCCCGGGTTTTTCTGCGGCTGCACGCGCCGCTCGCCTGGCGCGGCATCGCGGCCGGCCTGACCCTCGGCTTCGCCCACACGCTCGGTGAATTCGGCGTCGTGCTCATGATCGGCGGCTCGATCCCGGGCGTGACCAAGGTCGCGAGCATCGCCCTCTACGACGAGGTGCAGGCGCTCGATTATCCCCAGGCCCACGCCTTCGCGGCCACGTTGCTCGGCCTGTCGTTCCTACTGCTGCTGGTCGTGACCCTGTTGCAGCGCCGGCGAACCTGAGTTCTCTGCGTCCCCCATGAAATTTCTTGCCCTCGGCTATTTGCTCTTGCTCGCCGCCTCGCTGCGTGGCGCGGACCCGGCGAAATCCGGCCCGGAAATCCGCCTCGTGGAGATCGTATCGCCCGCGGCGTCAAACTCCCAGGGCGCGGCTCTCACCACGGCCCCCGACGGGGAACTCTGGCTCTCCTGGGTCGAGCCTTCGGCCCTGGCCGCCAAGGACGCGGCGCCACCGGCCGCGTCGGCCCAACACCATCACGGCGACGCCCCCGCGGGCGGCTCAAACACGCTGCGCTTCGCTACCTTCGACGCCCGCACCCGCCAGTGGAGTCCGGCCAGATCCACTGTCACCGGCCATGGCGTCCCGACCAGCAATGCCGATTTTCCCCAACTCGCCATCGATGGCCACGGCCACGCGTTCGCGCTGTGGCAGGACGGACACGGTGGCGCGTTCCTCTCCAAGTCTTCCGATCATGGCGCCTCCTGGACTACCCCCGCGGCCTGGACGAAGGAAAGCGAGGCAGTGGAAAAATTCTCTCTGTGCCGTCTCGCCGACGGTCGCATTCTCGTCACCTGGCTCGATGGCCGCGGCCGCAAGGCGGGAGATGGCTCGATGCAAAAACTTTATGCCCGGGTCGTCGACGCCGGGACGCCCGACGTGCTCGTGGACCCGTCGGTCTGCGACTGCTGCCAAACCGCGCTGACGGCGTTTCCCGACGGCACGGCGCTGGTCGCCTATCGCGGGCGGACGACCGAGGAGGTGCGCGACATCCGCACCGCGCGCTTTCGTGGGCAGGCCTGGGACCTGCCACGGTCGCTCAACAACGACGACTGGCGGATCAACGCGTGCCCGATCAACGGCCCGCGCCTCGCCAGCAACGGCGGACGGGTCGCCGTCGCCTGGTTTACCGCGGCGGATTCCGATCCGCGGGTGCTCGCGTCGTTTTCGCCGGACGCCGGCGCCCGCTTCATCATTCCGCTCCAGCTCAACCGCGGCAAACCGATGGGCAATGTGGACACGCTGATTCTGCATGACGGCGCGCTGCTGGCCACCTGGCTTGAGGTCGACGGCAGCTTCTGGCTAGAGCGCATCAATCCCGAATTCGCAGCCAATGACCCGCTCCAGCTCAACGCCGGCATGAACGGTCGCGTGAAGGGCTTTCCACGCCTGGCGCTCGTGCACGACTACGCCGGAGGCCGGAGCGCCGCGGAACTTGTCACGGCCTTCACCCTCGACGGCCCCGGGGGCGGAGTGCGCACCGCACTGGTCACGGTGCCCGAAGGCGCCTTGCTCGAGGCCGAACGGAACTGCGACTGCGCGCCCACTCCCGAGCAACTGCAGGGTTTTTCGATTCGCGGCACCATCGTGCGCACCGCCGCCGGGGCCGTGCACGTGAAACATTTCGAAGTACCCGGAGTCTTCGCCGCCGGGACGCGCGACTTCCAGGTCGCGACCGACGAAATGGCCAACCTGCCGCCCGGCCGGGAATTTCTCGGCCGCGTCGAGCAGCGTGAAGGTGCGTGGCGGCTGTTTGACGTGCGGCTGATGGCAGCGGCGAAGTAGCGACCGAGCCAAGTCTCCGCCTAGCGTTGTCCGATAATGGAGGGCTCCCACGATCGGCCACAGTCAGGTGGCCCGCTTCGGGAGAAGCGGGATTGGGAGTGGCGGTCACTGGAAAGCAAATAACCCGGAGCAAGCTCCGGGGCATTTCCGAAAACCGCACCCTGTCGCCGGGGTCGGCGACCACAGCCGTCCCATAGCGCAGGTAAATAGAAGCTCGGTTGGCGGAGATTTTCCTGCGAAAGTAAGGTGGACCTCGAAAATTGGACAGGAGGGATCGTTAAGTCCAAACCCAAGAGCGAACGATCCACATGTCCAAGAAACGACGTCAGCATAATCCCGAGTTCAAAGCCAAAGTCGGCCTCGAAGCCTTGAAGGGCATCGAGCCAGTGCACGCGATCGCCGCGAA
>SIBR01000035.1 GCA_009695065.1 Opitutus sp. | reverse complement strand
GGAAAAATCTTTACCAATCCCAAGCTCCGGGCCGGACCGCCAAGCCGGTCCGTCCCTCCGCTTGGGATTGCCAACCACCACCGCAGTCATCACCTCAACCCGAGCCAAAGACTAACACTCCACCTGGCCCAGTTTTCGGGACCCGCTCACAGTGTCTGGCGAGGTAGCTGAAAAATTAGCCACTATCGACCTTGAGATTAATCGGGGGATTTACGATGGAACGATCGATGAGCACCTAAAGTCACTCCAAGGACTTTGGGACGGTTGCGAGAAAAAATACCCCTCCGAGCTATCGGAAGTAGAGTTACGCTTCTACGAACTCCTAAACCCTCATGAGCAAACTGCATTTCGAATAATGCGCGATTTCGCTAAATTTCATAAGGAAAAGCAATTTTTTATGTCCTGTGACCAACTCCAATATCGAATTGGTCGCAGTTGCAATGGCCATAGACTTCGCGCTAAACTGGCTAAGTATCACATTATTCAATTAATCGCTGCTGGACAACGACGAGAAAGCGGAGTGAGGAGCAAAGCAGCTTACTGGAAATGGCTGCTCCCTATGCCATCTGTTCAGCCAGAAAATGCAACTTTAGCATAAAATTTACGCACTAAAAACTACCACGTTGCCGTAATCAGCAGGCGGCGATATGCTCCACCATTGAGCAGCCGCATCGGGCTTCACTAATTCCCTGTAGTGCTTGTAGAGCATCGCAGGTGAAGCATGGCCCAATTCAGCGGCCGTTGCCGCAGCATTTTGATGATATGCTAAATGATAGGATGCAAAGGAGTGACGGAGCACATTAGCGGGCCAGACAATCTTAGCCGCTTCGCAGATTTTAGCCCGTGCAACCCGCACACGCTCTGGATCTGCCACTAGTCCCTCCTTGCGAGAATATGGGGCAAGCCAGGCGAGCAGATTTTTACTTATTACAACTAGTCTGCGTTGCGCGCTCTTTGATTTCTCCGCCTTAATATGAATCAGCTTTCCAGTGAGGTCGATTTCTGACCAGTCAAGTCGCTCAATCTCAGCCGACCGCAAACCAGCAAATGCACCAATCGCGAGATAGGGAATAAAGTCCCTGGGAGCTTTTTCTAAGACGGACTGCATTTGCGCTGGAGTGAATATCTCAGGCGCGCCACGGACTACTTTAGCCTTAGCCAACTTGGCTACGACGTTCTCCTTCGCATAGCCTCGTGAGACAGCGTATTCAAAGAGCGTACGCAAAATAGTGCGGTAGTTATTTCGTGTTTGGGCAGCACCCTTCAAGCTCCGGAGCCAATCATCAATCTGGTTAGGCAATGCCTCGCCTGCATTTGCCGCCCCAAAATCCACCTCAAAAATAGCTAGACGATTACGCAGGTCTTTCAGGTATCGCTCCGATGCCCCATCCTGCGTTTTTGCGGCCATAAACTCAACAATTAGCGCCTGCACCGTGCAGCTGCGTGATACCATAGCCAAATGGGCTAGATAGTGGTCTGTAGCGTCCGTTATGGTCTTATCGTAAGGCTTAAGCTTCGCCGCACATGCTAACGCATCAATGCGCAGCCTCTCGGGCATATGAATAGCCACCTCTCCCTCGTTCTTCATGCGCGCTTGGGTCTTTCTAAGCCAAGCAGCGGCGGTGCGTTGTGTGCGAAAAAACTTTCGGGTGCGCTTGCCAGCCACGCGTAATCCTTCCACAACAAACTTAGATGTTCCAGAAGACCCGTAGCGAACAACCCGAAGCGTTGGAGTTCTCATGCTTAAATGCTGAGTTTTGTTCGTATAGTGTCAATGAAATGTCAATGAATCGGTTTAGATGAGTGACTTGCTTCCGTAAGTCTTTATTGCGGTGGTAGCTCAGCTGGATAGAGCAGCGGTTTTCTAAACCGCCGGTCGGGTGTTCGAGTCACCTCCACCGCGCCATACTACGCTCGACCGGCGTTGCCGGTCGAGCGAAGTATGGCACGCCAAACTGCTGGAATTTTCGGGCCGGTTAATTATTTTCGCGAAGGAGGGCGGAATCGCCGACCGCGATGCACACCGTTTACCTGCTCGAGAGCGAAGATGATCCGTCCAGGCACTACGTCGGGGTTTCGGATGACTTGAAGAAACGGTTATCCGACCACAACGCCGGTAAATCAAAGCACACGGCTGCCGGCAGACCCTGGCGCCTCGTGCCCTATCTCGCCCTTCGTGAGCGCGAAAAGGCGCTGTCGTTTGAGCGTTGCTTGAAGGTCGGTTCCGGCCATGCCTTTGCGCGGCGTCATTTCTGAGGTTGAACTACTTTCATGGTTAAAATCACCGGCGAATACCAGGGCGACCTGCATTGCAGCGCGCGCCACGAACCCTCGGGCACCACGCTTGCCACCGATGCCCCCAAGGACAATCAGGGCCGCGGCGAGGCGTTTTCGCCCACGGACCTCGTCGCCACGTCGTTCGGCTCCTGCATCGCCACCACGATGGCCATTGTCGCGCGGAAGCACGGCGTCGAACTCCGCGGGCTGCGCTTCGAGGTGACCAAGGAAATGTCCACCGACGCGCCGCGCCGGATCGTGCGCCTCGCTACGCAACTCTGGATGCCGATTCCGGAGTCCCACCCGCAGGCCCGCCTGCTCGCCGACATCGCGCAAAACTGTCCGGTCCACCACAGCCTGCATCCCTCGGTCGACAAACCGGTCGTCTTCCACTGGGCGGAAAAATGACCGGCGCGCGGGGCGCTACTTTCCGGCCCAGCGGTAGGTCGTGTTGAAGATCAGCTGGGTGCGCGTGGAGACGAAGACGCGCACCTTCAGGCGGCCGCCCTGCGCATCGGTCGGGGTGGCCTTGCCCTCGATCGGGCGCTCGGTGCCGTCGCTGCGCACGCCGCGGCCCTTGAAGTCGATCGCCTCGCCGCGGGCGAGCGCGCGGAGTTGGTCGTCGGAAACCTCGATGTGCAGGCGGCCGGCCTCGTTGAAAAAAAAGTAGGGGAAGACGTTCGCGGCGTAGCTCGACTCGTAGGTGCCGCCGTGGCGGGCAAACGCGGGCATCGTCAGTGAGACGCGGCCAACGTAGATGGAGGTTTTCGAGGGCGCCACCTCCACCCGGGCGAAGGCCGCGAGCGGCGGGTTCTCCGCGGCGGCCCGGCCGGCGGCCGGGGCGACAACGGAGAGCAGGACGGCGAGCCAGGGGCGCAACATGGCGCGACTGTGCGACCCCGCCGCGACGCCGCAAGAACGGAGCCCGCCCGCCGCAGCCTCACCCCCCGCCGTTTTTCCCATTGCGCGCCGCGGGACCGGGCCGTCATCTCTTGCCGCTATGGCCAAGCCTTCCCATGCGACCTGGGGCGGACGGTTCACCACCGGCCCCGCGGAGTTAATGCTGCAGTTCAGCGAGTCCGTCTCGTTCGACCGCCGCCTCGCGCCCTTTGACGTGGCGGGAAGCAAGGCCCACTCGGCGATGCTGGCCCATGTCGGGCTCATCACCGCGAAGGAGCGCGGCGCGATTCACGCGGGGCTCGATGCGATCCTGGCCGAGATCGAGGCGGGGAAGTTCACGTGGGACACCAAGCTCGAGGATGTGCACATGAACATCGAGCAGGCGCTGACCAAGCGGGTGCCGGCGGCCGCGAAGCTGCACACGGCACGGAGCCGCAACGACCAGATCGCGACCGACATGCGGCTGTTCTTCAAACGCGCCTGCGGCGTGCTGCAGGAAAAGATGCTCGGGGCGGAGCGTGCGCTGCTGGCGGTGGCCGCGGCGAATCGCGACGTGCTGATCCCGGGCTACACACACCTGCAGCGGGCGCAGCCGGTGTATTTCGCCCATCATTTATTCGCGTGGCTGGAAATGCTGGAGCGCGACCGGGCGCGGTTTGCGGACGTCGCGGCGCACGCCAACTGGTGTCCGCTTGGCGCGGGCGCGATCGCGGGGACGACGCTGCCCATCGACCGCGAGTTCACGGCGCGGGCGCTCGGGTTTGTCGACGCGAAGGGCCGGCCGCAGGTCACGCAAAACTCGATGGATACCGTGGCGGACCGCGACGTGTTCATCGAATTCGCCGGGGCGTGCGCGCTGTTCGGCGTCCACCTCTCGCGCATCGCGGAGGACCTGATTCTCTGGAGCAGCGCCGAGTTCAAATTCGTGGAGCTGCCCGATGCGTTCTGCACCGGCTCGTCGCTGATGCCGCAGAAGAAGAACCCCGACTCGTGCGAACTGCTGCGCGGCAAAGCGGCGCGGCTGCAGGGCAACCTGCACACGCTGCTGACGCTGACGAAGGGGTTGCCGCTGACCTACAATCGCGACCTGCAGGAGGACAAGCCGCCGGTGTTCGACAGCTTCGACCAGGCGGCGTTGTGCGCCGACGTGCTGGCCGGCACCCTCGGCGGCCTGAGTGTGCATCGCGACCGGTGTGCGGCGGCCGTGGCCGATCCCGCGCTGCTGGCGACGGATCTGGCCGACTATCTCGTCCTGCAGGGCGTCGCGTTTCGCGACGCGCATCACGCCGTGGGCGCGGTGGTGCGGCTGGCGGAGAAAAAGCAGGTGCCGCTCAACCGGCTCTCGACCGACGACGTGTGCGGCGTGCACGCCGCCTTTGGGGCGGACTGGGCGGACGTCTTCGATCTCAAGCGGGCCTTGGCGAACCGCACCGGCACCGGTATGCCCGGTCCGAAGCAGGTCGCGAAGCAGTTCGCGCGGTGGCAGAAAGCGCTCAAGTGAGCGGTCGCGGACACGCGAAACGAGGCGGATAGTGGAAACGAACGTGACTGCGGTTCGACGGCTAGTACTGCAGCGGACGCGTTCCCGGTAATTCCGCCCTTCGCCATCCACCCATGCCCAAGGTCCGCATCCTCTCCGACCGCGTTGCCAATCAGATCGCCGCGGGCGAGGTGATCGAGCGGCCGGCGGCGGTCGTGAAGGAACTGGTCGAGAACGCGCTCGATGCCGGGGCGACGCGCATCGAGGTCGAGTTTCGTCATGGCGGGCGCTCGTTGATGAGCGTGGAGGACAACGGCCACGGCATGGCGCGCGACGATGCGCTGCTTGCGCTCGAGCGCCACGCCACGAGCAAGATCCGGGAGGCGGACGATCTCGACCGGCTCGCGAGTTACGGCTTCCGCGGCGAGGCGATGCCGTCGATTGCCAGCGTGTCGCGCTTCCTGCTGCAGACGCGGGAGGCGGGCAGCGACACGGGAACGGAGATCCTCGTGAATGGTGGAAAGTTCGTGCACGTGCGCGAATGCGGCCGGCCGGTCGGCACGCGGATCGAGGTCACGCACCTGTTCAATTCGGTGCCGGCGCGGCGCAAGTTCCTCAAGACGGACCAGACGGAGGCGGCGCACATCGTGCAGTGCGTGCGGCTTTACGCGCTGGCGTGTCCGCACACGGCCTTCACCCTGGTCGAGGACGGGCGGGTCATTTTCCGCTCGCCGGAGTGCTCGACACTCGCGGACCGCATCGGGGAAATTTTTGGCCGGCAGATCGCCGAGGCTCTGGTGCCGCTGGAAGCGGTGGAGCCCGGGCTGCGGCTCAGCGGGCTGATTGGCCGGCCGGGGGTGGGGCGGGCGACGCGGCACGAGATGATCGTCTTCGTCAATGCGCGGCCGGTCGACAGCCGCACGCTCAACTATGCGCTGATCGAGAGTTACCACGAATCGCTGCCGAAGGGGCGTTACCCGCTGGCGTTCGTTTTCTTCGAGTGCGATCCGGCGGCGGTCGACGTCAACGTGCATCCCGCCAAGCGCGAAGTGCGCTTCCGCAGTGAGCCGCAGGTGAGAGGCTTTGTGATTCGCGCAGTGTTGCAGCGGTTGCGGGAGCTGAGTGGTCCCGCGGCGGGGCTGACGGAAACCCGCCCACCGCCGGTCGATTTTCGGGCGCCGGCCGCCGCAGCCGGATGGGCGGCCCTCCCCGCACTTTCGCGCGCCGACCTTGGCACGCTGTCTGCGACGCCCGCCACGCCGAGGGGGCCGGAACGGCCGTCCCCGGCATCGGTGCCGCTGTCCGCGCCGGCGCCGATCCCCTCCGCTTCCGGCCGCCCGCCGCCGGCGGGCGTCGTGCCGCTGGCGCCGTCGTGGCGTTATGTGGGGCTCGCCCACGGGAACTATGTGCTTTTCGAAACCGCCGCCGGGCTGGTCCTGCTCGACCGCCGGGCGGCGCACGAGCGCATCTGGTTCGAGCGATTGCGCGAGCAGTTTGCCGCCGGCGCGGTGCCGAGCCAGCGCCTCTTGTTGCCGCTGCCCCTGGAACTGGATGCGATCGCGACGGCGCTGTTGCTCGACCGGCGGAAATTTCTCCACGCCCACGGTTTCGAAGTGGCGGAATTCGGCCGGAATTTTTTTCGGATCGAGGCGGTGCCGGCTTGGATGGAGCCCGCCGATGCCGAGCCGTTTCTGCGGGACCTGCTCGGCGCCTTTCGCGACGGACGGATGCCGGACGGCGACGTCGAACTTGCGCGCGAGGAACTGGCCCGGCTCGCGGCGGCGAAGGCGGTGCGGTTGCCCGCGACGGCCACCGAGGGCGAGTTGCGGACGCTGGTGGGACAACTTTTTGCGACGCGGACGCCGCTGACCAGTCCGGCGGGCCGCCCGACCTACATCGAGTTGAACCACGGCGAGTTGGCGCGACGGTTTCAGAAATAGCGGCCAGACCCTCTGGTCCGGGCTGTTCCGCCGGTCGAATGTGCCGATAAGATTGGCATATCCTGCGCTCGCTCTGGCGAGGGCGGCGGGCTTTAATCCATCCACCTATTCAAATGCCGAGCGCGCGCCCATCCCGTCTCTCCTCACCTTCGATTCCCGCCGTGGCAGACAGTCCGGCTTCGGGCGGGAGTACGGCCCCGTTTCAACCGTTTGCGATCCACCATACCAACCCGTCGAAGGATCTGCCGGGCGACGTGCTGCGTTCGCTCATCCTGCGGCACCTCGTCTCGACGCTGGCCCGCCACATGGGATCGGCCACGCCCCACGACTGGTGGGTGGCGACGGCGCTCGCGGTGCGCGATACGATTCACGAGCGGATGATCGCGACGCAGGTTGTGCACAACCGCGAGAACGTCCGGCGGCTCTACTATTTCTCGCTGGAATATCTGATGGGCGGGCTGTTTGGGAACAACCTGCTCGCGACCGATCTGTTCGCCCCGGCCAAGAGTGCACTCGAGTCGCTTGGGCAGGACTTCGAAACGATCCGGGACGCCGAGGTCGACATGGGCCTCGGGAATGGCGGCCTGGGCCGGCTGGCGGCCTGCTTCCTCGATTCGCTCGCGACGCTCGACTACCCGGCGCTGGGCTACGGGATCTATTACGAGTTCGGTCTCTTCAAGCAGGCGTTCGTCAACGGCAACCAGGTCGAGCATCCGGACAACTGGAACGTGTTCGGCGATCCCTGGGAGGTGGTGCGGCCCGAATACACCCAGCCGGTGCAACTCTACGGACGGGTGGAAAACGTCTTCGACGACCGGGGCAACTACCGGCCGTGCTGGGTGGAGACGAAGACGCTGCTCGGCGTGCCGCACGACATCCCGGTGGCCGGATTTGGCACGACGACCGTCAACCTGCTCCGTCTCTGGGCCTCGAAGGCCAACGAAGACTTCGACCTCGCGGCGTTCAACAGCGGGGGCTACGTCGACGCGGTGCGGGAAAAGGCCGTGGGCGAGACCGTGTCAAAGGTCCTGTATCCGAACGACAAGACCGAGAACGGCAAGGAACTGCGCCTCGTGCAGCAGTACTTTTTCGTGTCCTGCTCGCTGCGGGACATCATCCGCCGCCATGTGCGTACCCCGGGCAACACGTGGGAGAACTTCGCGGACAAGGTGGTGGTGCAGCTCAACGACACGCATCCGGCGATTGCGATCGTGGAACTTATGCGCATCCTGCTCGACGAGCACGATCTCACCTGGGATGCGGCGTGGGCCATCGTCACCCGGACCTTCGGCTACACGAATCACACGCTCATGCCCGAGGCCTTGGAGAAGTGGGGCGTGCCGCTGTTCGAACGCGTGCTGCCGCGCCATCTCCAGATCATCTACGACATGAACTCGCGGCTCATACAGACCGTCGAGGCGAAGTGGCCGGGCGACGATGCCAAAAAGCGCGTCTGTTCCCTCATTGAGGAGAACGGGCACAAGATGGTGCGCATGGCCAACCTTGCGGTCGTCGGCTCCCATGCGGTGAACGGGGTCGCCGCGCTGCACACGGCCCTGCTGAAGAAACAACTCTTTCCCGAGTTCGACGCCCTCTATCCGGGAAAATTCCAGAACAAGACGAACGGCATCACCCCCCGGCGCTGGCTGCTCAAGAGCAACCCGCGATTGTCGGCGCTCATCATCCAGAAGCTCGGCTCCGCCGCCTGGGCCCGGGATCTGGACCTGTTGCGCGGGCTCGAGAAGTTCGCCGGCAACGCCGCTTTCCAGCGCGAATTCATGGCCATCAAGCGCGCCAACAAGGTCGACCTCGCCGCGACCATCCGGACGGAATGCGGCTTCGAGGTTTCGCCTGACGCCCTGTTCGACGTGCAGGTGAAGCGGCTTCACGAATACAAGCGGCAGCACCTGAACCTGCTGCACATCATCGCGCTCTACCGGCGGCTGCTGCAGCATCCGGAACTCGACATGGTGCCGCGCGTTTTCATTTTCGCGGCGAAAGCCGCGCCCGGTTACGATCTCGCAAAAAACATCATCCGCGCGATCAATGTCATCGGCGCCCGGATCAATGCGGACACGCGCATCAACGGCAAACTCAAGGTCGCATTCCTGCCCAACTACCGGGTGTCGCTGGCGGAGAAGATCATTCCCGCCGCGGACCTTTCCGAACAGATCTCGACCGCGGGCAAGGAGGCTTCCGGCACCGGCAACATGAAGCTGGCGCTCAATGGTGCGCTGACCATCGGCACGCTCGACGGCGCCAATGTCGAGATTCAGGAGGAGGTCGGACCGGAGAATATTTTCATCTTCGGCATGACGGTCGACGAAGTCGATGCCCTGCGGTCCCGGGGTTACTATCCACGGGACTATTATCAGCGCGACGAGGAACTCCGGGCGGTCATCGACTGGCTGGGCAGCGACTACTTCACGCCCGGCGAGCACGGTTCCTTTGGCGCCGTGCACGACAGCCTGCTGCATGGCGGCGATCCCTACATGGTCCTCGCGGACTTCCGCGCCTACAGCGACTGCCAGGCGCGGATCGACGCCGCTTATCGCGATCCCGCCAGATGGGCGGAAATGGCGATTCTCAACGCGGCGCGCATGGGCAAGTTTTCCAGCGACCGGACGATTCGGGAATACGCCCGCGACATTTGGAATCTTACTCCCGTGTCCGTGGCTTGAAGCGGCCGGAGCAAGGGGCGCGACTCAAACCGGCCGTGACACGGAAGCTGCTTTGGCCGGCTGTGCTGGGGGGTGGCGCTGCAAACGTGCGCGCTCTCCGCCGCGGAGTGGCCGCTGCCGCCGCTCGGCGGCGAGGGCGGCACGGCGCCGGTTAGGACATTGATTAAGCGCCGGCTTTTTCGCAGCGTCGGCCGCGTTTTGCCCTGAACTTCGTGCACTGAAATGAATCTTCCCCGACTCCTTCTCGCGCTCGCCGCCGGTTTGCTCGCCGCGGCGGCTGGCCGGGCGGCCGCCGCCATCAATTTTTCGCCGGCCATCGTTTTCGATTTCGGCGGGAAGTTTGACCGGTCGTTCAACCAGTCGGCCAGCGAGGGAGCGGAAAAATTCAAAAAAGACACGGGCATCGCCTACCGGGAGTTCGAGATCACGAATGCCGCCCAGCGCGACCAGGCGATGGCCCAGTTCGCCCGGCGCGGCGCGAGCATCATCGTCGCGATCGGCTTTACGCAGGCCTCCGCGGTGGAGAAGGCGGCGAAGCAGTTTCCCAACGTGAAATTCACCCTCGTCGATGCGGTGGTCGATCTGCCGAACGTGCAATCGGTGATTTTTCGGGAACAGGAATCTTCGTTTTTGTGCGGCATGGCGGCGGCCATGGCTTCGAAGGCCGGCAAGGTCGGTTTCGTTGGCGGCATGGACATTCCACTGATCCGCAAGTTCGCCCTGGGGTATATCGAGGGCGTGCATTTCGTGAACCCGGCGGCCGAGGTGTTTCAAAACATGACGGGCACGACACCCGCCGCGTGGGGCGATCCGACCAAGGGCGCGGAACTGGCCAAGAGCCAGTTTGGCCGCGGCGCCGATGTGATTTTCCACGCCGCCGGTGCGACGGGCATCGGCGTGATGCAAGCGGCGAAGGACGGGGGTAAACTCAGCATCGGTTGCGACAGCAACCAGAACTACCTCCATCCGGGCAGCGTGCTCACCTCGGCGGTGAAACGCGTGGACGTGGCCGTCTACAACGCCTTCATGGCGGCTAAGGAACGCAACTGGCGGGCCGGCCAGCTAATGCTCGGGCTCAAGGAGGAGGGCGTCGATTACTCGCTCGACGCACACAACCGCGGGCTGATCACGCCGGAGATGGAGGCGAAGCTCAACGCGGCGAAGGCGGACATCATCAGCGGCAAGCTGAAGGTTTCGGAATACAAGTCGCCGTGACCCGGCGGGTCGTGGCGGCTTGACGGACAACGCGCCGCGGATCTCTGCGGCGGGTGTGGAGACGGATTGCAGAGCGTGCGGCGATCGAGTCGAGTCGCACTCGTTCGTGGCTGAACCACCCAAAGTCCCTCCGCCCGCACTCGAGTTGCGCGGCATCGACAAGCGCTTCGGTGCGGTGCACGCGAACCGGGCGATCTCGCTCGTTGTCGGGCGGGGCAGCGTCCACGGGCTCGTCGGAGAAAATGGCGCGGGCAAGTCCACGCTGATGAGCATCGTCTACGGGTTCTACCGCGCGGATGCGGGGGAGATTTTCGTGGGCGGCCGGCGGATCGAGGTGCATTCGCCGCAGGACGCGATCGCCGCCGGGATCGGGATGGTGCACCAGCACTTCATGCTGGTGGAGAATTTCACCGTGCTGGAGAACGTGATCCTCGGCGTGGAGGGCGGCGCCCGGCTGGCCGGCGGACTGGCCCGGGCGCGCGGCGAGTTGGAAAAGCTGGCGCGCGACTACGGGCTGGAGGTGCCGCTCGATGCCGTGGTCGGTGAACTGTCCGTCGGATTGCAACAACGGGTTGAAATTCTGAAGGCTTTGTACCGCCGCGCGGCGGTGCTCATCCTCGACGAACCGACCGCCGTGCTCACGCCGCAGGAGGCGGATGCGCTTTTCCAAATGCTCCGCCGGCTGCGCGACGAAGGAAAATCGGTCGTGCTCGTCACGCACAAGCTCCGCGAGATCATGGCCATCACCGACCGTGTCACCGTGATGCGGCAGGGCGCCGTGGTCGGCGAAGTCGCGACGGCCGCGACCTCGCCCCGCGAGCTGGCGGAAAAGATGGTCGGCCGGGCGGTGCTGTTACGGGTCGACAAGGCGCCGGCGCGGCCGGGTGAAACCCTGTTGGCGGTGCGCGATCTCGAGGTGCGGGACCGGCTCGGCGTCGCGCGGGTGAAGCAGGCCAGCTTCGACCTGCGCGCGGGTGAGATCGTGGGCATCGCCGGGGTATCCGGCAACGGCCAGTCCGAGTTGCTTGAGGCGCTGGCCGGCATTCGCGCGCCGTCGCGCGGCTCCATTTTGCTGGCGGGCCACGACCTCGTGGCGGAACAACTCGATCCGCGGGCGCGCCGCCGGCTCGGGCTCGCCCATGTGCCCGAAGACCGGCTGCGGATGGGCGTGGTGGCGGATTTTTCGGCGGAGGCCAACGCGATCCTCGGCTATCATGATCGCCCGGCCTACAGCAGTCGCGGCGGATGGCTGCGTGCGGCGGCGATCCGGGCCGAGTGCGAGAAGAAGATGGCGGCGTACGATGTGCGCCCGGCCTTGCCCGGGTTGCGCATCACGGCGTTCTCGGGCGGCAACCAGCAAAAGCTCGTGCTTGCGCGCGAAATCGACTGCGACCCGCGCGTGTTGCTGATCGGCCAACCGACGCGCGGCGTGGATATCGGCGCGATCGAGTTCATTCACCAGCGCCTCGTGGCACTGCGCGACGCGGGGAAGGCGTTGCTCCTGGTGTCGGTCGACCTCGAGGAAATCCTCGCGCTCGCCGACCGTATCCTGGTGATGGCCGGCGGAGAGATGGTCGGCGAGCTGGCCCGCGCCGAGGCGACCGATGCAAAGATCGGGCTGATGATGGCGGGTGTGAAAGGGGAGGGACCCGCGTGAGCGCGCCGGCGAAGCTCCCGCGTTGGGCGGAGGTCGGGCTGCTACCGGTGCTCAACCTCATCGTTGCGCTCGTGCTGTCCGGCGCGCTCGTGCGGCTGCTGGGCGAGAGTCCCTGGACGGCGCTCAAACTCATGGTCGCCGGTTCGCTCGGTTCGCAGGACGGCATCGGCTACACGCTCTACTACGCGACAAACTTCATTTTCACGGGTCTGGCGGTGGCGGTCGCGTATCATGCGGGGCTTTTCAACATCGGGGCCGAAGGCCAGGCCTACATCGGCGGACTCGGGGTGGGGCTGGTCGCGCTTTGGCTCGGTAACGCGCCGGCGTGGGTCGTGCTGCCGGTGGCCGTGCTGGCGGGGGCGGTTTTCGGCGCGGGCTGGGCCTTGTTGCCGGCCTGGTTGCAGGCGAGGCGTGGCAGTCACATCGTCATCACGACGATCATGGCCAACTTCATCGCGTCGGCGTTGATGACCTACCTGCTCGTCAACGTGCTGATCAAACCCGGCCAGCAATCGCCGGAGACGCGTGAGTTCGGCGCCAACGCCTTCATGCCCCCGATCCACGAGTTGCTGGCGAAGGTTGGGATCAATTTCGCGGCGACCCCGTTCAATGCTGCCTTCGGGCTGGCGCTCGTGGCGTTGGTTTGGGTGTGGGTTTTCATCTGGCGCACGCGGTGGGGCTACGCCCTGCGCGTGGCGGGCGGGAACGCCGCGGCCGCGGTCTACGCCGGTATCGCGCCGCCGCGCGTCATTCTCGGTGCAATGCTGCTTTCCGGCGCGCTCGCCGGTTGTCTCGGGCTCAACGAACTGCTGGGTTCGCAGCACCGGATCCTGATCGATTTCCCCGGCGGGGCGGGGTTCGTCGGCATCGCGGTCGCGTTGATGGGCCGCAACCATCCGGCGGGCATCCTGCTTGCGGCGGGGTTGTTCGGTGCGCTCTATCAGGGCGGCTCCCAGCTCTCCTTCGACATGCCGCGGATCAACCGCGACATGGTCGTTGTGATTCAGGGGCTCGTGATTCTCCTGTGCGGGGCGATGGGAAATGTTTTCCGCGCCCCGCTGACGGCGGCATGGGCGCGTTTCAGCCGGAAAGGAGAGGCGAACTAACGTGGAGACCTACACGCTCCTCGTCCTGTTGGTCGCCGCGACGGTCCGGGTGGCAACGCCGCTGCTCCTCGCCGCGCTGGCCGGCATGTTTTCGGAGCGGGCGGGCGTCATCGATCTCGGGCTTGAGGGAAAAATGCTCGGTGCGGCATTTGCCTCGGCCGCGGTTTCGGCCGTCTCCGGCTCGGCGTGGCTCGGCTTGGGTGCGGGCATCGCGACGGCGGTGTTGCTCGCCCTTCTGATCGGCTTCGCCTGCATCACCCATCGCGGCAACCAGGTCGTGGCCGGCATGGCCATCACGATCATGGTGGCGGGCCTCGGGCCGACGCTGGCGCTGGCCTGGTTTAACCTCGGCGGGCAGACCCCGCAGCTCGACGGGCCGGCGCAGCGCTTCACCGGCCTGGTGTGGCCGTGGGCCCAAACCGCGCGCGAGCACCCGTTGCCCGGTTTGCTCTACGCGGAGCTGCTGAGCGGGCACAATCTCATCGTCTATTCGGCGGCGGCCCTGGTGCCATTCAGCGCCTGGGTGCTTTACCGGACGCGATTTGGTCTGCGGCTGCGCGCGGTGGGAGAGAACCCGCACGCGGTTGAAACCGCCGGCATTTCCGTCAACGGGCTCCGCTACCAGGCGGTCATCCTCTCTGGGGTGCTGTGCGGCGTCGCGGGCGCGTATCTCTCGACGGCAGCGAGCGCCGGATTCACGCGCGACATGACGGCCGGCAAGGGCTACCTGGCGCTGGCGGCGTTGATTTTCGGAAAATGGAAACCCTATCCGACGCTGGGCGCCTGTCTGCTGTTTGCGTTCACTGATGCGCTGGCCGTGCGTCTGCAGGGCGTGGCGTTGCCGCTGGTCGGAGTGATTCCGGTGCAATTCATCCTCGCGCTGCCCTACGCGCTGACCGTGCTGCTGCTCGCGGGCTTCGTCGGCAAGGCCGTCGCGCCGTGCGCGATCGGCGTGCCCTACGAAAAGGAGAAGTAGCGGGCTTTCTCCCCAGCGGCGGGCTGGTTCACAGGGGTGGAGGGGCAGTTCATCCGGAAGCTAAAAATGTAAACGAAGAGATGACAAAGCGGAATGGAGAGGAGTCGGGCAGGAGGGTTGGGGAGCGCGATGCGGGTGGGATTGGCTTGAACCGGGCCGGGGATTTGCGCTGGGTGGTCCGCGATGACCTTGCAAGACCGCCTGGCGAAATACCTTGGAAAAACCCCCGACACGGCCCGCGCGGTTTTCGTCGCGCGGAACGCGACGGTCATCGGCGATGTGACGCTCGGGGCCCTGAGCAGCGTGTGGTATGGTGCGGTGCTGCGCGGCGACATCAATTCGATCGTCATCGGCGAGGGCACCAACGTGCAGGATGGGGCCATCGTGCACCTGGCCGACAACTTGGGCGTGCGCGTGGGCAACTACACCACCATCGGCCACGCCGCGATCATCCACGCCTGTGACGTGGGCAACGAGTGCCTGATCGGCATGGGCGCGACGGTGCTCGACGGGGCCCAGATCGGCGACCACTGCATCGTCGGCGCGAACACGCTGGTGACGCAGCGTTTCATCGCGCCGCCCGGATCGATGATTCTCGGGTCGCCGGGTAAAGTGGTGCGGCCGCTGACGGCAGCGGAGCTCGCGAGCCTGCGGCCTTGGGCGGAGAAGTATATCGAAACGGGACGGGCTCACGCGGCGCGGAAGTGAGACCCGGCCGGGGTGCGCCTCGCTGCTGAATCCGCCTAGCGTTCCAGGGTCAGGAAAGTATAGCGAAAATTGGCGTCCGCACTTTCGCGGCGGGCAGTCTCGCGCCAGGCGGGTTGCCGCCACTCCAGGAAAAACCGGTCGCCGGCGATCTCGGCGTGAATGAGCGTGAGGTGAAGCCGCAGCGGGCGGGTTAACGCGAACGTTTCCTCGAAAATGCGCTGGCCGCCGCAGAGGTAGATTTCGCCTGGCAGCGCCTCGGCGCGGGCGAGCGCATCCGGCAACGTCGCAGCCACCTGCACGCCCGGCTGTTCGAGCTCCCGCCGGCGGGTGACGACGACTGGGCGGCGGCCCGCGGCCCGGGCCTCCGGCCAGGTCTCATAGCAAATCCGGCCGAGCACGCAGATCTGGCCGGCGGTTGCCCGGTGGAAAAACGCCATGTCTTCCGGAATCCGCCAAGGCAGCCGGCCGTTCCGGCCGATCACACGGTTTTCGGAACAGGCGGCGATGAGGTTGAGCGTCTTGCCCATCACGCGCGGTTGTGGGCGGCGCGATGGACGGAAGCGAGCGAAAGCGCCGGCAACGGCGCGGTCCACCGCGTGTGGCGTTGCCAACGCGGCGGCGGCGTCTTGTGCTCGGGGTCATGATCATCGGCGTGCCCCGCGAAATCAAAATCGGTGAAACGAGAGTTTCGATGACGCCCAGCCTTTGCCGGCGCTGCGTGTCGATGGGCGCGAAGGTGCTGGTGCAGAAATCGGCGGGGCACACTGCGGGCTTCACGGATGCGGAGTATCGCGCGGCCGGGGCGACCCTTGTGACGGAGGCGGGGCGGGTGTGGCGTGCGGCGGATCTGGTCCTCAAGGTCAAGGAGCCGCTCCCGGCGGAGTACGGTCTGCTGCAGGAAGGGCAAACCCTCTTTACCTACCTGCACTTGGCGGCTGGCCCGGAGCTGACGAAGGTGCTGATGAAAAAGCGCATTCTCGGCATCGCCTATGAAACCGTCGAGGGCGCGGACCGCAGTTTCCCGTTGTTGAAACCCATGTCGCAGATCGCCGGCCGGCTCTCGATCCAGATCGGCGCCTATTTCCTGCAGTCGCAACACGGCGGATCAGGCGTGCTGCTCGGCGGGATTCCCGGGACGATGCCGGGCCATGTCGTGGTGGTGGGCGCGGGCAATTCCGGGGCGCATGCAGTGCAGATGGCGGCCGGCATGGGCGCCCGGGTGACGGTGCTCGACCTCGATACGCGCAAACTCGAGGCGCTCGATGGGGAGTATCGGGGGCGCGTGGTGACGTTGATGTCGAATCCGGCCAATGTTGAAGCGGAGGTCGCCGACGCGGATTTGCTGATCGGGGCGGTGCTGATCCCGGCGGCGAAGGCGCCGACGGTGGTGACGAGGAAGATGGTCGCACGGATGCGGCCCGGCAGCGTGATCGTGGACATCGCGATCGACCAGGGCGGCTGTATCGAGAGCATCCGGCCGACGTCGCACGAACGCCCGGTCTATACCGAGCACGGGGTGATTCACTACGCGGTGCCGAACATGCCGGCGCTGGTGGGGCGGACTTCGACGTTGGGGCTCACGCAGGCGACGGAGCCTTATGTGGCGCTGCTGGTGCGCAACGGCGTGAAGCGGGCCCTGCTGGAGCACGAAGGGCTGGCGCGCGGCGTGAACACGGCCGGCGGCCGGATCACGAACGAAGCGGTCGCGAAGGCGCTCGGTTACCAGTAGCCACCGCCGGGCGGGAAACTTCGCGCTGGCGGCTACAGTGCCTTGCGGGGCAGGAGCAGCGGACGCGTCGGCGCGTTCTTTTTCTCGAAATATTTTTTCAAGATGGCGCTGGCGATCGGGCCGGCATTGGTGCCGCCGTAGAAATCTTCGCCGATCGTGTCGCCGACGACGACTACCGCCATCGCAATTTCCGGCTTTTCCGCGGGGGCGAAGCAGATGAACCACGCAAGGTTGATATTGCCGGTCTTGCCATCCTTGGTGATCCGCAATTGCGCAGTGCCCGTTTTCCCTGCGACGGAAACGCCGGGAACTTTGTAGGCGGCCAGATTCAGCGTGCGTCCGCTGCCTTTCGGAAAGGTCACGGTTCCGACCATGCCTTGGACCAGTGCAGCGCGCTGTTCCGGCGTCAGGCCGATCGGTTCCGTGTGCTGGGGTTTCGCCTGCGGATCGTGAATCAGTGTGGGTTGGGTGAATACTTCGCCGCGGGCCACGGCGGCGGCGAAGCATGCCATTTGCAGTGGGGTGACCAGGACGTAGCCCTGCCCGATCGCGGTGTTGGCCGTATCGCCGGGCACCCATTTGCCATCCCGCTCTCGTTGTTTCCACGCCGGGTCGGGAATGATCATACGGCGCTGTTCATTGGGCAGCTCGATCCCGGTCGGCCGGTCGAGCCGGAAGCGCCGGCCCTCGGCGGCCAGCACGCTGGGGGTCATGAGTTCTCCGGCTTTATAGTAGTAGATGTCGCAGCTCATCGCGATCGCATCACGCAGCAGGACGTCGCCATGGTGACCATGGCCGACATCGCAGGGGTAGGAGCGGTTGCCGACCATGTAGTGGCCGTCGCAAAAAACGATGGGTTGGTTGGGCCTGAGGGTGCCGTGGCGGAGGCCCGCGATCGTCGTCAGGATCTTGAAGGTCGAACCCGGGGGGTAAAATCCATTCAGGGCCAGATTCGTCCACGATCCCTTTTCATTCATCTCGGCCACGATCTCGGCGCTGGCGCGCGGCGAGAACTTGTTGAGATCGAAATCCGGTTTGCTGGCGAGCACGAGCACCTCGCCGGTGGCGACGTCGAGTGCGACCGCGGCGCCTGTTTGGTCGCCCAGCGCCGTCTCGGCCTCGATCTGCAGGTCGATGTCGAGTGAGGTGACAATGTTTTTTCCCTGCTTCGGTTTTTTCTGCTGGAGAGGCGGGTTGATTTTATAGCCCGCGGGGTCGACGCGATAGATGCTGCCGCCGGCCTCGCCCTGGAGCTGGGCGTCGAACTGTTTCTCCAACCCGTCGCGTCCGATGGTGCTCTTGATTTTGAAGGTCGTGAGATCGTCGCCGGGGAAATCCTCGGCCTCGACTTCGTCGTTGGCCCGGACGTAGCCGAGGGTGTGGGCGGCGGCCGAGCCGTAAGGGTAGTGCCGCACGGCGATGGCGTAGACATCGAGGGGCGACTTGACCGGCAGGCGTTCGATGAGCCGGGCGTAGTCGGCGTCCTCCAGCCGGTCGACGAGGGTGAAGGGCAGCAGCAGTTTGCGCCGGAAATGATGCTGGAGGCCGGCGCGGTCGACCTTGTAGTCGCGGCCAAGGATGGCGTTGACTTGATCGAGATAACGCTGGGCGACGGTGACGCGGGCGAGCTGGTTGAACTGATCGCGCGTCGGCAGATCCTTGTCGCCGGCGTCATTGTAGTTTTTGCGGATAATGCGGGCCTCGCGGATAAACTCGCTTTGCAGTTCGTCGAGATGGAGGACGACCACCCAGCGGGATTTGTTGGTCACCAGGGCCGTGCCGTTCCGGTCGTAGATATTACCGCGCGGGCCGGGCACGAGAATCCGGCGCTGGTTCTGCATGCGTTCGCGCTCGTGGTAGTGGCCCACGAGGGAGAGCTGCTGGTAGGCCAGGCCGCCCACCAGCGTGGCGAGCAGGGTAAACACGATGAAGTAAAACGAAATCAGGCGCGGATCGTAGCCCTTGTGCGATACGACCATGCCGCCGGAGCGATCGGCGAGATTGCGGTCGGACGTGGCCATGCTGGTGCGGGAGTCGGACGGAAAGCGGGTGGCGGTCAGGCGGAATTGTCGCGTTCCACGCGGGCAAGCACGAGGGCGCGGGTTTGCAGCGCAAAGTACCACGGAGCGACCAGGGCGAGAAACACCTGCGAGACGACGAGATCGGCCAGCAGGCGGGGCCACGCGGCGGCGGGGACCGGGGCGCGACCGATTTGCGTGAACGAAAAGGCGAGAAACAATGCGAGGTTGGTTAGCAGGGCGATGACCACGCGGCCGATCGTATCGTCGCGCGGCATCCGATCGCGGAGCTTGAACACGGCGAGATGCGTCGCGGCGAAAAGCAGCGTGTGCGTGCCGGCGATTTCAGCCGGGGCGTTCGCATCGAAGACGAGCCCGGCGAGGAGCGATGTCGCCAGGCCCGGCCGCAGCGGTTGCGTGAGGGCGGCATAGGCGACGAAGAGTCCCCCGACGAAAACGTACACGCGCCAGCCGGTCACCGCATGGTTCACCTGCGTGACCACGCCCCAGAGCACGAGGAGCGCCAGAAATAAAATGAGCGTGCGGCGCATTTCTTACGACTTATTCCGGGTTCAGCGGCACGAGGACGGTGACCTCGGTGAGCGAGCCGAGGCGCTCGTCGAGCTTCACCTGGCCGGATTGGAAAAGACCGTCGGAACCGAGTTCGAGGCGGGTGACGACGCCGAGGGTGAGTCCCGGGGGGAAAACGCCGCCCAGGCCGGAGGTAACCAACCGTTTCGGCGATTCCGAGCGCAGCAGAATGTCGAGCGGTACGTTTTCAACGATACCCATGGGCGGGCCGAAGGTGGAATTGATGCCGCCCTGGAAGGCGATGGGGCGGGAGTCTCCTTCGACGACGCCGGCCAGCCGGACGTTGGGGCTGCTGATCAATTCGACGACGGCGGTGGTCAATCTCGTCTCGGTGACGCGGCCCACGACGCCGCCAGTGAACACGACGGGGGCGCCGACGGCGATGCCGAAATTCCGGCCCTTGCGGATGACGATGCGCTGCCACCAGCCGTTGAAATCGCGTCGCACGACCCGCGCGTGTTCGTAGCGGTATTCGGTGAACGAGGGCAGCCGGAGAACGCTTTCCAGGCGGGAGATCTCCGCCTGGAGTTCCGCGTTTTGCTGCACGGCAAATTCGTAGGAGGAATTGAGCCGGGCGAGATCGCGGCCGGCCTCGATCAGTTCGTGGTTGGAATGGAGCCGGAGGCTCCAATATTCCTGCAGATCGCGCGCGTAAGAAGCCGCGACGGCCATCGGCGCCGTAAGCTCGAAAAACGTCGCCCGGGTGAAGGTCTTGACGGCGACGGGCAGCACCAGCCAGGCGGCGACGACAAGGCCGAGCGTGAGAAAAGGTCTGCTCTGATCGAAGCGCTTGAAGGGCACGGCTGATTTACGAATTCTGATTTACAAATTACGATTGCTGCGGCTGGCGCCGTCGAATTCGTAAATCGTAAATCGTCGATCGTAAATTCCTCACACGTTCTGCATCAACCACGAGAGGTCGTTCAGCACCGCCCCGGTGCCATTGGCCACGGCGGAAAGCGGATCGTCGCTGACGATAACAGGCAGCCCGGTCTTTTCGCTGAGCAACTTGTCGATACCGCGGATCAAAGCTCCGCCACCGGCCATGATGAAACCGCGGTCGACGAGGTCGGCCGAAAGTTCGGGCGGGCAGCGCTCGAGGGTCACGCGCACGGCATCCACGATCGAGGCGATGGTGTCCGCCAGCGCCTCGCGGATTTCCTGGGAGGTGATGTGAATCGTCTTGGGCAGACCGGCCACCGAGTCGCGACCCTTGACCTCCATGGTCAGTTCTTCGTCGAGCGGATAGGCGGAACCGACACGCATCTTGATCTCCTCCGCGGTGCGCTCACCGATGAGGAGGTTGTAGGCGCGCTTCATGTAGTTGATGATGGCGCTGTCCAGTTCGTCGCCGGCGACCCGGATGGACTTGGAAAAGACGATGCCGTTGAGTGAAATGATCGCGATCTCGGTCGTGCCGCCGCCGATGTCCACGATCATGTTGGCGGTGGGTTCGTCGATGGGCAGACCGACGCCGATGGCCGCCGCCATCGGCTCGGGAATCGTGATCACATCACGCGCCCCGGCGTGCATGGCGGACTCCTTGACGGCGCGTTTCTCCACCTCGGTGATGCCGGACGGGATGGCGATGACCACGCGGGGCGGGGCCCGGAAGGAACTGGCCGAGACCTTGCGGATGAAGTAGCGCAACATCGCCTCGGTGACGTCGAAATCCGCGATCACGCCGTCCTTCATCGGCCGGATCGCCGTGATATTGCCCGGCGTGCGCCCCAGCATGCGCTTGGCTTCGTCGCCGACCGCGCGGACCTTGCGCGTCGTGGTATCGAGGGCGACGACCGAAGGCTCGCGCAACACGATGCCTTTGTCCTTCACGTAGACGAGCGTATTGGCCGTGCCAAGGTCGATGCCGATGTCGTTCGAGAAGTAGCCGAGAATATTGGCCATGATGCGTGTGCGAAAGGGGAGCGGCGTTGCCGCCGACGGAAACGAATCGGCGGCCCCCCGGAGTGTCAACGAGGGAAATACGCCTCGGGCCCCGGGGGCGCGGCGGAGCGAAAAATTCGTCCGGGATTTGCAAACGCGGCGGCCGCACGCGGTCTCGCAGGGGTTCTCCCCACTTTATGGAGCTCACCCTCAACGGTAAATCCGTCGACGTGCGCGCCGCGGCTGACGCGCCCCTGCTGTGGGTGTTGCGCGACGAGCTTGGAATGATGGGAACGAAGTACGGCTGCGGGCTCGGGCTTTGCGGCGCCTGCACCGTCCATCTCGATGGCAACGCGATCCGTTCGTGCCAGACTCGGGTTGGTGCCGCCGCGGATCATGCAATCACAACGATCGAGGGCCTTGCTCCGGCGGGACAATTGCACGCGGTGCAACAGGCCTGGATCGAGCAGGATGTCGTGCAATGCGGCTACTGCCAGTCGGGCCAGGTGATGGCGGCGGCGGCCTTGTTGAAAACGACGCCACGGCCCAGCGATGCCCAGATCGACGCGGCGATGGCGGGCAACATCTGCCGTTGCGGAACCTATGAACGGATTCGGTCCGGCCTGCATCGCGCGGCGGAAATTGCGGCCCGTGGGGTGAAATTGGGCGCGGGGCCGGCGGCGGTTTGATCATGGGATTTCGCCTGGCTCCGAGACTGGCGGCGGCCGAATCCGGCGGGGCGGCCTTGGCCCTCAACGCGTTTTTGCGGATCGCCCCGGATGGGGCGATCACGATCCTGGCGAAGCATTCGGAGATGGGGCAGGGAATTTGCACCTCCATCGCGATGTGTGTGGCGGAGGAACTCGATGCGGACTGGACGAAGATCACGGTCGAGGCGGCCCCCGCCGCGCAGCGGTTTGCGCATACGGCTTTCGGCATCCAGATGACCGGCGGCAGCACGAGCACCTGGGAGTCCTGCGAACAGATGCGGCAGGCCGGCGCGACCGCGCGGGCTTCGTTGGTGCAGGCGGCGGTAGAAAAATGGGGCATCGCGGCGCCGGCGTTGTCGAATGCGGTGCTCGCGGCGACCGGCAAGCGGGTGCGGTCGCTGCCGCTGGGTCTGGTGTAGCCCGCCGCGGAACCGGCGGAAGAGGGCGGGTTCGATGCGCACGCGCCGGGCCGCGGCGGGATGCGCGCTTGACGCGCCGCGCGGTTCACCGCGTTTTCGTGGGCGCGGCTTGCCCATGCACGGAATAAATTTCATCCAGGATCTGGCGGTGGTGCTGGCGGTGGCGGGGATCGTGGGCTGGTGCTGTCAGCGCATCGGCCTGTCGGTGGTGGTGGGCTTTCTCGTGGCTGGCATGGTGGTCGGGCCGTTCACCCCGCCGTTCGCACTCGTGACGGAGGCCGAGCGGATCGAAACGCTGTCCCAAGTCGGGCTGGTGTTCCTCATGTTCTCCATCGGGCTCGGACTGAGCTTACGCAAGATGCGCCGGCTGGGCTTGTCGCTCATGCTGGCGACGTTCTGCGGGGCCATCGTCATGTATTATCTGTCGCGGTTGCTGGCCGTGACGCTCGGCTGGTCCAGCTCCGAGGGGCTTTTTCTCGCGGGCATGCTCATGGTTTCTTCGTCGGCGATCATCAGCAAGATCCTGCAAGAGACCGGTTCGAATCACGAACGCGCCGGCCAGCTGGCGATGGGGGTGGCGGTGCTCGAGGACGTGGTCGCGGTCGTGATGCTGACCATTTTGAATTCGATGGTACAGTTCGGCAAGGGCGGGGGAACGCGGGTCGGCGAGACCCTGCTTCTGCTCGGGGCCTTCGTCGTGCTGGCCGGGATCGCCGGGCTCCTGCTCGTGCCATGGCTGCTGAAACGCATGAGCATTTCGGCGGACGAGGAATTGCAGACGCTGGGGATCGCCGGCCTGCTATTCGGCCTGGCCGTCGTGGCCCAAAGCGCCGGCTATTCGCTCGCGCTCGGCGCGTTTCTCCTCGGCACGATCGTGGCGGAAACTCCGCACCGCCATCAGGTCGAACGGACCTTCGCGGGGATGCGGGACGTATTCAGCGCGGTTTTTTTCGTCGCGATCGGAATGCAGATCGATGCGCGCGACCTCGGGCGGGAGATCGGCCTGATCCTGGGAGTCGCGGCTTTCACCCTGCTGGCACGGCCGCTGGCGGTGGGCACGGGACTGATGATCATCGGCACGCCGCTCAAGGACGCCCTGCGGACGGGCCTGACGGCGACGCCGATCGGGGAATTTTCGTTCATCATCGCGCAGCTCGGCGTGGGGGCGGCGGTGGTGCCGCCGAGATTTTATCCTCTGGCCGTCGGGGTTTCGCTCGCGACTACGCTCGTGGCGCCGGTGCTGACCCGCCGCTCGGAGAAAATCGCCGACGCGATCCTCGCCCGGCAACCGCGCTGGTTGAACGACTGGCTGCAGGCCTATCATGGCTGGCAGGAACGGCTGGCCCAGCGCGGTCGGCGCAATTTGCTCTGGCAGTTGAGCCGCCGGCGCGTGGCCCAGGTGAGTGTCGGCATGCTGTTCGTGACCGGCCTCGTGGTGTTTTCCGGGCAGCTTTTTGCGCTGACGGAGGCGTGGCTCGGGCGCGACTGGATTTTTCCCCACGGGCTGGAACTGGTTTTCTGGACGGCGCTCGTGCTGGCGACGCTCGCGCCGCTGGTCGCGATCTGGCGCAACCTCTCCGCCATGGCCATGCTCTACGCGGAAATTTCAACCCGGGGCCACGTGCATGCGAAGCGGCTGCGGCCGTTGATCGAAGCGGGACTGAAGATCGGCTTCGGCGGGGCGTTGTTTGTCTGGCTGGCGTCGATCCTGCCCGCGGAAGGCACAGCGCGGTGGCTGCTGATTTTCACGGGGGTGGGCGCGGTGGCCGCACTGCTCGTGCTGCGACGCAAGTTGATCTACTGGCACAGCGAGATGGAGGTCGAGTTGTTGAGCGTGATGGAGACGGCGGACAACCGGATGACCGCGACGACCGCCCCCTGGTTGCAGCAGCACGGCGAATGGAACCTGCACATGATCGATTGCACACTGCCCGACCTGGCGGATTGCCAAGGTAAACAGATCGCGGAGCTCGACCTGCGGGCGCGCGTCGGCTGTTCGGTCGTCGGGATCGAGCGACAGGGTTTCATGATCCCGCTGCCGCCGCCCGACGCTGTGCTCTTCCCGCGGGACAAGGTCTTGTTGATGGGCACGACCGAGCAGGTTCGCGCCGGAAAGAAGATTCTTAGCGGAGTGTCCGGCGGGCCGGTGGCCGAGTCCGTTTTCGAAGAGGTGCGGATGGAGGCCGTGTTCGTGCCGGGCTGGAGCCGGGCGGCCGGAAAAACCTTGGGCGAGCTGTCGCCGGCCCGGCATCATAATGTCCAGATCGCCGGGGTGCATCGGGGCGGGATAAGGGTGCTCAACCCCAGCGCGCATGAGCTGCTGCGGACGGGCGACGAGATCCTGGTCCTTGGCGCGCCGGTCCACATCGAAAAATTTAAGGAATGGCTGCGGGAAAAGCCGGAAGAAGTGGACTTGGATCCACCGGCGGACTGAAGGCGCATGCTGCGAATAAACGTCCTCCGGTGACGGCGATCCGCCGCGGAAAAAAATAAAAAGCGCGCCGCAGCGGGCGCGCTCGATGGCGGGGAATTGCCGGGCGAACTCAGTTCGCGCCGGGCGTCGTAACGGTCGTCTTCGCCGCTTCCGGCTTCTTGGCTTCCTCGACCGCGGCGGGCTTGGCGGGCTGCTCGTCGTCGTCCTTGGTCGCCTTCTTGAATTCCTTCACGGATTGACCGAGGCCTTTGGCGAGCGAGGGAAGCTTGGAGCCGCCGAAAAGCAGCAGCAGGATCGCGAGGATCATCAGCAACTCGGGCATCCCGAGGCCCAGCGCGGCGAGGACAGCTAAAGAAAGGCTCATGGTCGGTTAACGTAGGCCGGCTGCCAGTCCTGTAAAGAGGGAAAGCGGTCGCGTCAGGGCGCGAGCCACACAACCTCGTCGCCCGGCGCCGGTTGACCGCTAACGATTTGAGTTCCGAGGGTGCGGCCGCGCACGTAGCGGGAGGCGTGCAATGTGCCGGTGGGCTGAAGGTCGAGGGTGCGCGTGACCAGTTCAGTGCCTTCGCGGATCGCTCCGGCCGGCGCGTCGAAGGCGAGATCCACCCAGGCGAAGGCCTCCGCCGGGTTGGTGGCGAGGACTCGCCCAACGATGAGCCGCGGGCTGGGGGTCAGCGGTTCGACCGGTACCGCCTGAGACGAGGCGGGGGTGGAGATGGCGGAATCGTCCCGGCGGATTGCCGTGCAGCCACCCCAAAGCAAAACCGCCGCCAGCAGCGTTGGCAGACTGACGGCGAGGTTCACGTTCGACGGGGCGGGGTCCTTACGCGCCGGATCTGACCGGTTCGGATCCGCGGTTGAATTCAAAGGCGGGCGGCGGGGCCTCGCCGCCCGCTCACATCTTCGGCATCGGAAAACCAAGGCCGCCGGGCCGGCTGCCTTGGGCGCCCATTCCCGGCAGCCCCAGCGGGCGGGCGGTGGCGGCGACCTTGAGCAGGTTCTGCGCGTTGTCGATTTGCTCAGCGTCGAAAAACCCGTGCAGTTGCCGGATGCGCGTCGGATGGCGCATCTTGCGCAGCGCCTTCGCCTCGATCTGGCGGATGCGTTCGCGGGTGACCTTGAATTGCTTGCCGACTTCCTCGAGTGTGCGGCTGTAGCCGTCGATCAGGCCGAAGCGCAGCGAAAGGACGCGGCGTTCGCGCTCGGTGAGCGTGTCCAGCACGTCGATGATCTTTTCGCGCAGTAGCGAGTACGCCGTCATGTCGTACGGGTTCTCGGCCGACTTGTCCTCGATGAAATCGCCGAAGGAGGTGTCGTCACCGTCGCCGACGGGTGACTGCAGCGAGATGGGCTGTTGCGCCATCTTCATGATCTGCTGCACGCGTTCCACCGGGAGATTCATCTCGTCGGCCACCTCGTCGGGCGTGGGCTCGTGACCGTATTCCTGCAGCAATTGCTTCTGGACCTGCATGACCTTGTTCAAGGTCTCGATCATGTGCACCGGGATGCGGATGGTGCGGGCCTGATCGGCGATCGAACGGGTGATGGCCTGGCGGATCCACCAGGTGGCGTAGGTCGAGAACTTGTAGCCGCGCCGGTATTCGAATTTTTCCACCGCCTTCATGAGGCCCATGTTGCCCTCCTGGATGAGGTCGAGGAAGGAGAGTCCGCGGTTCGTGTATTTCTTCGCGATCGAAATCACGAGGCGCAGGTTGGCCTCGACCATCTCGGTCTTGGCCTTGTGGGCCTCGCGCACGTGGACCATCGTCTGCGCCACGACCCGGTGCAATTCGGCGGGAGCGATGCGTTGCTGGGCCTCGATCTGCTTGAGGCGGTGGTGCACCGCGC
Source organism: Opitutus sp. (assembly GCA_009695065.1). The sequence continues at coordinate 13,639 of SIBR01000035.1, read as the reverse complement.
GGGTGTCGATCGAAGCGTCCTTCTTGGTCTTGGGATGCTTGGCGCGCTCCAGTTGGTTATTGAGCGAATCGACCTCCTCGAGGACCGGACGCAGCTGCTCGAGGTATTCCTCGTAGACCTTCAGCTTGAAATAGAACTTGGAGAAGAAGGCGCGGAGGACGTTCTCGCGCTTCCGGAATTTGGAGTGGACCTTCTTCTTTTCCGCCTCGCCTTTCGCCTTCAGGTATTCTTCCCAGGCGTCGCCGACGCCGGACTCGGACTTCTGGGTGTTTTCGACGAGCTTCGGCAGTCCCTTAAAGTAGGCTTCCCGGGAATCGATTTTCTTGTCGATCACGACGCGGTCGAAGCGCTCCTCGCGGTTGAGTAGCTTGGCGCCGAGGGTGCCGATGTAGCCACCGATCGCGGCCGCCTCGAAAAGCGCCTCCTGCGCCTTGAGTTCGGCGGTCTCGATGCGCTTGGAAATTTCGACTTCCTGCTCCCGGGTCAGCAGTGGGACCTGACCCATCTGCTTGAGGTACATCCGGACCGGATCGTCGAGAATGTCGTTCTGCGAGGAGCGCGACTCTTCCTCCTCGGCCTCCTCCATCCGTTGCTTGTAGTCCTCGACCTGGTCGGGCTCCAGGATCTCGATCTCCAGGTTTTGGAGAATGGAAAGGACGTTATCGATCTCATCCTGGTTTTCGACCGACTCCGGCAGGGCCTCGTTGATGTCGTCGAACGTCAGGTAACCCTGCTCCTTCGAAAGCCGGATCAAGTGACGGATCTTGTCGTTGATACCGCCCGCCGGAATTTCGGGGCCACCCGCGACGGCGCCGTCGGCGGTGGCAGGGCGGGTTTTCTCGATCGCTGTCTCGACGGCGTCGGAGTGGGCGGAATCGGCGGAGGCGGACTTGGCTTTGCGAGGCATGGAAAAGAAGAGAAACGACCGGGCGAATAACGACTCAAGAACGCGTCAAACCGCCGCGCTGAAAACGAGCGGCGAGCGGAGCTGGCGTTGCAATTCAGAACGTTCTTTCAAGAGTGAAATTGGGTCACACTCACTGTCCGCACGGGGGTTGGCCAATGCAAGTTCTATTTGCCGGAGGCGGGGCTCGAGGGAGCGGGTGCGGAGCTGGCGGAGACCCTCCTGCACGACCTTGACCGGGTCGTCGATGGCGGGGTTCTCGAACAACAGATTGGCCACCAGGGCGCGCTCGTCCTCCGTTTCCAGCAGCTCTTCGAGGTGGTCACGGCCCGGCCAGGCGTCCTGCTCGAATTCCCCCAGGAACCGGTTCAGCAGGACTCCGGCGGTGTGGCCGACGTCGATCCAGTCGTGCGGGAGCACCGAACTGAGCGGCCGGCCGAGCGCCTCGAAATGGAGGCAGAGCATGAGGAGGTGGCGCTCCGGGGTTTGGGCGTTGGCGGTCGGAGCGGGGGCGGGCGGTGTTTCCGCGACCGGCCGGGCGGCAGCCGGCCGGTTCTGCCGCTGGAGAAAGGTCTGAAAATCCTTTTGAGCGGCCGATTGCGGCAACCGAAGATGACCGGCCGCCTCGTTCAAGAACTCCGCGCGGGCAACTTCGCTCTCGGCCGCGGCGATGATCTCGTAAAGAATCTGGGCCGCCCGGGATTTGAGTTCGGGCGACGCTGTGCCGGGCTCGGGCAGGGCGGCCTGGCAGCCGAACGCCATGGCGCTTTGCGCCTGGCGGCGGACTTCTTCGTAGGCGGCCAGTCCGCGCTCAAGAAAAAGCAGGTCGGGATCGAGTTTTTCGGCGCCGGCCAGCGTGAGGAAGCGCACCTCGAGGCCCGCTTTCACCGCCATTGGCAGAAAGCGCAACGCGGCTTTCTGCCCCGCAGTGTCGCTGTCGAAGAAGCATTCGACCTGGGCGTGGTAGCGCCGCAGCAGCACGAGCTGGCCCTCGGTGATCGACGTGCCCTGGGGGGCGATGGCCGTCTTCAGGCCGACGCTCCAGCAGCGCAGGGCGTCGAGCTGCCCCTCGACCAGCACGAAGGGCTTGCCCTCGCCGACGGCGGTGCGCGCACGGTCTAGGTTGAACAGGAGGTTGCCCTTCGTGAAAATCGGCGTCTCCGGCGAGTTGACGTATTTTGCCTCGCGCGCCGGATCGTCCGCCGGAGTCCGGTCGGTCTGGCGGGCGGTGAACGCGACGACGCGGCCCTGATGATCGCGAATCGGAATCATCAGGCGGCCCCGAAACCGCGGCCGGAGCGCCCCGAGGGTGATCTGCGCATCGTCGTAGATGAAAAATAATCCGCACCGGCGCAGCGCTTCCTCGGAAAATTTCCGCCGTAGCAAGACCCCGCCCAGTCCGCTGCCGTGTTCGTCGGCCGCCCCGATTTTGAATTCGTCCGCGAGCTCGAGCGAAAAACGCCGCTTTTCCGTCCAGAGGGCGCGCATGAACTCCCCGGTCGCATCCCGCGCCTTGAAGGCCTGGTGGTAGTGTTCGGCGGCGGCGTCGTGCAGGTCGAAAATTTCCTGCCGCAGGGAACGCTCCGCCGTGCTGGGGCCGCCGGACCCGTCCTCGTATTCGATGACGATGCCAAAGCGCCTGCCCAACGCCTCGACCGCCTCCGAGAAGTTGAGCTGCTCCGTTTCGCGGACAAAAGTGATGGCGTCGCCCGCTTTGCCGCAGCCAAAGCACTTGTAGAAGCCCTTGTCGGTATCGACGTGGAAGGACGGGGTCTTTTCGTTGTGAAACGGACACAGGCCTTTGAGCCGCGTGCCGCCGGCTTTGCGCAGCGTCACCATTCTCGAGACAACTTCCGCGAGGTTCACGCGCAGCTTCAGGTCGCGAATGCAGGTGGGCTTGATGACGGGCATGGAGGAACGAAACGGCCGGCCGCGGGTCGGTGGCGGTCGGCCGGTGAAAGAATGCACTTTCAACCGGCAGATCAGGCTGTCAAGTTCGCCCGCCTGTCGCGGTTCAGGCGGCTGAAGTTTCGGTGCTTCTCGGGAAACTTCGTGCGGCGCCAAGCGACAAACCTCTCCACTCATGCGCTTGTTTCCCCCCCTGCTTCTTTGCCTGGCGTTCGCTTCCGTCTCCGGTCGCGCCGCTGCCCCGGCGATCGGTCACGCGACCGGTGCCGCCAAGACCGGCCCCGCGGATCCGGTGTGGGAGGCTCCGCTGGTCAATTTCAGCGAGGCGACCTATGCCCGGCAGGTGGAGATGCTGATCGAAAAATTTGAGGCGGCCGCCGAGCGCAAGCTCGTGCCCGGGAAGAAGAAAAGGGTCGGGCTCAAGATTTACACCGACTCCGGTCCGGGCCTCGCCACGCCGGTTCCCATGGTCAAGGCGGTGATCGCGGCGCTGGAGCGGCGGGGCTTCGAACATCAAAATATCTTTCTCGTCGGGCTGAACGCGCTCCGGCTGCGGATGACCGGATATCTGCCGTCGCTCGTATCGGGCCTGACTCCGTTCAACGGCAATCCCGTGTACGTGCTCGAGTCGGGTCGTTACTACGATTCGGTCTGGTTTTACGACTCGCCGCTTCCGCAGCGCTTCGATCCGATCTTCGCCGAGCAGCAGACTAAGGGGGTGCCCAACACTTCGACGAAGGATGAGGATCGCAAGAGCTTCCTCGCCACCCCGCTTTTTCTCGACGCCGATTTTTGGATCAACCTGCCGGTTTACAGCGATCACCCGACACTCGGCATCAACGGGGCCCTAGTCAACGCGACGCTGTGGAACGCGTCGAACACCGCCCGGTTCTTTCGCTCGCCGGCCAATGCCCCTGCCGCCGTCGCCGAGATGAGCGCCATTCCCGAACTGCGGGAAACCTGGGCGTTCAGCATGACCAGCCTCCAGCATTACCAGTTCATCGGCGGCCCGTTTTTCAACTCCCTGTACACGGTTTCCGAGCCCCTGATCTGGCTCAGCACCGATCCGGTGATGCTCGACGCCCTGGTGCGTGACCGGATCAATGCGCACCGCAAGCAGTCGGGCTTCAACCCGGTCGACGAGGAGATCCGTACGCTCGAATTCGCTGAGGCGCTTGGGGTCGGATCGACCCGTACGAAGAACGTGAAAATTCTGCGGGTGGATTGAGCCGTCTCACCGCTCCGGGGGCCTTTCCCCGGGTGGAGTTAAATTCCCGCTTGCGGGCCGCAACGCGCTCCACCCAATTGTTCGTTACACGCTGACATGACCGCTGCCGCCTATCTGCCTTTTCTCATCCAGGCCCTGCTCGCCGCGGCGATCACGGCCGTCATTATTGGCGCGAGCCATTTCTTCGGCCAGCGCGCCCGGCACACGAAGATCAAGGATTCGGCCTACGAGTGCGGGGTCGCGGGCGAGGGCATCATCCACACGCGCTTTTCGGTGAAATTCTATCTCACCGCGCTGTTGTTTATGCTCTTCGATCTGGAAATCGTGATCCTCGTGCCGTGGACCTTTATTTACCGCGAGTTTCTCGCCAACGGCATTACGATCCTCGGTCCGATCCTGTTTTTTATCGGCGTGCTCGTGCTGGGCTTGATCTACGAAATCAAGAAGGGCGCCTTGCAGTGGGAGAAGTGACGACCGGGTCGGCAGTCGTTTTCCAGTCCTAACCTTTCATGCGGCTCGATCGGATCATCGCCCGGGGCCGGATCGTGGACTTGGTCAGTCTCGACCTTGAGACGGCCTTGCAGGAACTGCTGGACGTCTGCGTCGGGAAATTCCCCAATCTCAAGCCGGAGTCGCTGCTGAAGGGCCTGCTCGCCCGCGAAAGCACGATGACGACCTATCTGGGTTTCGGCGTCGCGCTGCCCCACGTGCGGGTGAAAATGAGCCGGCGCTACGTCCTCGCCATCGGGCGCAGCCGGGTTGGGATCCGGCACGATGGGGCGCTGGCCGACGAGCGGGTGCATCTCATCGTGATGCTCATCGCCGGCGAGAACGCCCGCGACTACCTGCAGGTGCTCGCGTCGATCGCCCGCCAGGTCAAGGATCGGGAACTCGTCCAGAATCTCGTCAACGCGCCCGACCTCGACGCGCTGTATGAACGCTTGATCGGCGGGTTCAGCGGCATTCGGGGCGTCGATGCGCAGCAGAATCGCGTCAACCGCCTGATGTTTCGCGAAGCGGAACGGATCGCGAAAGGGGCGGATTGCAGCGCCATCGTGGTGTTCGGCGACACCTTCGTCGGCGGCATCCAGCCCGGCGTTTTGCGTTCCCGGTTGAAGTCCATCCTGGTTACCCGGACGGCGCTCGAAACCCGCGACGACGCGCAGCAATTCAGCGAGACGATCCAGGTGCGTTCCTTTTCGAACCAGCGGCTGGCGCAATTGCGCAGCGCGATGCTCGTCGCGCTCACCCGCGGCATCGTGACATTCACCGATCGCATTTGCTGCGTGGGCGGCATCACGGGCAGCAACCAGTTCGACACCCTGGTGGTGGTGGATATCGAGCGCGAGTTTCAGACCCTGCTGACGGGTTCCACGGCCGATTTACTGCCGGAGGATGTGAAGCCCGAGGTGCTGGAACGGGTGATCGCGGTCGCGACGGAACTCGCCGTGGAGGGTCGCGAAGGCCGTCCGGTGGGTTCCCTGTTCGTGGTGGGCGACGTCGAGAAGGTGAAGTCGCTTTCCAAGCCCCTCGTGCTCAATCCCTTTTTCGGCTACAAGGAGGAGGACCGGAACATCCTGAACCCGTTCATGGATGAAACCGTGAAGGAGTTTTCCTCGATCGACGGGGCGTTCATCATCCGCGGCGACGGGGTGGTGGAATCGGCCGGCAGCCTGATCCAGGCCACCGACAGCACCCATGAGCTGCCCAGCGGGCTGGGCAGCCGGCATGCGGCGGCCGGTGCGATCAGTGTCGCGGCCAATTGCATCTCGATCGTCGTTTCATCGAGCACGGGCCAAGTGACGCTGTTCCGCCGCGGCGTGATGCTGCCGCTGACGGAAAAACGGCGCTGAGGCCGGATGGCCGGCGCCGTAAGGCGGACCCGGCTGCTACTTTGGGGTTGCACCGGCCGGGTAGCGCCCTTTTCTCTGACCCTTCAACCCATTTAAACCATGCAAGAACAAGTCATCCTGGAGTGCACCGAAGCCAAGAAAGAGGGCAAGCCGGTCTCTCGCTACCTCACCAAGCGCAACAAGAAGACCGTGACCGAGCGCATCGAGAAGAAGAAATACAACCCCTTCCTCAAGCGCCACACGCTCCACAAGGAGATCAAGTAATCCGTGGTCACCGCGTTTCGCGGTCGGAAATTTAAGCCGGGCCTCGCGCCCGGCTTTTTCTTTTTATCCGCCCGGGCAACCGTCCCGCGGAACGCTCACATCGCCTTCTTGTCGCTGGCGGACACCGTGAAGGGGTTCGTGGATTCGATCGATTGCGGCTGGAGATGCTGATGATGTTGCCGGCGGGCGGCGCGCCAGCTTTCCCGGTGTTTGCGGATCCAGTCCAGCAGAGCCCATTCGAAACCGATATCGTATCCAAGTCGCTCCGACTCCAACCACTTGTGCTTCAGGATTTCCTCACGTTCCGCCAGAAACTCTTGGTAGAGGCTGGACTGTTTCACGAACTCTCGGGACGTCGAAGGCTCTTGAGCGGGAGAAGTCATGCAGCGCGAGTTAAGATGAGAGCGACGGGCCGGGGACTGTCAATGCCTGCAATGTTTCCTAAATGTCACATTCCTAATGTGCTCGGCTGCGCCAGGCGGTTGAGCAACGTTTCGGCGATGGTGCGAAACACGTTCGCGGCTTCGCTTTGCGGTGCGCTGACCACGATGGGTTCGCCGCTGTCGCCGCCCTCGCGGATGGCGGCGATTAGCGGCACCTGACCGAGCAGGGTGGTGCCAAGCTTTTCGGCGGTTAGAATGCCGCCACCCGAGCCAAACAGGGTGTGTTTGTTGCCGGCGGGATCGGTGAAGTAACTCATGTTTTCGGCCACGCCCAGCAGGGGTACATTGACCTTTTGAAACATCAGGCCGCCTTTGCGCGCGACGTTGGTGGCCGCCGGCTGGGGCGTTGTCACGATCACTGCGCCGTCGAGCGGCAGGGTCTGCACGAGTGAGAGTTGAGCGTCGCCCGTGCCCGGGGGCAGGTCGACGAGCAGGATGTCGAGTTCGCCCCAGCGTACATTTTGGACGAACTGCTGCACCGTCTTCATGATCATCGGCCCGCGCCACACCACCGGCGTGTTGTCGTCGACGAGGAAACCCATGCTCATGACCTTCACACCGTGGCGCTCCATCGGCACGAGCACCGCATCCGGGCCGTCGCCTTCGACCTCGGGCCGGCCCTTGAGGCCCATCATCAGCGGTACGCTGGGGCCGTAAATGTCGCAATCCATCAAGCCCACGCGTCCCGGCCGGCCCTGCAGCGTGAGCACCTGCGCGAGCGCGCAGGCGAGGTTCACGGAAAACGTGCTTTTCCCCACGCCGCCTTTGCCGGAAGCGATAGCAACGGCGCGGCGGATCGATTTCGCGGCGGAACTGTTGCCCGCGAGGTTGGCCGTCGCCCCCCCGGTGGGGCGGCCGGCGGCGGCCGGCGCTTTCACGGCGGCGACCGAGATCTCGACGATGATGTCCCGGACGCCGGGCAACACTCGCAGACAGGCCTCGATTTCCTTCTTTAGCTGGAGCGGCACCTTCGGATCGTTCGTCGTGAGGGCGACCGCCACTTTGGCCGTGCCGTCGACGAAGCCCGCCGAACGCACGAGTCCAAAAGACACGATATCCCGGCTGAAGCCGGGATATTTTACCTGTTTAAGCTGCTCTTTGATTTCGTCGGAAGTCACGGTGCGAGGTGTGCGATTGTGAGCAAATAAGAGTTGTTATGCCGCGATAGCCTGCAAATAGAAAGGCATCTTCCCGGTAATTCTTCAGCTCGTCTTTTTCTCATGCAAAAAATTCTGCGCCTCCTCCTGCTGATTGGAATCGGTACCGCTTCCATCTCCGGCCAGGTTCGCATTGGCGAGGTCCGGGTCGATGTCGATAAGAACACGATTCCCGTGCGCGTGTCCGCCAACACCCCCGAGTTTAACAGCCTGGCGTTGCAGGCCTTCAACACACACGGCCGCTACAAGCTCGTCGCGAGCGGGTTCGTCTACGACATCCGCTTCTCGGCCGTCACGGGCACGCAGGTGCGGGTGGATGTCACCAAGGGTGCCGGCGGCACGCCCGTGGTTTCCCAAACCGTCACCGGCACCACGCCGCGCGTCGCCTTGCTCCACGCGGCGGATGTGGCGGTGGCCCAGACCAACGGGCTCGGCCTGCGCGGATTCTTCGCCGCGCGGCTGGCGTTCGTCGGCGAGAACACGGGCAAGAAGGAAGTTTACGTTGCGGACCTGTTTCTGGGCGAACTCAAGCGCGTGACCAGCGACCGCTCGCTGGTGATGATGCCGCGGTGGTCGCCGGACGGCAACCGCCTGCTGTTCACGAGCTACTTCAAGTCGGGGTTTCCGGATATTTTTCAGTACGACCTCCGGACCTACGAGCGCACGACCTTTGTGAGTTTCCGCGGCACCAACAGCGGGGGGCGCTACAGCCCCAACGGGCAGCAGGTGGCGATGATCCTGAGCGGCGAGGGCACGCCGGAGATCTATGTGAGCAACGCGCAGGGCCGCCAGGTCGCGCGGCGGACGCGCTCCGAGCAGGCCAAGGCTTCTCCGGTATGGCGGCCCGATGGCGCCCAGATCGTTTTTGCGATGGAGCCGGGCCCCCAACTTTACGCGATACCCGCCAGCGGAGGAACACCGCAACGGCTGCCGACGGGCTTCACGTACTCGGCGGAGCCGGATTGGAGCCGGAGGGATCCGAACAAGATCGCCTGCACGGTGCGGGTGCCGGGCGGCAAGTACCAGATCGCGGTTTACGATTTTTCGGCGCGCAAAGCGGAGGTCGTTTCGAAGGCGGGCTTCGATGGTATCGAGCCCTGCTGGCTGGGGGATGGCCGGCACGTCGTTTATACCGCCCGCGATCGCAGCACGAGCGTGCTGTGCATCCTCGACACCCAGACCGGCAAGAGCACGCCGATCAGCCGGAATTTCACCGGCGCGATGCAGGCGAACGTCTGGACGCCGTGAACCCGGTGGCGCACGCGCGCCATAAAAAACCGCACCTCAGCGGTGCGGTTTTTTTGCGGAGGCGCGGTGCACGCTCCCGGCGGGAATCAGGCGACGGCGGCCTGATAGTTTGCTTCCGCCGCGTCCCAGTCCACCACGTTCCACCACGCCGTGATGTAGTCGGGGCGGCGGTTCTGGTAGTTGAGATAGTAGGCGTGTTCCCACACATCGAGGCCGATGACCGGTTTGCCTTCCGCGCCGGCGACCGCCTTGCCCATCAGCGGGCTGTCCTGGTTGGCGGTGGAAACGATCGCGAGCTTCTTGTCCGCGCCGACCACGAGCCACGCCCAGCCGGAGCCGAAACGGCCCGCGCCGGCTTTGGCGAACTCGGCCTTGAAGTTGTCGAAGGACTGCCACGTGGCGTTGATCGCATCGGCGAGCTTGCCCTTGGGGGCGCCACCCTTGCCCGGGCCCATGATGGTCCAGAAAAACGAATGGTTGCTGTGCCCGCCGGCATTGTTGCGGAGGGCGCCGCGGATCGCATCCGGAACCTTGCTAAGATCGGCGATGAGCGCGTTGACGTCGAGATTCGCCAGCGCTGGATGGTCCTTCAGCGCGTTGTTTGCGTTCGTCACGTAGGCATTGTGGTGCTTGCCGTGGTGGATCTCCATCGTCCGGGCGTCGATGTGCGGCTCGAGCGCGTTCAAGGCATAGGGTAGTTTCGGAAGTTCGAAGGCCATGGGAATGTGGGTTTGAGTTGGGACGGTTCTAAACGACAGGGGCAACCAATGCACCGGCAGCGGCATGCGTCAACTTTCCCCTGTGTCTTTGTCGCCACGTTTCCGTTCCGGCAACGGCTACTCGTGCGCCCGGAATTCGGGCCGCGCTGCGGTGGCCCGAGCCGATTACTCCTCCGGCGCGAGGCGCTTCATTTTGAAAAACGCCTGCAGCAAATCGCGACACTCAGTCTCCAGCACGCCACCCGCGGTGAGTTCGACGTGGTGGTTCACGCGCGGCAGATCGTTGAGGTTCGTCGCGCCGCCGAGGCAGCCCATCTTGGGGTCGGGCACCGCGTAGCAGACCCGGCGCACGCGCGACATCAGCATCGCCCCCGAACACATCGGGCAAGGCTCCTTGGTGACATAGACCGTCGCACCCTCCAGTCGCCAGTTGCCGAGTTTCGCGGCGGCCTGCGTGATCGCGAGGATCTCGGCGTGGGCGGTCGGGTCGCCCGCACCTTCCACGGTGTTGTGGGCGGCGGCGATCACTTCTCCGCCGACCTCGATCACCGCGCCGATGGGCACTTCGTCCTGCCGCCACGCGTCGATCGCCTGGTTGTAGGCGAGGCTCATGAAGAACACGTCGTCGCGCACCAGTTGCGACGGAAATTGCTTTTCGAACGGACAGGGAGGTGGCGAAAGATTGGCCATGGCAGGGCGTTTGCCCCTGTCTGATTGCGAGGAGCGTCGTGACATGGCAATCCTGCGGCATCGCGGCCGGTGATCCGGCCGGCACTCACGACGGGAAACCTTGACTCGGCGGGCTCGTTTCTGCCTAACAAGGGCTTTTGACGAACGAACCTATGATGCTCCGCTGCCTCTGCCTAACCCGCGTTAACCATGTCCGCTGATAACAACGCGATCGAAGTCGAGGGCCGGGTCGTGTCGGTTTTGCCCGGCACGATGTTCAAGGTGCAACTCTCCAACGGCCACGTGGTGTTGGCCCATATTTCGGGCAAGCTGCGCAAGAATTTCATCAAGATCGCCGCGGGCGACATGGTGAAAATGGAGATGAGTCCCTACGATCTGGAGAAGGCGCGCATCACCTTCCGGATGAAGGAAACCAATTCGAACTACGTGCCGCCGCCGCGGCGCCGTTCGTATTAAGCGACGGGCTGCATTCCGGCCGGTCCGGTGGTCGAACGTTTCGTGAAACGGGCTGGCCAATCGCGCGGATCCGGTGAGTTCTCGGAGACGGGCTGCTTTTGAACGCGTTGGGATTTCCGCTCCGTTTGGACCGACCGAACCACGATGACTGCCGCGCGCGTCGATCACAGCCAGGCGCCGGAGGCTTTCGCCGAGGACATCGAGGCGTTTCTGGGGTTCATCAGCCTCGAGCGCGGCCTGGCCAAAAACACCATCGCGGGCTACCGGCTCGATCTCGACCAAGCGGGTAGGTTTCTCGCGCGGCATGGCGCGAAAAACTGGCGGAGTGTGACCGGGGAAAACGCGGCCGCCTGGATCCGTGCGCTGAGCAGCGCCCGCTACACCGTGGCGAGTCTGGCCCGCAAACTGACCGCGCTGCGGATGCTCGCGCGCTTCCTTGTGCGCGAAAAATTCCGCGAGGACGATTTCACCGCGCTGCTCACCGGGCCGAAGCTGGCGCGCAAGATGCCGGCCGTCCTTTCCGAGGAGGAGGTCACGCGCCTGCTCGATGCCCCGGGGGACGGTGGCCCGCGGGCGTTGCGGGATCGTGCGCTGCTCGAATTGTTTTACTCCAGCGGCCTCCGCGTTTCGGAGCTCGCGGCACTGCGCTTGCAACAGATCGATCTCGATCACGGCTTTATCCGCGTCTTCGGCAAGGGTTCGAAGGAGCGGGTCGTGCCCGTCGGCGGCCGGGCCTGCGACGCCCTCAAGACTTATCTCCTCTCCGGCCGGCCACATCTCGTGAAGGCCAAGACCGGGAGCGAATTTTTCCTCAACAACCGTGGCGGCGCCCTCTCCCGCGTGGCGCTCTGGATGATCGTGAAGCAGCAGGCGAAGCGCGCCGGCATCACGAAGAACGTCAAGCCCCACGGGCTGCGGCATTCCTTTGCGACGCACCTGCTCACCGGCGGCGCCGATCTCCGGGCGATTCAGGAAATGCTCGGGCACGCGAGCATCTCCACCACGCAAATCTACACCGCCGTGGAACCCCAGCGGCTCCTCAGCCACCACGCGAAATTTCACCCGCGCAACCGGGAGAAACAGACCCCGACGGCGAAATGACGGGCGGGGGCCTTTACGGTCGCGCGTGGCGCACGACGAACTGCACCAGTTCCTCGCTCTCGAAAAAGCCGGGCCACATGTTGTGGCCCTGGTTGCGGGGCACGATGAGCGTCATCGTCCCGCCCAGCGCGCGATAGCGTTTCTCCATTTCACCGGAATTCGCCTCGAGGGGAACGAGTTTGTCCACGTCGCCGTGGATCGCGAACAGCGGCACGCGGGCGCGGGCCAGCGGGGCGAGGCGGTCGATCGGGTTGTGCTGCGTCAGCTGCGTCTCGAGTTGTGCCGCCGTAAGATGAAACGCTCCGGCCGCTTTCGGCAGGCCGGGATAGCTCGCGAGGTTGCACACTGGGTAGATGCCCGCGAAACCGGCGACCTTGGTCGGATTCTCCACGGCCCAGTTCAACGTCATGAGCCCGCCCCGGCTCCGGCCGAGCAGCACGGGTTTTCCCGAAAAGCCCCGCCGTAGCGTCAGCTCCCGGTAGAGCGCGCAATACAGCGCGCATCCGTCCGGGCTGCCGTAGGATTCGCCGGCGTCGATTCCAGCGATGGCGATGCCCGCCTTGAGAAAACGTTCGAACATCCACTTCTCCGGCTGCGCGGGAAGATTTGGCAGCGTGGGCGCATACCAAACCCACGGTGTCGGCTCACCGGCCGTCCTGCGATCCGGGGCGATGACGAACGCGGTGTGCCCTTCGATTTGAAATACCTCGCCCGGCAGCGGGAGTTTCTTCTCCACCTGCGCCGCGGCGGTCGCGACGCCGGCGAGCAGGATTCGCGACAGAAATTTTCCGAGTGCTGGGAGCGCTTTCGGCGGGCGGCGGAACATGACGGCCGGCCGTTATCGGGGTTTCGGCGCACCCGCGTGTTCCTTCAGGAGTCGCACGGCCGAATCCACGAGAAATCCGCCCGCCTCATCGGCGCCGTGACCGACGTCGCTCATCTCGTAGCCGCCCTTGATCTTGGTGCCGGGCAGCCCGACGTAGCCGATGCCGCGTCCATTCGAATAGCCCAGCACGATCGTGTGGGGGAACGGCGACCGTTCCTGGATTGTCGTGCTGAGGCCCGACAGCGGTTCGCCGGGGAGCGTGACGATGGCCAGCGTCCCCATCGTCACCACTTGCACCTCGCAGTCGAGGTTGCTGCGGCTCAGATCGCGGCCGGCGGCCGCGGTGGCCGGCGCGCCGACGATCGCACGGGAAGTGCGCAGCGGGCCGGGTTCCAGACGCACCGCGACCTTCTGTGCGGCGAGAATGCGCTCCGCGATTCCATCGGCCATGACTTTGACAGCCTCGAACCCGCGCCGGGCCGGCACGATGTCGCCGGCGCAGCCCTGCAGGAAAACGGGTTCGCCGACCGCGGCGGCGCGCAGACGCTGCACGACCGCGCCCGGCCAGTCGGCCGAAATCCCGGGGAATTTGCCGTAGATCGCGACCGCATGGATCGGCGCGTGGAAGAGCGTCGCGATGCCTTTGCCATCGGCCGCGCGCAGGCTCAGGACCGTCATTGTCGGGTCAACCGTGCCGAAGCGCAGGCCCTGGCCGAGCACGTACGGATCGGCCGGGTTCAGCATGCTGAGCACCGTGCTGTCGGGCTTGATCGGGCGGCGGTTGAACATCCATTCGCCGATGGTGGCGCGGCCGATCGCCAGCGTGGCGGGCTGCCGGGCGG